>NZ_CAKZMJ010000082.1:10000-121999 GCF_937128415.1 uncultured Caldilinea sp.
TCGCCGATCGTGCACATCTCCCAGTCCAGAACGGCGATGATCTCCGTCAAGTTGGCAGGATTGAGCATCAAGTTGTCGAATTTATAGTCGTTGTGGATCAAGGCTGCGCTGCGTTCCGCAGGCATGTGCGCATGCAGCCATGCGATCAACGTTTCGAGCGCAGGAACTTCGTCGGTCTGCGCCGCGCGATAGCGCTTTGTCCAACCCTCGATCTGGCGGCGAACATATCCCTCCGGCTTGCCGAGGTCGCCCAGACCGGCGGCGGCGTAGTCGATGGCGTGCAACGCCGCAAGATTTTCAATGGCGGCGACGCCGATGGCGCGCAACGCCTCCCCAGAGAGCTGTTGCAGAAGAGGAGAATGACTGCGCAAAATCACGCCGTGGAGCCGTTCCATCACATAGAAGGGCGCGCCGATGACGGATTCGTCTTCGCAGTAGAGCAGGGGACGAGGAACTTTGCGATACACCGGATAGAGTCGAGAGAGAACGCGGTGTTCGCGGCCCATGTCGTGGGCGCTCTTGATGGCGGCGCCGAAGGGAGGGCGGCGCAACACCAGCTCTCGATCGCCAAGCCGAAGGAGGTAGGTCAAGTTGGAGAAGCCGCCCGGAAATTGCTCGACGACCAGAGGGCCTTGCGCTTCGGGCAAGTGCGCCAGCAGATAACGCTCCAACGCTGCAACATCCAATTCTTCGCCCCGCCGGACCGGCGCCGATGGATCGATCATCTTTTCCTCACTTCGACAAAGTTCTGCGCACCCTTGTCCCTACCCGCTCCAAGGCAAAGAAAAACATCGGAGCTTGCGTTCCTTCGCGTCTTGGAGTCTTGGTGGTCAAATTTTTTTCAAACACATCGGCTGAAAAGATGGATAAAAACACCGGTTTGTAGTATCGTAGCAAAAATTTGAATCATTGACCACTAAAATGACCATCCATCCGAAACGAGGGAAGCGATGAGCAGATTGTACGGCGCCATCACCGGATGGGGAGCCTACGCCCCGCCCCACATTGTCACCAATCATGATCTGGAGGCCACGCTTGACACGTCCGACGAATGGATCGTGCAGCGCACCGGCATTCGCCAGCGTCATATCGCCGGCGCCGACGAGACGACCTCCACGATGGCGATCAAGGCGAGCCTGGCGGCCCTCTCCTGCGCCAACACACCCGCCAGCGAGCTGGACCTGATCCTGGTGGCCACCTCTTCGCCCGATTACTTCACCCCGCCGGCGTCGAGTCTCGTGCAGGCGGCGCTCACCCCACGCCCGATTCCGGCGATGACGATTGTGACCGGTTGCACGGGCTTCGTGTATGCACTGGTTGCAGCCTATCAGTTCATCCAGGCGGGAGTGTATCGCAACATCCTGGTGGTGGGCGTCGAGCTGCTCAGTCGCTTTCTGGACTGGCGCGACCGTTCGACGTGCGTCCTGTTCGGCGACGCAGCGGGGGCCGTCGTCGTGCAGGCGACCGAAGAGCCGTGTGGTTTGCTTGGCTACGACCTGGGGTCGGATGGAGCCAATCACCAGCACATCATCATGCCGTCGGGTGGTTCGGCGCGGCCCTTCGGCCCGGATGTGCTGGAGGAGCGCAGTCATTATATTCGCATGAACGGACGCGAGGTCTTCAAATTCGCCACGCGCATCTTCACCCCGGCGAGTGAACGGGCGCTGCGCATGGCGGGCAAAAGCATCGGCGACATCGACTGGGTGATTCCCCATCAGGCCAATCTGCGCATCATCCAGGCTGCTGCGAAGGAAATGGGCGTCCCGCTGGAGCGATTCATCATCAACATCGACCGCTACGCCAACACGTCGGCGGCGTCGATCCCGCTGGCGCTGGCCGAAAATCTGGCGAACGGTCGCATCCGACCTACAGACACCCTGCTGCTGGTCTCCTTCGGCGCGGGGCTCACCTGGGCTGCGGCGGTGGTGCAGATGCAGCCGCACTCCCACCGTCTGGCGGAGCAGGCTTCACGACGCGCCTGACCGCTTCTCAACGAGCCTGGACGCCTGCGCCAATGCTGCGATCACGCGGCGAATTTCGTTCAGCGTTTCGAGGTCCGGCTCTGCGATCTGTCCGGGCACACCGCGCTCCAGAAACTGCGCCGGCGTCTGATCCACCTCGCTGTCGTCCCAGTCGCAGAGACAGCCGGCATTGGCGAACCAGCGCAGTTTGTGCGTCTCCTCATCCACCGAGAGGCCGTAGACTTCGCCGTCGGCGCCCCACATCCACGCCAGCGCTTTCGTCCTTTCGGGCATCCTTCTCTCCTTTTACGCCCCAGTTTACATCTCGGTCACAGCTTATAGCCAAACCGGCGCAACAGCGCCTTGCGCGCGGCGATCTCCTCCTCCCCCTCGACGCCTTTGCTTTTGACGCCGTCGATCACGCCGAGGATGCCGCGCCCCTGCTCCGTCTCCGCCACGACGACCTCGGTCGGATTCGCCGTTGCGCAAAAGATGCGGCAGACCTCCGGCACGGCCTGCACCGCTTTCAACACATTGACCGGATAAAAGCCCGCCGCCAGGAAAATGATAAAGCTGTGGCCGCACGCTAACGCGAGCGCATTTTTCCTGGCCAGCTCAATCATGGCCTCGTCCGTGCCCGACCAGCGCACGAGCGCAGGCCCCGATGCTTCGCAGAAGGCCAGGCCAAACTTGATGCCCGGCACGGCGGTCACCAGCGCCTCGTGTATATCCTCGACCGTTTTGATGAAGTGACTCTGGCCGAGGATGAAGTTGATCTCCTCCGGCTTTTCGATGCGCACCGTGGTGAGTTGCATAGCACTTCTCCGTTTTACGCTCAACTCGAAACCGCTCCGAGATCAGTATAGCACAGCCAGCCAGGGCTTGAAACACCCTGGCGAACAGAGACGATCGCTTTCGTGAAGGGCGACAAAACAGGCGCAAGCGCCGCAGCACGCGCCCGCTGAATTCATTCGGCGCCTCCCGCCCCATGGTATAATTGCGTCCGTTGGCAATGAGACGCCTTTCATGGAACAGCGCAAGGCCTGAGGTGTACGGGAAGAGAGAAAATTATGTCGATTCATTTCGGGACAGATGGTTGGCGCGCCGTCATCAGCGAAGAATTCACCTTTGAAAATGTTCGCAAGGTGGCCCAGGCGATCGCCGAAAAGACGCTGGCGGATGTTGCGTTGCGCGGGCAGGCGAACGGCGCCGCACCGCAGCAGCCGCCATCGCTGGTGGTGGGCTTCGACACGCGCTTTCTGAGCGATCGCTACGCCATGGCGGTCGCCGAAGTGCTCGCCGCCAACGGCATTCACGTCTGGTTGACGCATGGGGATTCGCCCACGCCGGTCACTAGCTTCGCCATCGTCGACAAACAGGCCGACGGCGGCGTCATGATCACGGCCAGCCACAACCCGCCTCGCTACAACGGCATCAAGCTCAAGGCGGCCTTTGGCGGCTCCGCCAGCCCTGCGGATTGCAAGGAAGTGGAGCGGCGCATCGTTGCAGCGAACGGCGCGGCGCCGAAGCGCATGGAGTTTGAGGAGGCGGTCGACGCCGGCCTCATCACGCGCTTCGATCCCTTCCCTGCATACGCTGCGCATGTGCGCACTTTGATCGACTTTGAAAAAATCGCAGCCGCCAATCTCTCCGTGGCGGTCGACGCCATGTACGGCGCCGGTCGGCTTTATCTGGCGCGGCTCTTGCGCGAGGCGGGCTGCCAGGTGCGCGAGCTGCGCAACGAGATGAACCCCGGTTTCAACGGCATCCATCCCGAGCCGATTGCGCGCCACCTGGAGCCGCTGATCGAAGTGATGCGCAGCGGCGACTATCATCTGGGCCTGGCGACCGACGGCGACGCCGACCGCATCGGCGCCGTCGATGTCACCGGTCAGTTCGTCGATCCTCATTGCATCATGGCGCTGGCGACGGAGCATCTGGTGCGCCATCGCAACCTGCGCGGGAGCATCGTCAAGACCGTGAGCACGACGCAGATGCTCAACCGTCTGGCGGCGCGTTACCATTTGCCGGTGCACGAGACGCCGGTCGGTTTTAATCACATCACCGAGCACATGCTGCACGAGCCGGTGCTCATCGGCGGCGAAGAGAGCGGCGGCATCAGCATCCAGGGGCACATTCCGGAGGGAGACGGGCTGCTGATGGGGCTTTTGCTGACGGAAATTGTCGCCGTGGAGCGCAAGTCGCTCGGAGAACTGCTCCACGAGCTGATGGCGTCTGAAGACGTCGGCGTGTTTCGCTATGGTCGCATCGACCAGCCGGTGCGGCCTTTCAAAAAGGCCGACCTTGTCACGCGGCTGATGGCGAACGCGCCGGATTGCCTGGCCGGCGAACGCATTGCTCACGTCAGCGACCGCGACGGCGTGAAATTCACCCTGGCGGACGAGAGCTGGCTGCTGATTCGCCCCAGCGGCACCGAGCCGGTGTTGCGCGTCTACGCCGAAGCCCGCACCGATGCGCAGGTGAAGGCGTTATTGAAGGAAGGCGTTGCGTTGGCGGAGAGACAGATCGCGGCGCTGGCGGCGGTGTAGCGCTCGACAAAAACCATTTCTTTTGCAGGCGCAGCGAAGCGCTGCGCCTGCGTGCTTCACTTCCCGCCGCATCAGGGAATGCGGAGTCTACTCTTCGCCCAGGACATAGGCGAAGATCAACGGTGCGACGATGGTGGCGTCGCTTTCGATAATGTACTTGGGCGTGGTGATGTCGAGCTTTTCCCAGGTGATCTTCTCGTTTGGCACCGCGCCGGAGTACGAACCGTAGCTCGTCGTCGAGTCGCTGATCTGGCAGAAATAGGCCCAGAGCGGCACATCGTGGCGCTGAAGGTCCTGGCGCAGCATCGGCACAACGCAGATGGGGAAATCGCCGGCGATGCCGCCGCCGATCTGGAAAAAGCCGATCGGCGTCTGCGCCGCCGTCTGCGTGTACCACTCCGCCAGCACCATCATGTATTCGATGCCGGTGCGCACCGTGTGGACATTCTTGATGTCGCCGGCGATGCAGTGCGCTGCATAGATGTTGCCCGTCGTCGAGTCCTCCCAGCCGGGCACGAAAATCGGCAGGTTCTTCTCGCAGGCCGCCATCAGCCAGGAATCCTTGGGATCGATCTGATAGTACTTCTCCAGCTTGCCGCTGCGCAAAATGCGATAGAGAAATTCATGCGGGAAGTAGCGCTCTCCGGCGCGGTCGGCGGTCGTCCATTCCTCCAGGATGGCGGCCTCGATGCGGCGGATCGCCTCTTCTTCCGGGATGCAGGTGTCCGTCACGCGGTTCAGGTGGCGTGAAAGAAGTTCGTGTTCATCCTCCGGCGTCAGGTCCCGATAGTTCGGAATACGCACGTAATGATCGTGCGCCACCAGGTTGTAGACGTCCTCTTCCAGATTGGCGCCTGTGCACGAAATAGCGTGCACTTTGTCCTGGCGAATCATCTCCGCCAACGAGAGGCCCAGTTCGGCTGTGCTCATGGCGCCGGCCATCGCCACCAGCATTTTGCCGCCGCTGTTGATGAAGCGGGCATAGCCTTCCGCTGCGTCGACGAGCGCAGCTGCGTTGAAGTGGCGAAAGTGTTGTTTGATGAAAGCGCGAACTTCTTTGGCGTATTGCATTGTTTGTCTCCTCATTGAACTCATGCAAGCGGCGGATTCCGTTAAGCTGTGCGCATCATTGTGTAAGAGATTGCCTTGTAAATGAGTTTTGCGACGGCGAAATCCGCCATGTGCAGACCCGGCGACGGCGCCAGCTCGACGCAATCTATGCCGATGACTTCTGCGTGCTCGTTGAGCGTGCGCAAAATCTCCAATGTCTCGCGCCACGTCAGACCATCCGGCTCCGGCGTACCCGTGGCAGGAACGATCGAAGGGTCCAGGCCATCGACGTCGATGGTCAGAAAGACGCGTCGACCGCGCACTCGTTCGATGAACTCTTCGCGCCAGCGTCCTTCATGAATCGCTTCTGCGTACCAGACCCGCACCCGATCGGGGTGGCTGCGGGTAAACGCAACTTCTTCCGTGCAGACTGAACGGATGCCAAGCTGCAGCGCCTGTTCAACCTGGGGTGATTCAAGCAGCCGACGCGCAATGCACGCATGGCTGTAGGGCGTGTCTTCATACCGATCGCGCAGATCGCTGTGCGCATCGATCTGAACGATGGTGAGCGGCCCGCCCAGGGCGTCGAGCAGGCCGCGGCCTACGCCGACGCTGACGGTGTGCTCTCCTCCCAGCGCCACAAGAAATTTGCCGGTGCGCGCCGCCTCGGCTACGGCAGCGCGAATGGTCGCCACCGCAGCTTCCGGTTCGTTCGGCAGCTCGAGCGCAGGCAAGGTGTGCACGCCGTAGCGCAATGCAGGCTCGTCGTCGTACTCGCGATCGTACAGTTCAACCTGCTGCGAGGCCGTCAGGATCGCCTGCGGCCCTCCCCCTGTGCCGTGGCCGTAGCTGACGGTCGCCTCGAACGGAATCGGCAACACCAGCACGCCTGCGCGCGCAAAGTCGCTGTATTCGGCTTCCAGCCCCAAAAAATTATCCGGCGTCGTCATCGGTCGCCTGCGCTCAAATCAAAATCGCTGCGCTGATGACCGTCGTCCAGACGCCGCCAGGCGCAGCCGTAGTCGCCATGGTGATGCTCGTGCTGTCGACGATCTCGCCGCCCATCATGTACTGCTCTTTGCGCTCGTTGTAGTCCTTGTTAGCGTCGAAGTTGATGCCCAGCGTGGTCGCCAACATCGTAGCGGCCAGGTCTTCTGCATAGTCGCCCGCTTCCTTTTCCGTCTGGCCGTAGCTGTGATGCTCGGAGAGATAGCCGTATTTGTCATGGTCTGCCGGCCGCGCCACGCCGATGGAAGCGGCAATGCGCCGCCCCGGCTCGTTGCTGGACATCTCGGCGATGACCGAGAAGACGATCTCTCCGGGCTGCAACAACTTTAACCCTTCCTCCTTCGAGACGATTTGACAGTGAGGAGGAAAAATCGAAGAAACTCGCACCAGATTGAACTGGGCGATGCCGGCGTCGCGCAGCGCCAACTCGAAGCTGGTCAGTTTTTCTTTGTGGATGCCCACCCCGCGCGTCAGAAACAGTTTACGTGGAATAAGTCGCATGTCGAACCCCCTCCATCCAACTGGAATCAAACAAAAAATCGCGGCCAGGCCAAAACCGCGCACCAAATGCGTATAGTACGATCATTGACGGCGCGCGTCAAATGAAAGGCGATCGTTTCGTGTAAATTCAACGTTAACAAGGCGCTGCGCGCTGGAAAAGCAGGCATGTTATACTGAAAAAGGTGAATTCATCACAGGCGGCTGTGAACAAATGGACGAGTTGGTAAATCAAGAGTTGGTAAATCAAGAGTTGGTAAATCAAGAGCCTCCAGGCAAAACTGCTGAAATCGCCCATCGCCAGGTTGAATTGATGGGAGAACGCGTGCTGTTGCTGGCCACCCGCGCGCTGTATTGGCCTTCCGGGGCGACGCTCTTTATCGCCGATCCGCATTTCGGCAAGACCGACAGTTTCCAGGCCGCCGGCGTTCCGCTTCCGAACGGCGCCACCGGAGACGATCTGCGCCGGCTCTCGGCGAGCATCCACGCCACGGGAGCGCGGCGGCTGGTCATTTTGGGCGATTTTTTCCACACCCGGGCCAGCCAAAGTCCGGCCACGCTGGATGCGTTAACCGCCTGGCGTCAAGAACATCTCGGCTTAGAGGTGCTGCTGGTTCCCGGCAATCACGACCGGCACGCCGGCGCGCCTCCGGCCGGTCTCGACATTGCCTGCGCCCCGGAGCCGTTGCTGTTGGCGCCGTTCGCTTGTTATCATCATCCGCCTGCAGACGCCTCGACGACGTACGCGCTGGCCGGACATATCCACCCGACCGCGACCCTGCGCGATATCGACGGCAGCCGTCATCGCTTCCCGTGTTTTCACATCGGCGCCAGGGCCGCCGTCCTCCCCGCCTTCGCCGCCTTCGCCGGCGGTCAGACGATCCGTCCTGCGCCAGGCGATCGCATTTTCATCGTTTCCGGCAATTCCATCCACGAAACGCCCATAACGTCGCGCCTCTTTTGATCGCCCCTCTTTCGGGCAGCTTCGGAGCTTCCTGGAAAGAGGCGTCTGCTGCGTAGCCTTTGTCGTTCAATTGGCGTTTGCGCAGTTTTCTGCGAAGATACCGGTGTGTTTGGGCGACGCTTTGCCGATGGATGAGGAGTAGTCCCGTGGTGAGAACCTTCCACAGGTTTGGTTGCAGGCTGCGAGGTCTGCGTTGTCTGGCCATTGCGATTTTGCTTTTCACGAGCACCGTTGCGCTCATCCCGCTTGAAATTCAGGCGCAACCCTCAGCGACATCTTTTGCCAACGTCTATAAAGGATGGACAACGACCTCCGACGGCGCAACGATCGACAGCACGCTGTATCTCAATGTAGATGGCAGTGCGTTGCTGGTCGATGATCCGCTGGTGACAGGCGGCGCGGCGGCCTACACCGGGCAATGGACTGCAGCGGAGAACGGCGTCCTGTTGACTCTCGTCGCCGATCTCAACGGGCCGCTCCCTCAACCTGTCACCCTCCTTCTGGATGCATCGGCAGGTCAGCCGCTGATCACACAGCCGGACGAGAACGTCCTGGATGGCCGCAGTCGACGTTATTATTCCATCGCATATCTGCTCGAAAATCGTGCGTCGCCGCCTTTCAATGCTGATTTTGCCATGGCTGCAATCAGAAACAGCGGGCTTGCCGGCGCATACAAGGCGTTCATTCCCGGCGGCGCCAGCGGACGCCTTGATCTTTCGCTTGTGCTCTTCCCAGATTTTCGCGCCCTGCTCAAACGCGATGGATTGGATGGGCGCCCTGCTTCTCTGACCTATGGCGCCTGGCAAGACATCAACGGCCAGCCCCTGGTGGTGCTGACCGAGCGCGATGGCGTGGCGCTGCAGACGCCGGCCGAGATCGCCTTCAGCGTGGAGAACGGCGCGTTGCGCGGTCAGAGCACCGACAGCGCTGCTGTCCGCGACCTGGTCGGCGTTCCTTTCTTTCGCGTCGAGGGGCTGGCGAACGCGGTCACCGTGTTGGTTCCTCCGACAGAGGTGACGTCAACCGAAGAAGGAACGGCGCCGGCTGTTGAGGAGCCTTCTGCAACGCCATTCAACCCAGCACCTGCGCCGCTCCCGACGGAGGTCCTGGCCGAATATGAACCGCTGTTTGAAGAAACTCCCTGCCCGGAGGAGCTGCAGCGCGATGCAACCGTCGTTTGCGGCTTCCTGCTAGTTCCCGAAAACCGCAGCCGGGCGGATAGCCGGTCGATCCGCATTTTTGTCGTAAAGTTGATGGCTCTGAACGAAGAGGCGCCCGACCCGCTTGTCGTGATTGCAGGCGCGCCTGGCGATGATCCCGATGCGTCGCTCGCGTGGTTCGCCGAAGCGCCTGTGCGCAGGGCGCGCAGCATTTTCATTCTCCATCCTCGTGGGGAGGGGCGCTCCGAGCCGTCGCTGGCCTGTCCGGAATCTTTCGACGGCGACGACGTCCAGATCAAGCTGCAAGCGCTGGCCGACTGCTACAACCGCCTGTTGCAGGAAGGCGTCGATCTGACCGGCTACGCGCTCGACCAGCGCGCCTTCGACGTGATCGACCTGGCGCGGGCGCTGCAGCTGGAGCAGATCAACCTGCTGGGCAACGATCTCGGCGCAGCCGTGGCGCAACTGGTCTTGGAGCGCCGGCCTGGGTTGGTGCGCAGCCTCATTCTCGAAAGCCCGCTGCCCTTGGGCGTCAACCGCACGCTGGAAAGCCCCTTCGGCGCCTACGATGCGCTGCGCCGGGTCTTCGCCGACTGTCGTCGCGAGCCGGCCTGCGACGCCGCCTATCCCGACCTGGAGACGCGCTTTTTAGAAGTCGTCGCACGCTACAACCAGAACCCAGCATCGGTTGGTTTTAACGGCGACGCTGCGGCGCGCTCGATCTTCGCCAAACTTCAGCAAGGAGGCGCCGAGATTCCGGCGCTGATCGACGCGCTGCAGCGAGAAGACCTGGACGCCGCCTGTCGGCTCGCCCCCCTGCTCGACGGCTGTCCATCGCCGGCCGCCGTGGACGAAACGGAGAGCGCCATCGACGCTGCACAGCCGATCACTGCTTCCGAACATCTGCTGTTCCTCCCTGCGATGCAGGCAGGCTCGCCGACAGCGCAAAGCTGGCGCGACTTTTTCACCGATCCGGGCGCCGGCGAAGGCGCCGAAGCGGAGTTGCTCAACTGGATTCAAGAGCGACTAGGGTTCGAGACGCGTGAGGAGCTCTTCGCCTTCCTGGACGACCTTCAGGTGCAGAACTTCTTCGCGCTGTTGCACGCCCTGGGCGTCTCGATCTCGTCGCCGCATGCAGAACGCCACGGCGCAGCGTTGAACATCCTGTGCGCTGAAGATGTCCCCCGCTTCAGCCTCGACGACGTGGAGCGCATCCGCAGGCGACTTCCCCCCGCAGTGGCGCCGTTGCTGACCGCCTCTGCAGAGGAGGCGCTGCTGATCTGCCCCCTGTGGTTGACCCCGCCGGCCGCCATCGGCGATCGCGTCGTGCAGGTGAGCGATGCGCCTGCGCTGATCATGGCAGGCGCTTACGACCCGGTGACGCCGGCGCGCTGGGCGCAGCGCAGCGCCGGCGATTTCACTCAGCCCTTTGTGCGCATCTTCGCCGGCCAAGGCCACAATTTGTTGCAGGAACCGACGGGCTGCGCCCAGCAGATGCTGGCGACCTTCGTTGAACGTCCTACGCAAGCGCCCATTCTGTCGTGCTTCCTGCGCTTGCGTCCGACGTTCTCGCTGCCAGACTAAAGACTGCTGGTCAGAAGCGACGCAATCACCGCACGATCGCAGGAAGATAACACCGGAGCGAAAGATGAGGCGGCGCAACATTGTTGTCGCCGTCGCCGCCCGGATCCTCTTCGGGCGGCGACGGCCGTTGCGTGGGCGGCAGCCCTAAAGCAGCGGCTGCATCGATGCGCGGCGGCTCCCCTGAAGGGCCAGACGCCGTCACCCGGATGCGCTTGGCGACCTGATGCGGAGTCCAGTTTGGGTGCGCCGCGCGCACAAGCGCCGCCTGACCGGCGACCAGAGGCGCAGCCATCGACGTGCCGCTCCATACACCGTACGCAGCGCCAGGCACGCTGCTGAGAATCCGGTCGCCAGGCGCCGCCACGTGCACCCAGGGCCCATGGTTTGAGAAACTTGCCAGTGCGTCGGCCTCGGTGTTGGCGGCTACGGCCAGCAGCCCTGGCTGCGCTTCTGCGGCAGGATATTCGGGACGGATGGAAGCGCGATTGCCTGCAGCTGCAATCACGACAGCCCCACGACCTCGCCCCGCCAGGCAGTCGTCATCATTGTCGTCGTCATCATCGTCGTCATCATCGTCGCTGCAGATGATATCTTCCAGAATTTCATCAAGCAGATCCGTGCGACGCAGGGTGCTGAGGCTCAGGTTGATGATATGCGCCCCGTCCGCCGTGTTGAGATCGCCGTCGGGATTGACTGCGTAGGCGAGCGCTTCGGCCAGCACCCATACGTTGCCGACGCCGTTACGGTCGAGCACGCGCACCGGCAGGATCTGCGCCTCCGGCGCAGCAAGCGCCACCAGACCGGCGACATGGGTGCCATGTCCGTACAGCAAGTCCTCACCGGCGACGCCCACCTCGCTCGGATCGTCATCCATATCGACGAAATCCCACCCTGGCAGTAGACGATCTGCCAACAGAGGATGAGTGCGGTCCACACCCGTGTCCAGCACCGCTACGATGACGCCCGCCCCTTGTGTTATGGTGTGAGCGGCAGGCAAGCCGATGAAAGCGCCTGCCCATTGCCCGGCGTACTCGTCGCTGCTTCCGCCGCGCGCCCAGGACACGCGTTGCTGCCCCTCCGGCGCCTGATGAATGTAATTCGGCTCTGCGTAGAGCACCCGTCCATCTTGCCGAAGCGCTTCCGCCTTTCGGGGCGGAGGCGCGCCATCCAAAATACGCAACCGATAGATCGGACGTGCACCAAACTGCCCCAGAGGCGTAGGGTCAAGGTCGTAGTCTATAGCTACGCCTGGAAGGTCGCCGGGATGCACAAGCTTCACCACCACTTCTCCTGGGACATACTCCTCATCGTCCTCATCGTCATCCTCAAACGCAAAGACCTGAATGCCGCCGCCGAGGGCCAGCAAAATCGTCAGCGTTAGACTGAGTAGACATCGCCAGAGGCGTCTCTTTTTCATAGCAACTCCCTTCTCATCACGGCGTGAGGTTCAGATCTTCTCCTCGCACACGGTTCTTTCAGTCGCCATGTCACGCCGGAGGCCATCATCTACGCAGGCGAAGTCAGTTCGCCGCCACAGCCAGACGGTTCGGCCTATGAAAGCCCGTTCCTCTTCTACAGAGCGACGCGACATCCATTTGATACATTTGATACATTAGACATGTTCTGGCTTGATGAATGACTTTCCAAAGCAATTTCACCATCGGCCGATCAAGGTGAAAGGCGCCCAGAAAAATGGATGGGGATGCCGGGCCAGGAGAGCGCGCTGCGCCTGACGCAATGCGGCTGCAGGACGGAGACCAGAAAGCAGCGCCTGATAAAAGTGGGCCATCAATTCGGCGGTGGCGGCGTCATCCACCATCCACAGCGAAACCAAAAGCGAGGGAGCGCCGGCCAGGAGAAAACCGCGCGCCAGGCCGACCAGTTCATCGCCTGGCGCCAGAGCGCTCAGTCCGGTTTCGCATGCGCTGAGCGTCACCAGCGAACAATCCAGCTGAAGGGTGTACGCGTCGCGCACGAAGACCCAACCATCGGCCAGATGTAAAGCAGAGAAGAAAGGATTGTCGTTGCGAAAGCGACCGTGACAGGCAATATGGAGGAGGTCCGCCGCAGGCGACTGCGCCTGAAGCTGCATCCAGGTGGCCTGGTCATCAAGCAGCACAGTGCTGTGCGCAAAAAGCGGTGCAAGGGCGGCCACCTCGTCCGCCACGCGCGGAGCGTACTCGTCAGGCTTCCCGACAAGCAACGCCCGCTGAGGGGGACGAACCGATTTTTTCAGGCAGTGATGCAACAAGGCGGCGCTTGGCGCCACTACGACTTCTCGGGTCTCGACGATGTAGCGTTCGCCATCATGAAGGGCGTGGAATGGAATATAGTGCAACGTCTGATAGGGTGCAATCGCCAGGCGACGATTGCCGAGAAGCGACGTCAGCGGGGCAAGGAGCAACCCGTACAGTTGACGCAAAAGGCGCTGCGTGCGCTCCACAAGCGCCGGCATATGTCGCCGCAGAGGGCCGCCGTTCCCTCGGATCGCGCCGAGCTGAAAGCGCAACTTTTGCAAAAGGTCGACGACGTCACCCAGTCCTCCTTCCAGTTCGATGGTCGCAAGCTCATTGTCGGTGACGACAAAAGCCACCAACTCATCGTCGATGGCGAAATATTCGACCAGGGCCGTCTCTTCACCCAGTTCTTTGCGAAGGGCTGCCAGGTCAAAGCTGAACGATGAATCGACGGGGCGAACGTTGCGCTGATGGAGCTGGCGCAACAACGCCTGGATGCTCACCTCGCGATGGCGCGCCTCTCGGTTCAACAGTTCCAGGGTGAGTCCGCGCTCGTGGTGTGCGTCATCTGGGCGGTTGATCTGAGTGTAGAACCAGTTCAGTTCCCTGCGCAGTTGTTCGATCTGGGCCATCAGCTCAGCCTCAAATGCATCGCGAGGCGTAAACATCGATGGAGCGGAGTGCAGCAGATCGAGCAGCGCCTGGGCGCGGCTGCGTTCGATATAGGTCAATGCCTCTTTCAGGCGCTCCGGCGAGCCATCGACGAGGCAAAGGCGCACCATTTCGACATAGGGGGTCAGCTTGTCGCCGAGGAAGCCCATGCGAAATTCCTCGGCGGGCAGCGGCGCGCGCATTGACTCAATCAGTTCAATCGCTCGACGGAAATAGTTTTCCGCCTGTGCAACGTTCTTTTCGGCGAGAGCCGCCAATCCAAGCTCGGTGAGACAGCGCTGAACCGTCTGGAGCGCCAGATTCTGTTCGGCGTCCTTTTGGGTGGCCGTCAGGATCCAACGCGCCTCCGCCAACCTATTCTGCCGTCGGGCGATCAGCCCCCGCAGCCATCCGGTCACCAGACGCCATCCTTCTGCGCGAGCTTCTGCAAAAACAGGTTCAACTTGTCTCAGGAGGGCATCGGCAGTCTCCAGATCGTCTCCCCAAATATGAAGCTGCGCCTCTGTGAGAAGGGTGATGGCTACGCCGACGGGCATCTGCAACGTTTCATAGAGGGCGCGCGCGCGTTTCAACAACTCGTGCGCCTGTTGCATGCGTCCCAGCAGGATGGCGGCGCGAGCGTGATAGGCGCAGGCGCGCGCTTCTTCCACGGGCATGCTCAGTTCGGCGAAAATAGATGCAACGCGCGCGTAGATGTCCGCAGCCTCGTGCGCCAGATTGAGCTCAAGATAGGCGTCGGCCAGCTCCTGCTCTGCGATGGCAAGCTCATGGGGCATGTCCAGTTGCATGTAGCGCCGACGGGAACGTTCCAGGTAATCGAGCGCCTGAGCGAATTGTCCCTGGTACAGCGCCAGACATCCCAGGTTGCACTCGATTTCTGCGAGCGTCATCTCGGAATGGGTTCTCTGTGCATGGCGCAAAGCGTCGGCGTAGAGAGCTTCCGCTTCGGCGAAGCGGTGTTGGGAGGTCAGCGTCGTCGCCAGGCAATTCTCGATCTGGGCAAGCTGTCGCAGATCGCCCACCTGCTCGATGTATGTTTTGGCCAGCCGGTAATGTTCTTCGGCGTCCAGGTAGCGATGGCGAATGAATTCGACGTTGCCGAGATTTTGTGCGATCTTGGCCACCGTCGCCAAATCGCCGCCGGCTTGCGCGGAGATCAGCGCCGCTCGCCCCACCTCAATCGCTTCGTCGAGCCGACCTTGCATCGCCAGCGCAATCAACCGGCCAACTTGAACGGACGCCGCCTTTGCACGGAGTCCGGCCTCGGCGAAATGTTCCTCCGCCTCAGAGAGCAACTCTACGGCGCGAGAGAGTTGTCCGGAGTCGAGCGCTGTAAGCCCGGAGACCCAAGCGGCAAGCCCCCTTACGCCAGCATGATCGACCAACTCGGCCAGCACACAGAGGAGATCGGCTGCAGCTTTGGCGCGGAAGGGATCGCTCTGATAACTTGCATCATAGATTTGCTTCAACGCTTCGGCCAGCAATTCGGCGGAGCCGCCCTCCCGCAACCAGGTGTACAAACCTCGTTTGCGGTCTCCAGCCTCCTGTAGGAGGAGTTGCTCAGTCAGTATTCCAATATTCATTCACGTTCGCCGATTCACCCACTCTCGCCGACCACGAGATCTTCAACCACTAGCTCGACGGCGCCCAAACGCACGATCAGCGTGTAACGTCCTGATTGCACGCCGACGAATCTAAAGAACAGGTCGTCACTCAGGCTGGCGTGCAAAGTCAACTCCCCGCCGACGAGCGTCGCCACGCCGGCGACCTCCGCCTTCTCGACGCCGAGCACCTGACCGCTGACTGTCCAGGCGGTTGCATCGGGGGCGATGCGAAGATCGATGTCAAACCCATCGGCGTTGTAGATTTGCTGCAGCTCCGCCACGCTTTGAGAGCGCAGACCAAACGCCGGCGCCAACGTTCGGCTCTCAAAGCTGAGCGTCGCCACCCAGCGCTGGAGCAGGCCAGGAGTTGGCTCAGAAGCTCGCCGCTGGAAGAGCTTGACGGCGCGCGTGATCAATTCGGGCGGGGCGTCGACGCCGGCATCGCTGCGCATCACCGCCGTCATCCGCTCGATGCGGGCCGCCTGCTTGCGACAACGGGCGCAGGCGTTCAGATGGCTCTGGATTGCCGCCTGCTGTTCTGCAGAAAGTCGACCTTCCACCCAGTCCACTAATTGTTCATACGAGAGATGAAAAAAGCCTGGCCGCACAAAACGCCCTTTCTTTGTAAGCGTCCAGCCTACAGATGCTGTACGATTGCCCAACTATTCAGACAGAGCGCAATGAACCCGACAAAATACATGAAGAATCCGCTGTCTTTCAACAGGCGCTCCAATTTTTTCAGGCAGCGCGCTCGGGTCGGCCCGATGCTGCCCACCGGCGCGCCGATCTGAGCGCTAATTTCCTCATACGTCGCCGGTTCGGAGGAGTAGAAGAGCAGCGTCAGCAGTTGCCGGCATCGCTCGTCGAGTTTCGCCAGCGCAGTGCGCACAATGTGCTGTTCCTCCAGTTCCGCCACCATTTCGTCGGGTAAAGGCGCGGGATCGACCAGAGAAGGAGAAGACTCCTCCGTTGCTTCCTCTTGCGTTTCGTGGACCAGAGGTTGAATACGCGCTGTGCGTTGCAACGCGCGTTGCGTTTCGCGTCGCGCTGTGGTCACCAACCACGCCCGCACCCGCTCCGGTTGGCTGATGCGGTCGAGGTGCTCCACCAGCAGTGCAAACGTGCGCTGGAAGACGTCGGCGCAGCCTTCATCATCCAGGCCGGCGCGGCGAGGAATGGCGTAAATCAGGCGTTGAAAACGATAAACCAGCGCCTCCCATGCTGCAGCGTCGCCGCGACGACAAGCGTCCACCAGAGCAGCGTCGTCGGCGTCGACGAAGAGTGTTTGGGTAGAGTCTTTTGGAGTGACCATAGAGCTAGACATTGCTGTATCTTACACAAAGCTTTAGAATTTTTGAAGCAGGCCGAGAAGGGGTTGAATTGCAGGGATGGAGGGAGAGCATTATGAACCATCTGTTGTTTCGCACCGCCATTGCGTCGGACTGGCCGGCGGTTGCGATGTTGCTTCAGCGCTACGACCTACCGCTTGAAGGCGCCCAGGCGCACTTAGAGAATTTTATCGTCGCTGTCAACGGGAAAGGTGAGTTGGAGGGCGTCGCCGGGCTGGAGCGCTACGGGGAAGTGGGGCTGTTGCGTTCGGTGGCGGTCGCAGAGCGACGGCGCGGGGTCGGCGCCGCACTGGTGGAGCGTATTCTCGAGCTGGCTCGCTCGCTGGGGATGCAGCAAGTGGTGCTGCTCACCACGACGGCGGCCGATTACTTCCCGCGCTTCGGCTTTCAGCGCATTGAGCGCAGCGAAGCGCCCGCGGCTGTGCACGCCTCCGCCGAATTTCAAGGGGCCTGCCCGGCCTCCGCCACGGTGATGTTGTTGCAACTATGAACGCGCGCGCCGATCGATCCTGGCCTCATTTTCATCGAAGAGGATCACGCTGCGAATGGCCTGGCCGGTGAGCATTTGGGCGTAAGCGTCATTGATTTGCTCTAGCCGGTAGACGTCTGTGATCAGGCTGTCCAGGTCGAGCAAGCCCTCCAGATAGAGGGAGGCCAGAAACGGGAAATCCCTCCGCGGATTGGAGCTGCCGTAGTAGGAGCCTTTCACCGTCTTCTCTTCGCGGGTGAGCACGGCGCCGGGCAAATTGGTGTTGCTGCCCATCGGCGCCAGCCCGGCGAGCACGATCATGCCGCCCGGCCGCGCCGCCTGGAGACACATCTCCTGCACCGCAGGCGATCCCACCGCCTCGAACACATAGTCCGCCCCTCGTCCGTCGGTCAGGCGACGAATTTGGGCAAGGGTTTCTCCATCGGCGTGCACAAAATGGGTGGCGCCCAGGCGCAGCGCCATGGCTGCTTTGGCCGGTTCTCGATCCACGACGATGATGCGCGCAGCGCCGGCCAGCTTTGCCCCCAACACCATGCTCATGCCGACGCCGCCTGCGCCGAAGATCGCTGCACTGCTTCCCGGTTGCACGTGGGCCGTATTCAGCACTGCGCCGACGCCCGTTGTCACCGCGCAGCCGATCAAGGCGGCCACCGTCGCCGGCACGCGCGGGTCGATGGGGACGCAGCTCGGCTCCGGCGCCACGACGTATTCGCTGAAACAGCCTAATCCGCAGTAATGATAGACAGGCTGACCCTGCAAGGAGTAACGCGGCTCGCCGTCAAATAAGACGCCCGCCCAGATCGGCTCCAAGTAGCGTTCGCAAAGGGCCGGGCTGTCATGTAGACAATAGAAACATTCGCCGCACGCGGGCGCCCAGTTGAGGCTGACGAAGTCTCCCACTTTGAGCCGCGTCACGCCCGGCCCCACCGCAATCACCTCGCCGGCGCCCTCATGACCAAGCGCCGCCGGCAGTGGATGCTGCGTGGCGCCACTGACCAGATGCCAGTCGCTGTGGCAGACGCCGGCGGCGCGCATGCGCACGAGCACTTCCCCGCTGCGCGGCTCGGCGAGATCGAGCGTCTCAATGGCGATCGGCTGTCCAACTGCATGCAGCACGGCTGTCCTGGTTTGCATAGGCATTCACCCTTTTCTTGAGCGTCTGCGCCCGCTCTTTGCGCCGCCCCTGTCCTGATCGGCGTTCTCTTCGCCGTCCTCTTCATCGTCCACGACTTCTTCCTCGTCGCCCACGATCAGGCGCTGCAACGACTGCACAAGCAGGCGATGCTCGGCCTGATGCATGCGATTGGTGAGCGTCTCCAGCGTATCGGTGCGGTAGATGGGCACTTCGGCCACGCCGATCACCGGGCCGGCGTCCACGGCTTCATCCGGCACCAGGTGCACCATGCAGCCCGTCTGTTTGATCTCCCCGCGTTGAAAGGCGGCGAAAGCGTCTGCGATGGCGTGCGCTCCTGGGAACTGACCGGGCAGGGCCGGATGCAAGTTGACGACGCGATAGGGAAAGCGGTCGAGAAACGCCTTGCTCAGGATGTGCATCCATCCCGCCAGCACAACCCAGTCCGGCTTGTACTCCGCCACGAGCTGAGCCAGATCGGCGTCGTATTCTGTGCGCGGGCGCCCGGCGTCGGTGTAAGGCTTGAGTGGGAAGTAGCGGCTGGGGATGCCGGCCTTTTCGGCGCGCACCAGGCCAAAGGCGTTTTTGCGGTTGGAAACGACCACGACGATCTCGGCGTCCAACGTCCCCATGCGAATGGCGTCGATGATCGCCTGCAAATTGCTCCCATTGCCGGAGATCAGCACGGCGAGTCTGGCGGTCATGTGGCTCCTCGCTGTTTAGAAGATTAATTTCACGGCCACTTCATCCTGACGTTCGACCAGCCGGCCGATGACGACGGCGTCGGGCAGCAGGTCCAGGATCGGCTCGGCGACGCCGGCGGGCGTGACCAGCACCATGCCGACGCCCATGTTGAAGACGCGATGCGCCTCGACGAGGTCAAGCTCGCCCCAGCGCAGCAGCAGCTCGAAGATGGGCGGTCGCTCCCAACTGCGCACAACAATGCGTGCGGCGAGGCGCTCGGGCAGAATGCGCGGGAGATTGTCCAACAGGCCGCCGCCGGTGATGTGCGCCATGCCCTTGATTTCAAAACCCGCGCGCTGGATGGCGTCGACGTGCGGCAAATAGCAGCGATGAGGCGCCAGCAGGGCGTCGACCAGCGTACGGCCGTCGGGCAAGAGGTCGGAGAGATCGCGTCCGGCGATGAGCTTGCGGATGAGTGAATAGCCGTTGGTGTGGGGGCCGCTGCTCGCCAGCCCGATCAGCGCATCGCCCGCCTCCATCGTCTCCGGTTTGGGGAGCAAGTTTTGGCGGCTGACGAGACCAACGATGGCGCCGGCCACATCCAGGGCGCCTTCTGCATAGACGCCCGGCATTTCGGCCGTTTCGCCGCCGATCAGGGCACAGCCTACGGCCCGACACGCTTCGGCGACGCCCGTCACCACCTCGGCGGCGGCGGCGGGGTCGAGTCGACTCGTCGCCAGGTAATCCAGGAAAAAGAGCGGCCGCGCGTTCTGCACCAAAATGTCGTTGACGCAATGGTTCACCAGGTCGTGGCCGATGGCGCGCCAACGTCCAAACTCCGCAGCCAGTTTAACTTTGGTGCCGACGCCGTCGATAGAGGCGACCAACGCCGGCTGCGGAGGGAGATGATCCAGCGCAAAGACGCCGCCGAAGCTGCCGACGTCGGCCAGGACGTTTGCCGTGAAGGTGCTGCGGATCGCTTCTTTCATGGCGGCCACCGCCGCCGCTCCGGCGTCAATATCCACGCCTGCTTCTTTGTAACGCTCACTCATGGGGATATACACAATCGATCTTTGTGTCTTGGCGTCTTCGTGGTGATTTTCTTTTATGCATTCAATGATGAATAGCGATAGGTTGACTCATTTCCGACCTGCGCCGGATCGCTTCGATGGGCTTTTCCCGGGTGTCGTTCGATCTGCCCGCGCAGGCGCATGGGCGACGCCGATGTCGCGACGATAGTGTGCGCCGACGAAATAGATGCGTTCGACGCCTGCGTAGGCGCGCTGCGCCGCCTGGGGCACAGTTGGCCCCGTCGCCGTGACCGCCAGCACGCGCCCGCCGGACGTAAACAATCGGCCATTCTGAAGCCTGGCGCCTGCCAGGTAGACGGTGCAGCCGAGCGCCTCCGCTTCCTCCACCCCAGAGATTTCCAGACCGGTGCGATAATTGTCTGGATAGCCTTCGGAAGCCATGACGACGGTCACGCAGGCTTCCGGACGCCAGCGCAGCTGCATTCGATCGAGTCGCCCGTCGATGCATGCCTGCAGCGCGTCGATCAGGTCGCTTTCGAGCAGCGGCAGCACCGCCTGCGTCTCCGGATCGCCGAGGCGGCAGTTGAATTCCAGCACGCGCGGCCCCCTGGCTGTGAGCATCAGGCCGGCGTAGAGCACACCTACATAGGGATGGCCTTCGGCGGCCATGCCCGCCAGGGTGGGTTGGATGACGGTGCGCTCAATCTCCTGAAGCAGCTCTGGCGTGACTCGCGGCGAGGGCGAAAACGCGCCCATGCCGCCCGTGTTGGGGCCGCGATCGTGGTCGAGCAGACGCTTGTGATCCTGCGCCGTAGGCAGCAGCGCGTAGCGCTGACCATCGCAGAAGGCGAGCACCGAAACCTCCGCGCCGTGGAGTCGCTCTTCGAGCAGAATCGTGGCGCCGGCGTCGCCGAACTTACGCTCGAGCAACATGCTGCGCGCGGCGGCGGCAGCGGCCTCCGGCGTGGAAGGGACGATCACCCCCTTGCCGGCGGCCAATCCGTCCGCCTTCACCACGGGCGGACGATCGAGCGTGCGCAAATAGCGCATCGCTTCATCGAAATCGTCGAAAATTGCGGCGCGAGCGGTCGGAATCTTCCAGCGCTGCATGAACTGCTTGGCGAAAGCTTTGGAGCCTTCCAACCGCGCCGCCGCTTGGGTAGGACCAAAGATGCGCAGGCCGGCGGCATGAAAGGCGTCCACCACGCCGGCGACGAGCGGGGCCTCCGGCCCGACGACGGCTAGATCGACGTGATGCTCCTGCGCAAAGCGCACCAATGCATCGATTTGGCCGGCGTCGATAGGAATGTTCTCGCATTTGGCCAATCGGGCTGTGCCGCCGTTGCCCGGCGCCACGTAGAGGCGCTCGAGCAGGGGAGATCGGGTCAGCTGATGGGCGATGGCGTGTTCGCGGCCGCCGCCGCCGATAAGAAGCACTTTCATCTGAACAGGCGCATTCCTTGTCAATTGCTAGATGAGAGTCTCAAAGATATGGTGCATCTTGCATGCCGTTTGCAACACACACCAACTTTCATTATCCCTTAATCTGAATGGAGACCCAAGTTTTGAAGCCGGACTTTCTCATATCTTTTGCCGCTTGGGAGGATGGCTGTCAGCTCTGCGGAATAACCTGACAACCTGCACAGGTTCGGCTTCCAGCCCGAGCGTCCGGCCGGATCGGAATGGCGCGCCGGAGGCGGCGACCTACATGTGCAACTGTAGGTTCGGCTTCCAGCCAGACGCCCTCAACGGTGCATGGGACCGCCTATTTTACGGTCTGGGGAACAGCTCCACCTCGAACAGGTAGGGCCAGAGTTTGCCGGTCACAAACAGGCGACGGTTTTCGGCGTCGTAGGCGATGCCGTTGAGCACGTCATAGCCGCCTTGAAATGGCGGCGCTTGTTGCAGCAGGCCGGTGAAATCGTAGACGCCATCCACGACGCCGCTTTCAGGATCAATCTGCACGATGAAATCCGTCTGCCAAACGTTGGCCAGAATTCTGCCCTCGACGTACTCCAGCTCATTGAGGCGAGGCAGCGGCTGACCCTCCAGGGTGACGGGAAGGCGACGCACCTCCTGCAACGTTTCCGGATCGAGATAATAGATCGTCGGCGTGCCATCGCTCATGATGAGATATTCGCCGTCATAGGTCAATCCCCAGCCCTCGGTCGCATATGAAAAGCGTCGCAGCTCCTTGAAGGATTCGCGATCGTAGATGAAGCCAACGCCATTCTGCCAGGTCAACTGGAAGATGCGATCGCCGACCACGGCGACGCCTTCGCCAAAAAACTCGGCGTCCAGGTCATGTCGCTGAAGCACCGATCCGCTTTCCACCTCGACCTTACGCAGCGAAGAGCGGCCGTAAAGTCCGGTCCCTTCATAAAAAACGCCGTTCCAATAGACCAACCCCTGTGTGAACGCCTCCGGATCGTGAGGAAAGACGTTTTTCACCCGATAGTCATAAATGAGCGGCGACGGAGGAGGGAGCGGCGTTGTGGGCGCCCCGGAGGACGAAGCGAGCGTCGGACTCGGCGAGGCAAAGGCGGGCGAAGGAAGAGACTCCTCCACCGCAGGCTGGGGGACAGGCGCAGGAGGGGCTGCTTCATCCGAAAGCTGCGTGGGAGACGCACAGGCGGAGAACAACGCTGTAAGAACCAACAAAAAAATAGAGGTGATCAGACGCTTCTTAAAAGGAGTCATAGATGGCTCGGTTTCTTGTCTGCGCTCATATTGCACGATGGAGCCTGCGAACTTGACGGTTGAAATTTACGGCAATTTCATGATGGGACAAGCCATTGGATTTATAGTATGATACACGATGTTTGGTCACAGGGTTTCAACGCTATGCATGCTTGGTGCACATTGCGCGCAGAATCGTACAACGAACTCAACATTGCAGGAAACGAGCCATGACAGACGCAAACACCAGCCAATCCAGTCGAGCTCCGAATAAAAGTCTCATCCTGGTGGTCGATGATTCGCCGGCAGGCCGGGAAACGCTTCAGGCGCTGCTCTTTTCCGACGCCTATGAACTTCACTTCGCCACCGATGGATTGCAGGCGCTGGCCATGGCGGCGCAGCTGCGTCCAGACCTGATCCTGCTCGACGTGATGATGCCGGGCATCGATGGCTTTGAAGTCTGTCGGCGTCTGCGCGCGGACCCAGAGTTAAAAGATATCCCTGTCATCATGGTCACGGCGTTGGATGATCGCGCCTCGCGCTTGCAAGGCATTGAAAGCGGCGCCGATGACTTCGTGTCCAAGCCCTTTGATTCCGGCGAGCTGCGCGCACGCGTGCGCACCGTTACGCGCCTCAACCGCTATCGACGTCTCATGGAGGAGCGCGAACGGTTTGAATGGATGATCGAGCACGCAGACGAAGGTTATCTGATCCTGGACGGCGATGTGATTCGCTACGCCAATCCTCGGGCGCAAACGCTTCTGAATCTGGATGAAGAGACGCTTGCCACACAGCCTTCGTTTCTGGCGCTGGTGGACAAACGATTCAACCGCGAACCGCAAGAGCTGTGGAGGCGCTGGCCGAATTTATGGGAGGAGACGCAAGCGGGGACGGCCCAGAGCGATGTCAATCTGTTTCTGATTGCGCCGGAGACGTCCACCTCGCCGGTCAACTGGCTGGAGGTGACCGTCTTCGGTCAGTTTCACGTTCAGGAGAGCGGTCGTCTGGTTCGCGTGCGCGACGTCACGGCGTTGAAGACGGGGCTGCGCGATATGTGGTCCTTCCACACCATGGTGATGCACAAGCTCAACACGCCCATGCACATGATGCTGGGCAGCATGGAGCTGCTCACCATGAACGCCAACGCCAACATCTCCAGCGGCGAAATTCTCGATTTGGTGGAAATGGCCGCCAACGGCGCCCAACGGCTGGCGGCCGCCGTCAACGACGTCATTCAGTACGCCACGGCGCTTTCCACGCCGGCGAGCATCGGCGAACGCTTTTCCCTTGGCGACTTGCCTGCAATGGCGAGGGAAGTGGCGGAACACCTGGAGCTCGAGCAAGTCACGGTTCAGATCGAGGCGCCGCAGGACGTCAGCCTCGTGCTCGACCCGCGCGAAATGGAGTCGATTCTCTTCGAGCTGCTGGAAAACGCCAAGAAGTTCCATCCCCAGCACCGACCCACCGTGACGCTTTCCGCCGCCTTGCGCAACGAAAGGGTCGATTTGAAAGTGCAGGACGACGGCATTCACCTTTCTCCCGATCAACTCAATCGAGTGTGGCTCCCTTATTATCAGGGCGAACGCTATTTCACCGGCGAGGTGCAGGGCATAGGACTTGGACTGCCGCTGGTGGCGTCGATTCTCTGGGAGCACGGAGGAGAATGCCGCATCAGCAACCGCGAGGATGCACCGGGCGTCGTCATCCGTCTCGCTATCCCGATCATGCGCAATGAATGACAGGGCGTCTTCGGGAACTCACAGAAATGGCGTCAAGCCGTTATGAACGTCTTCATTGAGTGGTTGGTTGAGCATCCCCTGCTCCTTCTCTTTCTGGTCTCCACGATCGGATATTATCTCGGCGAAATTCGAGTTGGGAATACGGGCCTGGGCGTTGCGGCGGTGCTCTTCGTCGGCTTGGCCTTTGGCGCCCTCGATGCGCGCATCTCCCTACCCCCAGAGCTGGTCTCGTTGGGACTAGTGCTCTTCGTCTATTCGATCGGCCTGGCGAGCGGGCCGGGCTTTTTCGCTTCGTTCTCCCGCAGCGGTCTGCGCGACAACATGATGGTGGCCGCCGTTTTGTTGATTGCTGCAGCGATCGTGGCGGTGGAAGCGGTCGCGCTCGGCCTCAAGTCGACCATCGCCGCCGGCATCTACACCGGTGCGCTGACCAACACGCCGGCGCTGGCGCAGGTGCTCAACTTTGTCACCCACAGTTCCCTTCGGGACGCCGGTCCTGCGGTCGCCACGGAGCCGGTCGTCGGCTATTCGGTCGCCTATCCGCTCGGCGTCATCGGCCCAATTCTGGCGATCCTGCTCATGCAACGCGTCTGGCGCATCGATTATAAAAAAGACGCCGAGCAGGTGCGCGATATGTTTCCGATTGAACAAGAGATTTACAACCGCACCGCCCAGGTCGCCAACCCTGCCGTCATCGGCGCCTCCTTGCGCGCATTGAGCCGCCAGCGGGGATGGCGCGTCGTGTTTGGCCGCGTCAAGCACGGCGACAAAGTCGAGCTGGCCATCGATGACCTCATCTTGCACGAGGGCGATCTGATCAGCGTGATCGGCGCACCCGAAGACGTCGACCGCGTGGTCCATGAACTGGGGGAGCTGGCGTCGGAGCAGCTCGACGTCGACCGCAGCGCCTATGATTTCCGTCGCGTCTTCGTCTCCAACCCAGACCTGGTCGGCCGTAAACTGGCCGATCTCGACCTGCCCCATCGCTTCGGCGCCATCGTCACGCGCGTCCGTCGCGGGGACATCGAGTTGCTGGCGCATGGCGATCTCGTGCTGGAGCTGGGCGACCGCGTGCGCTTCGTCGCCCCACGCGATCAGATGCGCGCCATCAGCCAATATTTCGGCGATTCGTACAAAAAGTTGAGCGAGATCAACCTGGGGACATTGGGCCTCGGGCTGGCGCTGGGGCTGCTGGTCGGTATGATCCCGATTTCACTGCCGGGCGGCCTTCAGTTCAAACTGGGCGAGGCAGGCGGTCCGCTGCTCGTGGCGTTGATTTTGAGTGCGCTGCGCCGCACCGGCCCAATCGTGTGGAGCATGCCTTACAGCGCCAACCTGACGATCCGTCAACTGGGGTTAACCGTGCTGCTGGCGGGCATCGGCATCCGCTCCGGCTACACCTTCCTCTCCACCATGACGCAGACCGGCGGGTTCACGATTCTGCTGGCCGGCGCCGTGGTTTCAATTGTAACCCCGCTGCTTGCGCTCTGGATCGGCTATCGCTGGCTCAAGTTGCCCTTCGGCGTGCTGACGGGCGTCGTGTCGGCGGTGCACACGCAGCCGGCGGTGCAGGCAGCCGCCCTGGCGCAGGCGCGCAACGATTTGCCCAACCACGGTTATGCGCTGGCCTTCCCGATGGCGACCATCACCAAAATTTTGCTGGCGCAGGTTCTGGTGGCGCTTCTGCCGTATATGACGTAAACATTCGCTTGCGCCGCCAGGCTTTACCTCTTTTCTTCGCGCCCTTGCGTTGAATCGATTTGCAGCCCAGATAATTCCCTACGGCTCCTCGCCATTGCGCACCCTGGCGTCGATCCGCTCCAACACCGGCGGCAAATCGGCGATGCTGTCGATCACATAGTGTGCGCCCGCTGTCAAGAATCGCGCTCCAGCCTCGCGGCGCAAGGCTGCGACCTCCTCGGCGCTCAGCTGCGCAAACTCCGCCTCGCTCAGCCCCACCATATTGCCGGTGAGGGCGACGCCCACCGTCCACATGCCGGCGTTCAGCCCTTCCTCGACGTCGGGAAGGGTGTCGCCAACCTTGACCATGGCCGCCATCGGGTAGACCTGCAGATCGATCGCCAGTTTGTAACACATCCATGGATAGGGGCGACCGGCGGGCGCGTCGCTGGGCGTGACGATGGCGTCCGGTTCATAGCCGTAGGCGCGCGCCGCCTGCGTTAACGCCTCCATCATCGGTCGCGTGTAGCCGGTCGTCGTCCCGATCTTCCACCCGCGAGAGCGGATGAAGGCCACCGTTTCGAGCAGACCGGGAATCGGTCGGGCGTAGTCGGCGACGACGTCGATCTGGAGCGGCTCGAAATCAGCGTAGAGGCGATCGACGTCGGCGTCGCCGGCCGGCGCGCCGTGGACCGCCTCCCAGGCTGCGCGCACCTCGGGAAGTTGTAAGATGGCGCGCAGATGATCCTTTTTCATCAGCCCCATGCCGCTGCGCGCATGCGCCGGCGTGATCGCCACGCCATGCCGCTCGAAAAGGCGCACAAAGACCGCCGTCGGCGCAAACGAGCCAAAATCAACCGTCGTCCCCGCCCAGTCGAGGATGACGGCCTGCACCCCTCCAATGTAGGAACGATGATAACGAAAGGTCATGAAAGCTGAATCTCCATTTCTTTCAGAGCTGCGCGCACGGCGCAAAGCAGGTTTTCCACGTCCGCCACATCCAGCCGGCCGATGTGGCCGATGCGGAAACAGTCGGCGTGGCTCAATTTGCCCGGATAGATCACACAGCCGCGCTCGCTCAGCAGTTGATAAAAGCGTTGAAAGTCGAAATTCGGATGGTCAGGATAATAAAAGGAGGTGATCACATAGCTGCGATGGGGCTCCGGCACATAAGGGTGAAAACCCAACGCAGTCATGCCCTGCAGCGTTTGCTCGTAGTTGCGGCGATAGCGCGCGGCGCGACCGGCGACCCCGCCTTCCGCCTCCAGCTCGAGCAGCGCCTGATGAAAGGCGAGCAAGGCGTGCACAGGCGGCGTAAAGCGAAACTGGCCATCTCGCTCCAGCCCTTCATACTGCGCCAGCAAGTCGAGGCTGACGCTGCGCGCATAGCCTTCGGCGGCCCGCAGCGTCGCAATGCGCGCCAACACGAAAGCAAAGCCCGGAACGCCCTCGATGCACTTGTTGGCGGAGGAGATGAGATAGTCGATTCCCCAGCCGGCAAGATCGATGGGATAAGCGCCAAAGCTGCTCATGGCGTCGACGATCAGCGAGCGCCCGAAGCGCGCAGTCACGGCGCCGACGGCGTCGATCGGGTTCATGACGCCGGTGGTTGTCTCGCAGTGCACGACGGCCACGTGCGTAATGGCGTCGTCTTGCGCCAGCGCGGCATCGAGGGCGTCGACGTCGACCGGCGCGTTCTCGGCGCTGCGCAGCGCAACCACTTCGATGGAGAGACGCCGGGCGATCTGCACCATGCGCTCCCCATAGGCGCCGTTGACGAGAACCAGAAGTCGTCCATCCGGCGGGATCGCCGAGCCGATCACAGATTCGATAGCGAAGGTGCCGCTGCCCTGCATCGGGACGGCGGTGTAAACGGCGGGGTCTGCGTCGGCCAGCGCCACCAGCCGTCTGCGCACGTCGGCGACCAGCGCAATGAATTCCCGGTCGCGCGAGCCGAGGTCGCGCAGCATCGCCTGCTTCACCGCGCGACCGGTGGTGAGCGGGCCAGGGGTGAAAAGCGCTTTGTCTTTCCAGGATGAAATTGTCATAGAGCATTCCTGTTCAGGGCAGGCGCCAGGCCTGTGTGCGCCGATTGAGTTGATGAACAACGACAGTATACACCAGCCGTGCGATCAGGCAGGCGGCGATGATCAGCACGGACATCGCCGCCGCAGCGGCGGTGTCGCCCGCTTCGTCCATGTTGACGATCGCCACGGAGGCCAGCCGAAGCTGCGGCGAGTAGAGAAAGATCACGGCGGAGACCGTGACCATCGAGTTGACGAAGAGATACATGGCGATCTCCGCCACGGCGGGCAGGGAAAGCGGCAGCGTGATGCGGGCGAACGTGCGATAGAACGGCACGCGCATCGAAGCCGAGACGGACTCGAACTCCGGATCGATCTGTTTCAGGGCCGTGGTGGCGGTCATAAAGCTGACGGTGTAGAAATGGACGATGTTCGCCAGCACCAGGATCGCCATCGTCCCGTAGAGAAAGGCGAACGGATTGGGAAGGGCGAGGCCCGCAATCGTCCAGCTCTTTGGGTTGAAAAAGAAGATATAGGCGATGCCGATCACCAGCCCGGGCAGCGCCACCGAGATCATGGAGAGAAAGTAGGCGAAGTGGCGCAAAAGGGGCCAGGTGCGGCTCTTTTCGATGATATACGCGCCCAGGAAGATGATGACCACGCCGAAGAGCGCCGAATAGAAGGACATCCACAGGCTGTTGGTGTAGGCGGCCCACCCTCCGCCGCCGACGTGGCGAAAATCGTAGTGGCGCAAAGTCAGGCCGAGCCGATAAGGCCAGACGTCGACGAAGGAGGCGTAGACGACCGCGCCGATGACGATAAGAATGGCGGCGGCGATCAACGAGCAATAAATCAACGCAATCGTATCGATGAGCCGATGAGGGCGCGGGCGCAGCGGCACAGAACGCGAGGTGAGCACCGCCATCTGTCGCCGCTGGGCGATGCGGTCGATGACGAAGGCGATCACGGTCGGCGCCAGCAGCAGGATGCTGATCGTGGCGCCCATCACGAAGTTCTGCTGGCCGATCACCTGCTTGTAGATGTCGGTCGCCAGCACGTTGAAATTGCCGCCGACCACCTTGGGCACGCCGAAGTCGGTGAAGGCGAGCGTGAAACAGACGAAGATGGCGCTGATCAACCCGTAGCGCATGCCCGGCATCGTCACCACCCAGAAGGTGCGCAGCGGCGAGGCCTTCAGCGCCAGGCTCGCCTCGTAGAGGCGGGCGTCCGCCAGCGACGCAGCCACCGTGAGGATGAGAAAGGCCTGGGGAAAACAGTAAAGCAGCTCACCGAGGATGATGCCGTTCATGCCGTAGAGATGGATGTTGTAGGCCAGCGGCAGCCCTAGCGTGCGCTCGAAGAAACCGAAAAAGCCGGTCGTCACCAGCCCCTTGTTGCCGAAGAGATAGACCAGGCCGATGGCGAGCGCCAGCGGCGGCGCAAAGAGCGGCAACAGCGCAATCGCGCGAAAAAGACCCTTGCCTGGCATACAGGTGCGCGCGATCGCCCAGGCGTAGCCAAAGGCCAGCCCGACCGCCAGCAGCGTCGTCGCCGTGGCGATCGTCAGGCTGTTGACGAACGAAGAGGCGAGGCCGGGGCTGCTGAAGTAGCGCACGTAGTTCGCCAGCCCCACGAAACGCCCCTCTGGATCGGAAAGGCTGCGCGCCACCAGCGGAACGAGCGGCAGCAAAACGCCGACCAACAGGAAGCCAACGACAAGGAGCAACAGGAGACGACGCAGCCACTCCTCCGCCGTGACCACCGGACGCACCCGACCGTGGGGCAGAAGCAACGCCCGCTCTTCTGCGGTTCGCATCGTCATGAGGAGCCTCCTGACGGCAGGCGGAAGACGCGCAGCGCATCGGCGGGGGCGTGGACGGGCAGGGTTGCGCCGACGCGCAGATCATGCTGCACGGTGGCGTGTCTGGGCAGATGGACGACCAGGCTGACGGGTCGTTGTTCGTCGACGTGGTGTCGATAGTGCAACAGCAGGCGATAGTGCGGCCCCATGAACTCCACCGAGCGCACCTCCGTCACCAGCACGTTGCTCAGGCCGACGTGCTCGCGCTCGATGCGCAGCTCTTCGGGTCGCACGGCCAGCATCACTTCGCTGCCCGGCGGCAGATGGTTCTGCCATCCCTGCACGCGCAGCGCAAACGGGCCGGTGCGGAAGACGCCGACGCCCTCGCTGCTGACCAGGCCGGGCAGAAAGTTCATTTGCCCCACAAAATCGGCGACGAAAGGCGTGGCGGGATGTTGATAGATCTCCAACGGCGCGCCGACCTGGACGATGCGCCCGTGGTCCATGACGACGATGCGGTCGGCCATCGTCAGCGCCTCCTCCTGATCGTGGGAGACCATGATCGCCGTGACGCCGAGCCGCCGCTGCAGCGCCGTGATCTCCCCGCGCAAATTGGCGCGCACGCGCGCATCGAGCGCCGAAAGCGGCTCGTCGAGCAGCAGTAGCCCGGGCGACAGCGCCAACGCCCGCGCCAGCGCCACGCGCTGTTGTTGCCCGCCGGAAAGCTGCGCAGGATAACGACGGTCAAGTCCTTGCAGCCCGACAAGGCGGAGCAATTCCTCAACGCGCGCCGCAATCTGCGCTTTGGGCAGCTTCTGGTTTTTCAGCCCGTAGGCGATGTTGTCCGCCACAGTCAGGTTGGGAAAGAGCGCATAGGACTGAAAGACGATGCCAAAATCGCGGCGCGAGGCGGGCAGCCGCGTGACATCGCGGCCGGCCTGCACGATGCGGCCGGAGGTCGGCTCCTCCAGCCCGGCGATGATGCGCAGCAGCGTGGTCTTGCCGCAGCCGCTCGGCCCCAGCAAAAAGAGAAATTCGCCCGCCCGCACGTCGAGCGAGACATCCTCGAGCGCCACCGTTTTGCCAAAGCGTTTGTGAATATGTTGGAGTTGAAGATAGGGGGACGGATCGCCCATAGAATCCTGTCAGGATGAAAGGGTTAGCACACAACCCAAGACGTTATGCAGTTGGCTCATCTTCCAGGAAGCCTCATGATTTTTAACAAAAATCATCTGGCAATGATAGCTGCGGCTCGCAGCTGCGGGTTCCGGCGCACAACCTATGAAAGAGCCTCATGACGCCCGATGCAGCATCAGGCGCATATTCCCGATGCATCACACGGGCTTGAAAGACTCAAGGAGGCGCAACGCGTCGCTGCGCCTCCCGGTTGCCAGAACCATTTGTGAAATTTCATCCTGCTTCCTGGAAAGTCGCTATTTTCACAGCTGCTCCCCAGCTCCTCAGAGTGACGACGGGGATGTGCGGCGAAGCTTCGCCCGGTTCAGCGCGGCTCGGACTTGCCGTCGTAGCGCTCCGCCCATTGCGCCAGGATGCGCTCGCGCTCCATCGCCATGGTCACAAAGTCATTCTTGACCAGCTGTGCGATCGGGTCCTCAGGATAGCCCTCCGGAATCGGCACGTCGGTGACTGCGGCGGTGATGGGGAAACTGTTGGCGTAGAGCCGCATCGCCTCGTCGCTGATGGCCCAGTCAAGGAAGGTTTTGGCGGCGGGCAAGATGTTGTCCTTCTTGATCAGCGCGTTCGCCTCGATCTCCCAGCCAGAGCCTTCCGCCGGGAAGACCGGCTCAATCGGCTCGCCCGACGCTTTCTGCTTGATGGCGCGGTAGTCGAATGAAATCCCGATCGCCACCTCGCCGGCGCCCGCCATCCGGCACGGTTTGGAGCCGGAGTGCGTGTAGACGGCCATGTTCTCGTGCAGCTTGTCGAGGTACGCCCAACCTTCTTCTTCGCCCATCATCTGCAAGATGGCGGAGACGGAGAGGAAGCCGGTGCCCGACGAGGCCGGGTTGGGCATGGCGATCAGTCCCTTGTATTCCGGCTTGATCAGGTCAGCCCAGGAGGTCGGAATGGGCAGCCCTCTGGCCTCCAGCTCAACCGTGTTGACGCAGAAAGCCGAGAACCAAGTGTCGATGCCCACCCAGTGCGGCGGATCGGCCGGGTCGCGGAATTCCGGGCGGATGCGCTCCAGGCCGGCCGGCGCATACGGCTCCAACATGCCCTGTTGATCGGCGACGAGCAGGCTGGTGGCGGCCAGCCCCCACACCACATCGGCCTGCGGATTGTCCTTTTCGGCGAGCAGACGGGCCGTGATGATGCCCGTTGAATCGCGGACGATGTTCACCTTGATATTGGGATAGCGTTCGTTGAAGGCAGGAAGGTAAACGCTGATCTGGTCGTCTTCCAGCGCTGTGTAGACGGTGATCTCGCCGGAAGTGGCCGCATCGACGGCGGATTGCCCTGCAGCGTCCATCGGCGCGCCGACGGGCTGCACGGTCGTACAGCCGGCGAGCGTCAACAGGGCCGCCAGCGTCGAGAGAATGAGCCGTTTCATCGATTGCGCTCCTTTTTTTGTTTCAAAATGGGAAACAAATCTTTTCGCACAACAGTGAAACCGATCCATGTAAAAAACGGCACCCTGCGCATTAACGCAGGGTGATCGTTTTGTTAACAAATGATGTGGAGAAGTTTGGAATGGCGATTAAAGCCGCGCGATGGCCGAGAAAAGGCGCCTGCGGTTCTCTGCAGCGACGAAATTGGCGAAATCTTCGCTCAAATGTTTGCGCAGTTTTTCGATCTGCTTTTGCTGGGCGCGTTGATAGCGGGTGACGGTGGGGGCGTCGCCGTTTTGAGAATTGTTGTTCAGAAGCTGCATACTGACAGCCGCGTCGTTGAGGTCGCCCAGGTCATCCTGCAATTTACGCAGCAGCGCAATGATGGCGGCGCTCTCCGAGCCGAGCAGGCCGGACATAAATTCCAGGTTGTAGCGCAAATATTTGCATTCGATGCGCAGGCGGTGCAATGTTTCAACCGGAACCGGTTCAGGCTGCTCAAACCAAACCTCATAGGCGCGCACGCGCTCGAAGTTGGCGACCAGCATCATCGGCGCCACGTGACGCACCTGAAACGGCGTCACCTCCTGCCCAGGCTGCGGCTGCATGTCGGCCAGCCCAAGCCCCGGCGTGCGACAAAAATGCAAGAATTCCACAATAAATTCACTGTATTTGGGGCTGTCCAGCCATTCGAGCAGCGCGCGACGGGCGTCGGCGCGCTGACCACGCCACTGTTCGAGCGTAGCCAGGAGGTCCGCCTGATTTTTCTTTTTCGCCTTTTGTCGATATTTTTCGAGCTTCTCAATGGCGACATCCAAATCCCGCACAGCGCCCAGGAGCCGCGCCGTATGGCGCAAATTCTTGAGGTGGGAGCGGATCGCCTTCGGCTTAAAGTAGCTTTCGTACATGTGCGCGGCCGCTCGCGCGCGGCGAATCGCCACGCGCGCATCGTGGACGAATTCAGGGTCCACGCCGGCGCGGACGCCCGCCTCATTGAGCAGCAATTTCATGAACTGCTCCTGCCAGATGATCCGACACGCCTCCCCCATGTGCATGTCGGATCGCAGCCCCTGCCAGCTTTCCGGGGAATCGACGGGATGGCGGCTGAGGATGACCAGGGCGCGCTCCAGCTTGCTCTCTCGACTCGGCGTCAACTGATAGGCGCCGCTCAGTCGATCGGCGAAGACTTGCAGCTCCGCCTCCTCGACGCCAGGCGCCAGCTCAACCTCCATTTCATAGGTGCGCGCCAGCACAGGGCCTTCGACGTCCTGACGGATGCTCACTTCGTCCAGGCTGAGCAGCGCAAGCACGGCGTCTTCTTTCTGCCGCCTCCCGGCCGCCGCCGGCGTCACCGGCCGCATCTGGCGCGTCTGTTCGAGCACGCAGAGCACAGTCAACGGACGCTCTTCATCCACCACTTCGGCCAGCGCCTCAACGATCGAAGAAGGCAGTTCGTCGATTGTGCGCGGCAGCGACTCACGCTCCAGCGGCTCTTCGATCTCCAGACGGCGATGGATGCCCTCATCATCGCCGACCTCGCGCGACTTGAGCGTCGCCAACCACCGGTCATCGACCCGTCGCGCCCGCAACTGATAGCCTAGGCGCAACAGCCGGTAATCGGGCGTATCCAAATAAATGTCGGTCACCTGTTTACAGGTGATTTCGCCGAAACGGTAACCAGGCAGGGCGCCGTTGCGTTTCACCAACGCATGAAATGTATTGGCGTCGGCGATTTGAAATTTCGCTTCGATTTCGGTCGTCTCTGCGTTCATGATTTTGATCCGTTCTCGAAGTCAGCGAACTGTTGCTTTCATTCAAACGCCCAAACGTTCAACAATCGTTAAAAAAAGTATAGGAAAATGTTATCATGACATCAGCGAATTTGCTAGAGTTGGGGGCGAGATGGATCAGGTGCAATCGTCCGACGGGAAAAAGTTTCAACATGCTGCAAATTGACGAATCGCTTTTCGAGCAGACGACGCATTCTCCTTCGCTGATCGACCTGGTGGGCTACGAGAACGCTCAGCGCGTGATCGACTTTTGCTTCATCGCCAATCCCTACTACCCGACGCCGGCGATGATCGAGGCGCTGGCGCAGGCGTTGCCGCGCTTGATCAAACACTACCCCTCCAGCAACCCATTGGTCGGCGCCCGTCATCTGGCCGCCGTCCTGCATGTAGACGCCGAACGCCTGATCATCGGCAACGGCGCCACCGAGCTGATCACCGAGCTGTGCCACCGGCTGGTCCCTTCCATCGGCGTGCCGATTCCGACGTTTGGCGAATACCTGGACAAAATTGAGCCAACGCGTCGTCGCCTCTATCCGCTTCAAGCCGCAGACAACTATCAACTTGACCTGACCGCCTATTTGGAGTGGCTGCGCAGAGAATCCTTGCAGGCGGCGCTGGTGATCAATCCGCACAACCCGACCGGACAGCTCTTTGCGCTCGACGCAATGCAGGCGTTTCTGGAGGCGGCGCGTTGGCTTGAGCTCGTCATCGTGGACGAGTCGTTCATCGACTTCGCGGGCGAAGAAATTCCCTCGCTCCTGCATGCGGCGGAGCGTTATCCTAACCTTGTGATCGTGCGCAGCATGAGCAAACACTGCGGCGTTCCTGGCTTGCGCCTGGGCTACTGCTACAGCGCCAATTCGCGCATCCTCGACGTTTTGCGCAGGTCGCTGCCGACGTGGAATCTGAATACGCTGGCGGAGTTCTTCCTGAGTTTGCTGCCCGCCACCGACGCCGACTATCACGCCTCACGGCTGCGCGTGATCGAAGATGTGCGCTGGCTCCACGCTGCGCTGTCGCAGGTCGAAGGGATCACAGTCTATCCGACCGGCGCCAACTTCGTCTGTTTTCGCATCGACAGCGGGATGACGGCGCGCCAGCTTCAACGTCGCCTGCTGGTTGACCATGCCATGTACGTGCGCGACTGCTCCAACAAGGTCGGCATGGATCCGTTTCACATCCGCGTCGCAACACAGGGCAGAGAAAATGATCGCAGGCTGGTCGAAGCCTTGCCGCAGGCGCTGATCGCTCCGGCCGGTCGATGAGGAGGAGCTATGCCAACACTGACGCAGCGCAAGTGGTTTTACCCGCTTGTTTATTTTTTGCTGGTCGTCATTGCTTTTCTCCCTCTATTCACCGAGCAGCCCTACGATCCCCGCAACACCGGGGAGGTCATCTCCAGCATTCTGCTGGTCTCCACCCAACCTTACGCATCGTGGGGATGGGTCTTTCACATCGCCACGCTGGCGGTGATTGCGCTGGCGGCGTGGCGCCCTACCTTGGGAGGGCGCTTCGCAGCTGCATATTTTGGCCTCAACTATCTGGTGGTGGCTGCGGTGCAGACCCATGGCGTGACGGAGGAATACGGTTTAGCCGTGCACATCGGGGCGTTGGTCGCCTCCATTCTGTTGGGGCTGATCTGGCTGTCGGTGGCCTGGCGCAACCGTCTGCATCTTTCCTTCCGAGACGCACCGCGCTGGCGTTGGCTGCTCTTGCCCTTCGCATTGCTCGTCTTCTGGGCGCCTATGACAATCGAAAGCAAGCGCATCGTCCCCAACTTTGACCCTCTGCTCTTGCTGACCTCGCCCGACTATGGCCTCGCCTATTGTTTCGTCACTCCGGTCTTTCTGTTCCTTTTGATCCTGGCCTATCCCCACGTGGACGAGTTTGCATTTCGGGTGACTGCGTTCAACGGACTGCTGTATGGATTGTTCAACCTGAGCCACTGGAGCGACCCAGATCGCATCTGGATGGGAGTCATGCATCTGCCTCTGCTCGTGACGTCGTTGACGGCGCTGCTGATGACCCATCGCCCCTCTGCGCGCAGGCGGTCGCAGGATGTCTGGCGTTCTCACCCAGCTTAGGTCTGCCTCGCGACCGTTGCGCTGCGGAGACGTAGAGAGGAGGTGAGGATAGCTGCAAAGATGTAATCAAGCGACGATATTTTGAAATTTTCAGAGAAAGCGAGGAGACATGACCACCGTTTCAGCCCTCGAACCTACTGTTGCGCCCGTGCGCCCCGTCGAACGCATTCAAATCATCGACATCCTGCGCGGTTTTGCGCTCTTCGGCATTCTGCTGGTCAATATGGTCATCTTCAGCCATCCGTTCCAGTCGATCCTCTTTCCAACGCCGCCGGACACTCCCTGGCACGACCGCTTCGCGCTCTGGCTGATCCACTTTCTGGGGGAAGGGAAATTTTACTCGCTGTTTTCGCTGCTCTTCGGCCTGGGCATGGTGTTGCAAATGGAGCGCATCGAGAGCCGCGGGCGGCGCTTTGTTCCTCTCTATGCGCGCCGCCTGCTCGTCCTGTTGCTGATCGGCGTGGTGCACGCCTTTCTCATCTGGCCCGGCGATATTCTGATCATCTACGCACTGTTGGGCTTTCCGCTGCTGCTCTTTCGCAAGGCGAAGCCGCGCACGCTGCTGATTTGGGTGGTGGCTCTGCTTGTTATTCCGTGGCTCTTGATGGCTGCAGGCGCTGTTTTAGTTGCCTTGGGACGCATGACGCCTGAGGGGGCTCAGGCAATCGAACAGAGCTTCGCCATTGTGGAGGCCGGCTACCGCGCCGACCTCGCCCGCGCAGAGCAGGTGTACGCAACCGGCAGCTTTTGGGAAATCACCGGCCAGCGCGTCTACGACTACATGAGCATGGGGCTGAGCTCCTTCTTCGTCCTCGGCTTCAACATTCTGGCCATGTTTTTGCTCGGCGCGTATTTCGCCAAACGCCGCATCTTCAACGACCTGGAGGCGCATCGTCCGCTCTTTCGCCGGTTGCTGATCTGGGGCGGCGTCATCGGGTTGACCGGAAACGCCATCTACGCCACGCTGATTATGGAGCTTCCACGCTACGATGTGACGCCCGAACTGCTGATCGCCACCGTAGCGCAGGGCGTCGGCGCGCCGCTGCTCATGCTGGCCTACGTCTCGGCGATCTGTCTGTTGGCGCTGCGTCCGAGTTGGGGCAGTCGACTGCAGATGCTGGCGCCGCTGGGACGGATGGCGCTGTCCAACTATCTGCTGCAGTCGATCGTCTGCACGTTGATCTTCTATAGCTACGGCCTCGGCCTCTTCGGCAAGGTCGGCGCAGCCTGGGGGATCGCTCTGACCGTTGTGATTTACCTGTTGCAAATTCCGCTCAGCCAGTGGTGGATGAGCCGTTTCCTCTACGGCCCGGCGGAATGGCTCTGGCGCTCGCTGACATATGGGAAGATGCAGCCGATGCGACTCAAAAACAATTCTGCTTAGGAAGCAAGAGAGCATTCCCAGTGACAAACGCACAGACGAAACGATCAAAACGTCCTCTAAGCTTTTGGTTGCTATTTTTTCTGCTCTTTTTTCAGGGCATTTCGGCCACGCCCAGCGGCGCCATGCTGGTCATCGATCCCAGTGGCGAACGCATGCAAATGCCGGTGACTTGGTTAGAGGGCACACCTTTCTCCAATTATCTGATCCCTGGTCTGCTCTTGAGCATCGTGCTGGGGCTGGGCGCATTCTTTGTCCTGATCTGTCTCCTCATCCTGCCAGAATGGAGTTGGGCGCAGCGGTTGAACCCATTCAAAGAACAGCACTGGACGTGGGCCGCTTCGGCTGCTTTTGGGCTGGCGCTGATGACTTGGATCACTGTTCAGGTGCTGATGATCGGCTTGAGCGTCTGGCTGCAGCCGTTTTACTTTGCCGTAGGGTTGGCGATCCTGCTGTTGACCTTAAGCCCGTCGATGCGCAACTATCTGCGTCGGCGCACTTAATGCAGGTAGGAGAGAGCTTCGTCGGAAGGAGCTATCGATGAATAAGAACACACAGCCGCTGCTTCCGGAGCGCCTGCCCTATCCGTCACACCCTGCGCTGCGCGCGCTCTTTCGTTTGCCGATCCTGCTCTATCGATTGGGCTTTGGGCCGTTGGTGGGTCGGACGTTCATGATTCTCACCACCACCGGCCGCAAGAGCGGCCTGCCGAGACGCACGGCCATCCTGCTGGTGGCTGTGGTTGTGCTGTTCCCAACCCTCTGGTTCGTTTGAGGTGAGCATGTCCCGACCCACAGTCGTGTACTTTCTCCTGGCCTATCTGCTGAGCTGGTGCGCCTTCTTGCCGCTGGCTTTACAAGGGCAGGGCGTACTGAGCGGCGTCCCTGTCTGGCTGCACCTGGTCGGCGCCTACGGCCCCTTCCTGGCCGCCTTCATCGTTACGGCCTGGACGACAGGGCGAAAGGGCGTGTGCGAGCTGATAGGTCGCCTGACGCGCTGGCGCATCGGCTGGGGATGGCTGGCGGCGGCGTTCAGCCCGGTGGCTGTCTTTGGCGTTGTGGCTCTGGTGATGCGCGTGATCTCGGGAACCTGGACGGCGGCGAGCGGCTTCGGCCAGGTGGCGGAATTGCCTGAATTAGGCTGGCTGGCCGGCTGGCTGGTGTGGATTCTCACTTTCGGCCTGGGCGAGGAGACCGGCTGGCGCGGCTTTGCCTTGCCGCGCTTGCAGGCTCGTTACAACGCGCGCGACGCTTCGCTCATCCTGGGACTCCTGTGGGCAGGCTAGCACGCGCCGGCTTTCTTCTGCAACTACGAGCTCTCCCCCTTTTCTGTGCTGGCCTTCGGGATCGGCATCGTGGCCGGCGCAATGGTGCTGACCTGGCTTTACAACAGCACCGGCGGCAGCGTGCTGGCGACCGCCTTGTGGCATGGCTCGTACAATGCGGTCGTGGCCGGCGGTGAGGCGGCGGTCTCGACAGTCGTGACGGCGGCGGTCATTCTGGCCTTCGTGCTCATCGCGCGGCGTTATGGGCCGGAGACGTTGTCGGCTCAGCCGAAACATGTGCTGGAGAGTCATTGAAGAAGCCATAAGTGCATCCCCCCTGCGCACATGCGCCGCCGAAATTCGGCGCCAGTTCGCAGGGGGCGGCGGGCTACAGGTTGCCAGCGGTGGCTTTTCCCGTTACGGCGGGAACAAGCCGCGCCCCAACCGGTGTTCCGCCCTTGGGCTGGGATCCGCTTAAATCTTCGCCTGCGCCAGCGCTTCGGCCTGGATGGCGAACAACTGCCGAATGCCGTGTTCGGCGAGCAGAAGCATGGCGTTGAGCGCACCGCGGCTGAAGGGCTCGCCTTCCGCCGTGCCCTGAATCTCGACGAAGCGACCGTCGGAGGTCATGACCACATTCATGTCAACGTCCGCCTTCTGGTCCATCGAATAGTTGAGATCGAGAACGGCTTTGCCGTTGATGATGCCGACGCTTACGGCCGCCACCGCCTGCACCAGCGCGCCCGGCGCAATCACTTTCCGCTTTTCCAGCCGTTTGATCGCCAGCGCCAGCGCCACATAGCCGCCCGTGATCGCAGCGGTGCGCGTGCCTCCGTCCGCCTGGATCACGTCGCAATCCACCACGATCTGCCGCTCTCCCAGCTTGTTAAGGTCAACCGCAGCGCGCAGGCTGCGCGCAATCATCCGTTGAATCTCTTGGGTGCGTCCTTTGGGATACTGAATCTCGCGTTGGTTGCGCTGTTCGGTCGCGCGCGGCAGCATGGCGTACTCCGCCGTCACCCACCCCTGCTTCTGACGATTGTTCGCCATCCAACGCGGCACCGTCTCCTCGACGGTGGCGTTGCAGAGCACGCGCGTGTTGCCCATGCTGATCAACACCGATCCTTCAGGATAGATCACATAGTCCAGCTCCATCTTCACAGGACGAAGTTGATCGAGTGCTCGGGTGACGGTCAAGGGCGCATCCTTTCTGAATGACGATGACGCAATGGAGCAAGATCCGAGGCTTTCGCTTTTTGGCTTCCGTCTTTGCAAATAAGTCTTCGCAAATAAAATGACCCTTCCGCCCGGGAAGGGTCGTCGTGTGGACCTAAAGGGACTTGAACCCTTGACCTCTACAATGCCATTGTAGCGCTCTCCCAACTGAGCTATAGGCCCTTGCACTACTCTTTTATTATAAGCCTTTTGCCTCCAATTTCAAAAAATCGGAAGCACATTATCGGCTGTGTGGACCAGAGGGGACTTGAACCCCTGACCTCTACAGTGCGATTGTAGCGCTCTCCCAACTGAGCTACTGGCCCAAGAGGTCATCGACACTTTCAGTATAGCAAACGCAACAGAGCAGGTCAAATTTTTCCTGAATTGTTCGCCTTCTTTCTTGCCACAAGAACGCCAACTTCGGCGTTTGCCGCTGCTTTCCCCTGAATATCAACGACAAAGCCCGCCGACGCAAAGGCCTCCGTCCAAGAAGCCAGCAGCGACGGAGACGGCGTCGCATAAAGCAGCGGCAGGTTGATCCGCCGCCCGGCAAGAAGCGGCGTCACCCAAAGGCCGACCACGACAAACAGTCCCTCTGCGTTTAGGACGCGAGCACACTCGCCCAACGTCGTCGCCTTCAGCAGAAAGGGCGCAGGAAAAGTGGCGAGCAGCGCGCCGAAACATCCATCGGCGAAGGGCATGGCCTCTGCCGTCGCCTGCACACGCGGCGCCTCGAGCTTCTCCTTCAACGCCTTGGCGCTCGCAACGGCGTGCATCTGCGACGAAAACTCGAGGCCAATCATGGCCAACCCCAGCCGCTGCGCCGTAAGCAGCAGATCACCCGTGCCAAAACCGATCTCCAACATGGGAAGATCGATGGGCCTTTTGCGAGCTTCGATCTCCCCGAGCGCCACTCTGCGCCAGGCGTCCCAGCGGCCCAAGCTGACCAGCCAGCTGACCCAATCATATTGCCATGCCAGCTCATGATAGAGTCGCTCGCACGCCCATGCATAGCCGCAGCGCAGAAGCTGTTCGATTCCATTGCTTGCACAAAAACTTACACATGTTTGCATAAAAAAATTCTGAGGAAGATGAAAAATTGTAAGCAAAAGAGTATTTACAACGCGTAGATCGACTGTTATTGTACATATTAATTGTCGACTCGGCGAGCAAGATGCTCCGGAGTGGATACGCGCCTATCTCCAAATGGGCGACGTCTAGATCGCAGCGCTTCATCACGATTACAATCTAGAAAAAGGAGTCACAATGAGAAGGACGATTCTCAACCTGCTGCTTGTGTCGGCGCTGGTGTTGAGCATGGTCACCCCCGCGTTTGCTCAAGATCAGACGCCGGACGCGCCCGATAATCTTTTCTCGAACCGCGTCTATCTGCCTGCAGTGTCAGGCTCTGGAGGGGCGCAGGCCAGCGATGAAGATGAGGATTTGTCTCCTCCGGTCACCGTCGTTGAGGTGGACGCAGAGAGCGTCGGCGGAGTGACGGCCAGCGCGCGGCCGGCGCGGCCTCTGCCCGCCTGGGTGGCTGCCGCCAAACTGGACGCGCCGGTCGAAATCCCCGATTTCAACCAGCTCAAGCTCAGCCCGGCGCTGGCGACCGAGGGCGCGCAGGATGTCATCATCCGCTTGAGCCAGCCTTCGGTCAGCGAAGTGATTGCGGCCGCCGTCGTGCGGGGCGCCGCCGTCTCCTCCGCCGAGCAAATGGTGCAGGCTTCGGCGGTCGATCAACAACAGGCGAGCGTTCTGGCCGAGCTGCAACAGCTCGATCCCAATGCCGTGGTGTGGGGAACGACGCGCGTGGCGCTCAACGCTGTGCTCGCCAACACGACCTACGACGCCCTGAAAGAGCTGGCGAAAAACCCGGCGGTGGTGGCGGTGCGCCCGGTCAAAAATTACGAACGCGACTTGAGCGAGACCGTTCCCTACATCGGCGCCGGCATTGTCCAGAAGGCGTTCGGCTACGACGGGTCCGGCGTCAAGGTGGCGGTGCTCGACAGCGGCATCGACTACACGCACGCCAAATTAGGCGGCGCAGGGACGCTGGAAGCCTATCGAGCCGCCTATGGCGTCGGCCCCAACGACCCTGCCAACAAGCAGCGCAACGGCCTCTTCCCCACAGAAAAGGTGGTGGAGGGCTTTGACTTCGTCGGCGAGGCTTGGCCGAACGGCCCGCTTGCGCCGGACGATGACCCCATCGACTTCGACGGCCACGGCACGCACGTCGCCGACATCATCGCCGGCCTGCCTATGCCGGACCCAAGCCGGGCGCGCGTGCGCGTGGTGCACGCTTCGCCCGATGCGCCCAATGTCGACGTGCTCGTCAACGACGGTCTGGCCTTCGCAGACGTCGCTTTCCAGGAGATCACCGGCTATGCGACGCTGCCGCCGGGCGACTACAACGTGAAGGTTGTGCCGGCCGGAGCCGCCGCCCCGGTGGTGATTGAAGCCAATTTGACGCTCGAAGCCGGTAAAGAGTACACGGTGATTGCCAAGGACGTGCTCGCCTCGATCGGCGCGTTGGTGCTGGTCGATGACAACAGCGCGCCCGCTGCAGGCAACGCGCATGTGCGCTTCGTCCACCTCTCGCCGGATGCGCCGGCGGTCGACATCGCCGTGGCGGGCGGCCCGGTGATCTTCGCCAACGTGGCGTTCGGCGAGGTCGGCGCGTACACGCCGGTTCCCGCCGGCACATACAACCTGGAGGTGCGCCTGGCGGGCACGAACACCGTCGTCCTGCCGTTGCCGGGCGTGCGATTGGCGGCCGGCCGCGTCTACACCGCCTATGCCTTCGGTCTGGTCGGCGACGGCACTCTGACGGCCGGCTTCAGCGTCGACAACAGCGACCAGGGCGGCGTCGGCGTGGCGCCGGGTGCATCGCTGTATGCCGTCAAGGTCTGCTCGTCGATTTCGCCGGCCTGCAGCGGCGTGGCGTTAATCCAGGCGATGGACTACATCCTCGACCCGAACGGCGACGGCGACACCAGCGATCGCGTCGACATCGTCAACATGTCGCTCGGCGCGCTCTACGGTCAATCCTTCGACGACGATCTGTCGCAGGCGGTCGAGCACGCCTCGGCGGTCGGCGTCCTCACGGTCGCTTCGGCGGGCAACTCCGCAGATAAGCCGTATGTCACCGGCACGCCGGCGGCTGCGCCCAGCGCGCTCTCCGTCGCACAGACCAGCGTGCCGTCGGGCTTCTTGCCCTTCCTGCAGGTGCTGCAACCGGCGAGCATTGCCGGCAGCTATCAGGCCGTCTTCCAGCCCTGGTCTGCGCCGTTGACCTCCGTGATCGAAGCGCCGCTGCAATACGGCAACGGCGCCGGCGGCAATTTGCTCGGCTGCGATCCCTTCCCCGCCGGTTCGCTGGCCGGCAGGGTCGTGCTCGTCGATCGCGGCGTCTGCGCATTCAGCATCAAAATCAGCAACATCGCGGCGGGCGGCGGCCTCGCCGGCATCATCGGCCTGGTGGCGCCGGGCGAACCCTTCGAGGGCGGCTTCGGCGGCGGCAACCCGGACGTTCCCGCCTTCATGATCAGCCAGGCGGACGCCAACCGCATCAAAAGCGGGCTGGCCGCAGGCGTAGTGGTGCGCCTCGACCCAACCTTCGGCATTCCGCTGGTGCGACACATGGTCGGCTCCTCCTCGCGCGGGCCGGCGATGAGCGACAACATCATCAAGCCCGAGATCGGCGCGCCCGGCGCTTCGGTCTCGGCGGTGGTCGGCACCGGCACAGGCGTGGAGCCTTTCGGCGGCACCTCCGGCGCAGCGCCGATGGTCGCCGGCGCGGCGGCGCTGCTCATGCAGGCCTATCCGCACCGCACGATTTACGAGATCAAGGCAGCGCTGGTCGGCACGGCGGAGACGAATATTCGCAACCGACCGGTTCTGGGCGGCGGCCCGCTGGCGCCGATCACCCGCATCGGCGGCGGCGAAGTGCGCGTCGACCGCGCGCTGACCAGCCCGCTGGTGGCCTACGACGCAGAGACAGGCGCGCCCACGCTCTCCTTCGCCTTCCATGAGGTCAGCCAGACCAAGCTGCGCCTCTCGAAGTGGGTGGCGGTGCGCAACTACAGCCTCAAAAACGTGAAGCTGCGCGTCTCTGCAGACTTCCGCTTCGCCGACGACGCGGCCAACGGCGCCGTCACCGTCCGCGTGCCGCGCACGGTCGACGTTCGCGCCAATGACTGGGGATACTTCGAGGTCAAGATCGAGATCGACGGCGCCAGGCTGCGCAACTGGAACCTCAACTCCGGTGCGCTCGGCGCCAGCGGCGATGCGCTGACGGTGATGGAGTACGACGGCTACATCTACATGACCGATACAGCCGACGGCGCCAACCGCATCCAGCTCCCGTGGCAGGTGTTGCCGCGCAAGGCCGCCGACGTCACGCTGCGCAACCTGAAGCGCGCCGATGTGCAGGTGCGCAACCGCGGCGTGGCGACGGCGACGGTGGAAAGCTACTCGCTGATCGGCGCCAACTACAATCTGCCCAGGGGCGGCCCCGGCGAGCAGAACCCGGCGCCAGACTTCCACTACCTCGGCTACGCCACCTATCCGGTGCCGGCCGGCTTCTGCAGCGCCAATCCGTCGTTCATCCTGGCCTTCGCTGTCAACACCTGGGAGCGCCAGACGCACGCCAATGCGCCGCTGAGCGTCGAAATCTTCCTCGACACCAACCAGGATGGACAGGACGACTATCTGGTGCTCAACCGCGACCTGACGCTCAACAACCTGACCGACGGTCGCAACGTCACCTGGGTGGCCAACCTGCGCACGGGCGCGGCGAACGCCTTCTTCTTCACCGATCACTACACCAACAGCGGCAACACGGTGCTCTTGCTCTGCGGCGAACAGATCGGCATGAACGCAAGCAACTTCTTCCAGCCGATGAACATCAACGCCTACGCGCGAGACATCTACTTCACGGGCGAAGTGACGGATAAGATCGAAGGCGTCACGATTGCACCGCTGGGCGAACGTTACCTGGGCGTTTTCCAGAATGGCGGCGTGGGCTTCACCGAGATCGGCTTCCGCCAGAACGACGTGTTGACGGTCGTGGACACGGGTTCGCGCACGAACAATACGGAGTTCGGCCTGTTGCTGCTCTATCGGCCAGGCGCGCCGGTGAACGCCGAGGCGGGCGTCGTGATCGTGCGGTGATAGGTTCAGCCAATCTGACAAGGTTCGTTTGAAAAAGAGCGGGGGAAGCCGGGCTTCCCCCGCTCTTTGATGCATTAGAAAGGCGTGGTACGCCCCGGGAACTGCGGCTACGAGCCGCAGCTACGCGTGAGCCGAGAACTGCGGCTACGAGCCGCGGCTACGCGTGGGCCGGGAACTGTGGCTACGAGCCGCAGCTACGTGTGACTCGGGAAATGCGGCTCAGGCGCTACTGATCAGGCGCCGGCTCCGATACTCGCCCTGCTCCTGCGGGCAGTGGATTCTCACACAGCTTGAAAAATCCGCTGCGGCTCGCTCGATAGTCCAGTTGATGGTCGCCCGCCTGAACGATGATGTGATAGCCCTCCACAAGGGCCTGGGTGTACATCATGTCCGGCTCCGGGCAACCGAGCGAGCCATCCGACCAGACGACTGCTTCATCCTGCAATACAACCAGGGCGTTGCGTTCGAGGCCGGTGCGGCCGGCTGCGTCCGCCAGAATGGCCTCCAGCAGGTCGGCGGGCGCTTCGCCGGTGACGCCGCCAGAGGGCGCCGGATATTCTGCAAGCGGCGTCAGCAGCGGTGAGAGCGGCGACGCCGGCGCCTCCAACGGCGAAGGTGGGGGCGCCTCCTGTTCCATGGGCGTCTTCGGCTCCTCCGCGGGAGGAGGGGTGCAACCGGCGAACGCCAGCAGCGCCGCAACGCCGATCAGCAAAATGAACGAGTGCTCTTTCATCATATGCGTTTGCCCTTTTCAATCGATTGAGATCCTCTGGCTGCAACGATTCAACCTTTCCTCGTAAAGGGGACGAAAAGCGGCCGGGAAACGTTCCGCGTCCCTGTTTCGTGATTAGTGGGAAGAAGTGCAAATGTTCAAAAAATAAGGTGATACGGTTGGGGGATCGTAGAACACATCTTTCCGGGCTGCTTCAGGCTTTTCCTGGCAAAGTGTGTTTAGCTCGTACAACCTCCATTTCGATAAAAATTGTAAGCTTGGACGGATTGAAAGCGGACGCAGCAATGAGATATAATCAGACGATTTCCCCGCCTCTCTTGACACTTCGTTCCTCATTCAATCGATCAGCGCTCCTATGAGCGGACAACGGCCACATCGGCAAAGGAGGTGAGCTGCAAAGTTACAACGAATACACTTCACCCATCATTCACTTTCTCGGCCACAGGTGTCAAAGGAGATCACCGTATGTCCCGAAAACTCAGAACCATCCTCATCAGTTTTCTCGTCCTTGGGCTTCTTGTCTCGAACATTGTCCCTGTTTCAGCGCAAGACGCCCCTCTATCTCCGTCAGAGCCCAGTCATCATATTTTCTTGCCGGCGGTTTCCTCCGGCGGTCAGAGCGACGTTGCGCAGACGCCCACGCCGGCCGGGCCGCTCGGGCTCGGCGCCGCTCCGGCCGCCGACTCGATCGAGACGGTTGAGAAAGCAGAAGTCAGCGCCAGCGCGCAGTTGCCGCCCGATCGGTTCCGTCTCGCCAGCGTGATCGTCGTGATGGATGAAGGCGCCGATCCGGCCGCCGCAGCTGCAGCCGGTCAGGGACAAATTGTTCATCGGTACACCAGGATTTTCAACGGCGCCTCCATGGTGTTGCCGGAAGCCAATATCGGTCAGGTTGCCAACGCTCCCGGCGTGAAAGCAGTCTATCTGGATGAGCTTCGCCAGCTCGACACCTATCGCACGCCGGAGTTCATCGGCGCGACTGTGGCTTGGGCCGCGCTCGGTGGACAGAGCAACGCCGGCGAAGGCGTCGTCGTCGGCATCCTGGACAGCGGCGTCTGGCCGGAGAATCCGGCTTTTTCTGACCCCGATCCGAGCGGCAAGCCTTACCCTGCGCCTCATGGCGGCCCATACGCCTGTGATTTCGGCAACACGGCCTGGAACCCCAATGACGCGCCCTTCACCTGCAACAACAAGTTGATCGGTGCGTATAAGTTCCTCGACACCTATCGGCTTGTGATTGGCCAAACGCCGAATGAATTCAACTCGGCGCGCGATGACGACGGCCACGGCACGCATACGGCTTCGACGGCGGCGGGCAACGGCGGCGTGACCGTGTCGCTTCTCGGCCGCGACCTGGGACTGATCTCCGGCATAGCGCCGCGCGCCCACATCATCGCCTACAAAGTCTGCGGACAGCAGGGCTGCTTCCTCAGCGATTCGGCGGCCGCCATCGAGCAGGCGATCCGGGACGGCGTCGATGTGCTCAACTTCTCTATCAGCGGCGGCGCCAATCCCTATACAGACGTCGTCTCCCAGGCGTTCCTGCAGGCCTACGCCAACGGCGTTTTCGTCGCAGCCTCCGCCGGCAACAGCGGCCCGACCGCAAACACGGTGAACCACAGAGGGCCGTGGGTCACCACCGTGGCCGCCAGCACCTCAGACCGCAGCTTCCTGAGCACGGTCACCCTCTACAGCGCAGGAGGGGCGACGCTCTCCCTGGTCGGCGCCAGTTTAACCGCCGGCGTCAGCACGCCGGCGCCCGTCGTTATCAACAGCGCCGATCCGCTCTGCCAGACGCCCGCCGCGCCTGGGTCGTTCGCCGGCCAGATTGTCGTCTGTCGCCGCGGCGTCAACCCGCGCGTGGAAAAGAGCGCCAACGTGGCCGCCGGCGGCGCAGTCGGCATGTTGCTGTACAACCCGACGCCGCAGGGCACGAACACCGACCTTCACTCGATCCCCACCGTCCATCTCGAGGCAGGGGAAGGCGCCCAGCTGCTTGACTTCCTCGCCAACAACGCCGGCGTGACCGCCACCTTCACCGACGGCGCGCCGGGCGTGGTGCAGGGAGATGTGATGGCCGGATTCAGCTCGCGCGGCGGAACCGGCCAGACGTTGGGCGTCAGCAAACCGGACATCACTGCGCCGGGCGTGAACATTCTGGCCGGCTACACCGGTCTGCAATACGGCGCGTCCACGCCGCTCTTCAACTTCCTCAGCGGCACCTCGATGTCCAGCCCGCACATCGCCGGCGTCGCCGCGCTTCTGAAACATCTGCATCCGGACTGGACGCCAGGGCAGATCAAGTCGGCGATCATGACGACGGCCAGGGTCGCCGGCGTCGTCAAGGAAGATGGCGTCACCCCGATCAACGCCTTTGACGCCGGCTCGGGCCGCGTCGACGTAGCCGCCGCCATGAATCCTGGTCTCACCTTCGATGAGACGGCGGCCAATTATATGGCGTTGCAAAACGCGCTGTGGAACGCCAACTACCCCAGCCTCTACCTGCCCAATATGCCGGGCAAGATCACGGTGCAGCGCACCGTGCGCAGCGTCGATCCCCGCCCTCGCACCTGGAGGGTGAACGTCTCCGCTCCGCCGGATGTGAGCATTGTGGTTCCAAAGCAGATCCGCATCAACCCCGGCCAGTCGGTTACGTTCGACATCACGGTGGACGCCCGCTACGTGCCGCTGGGGCAGGTGCGTTTTGCAACCATAGAGTTTGTGCAAGAGAATCGGGTGTTGCGCTTCCCTGTCACGCTGGTGCGCGGCGAGCCTGCCGTCAACGTCTCCAAACAGTGCAATCCCGCCGTCTTCCCGCGCGGCGCGCGCACCACCTGCACGATTACGCTCCGCAACACCTCGTTCCAGACGGCGGCGGTCGACTTCTTCGATCAACTTCCGCCGCAGCTGAGCCTCGATCCGCAGACGGTGGTGAACGCCACGGTGTGGGGCAACGGCGTTGTCTTCCAGGGCAATCTCGCCGGCGCGCAGCCGCCGATCGTGACCATCGCAGCGACCGATGACTCGCCGGCCGGCTACTTGCCGCTCTCCTTGTTCGGCGTGGCCCCCATCGCCGGCGTAGGCGATGAGACGATCTCCAACTTCAATGTCCCGGCTTTCACCTTCGGCGGCAAATCCTGGACGCGCGTTGGCCTCGTGAGCAACGGCTACGTCGTCGTAGGCGGCGGCGCAGGAGCGGATGTGCAGTTTATCAACCAAAGGCTTCCGGACCCAGCCAGGCCCAACAATGTGCTGGCGCCCTATTGGACCGATCTGAATCCGGCCGCAGGCGGCGCCATGCGCATCGCCATTCTCACAGATGGAGTCAGACAGTGGCTGGTCTCCGACTGGGAGAATGTGCGTGAATATGGCTCCGGCCGCCCCAACTCCTTCCAGGTCTGGATTCGGCTGGGAACCGTCGAGGACATCACCTTCACCTATGGCAACGTCAACGATGGCGACGGAGGGTTCCTGACCGTAGGCGCCGAAAATGAATTCGGCAACAGCGGTCAGAACTACTATTACAATGGCCAAGGGGTGTTGCCCACCGCAGGGACGGAGCTGCGCGTCAGTTCAACCCCAGGCGCGCCTGGCGAAGTCCGCGTCATCACCTTCCAGGCTGTCGGCGCAAGACGAGGCGCGTGGAGCAATTGCGCCTTCCTTTGCAGCCCGGAAATCTTCCAGGGCGACAACATTGCTTGCTTCAACGGCGAAGTGACGCAGCGGTGAAGCCTCGCGCATCCTGGCTTCGATCTCGGACGTTCCTGGCGTAAAAGAAAGGGGGCGGTGCATGCACCGCCTCCTTTCTTTATAGTTATGATATGATTTCGTTTGGTCTTTGATTCCGTCGCATTTTTTCAACATGAACGAGGTTTAACCATGCAGTACGGTGAAATTCCCGGCGTCGCCAAACCGGTCGCCCGCCTGATTCAGGGCACGGTGATGATCGGCTCCGACAAAATGGACTACAGCTTCAAGCTGCTCGATGACATCCTGGCCTTGGGCGGCAACACCTTCGACACTGCCCACGGCTACGGCAACGGCGACTGCGAACGCACCCTGGGGCGCTGGATCGAGGCGCGCGGGGTGCGCGATCAGGTCGTCGTCATCACCAAAGGCGCGCACCACAACCAGGATCGCGCCCGCGTGACGCCCTTCGATATCACCTCCGATCTGTTCGACTCGCTGGCGCGCCTGCGCACCGACTATATCGATCTCTATCTCCTCCATCGCGACGATCCAAGCGTTCCTGTCGGCCCGATCGTCGAAGTGCTCAACGAACACCTGGCTGCAGGTCGCATCCACGCTTTCGGAGGATCAAACTGGAGTCACCGCAGGCTGCAGGAAGCCAACGAATATGCGGCTGCGCACAACCTGACGCCCTTCGCCGTCTCCAGCCCTCACTTCAGCCTGGCGATTCAGTTCAAGGAACCGTGGGCCAATTGCGTCACCCTGACCGGAGACGCCAACGCCGAGGCGCGCGCATTCTACGCGCAGACAAAGATGCCGGTGTTGGCGTGGTCCAGCCTGGCCGGCGGCTTTTTCAGCGGCCGTTTTCGTCCGGACAACCTCGATTCCTTCACCACCTATCTCGACCGACTGTGCGTCCAGAGCTATTGCTATCCGGAGAATTTTGCGCGGCTGGAGCGCGCCCGCCGGCTCGCCGAGCAGCGCAACGCAACGCTGCCGCAGATCGCCATGGCGTACGTCCTGGCGCAGCCCTTTCCGGTCTATCCGCTGGTGGGATGCGCCAATGGCGCCGAGTTCGCCGCCAACGCCGCTGCTCTGGACATCACGCTCTCTCCCGAGGAGATCGCCTGGCTGGAGCATGGCGGCTGAGGCCGTGATGGGCTGGCCGGACGCCCTATTTTGACAGAGGATGCATCGGGTGTTATGCTTTGCCTGTTTGAGTGGCCCGGCGCATTTCTGAAGACGCCTGTTGCGCTCAATCGAGATCGTCTGATCGGCGAACTCGTTCAGGCATGGAGATGCTCCGGTTTTCAGAGAAAAAGATGAGTCGCGAACACCCTTCTTCGGGATCGTTGCAAGTGCAAATCGATCCGGACAGTAGTGCGCCCGACGCAGACCCTGGTTCACGTTGGCTGCATCAGCGTCTTACAGGCGCCCAGGCTGTCAAACCAGACAAAAGCGGCGCAACTCGCCGCTGCATAGCGAATATAGACCGTCGTTGCGCGACCGGTGGACGCCCGGAAAACTGGCGGCGCCGGCAGTCCAGGCAGTCGAAACGAACGACGGCGGCGCCCCCTCCCTGAAAATGAGCCGGCGGGAGAGCGCCCGCCGCGATTCACCTGCTTTGCTGTCGCCGAACCGCCTGCACAATCGCTTGTGTCAGGCGGTTTTTTCTTTTCCTGACAAGCCGGCTTCTCCGTTCGTCCACCTCTGCGCCTCATGACAACTTACAGCAATGGATTACAGCAATAGAATTTTTCGTGGAGGTGGGGTCTTATGGTCGAGCCAATCGAACTGAGCGATGCACTGGAGCGACTCAACGCCTATCTGGAGAACAACGACCTGGAAAGCGCAGTGGCGTATCTGCGCACCCTCCATCCGGCCGACAGAGCGGAATTGTTATCTGAATTAGAGCCAGAACAGCAGGCAGCCATTATCGAGCACCTTCATGTAACGGAACTGGCCGAGGTCTTTGAGCAACTCGACGAGGAGGACATGGCCGACGTGGCCCAGCATCTCGACGTCGAGGAGCTGGCCGAGGTGCTCGACGAGATGGAGCCCGATATGGCCGCCGACCTGTTAGGAGAGTTGGAGCCAGAGCAGGCCGCCGAAGTGCTGGAACAGATGGAAGAACCGGCGGATGTCGCCTCCTTGATGAACTATGCGCCGGACACGGCGGGCGGCATCATGACGGCGCCGCCGCCCTCCTTACGCCGTTTCTGGACGGTGGCGGAGGCGCTTTGCTTCATCAAGCAGCATTACGCCCAGGAAGAAGATTTCTATTATCTGTATGTCCTCGACCGCTACGGCCGCCTGATCGGTCTGGTGAGCTTAAAGGCGCTCATTCTTGCCGAGCCTGAGCAGACCATCGAAGAGATCATGAATCGCAAGGTGATCTGGGTTCACGCCGACGCCGATCAGGAGGAGGTCGCCCAAATTCTGCAACGTTACGATCTCGTCGCACTGCCGGTCGTGGACAACGAACGGCGCCTGATCGGAGTCGTCACGATCGATGATGTGGTCGACGTGATCGAAGAGGAAGCCACCGAAGACATGTACAAGTTGGCGCAGATGAGCCCTGACTCAGAGATCTACAGCCCGATCCCGGAATCGGTGCGCAATCGACTGCCCTGGCTCATCGTCAACCTCGGCACCGCCTTTCTGGCCTCCAGCGTCGTCGCTCTCTTTGAAGGCACCATCGCGCAGGCTGCAGTGTTGGCGGCCTTCATGCCCGTTGTAGCCGGGCAGGGCGGCAACGCCGGCACGCAGACCATGACCATCATCGTGCGTTCTTTGGCCTTAAAAGAGATCGAGCCAAGGGACACCTTCTGGGCCATCTGGCATGAGGCGCGCGTGGGGATCATCAACGGCGTTGCGCTTGGCATTTTGGTGGCGCTCATCGCCTGGTTTTGGAAAGGCAATCCGTATCTGGGGGTGGTGATCGGCCTGGCCATGACAGGCAACCTGTTCGTCGCTGCGTTGGCGGGGGTGACGGTGCCCATGGTGCTCAAGCTGCTGCGCGCCGATCCGGCACTGGCTTCCAGCATTTTTGTCACAACGTTCACCGATGTCGGCGGTTTTTTCTTGTTCCTTGGCCTGGCGAGCTACTTTTTGCGCTACCTGCGCTGAACGCCTTCGCAATGGCATTTGACAAAAGATCGGCGATATGGGATACTGCTGCGCAGCTAGGTGAAGGTGTTCCGTGAAGACAACGAAACGCCGAGACCCAGCCTGACGACGCTATCCCACAACAAGGAGGTGATGTGCATGGACAGTACGCGTTTTAGTCTGTGTCCGGTAGCATCACCTCAGGGATATACCCTCTAGGTGCTACCGGACGCACAAAAGAAAAAGCCTCGGCGACGCCGAGGCTTTTTCTTTTTGATTTGCTGGGGCGACCAGTGGGGATTGAACCCACGACACCCAGAGCCACAATCTGGTGTTCTACCGCTGAACTATGGCCGCCATGCACAAAACATAAGTTTTTATTCGGGGCAGGTCTCCCTGCCCCGAAGCTGGCTGGGGGACAGGGATTCGAACCCCGATTGACGGATCCAAAGTCCGTAGTCCTGCCGTTAGACGATCCCCCACCGGGGCGTTGCCAGGTGCCGAGGCCCAGACTTGAACTGGGGACACCAGCATTTTCAGTGCTGTGCTCTACCGACTGAGCTACCTCGGCGCACTATGCTTTTTCAGGAAAAGGGTCGGCCTGCGAGCCGACCCTTCGAGAGCGGGCGATGAGATTCGAACTCACGACCTTCTCCTTGGCAAGGAGACGTTCTACCACTGAACTACGCCCGCATCATGTTATCGTACAGCTCTGTCAACCGGCGGTTGCGGCGTTCCCGTTGTGACGACGATTCAAAAGGTGGACCCGGTCGGATTCGAACCGACGATCTTCTCCTTGCAAAGGAGACGCCTTCCCGCTAGGCCACGGGCCCGCAACCTGGCTGAACCGTGGTGCCGACGAGAGGACTCGAACCTCCACACCTTAGCGGTAATAGATCCTAAGTCTATCGCGTCTGCCAATTCCGCCACGTCGGCATCGCCGCCGCTAACTCTGGAAAGTATACCTCACCGGTCGTGTCTATGCAAATTCAGAGCAACTTTGTACCCCCGATTCTGTCCACAGACGCTGGAATCGCTTCGCAACGTCTGCTCCGCCGTCATCTGTCTCACATCGCTTCTATCGACGATGTGGCGGTTTGTGGCCTGCCAGGTGTTGCCTGACTTCACCCGCACCGCTGCAGCAAGATTCAGCCAGCCTTGCGACCGCCGAACCCACTTGCCTTGCTCCCGATTGCACGCTCGCCCAGCCGACGACATTGCTGCCGCCGCTGGTGGGCTCTTACCCCACCGTTTCACCCCTTACCAGGCGCATTCGCAGCGCCGGCGGGACTCCTCTCTGTTGCGGTTGTAGTCGCAAGGTCGTTTCCAACCTTGCGCCCCCACTTGCTGTTTCGTGGGGCAATCTTCCCGGTCGAACCGGGTGGGAGTCGGGAAGTTCCTCTGCCGGTTTCCACCGACAGCGACGACGCAGTTGCTCTGAATTTGAACTTGTTAAGTTGCATTGATTGTTCAACAAAAGTTAGCGGCTTCATGCATAGCTTTGTGCATAACCGCAGTATATAAATATTGATACCATAAAACCGAAATTCTGTCAAAGTGCGCTCCTCTTTGACCTCTTGACATCTTCCTTCATCACGGCTGTAGGCCGTCACGTAGAGGGACGGGCTGCGCCGGCGAAAGTGCAGCCCGTCCCTCCCCTTCATCGTCCGATAGGCGCCTCCTTTCTGAAAAATCGCTCGATAAACCGATGAAACGCAGGCTGGACAACGCCGATCCCGAGGGCTGTGCAATTCCGAACGGGACAACCATTCCTGCTTGTCCAGTCTACGGTTTCAGCACCGTGATTTGCAGACGCTCGATCATTTGGCGTACGACGGGCTGCGCGTCGAAAGGAAGGCTGTCGTCCTGGACGTAAACAGCGCCGGTCGCCGCGCCCCAACGCGCCACCTCGATGGACGGCATTCCCTGCGCAAGCGCCCAAACCAACCCACCCAGCAGCGCATCGCCTGCACCCACCGCCGTGCGCACGCGCACCGGCGGCGGCGCTGCATGCACAAGGGTTTCGCCGTCGCTATACAGCAACCCTTGCGCGCCCATCGAAAGCGCCACGCGCCGCGCGCCCGCTGCATGAAAGGCGGCCACGGCGCGACATGCATCCTCCATCGACGTCACCCGCTCTCCGGTGAGGTCGTACGCCTCAGCTACATTGGGCTTCACCAGCTCCGGACGCGCCGCACAGCCCGCCCGCAAGGCGGCGCCGCTGGTGTCGAGCGCCGCCCATGCGCCGCCGGCGTGAAGCAGTTCGATCAGCTCGGCGTAGAAGTCCGTCGAAAGTCCGGGCGCCAGGCTGCCCGTCAGCACCCAGAGATCGCCGGGCTTGAGATGACGGCGCACGCAGGCGCGAAACTTCTCTTGCGCAGCCGCGGAGACCGGCGCGCCGGTCTGGTTCACCTTGATGTGCCGGCCCACGCGGAGGTCCACGATCATGACGTTAGTGCGCGTCTCTTCCTCGACGGTCACAAAATCCGTCGCAATGCCTTCGGCCTCCAGGCCGGCGCGGATCGCCATGCCTGCATAGCCGCCGACAAAGCCCAAAGCGGTGCTCTTTCCGCCCAGGCGCTGCAACGCACGCGAAACGTTGAAGCCTTTGCCGGCCCACACCCGCCGCACCGCCGTCGCCCGCAGCACCTCATCGAAGACAATCTCCGGCACATCCAGAAAGAGGTCGATGGCCGGATTGACGGAAACTGTATAGATGTTCATCACACAAAATGTCCTGCATTGCGTTGATAAAGCGCCCGAAACGCCCTCAGCCGTTCTTGATAGAAGCGATGCCGTTCGCCGTCCGGCTGCACCGGGTCGGCGTAGTGCGCCCACGCGTGCGCAGCCTCCACCGCGTCGAAGGCGCCGAGCGCAGCGCCGGCCAGAATGCACGCGCCTGCGGCCGACTGCTCCGCCGTGCGCAACGCCTGCACAGGCGCCCCGAAGACATCCGCCACCACTTGCTGCCAGAAGCGACTGCGCGCGCCGCCCCCCGCCAGCACGATCTGGCGAGGAGAGGCCCCCAACTCACGCAGCACGCCATAGGCGTTGCACGCCGCCAGCGTGACGCCCTCGACGACGGCGCGAATCAGGTGGCTGCGCCGATGGCTCAACGTCAGGCCGAAAAAGACCCCACGCGCCGTCGGGTCCATATAGGGCGTGCGCTCGCCGACGAGATAAGGCAGAAAGAGCAAGCCGTCTGCGCCGGGCGGCGCCTCGGACGCAAGCGCCATCATCCGGTCGTAGGAAACGCTTGTCGGATCGTCATAAAGTTGCTCGCGCAGCCAGTGCAGCGCCAATCCTGCGGCGAGCATGGCGCCCATCTGGTACCAGCCGGCGCGGCCTTCGCCGGGCTCCAGCGCGCTGCAAAAGGTGTGGATGCGCCCCTGCGCGTCGATGCGCACACTTTCACAAGGCTGCGCGAGCTGGCCGCCCGTGCTGATCGTCATCAAAAGCTGATCGCTGCGCACGACGCCAGCGCCGAGCAGGCTGCACGCCGTATCCGCCGCGCCGGTGGCCACAGGGAGACCGGCGGGCAGGCCGAGCGCTTGCGCCGCTTCCTCACAGAGACGGCCACAGATCGAGGCCGAAGGTTGCACAGGCGGGAGCTGGCTGCGCCGAATTTCCAAAAGAGCGAGCAGCTCGTCAGACCAGTCGCGGCGCACCTCGTCGAAGAGCAAGGCGCCGGCGGCGTCGCTTGGGTCGGTCGCAAAGACGCCGGTCAGCCAGAAGCGCAGATAATCTTTGGGCAGCAGGATCCTCTGCACCTGACGCCAAAGTTCCGGCGCATGGCGTTGAAACCAGCGCACGGTGGCCGCCTGAAAGCCGGTGGCTATCGGGCTGCCGGTGATGGCGTAGAGCCGCTGCGCGCCGATCCGTTCGGTGATCTCCTGGACCTCTTCTACGCTGCGGCGATCGGGCCAGATGACGGCCGGCGCCAACGGTCGATGGTCGGCGCCGAGCAACACGGTTCCATGCATCTGACCGGAGAGACCGATGGCGACGATCCGGTTTTGCGGCGCTTGCGCCAACACCGCGCGCACTGCGCCCGCCACGGCGCGGAGCCACATGTCCGGCGCTTGTTCGGCGCGATCCGGTTGAGGCTGTTCGATCGGATACTCAGCGGAGGCCGAGGCGACGACCGCGCCGTTCAGCGTCGTCAGCAGCGCCTTCACCGCCGAAGTGCCCAGGTCGATGCCCAGCAGGCATTCGCTCATGCGCCCTCCTCCCACTCGGCGTCGAGCGGGCTGCGCCACACCTGGCGCATGGCGTCGGGTCGCCAGCCGCTGGCGTCGATGCGCAGCGGATGTTTGGGCCAGCCGGCCGCGCGTCGCGCCTGCACCGCCTCCCAGGTGGGCACGCCGCCGGTGGCGTCTGGGCTTTCGACGCTGGCGGCGCCGACGGCAGTTGCATCCAGGATCGCCTCCTCGGCGGTGCGACCGTATAGCAAGCTGGTGAGCAGCCCCGCAATCGTGCAGTCGCCGGAGCCGGTTGTGCCCGCCAGGTTGGCGACGAAGCAGGGAGTCAACAGCTCCCGCCCGATCCACCCTGCGCGCGGCGAGGCGAAGGCCGCCCCCGCCGCCGCAATGCGACCGACGTCGTCTGTCGTGCGCAGATAAAGCCCCAAATCGCCCAGTTTGAGTGCAACCACCGCCGCTCCCATCTTGAGCAGCTCTTCGGCGAGGCGGCGCAACAGCTCGGCGTCCGGCATGTGCGGCGCTTCCCCATGTTGGATGGCGTCGAAGAGCGGACGGTCGAGCATGTAGATTGTCTCGTCAAGGCTCGGCGCAATGATGTCCACGTGGGGCAAGACGCGCGCAAGCAGCTTCCGCCAATCGATGCGGCCAGCCTCCGAGTTCGGATCGGGCTGGGCCAGATCCAACGAGGTCGTCACACCCAGGGTGCGCACGGCCTGCAGCAGCGCCGCCAGCTCGGCGCCGTCGTCGAGATACATGCGCCGCATGATGGGCGGATAGCCGAAGTGAAAGATTTTAGCCCCGCGCACCTTCTCCAAATCCACGTCGCCGGCGCTGAAGGTGTTGTTAGCGCCGGGGCAGTGCAGGAAGATGCGGTCCACACCCGGCGGGTTGATCACCAGCGTATAGGAGGAGTCCGCCTCCGGATCGACGATCATGCCTTCGGTGAGCGCCTCGTCGTAGCTGCGCACCACGTCGAGAATGGCGCGGCCAAAGAGGTCCGGGCCGATCTTGCCCATCAACCGCACAGGGACGCCCAGGCGATGCAGCGCAATGCCGGTGTTCGAGACCGCTCCGCCGGTCGAAACCAGCGCGGGCCCGACCTCGGTGAGTCGTCCAGGCCGGAAGATCGCAGCGATCGACTCGACCGCCTGCGTCCACGCCGGGATGATGTCCACGCAGATGTGGCCTGCAACGATGATGGAAGGGTGTCGATGCATCATCTACTCTTCTAAAGTCCCAATCACACGATGGATAGTGCGCACGGACGGGTACAGCTCCCGATAAACTCGCTCATACGCCTTCGCGTAGAAGGCCGCCGCAGTTGGCTCCGGCTCCACGAGGGCCGTGGTGTAGCGAACTGACTGCACGGCGGCGCCGACGTCGGCGTAGACGCCCGCGCCGAGGCCGGCAAGCATAGCTGCGCCCAAAGCCGTCGCCTCGTCGATGCTGACGACGCGCAGCGGATGGTTGTAGACACTGGCTTTAATGCGCATCAACAGGGGATTGCGCGTGCCCCCGCCGGTCGCCACGATGCGTTCGATGCGCGTGTCGCTCAGGTAGGGCAGCAGCGTATCGAGAGAATAGCGCGCTTCATACGCCAGCCCTTCCAATAGCGCCCGATAGAGCGCGCCGCGTCGAGCGTCGAAGGTTAACCCGACAAAGGTCGCTCGCGAATAGGGATCGTCGTAGCCGGGGTTGGCCGTGCGCAAATGGGGCAGGAAATAGACGCCCAGGCTCCCCGGCGAGACGGCTGCTCCTTCCTCGGCCAGCGCCTCATAGTCCAGCCCTGCGCCGATGTTCTCGCGGAACCATTCGATGCATGCGCCGGAGGTGTATAGCCCGCCCAGGATGTAATAGCCGCCGCTGACATGCACGCCCTGTGCATAACCGCGGCGCCCCACTTCCGGGTCCTTGAGCACCTTGTCCGTGGCGAGAAAGATCGCCTCCGCCGTGCCCAGCGAATCGAGCACGGCGCCCGGACGCATCACGCCCAGCGCCATGGCGCCGCAGACGTGGTCATGGCCGCCGGTCGTCACGACGGCGTGGGCAGGGAGGCCGGTCTGTGCGGCGACGTCGGGCAGCACGGCGCCCAGCTTCGTCCCGCTCGGCAGCAGAGGGGGCAACAGCGCGGGGTTCAGCCCGACCTCTTCCACCAGCTCGACGTTCCAACGCAGGCGCTCGATGTCCAGCATCAGCGTGCGCGAGGCGAGCGAAAATTCGGAGGCCGCCACGCCGCACAGTCGAAAAGTCAGATAGTCGGCGGCATTGAGCCAGCGCACCGTGCGCGCCAGCGCCTCTGGCTCGTGTTGCTGGAGCCAGAGAATTTTGCAGAGCGTAAAGATCGGCTGCAGCGACACGCCGCTGCGTCGAAAGATTTCGTCGGCGCCGAAGCGACGGCGCAGTTGCTCGGCCTGCTCCTTCGTGCGCGTGTCGAACCAGGCGATCATCGGATAGGTGGGCTGACCCGCAGCGTCGATGGGCGTCCCCGCCTCGCCTACGCTGGCGACCGCCACCGCCGCTACACGGCGCGGGTCGTCGAGCTGCGCAGTCATTGTGCGCAGCGCCGACGCCGTCTGCGACCAGACGGCGTCGGGGTCATAATACGCCCACCCCGGCTGCGGATAGACCGTAGGCGTGGGCGCGCTGGCATGGGCGACGATCCGTCCCTCCGGCGTGAAGGCGATGGCCTTGATATGCGAGGTGCCGAAGTCGACGCCGACCAGCAATGGCTCGGCCGCCATGGGACTATCCTTTCACTGCGCCGAGGGTGAGGCCGCGGATGATGTAGCGCTGCGCCAGCAGGGCGAAGACGATCGGCGGCAGCATGGTGAGCAGCACGCGCACGCCCACAAACCAGAACTGCACCCCGCGCGTGTGCTCGGCGCCGGCGATAATCACCGGCATCGGGATGGCGCGGTTGGTCGTCAGCGACAGGGCGAAGAGGAACTCGTTCCAGCTGAAGGCCATACAGATGATCCAGGTCGCCACCAGCCCGGGCAGGATCAGCGGCAACACCACGCGGGTGAACGCTTGAGAGACGTTGGCGCCGTCGACCAGCGCCGCTTCTTCCAGCTCCTGGGGCAGCTCGCGGATCATCTGGCTGAGGATGATCACCGGGAAGGGCAGCGTGAAGGTGGCGTTGAGCAGCACCAGCGAAAAGACGTTGTCGAGCAGCTGCAGCTGTCGCATGATCAAAAAGAACGGGATCACCACCACCACCGGAGGAAGAATGCGCTGCGAAATGAACCAGGTGGTCAGGTTAGCGTTGCCGCTTTTGCCAAAACGAAAGCGCGCCAGCGCGTAGGCAGCCAGCGTGCCGAGCAGCACGGCGAGCGTGGCGGCGCCCAGGGCAATGATGGTGCTGTTTATAAGCGCCTGGCGGATTTCAAGGATCGCCAGCTCCGAGACCCAGTGTTCAAGCGTGGGCTGAAATTGCAGGAAAGGCACCCACGCGCCTGATCGGAAAGTGTCGGCCGGCTTTTTGATCGAATTAACGAACGCCCAATAGAAGGGGAAGAGCACCCACAGCAGCGCCACCACCATCACGCCGCCGATCAGGATTGCTTGCACCGGTGAAGTTCTGCGCCGCATAGTTTAGCTCCTCTCTTCCTGATAGATGCTGCGAATGCGCCCAAAGAGCAGGGCGACGATCAGGCTGACGATGAACAGCAACAGGAATCCCTGCGCGGCGGCGTAGCCGTGGTCGAAAAAGCGCAGCGCCGTGCGATAGGTGAACAGGCTGTAGACCTCTGTGGCCCGCCCCGGGCCGCCGAGCGTCAGACTGGTGGGAATGTCGAACACCTTAAAGGCCTCGACCAGACGCAACAACAAGATTAGCCAGAGGATCGGCGTCATCAACGGCAGCGTGATGCTGCGAAAACTCTGCCACGCAGAGGCGCCGTCCACTTCAGCGGCTTCGTAGAGGTCGGCCGGCAGTCCTTGCAACGCCGCCAACGAAACCAGGAAAACAAAGGGCGTCCACTGCCAGATGTCGATGATGATCACCGCTACCAACGCCCAGAAAGGGTTGGAAAGCCAGGGGATGCCTGCGCCGCCCAACGCCCGCAGCAGCTCGTTGATGGGGCCGTTGATTTCGTAAAAAAGCGTGATGCTCAAATATCCCACCGCCACCGGCGTGGCGAAAAGCGGCAGCACCATGATGGCGCGCAACACGCTTTTGCCGCGCATTTCCCGGTTGAGCAAAAGCGCCAGCGCAAAGCCGAGCAACATCTGCACGGTGACGGTGACGATGACAAAAGTCAGCGTCACGCGCAGGCCATTGTGCAGGTTAGCGTCGGTGAACAGACGTAGATAATTGCCGAAGCCGACAAATTGATTAATTCGCCCAAAGCGAAAACTAAAAAAGCTCGTATAAAGTGCGTATAACAGCGGGAAAATCGTAAAGAGCAAGACCCAGATCACCGCTGGCATGATAAAGAAAAATTTGGTTGGGTCCGTTCGGCGCGGACGCGCAGGCGTCTCCGATGCGGCCATAGGTTGACACTCCGTTCATTTTGAAACAGCCTGTGACGGCGATTTGCGAGGATGCGGAGCGCTGCTCCGCATCCTCAAGCCATTTCCAGACGGGGTTGCCCCTCGACCTGTTGGCGTTACTCGAGGCCGAGAGACTTCACATAGATCTCGCGCTGGAGGTCGCGACCCAGGCGGTCGGTGATGGCGTTGAAGTCGTCCACTGTCGCCTTGAGCGCTTCGGCGGCGGTCTTCTGCCCCGTCGCCGCCTCGGAGAGGTGGATGTCCAGCGCAGTCCAGTACTCAAAGGTGCCCGGGATGCGCAGGTAGGGGAACATCAGCTCCGAGCCGAAGTTCTCGTAATAGGCGAAGGTGTAGGATTCGGCGTCGCCCGGGTCCCAGCCGGCGGCCACATAGCCGTCGATGGTGTTGGTGCCGGCCGGCGGCAGGTAGTGGCTGAAGCGGCCCGGATCCACGCCATCCCAGCCGCGGTAGGCGTAAACCTTGGACTTTTCAGGATGCGCCATCAACGCCAGCAGGAAGTAGGTGCAGTCCGGCGCGTCGGAGAACTTGGAGATGACGCCTGCCCACGAACCGCCGGTGGTGTTGCCGACCTTGTTGACGCCCTCCACCTGCTTCCACTGCCCGCTGGTGATGTCGTAGTACTGCGTGGTGCCGGGCATCGGCGCGGCGCCGGTCTTGCCCTTGACCTGGCTGCCCTCCTGCTGCGCCAGCGCGCCGAGGTCGCCCCACGTGAAGGTCAGCGCCGCCTGACCGCGCAGGAAGTGATCCCATGACTCACCGAGGCTCCAACCCATCATGGCCTCGGGGCCAAACTGGATCAGGTCGACCAACGCCTCCATCGCAGCCTGATGGCCAGGGCTGTCCATGAGCGGCTGCATCGTCTCCGGATCGAACCAGTAGAGCTTGGGATTGTCCGGCCCGATGACGAAGGGCGCCGAGAAGGACATGAAGTGGAACATGCCCTGACCGCCGACCTTGAGGTGCATGGTCAGGCCGTTATCGGGCGTGCCATCGCCGTTGAGGTCTTTGCCGTTGAAGTACTCCGCAACGTCGCGGAACTCCTGGATGGTGTCCGGCACCTTCAGATCGTAGCCGTATTGCGCTTTGAAGGCGGCCTGATGCTCAGGATCCTCGATCAGGTCGCGGCGATAATACATCACCTGACCGTCATGATCGTTGGCGACCATGTACAGCTTCTCATCATAGAAGAGCAGGTCGCGCGGGCCGGGCTGCACATCCTCGACATCCCACTTTGGATACTTGCCGGTCGTGTCGTTGTAATAGTCGTCGAGCGGCAGGATGTAGTCGCCGCCCACCAGGTCGCCGAGCCACCACGCGCCCGCGATCGACGTGTCATATTGGCCGGTGCCTGTGGTCAGGTCGGTGAGCAGCTTGGGGAAGTGTTCGGCGAAGGGCACTTCGACGATCTCGAGCTTGGCGCCGGTCGCCTTCTCGAATTCATCGCGCACTTCATAGAAGGGGCCGGAGATCGGGCCTTTCTCGCCGGCGGTGTTGACGATCACGGTGACCGTCTTGTCCCGGCAGAAACAGGCGTCGCCTTCGCAGGGTTGGGCCACAACGGGAGGAACCAGCTCGCCGGCCTCGACCACCGTTGCATACGTTTCACCTTCGGCCTCGCCCGTCGTCGGCGCAGGAGCCGTCGTAGGGGCCGGCGCAGGGCACGCCGTCAACACCATCGCTGCAATCACCAAAATGGGAATGAGAGGAAAGAAAACTTTGCGCATAGGTCTCACACTCCTTTTTTGTGGTAGTCCGACAAATTTGAATTGTAGACACTCAGTGCGACGCACTCCTTCAACCTATGCTTTCGTGTTTGGCTCGATAGACGCCTCCTTTCGTTTCATCTGCGCTTCCGCTTGTTCAGCGCCAAAGCCTCATGCGACGTATGACTTTTCACGGAAGTGTGGACGCAGCCATTGATGGATGCCCCGAGAAACTCCCTCCTCGGCATCCATCAATGCGCTGTTTATCCCAGCTCCTGCATCGCCTCGGCCACGCTGGCGCCGCCGTGGATGACGCGCTGCAAGGCGCGCACCATGCCGGCCGGGTTGTTGTGTTGCCAGATGTTGCGACCGAAGACGACGCCGCTGGCGCCTGCAGCCATCGCGCCGGCGACGACTTCCAACGTCTCTTCAACCGTGTTCATGCGCGGCCCACCAGCGATCAAACAGGGAACCGGGCAGTTCTCGATCACGGTGCGGAAACTTTCCGGCGAGCCGGTGTAGTACGTCTTAATGTAGTCGGCGCCATGCTCGAAAGCCAGCCGCGCCGCCGACGCCATCGCCAGCGAATCTTTGGCGTCGGGAATGCGAGGGCTGGGACAAGGCAGCGCTTCGACCAATAGCGGCAGGTTGGCCTGCATACACTCGCTCGCCACCGAGGCGACGATCTGGAGCGTTTTCAGCTCGACCGGAATGCCGATGAAAGCCATCAGCACCACTGCACTGGCGCCCAGCATCAGCGCATCCTCGACCGAATGCAACAGCTCCCATTCGGTGTAAGCCAGCCAATCTTCGCGATAAAGGCTGGGACCGCCGTCCAGACGCAGCGTCACCGGCACGCGGCCGGCGATCAGATTGCGATACTTCTTCATGACGCCGAAGGTGGTCATGACGCCGTCGGCGCCCGCCTCAATCACCGTCTCCAGCACCCTGCCGGGATCTTCCAGCCCTTCGATCACGCCGTGCGTGCGGGCGTGATCCATCGCTACGATCAACGCGCGGCCATCATTTCTAAGCACAGACATATGGATTTTTCCGTTTCTTTGTGAATATTCGTGCAGGATTTGCAATTTTGTTGCATTGTTACTCTAATCAATCATTGAAGCGTTGTCAAGCAGCGTAAAACCTTTTAATCTGGGACGATTTTTCACTCCCTTAAGTTATAATCGGCTCAGCGTCAGGTCGATTGTGAAACGTCGATGACAATCTTCACGACATTGTCGGCGTATTGTTCGTTCAACGCGTAGGCTTCCGGCGTGCGTTCAAGCGGGAAGCGATGCGAGACGACGCCGGTTAGGTCAACGGCGCCGCTCGTCCACAATTTGATGGCGCGCGGATAGACATGCTTCATGCGCCGCGAAAGGCGAATGGTCAGCCCCTTGCGTCGGGCGGTGGAGTGTTTCATCTCCAGTTTATCCGGCCCAGGAATGCCGACGAGCACGAGCCGTCCGCCCAGTCGCGCCATCTCGGCCGCCCACTGGATCGAATGATCCGCCCACGCCGCTTCGATGGCGATGTCGACGCCGCGGCCAACGGTCGCCTCCTTGACCGCCGCCACGGGGTCCGTTTCTCTGAAGTTGATCGGAACGCCGCCGTAGCGCGCCGCCAGCGCCAGCCGCCAAGGGAATTGATCGATCACGTAGATGGGATCGGCGCCCGCCAGTCGCATCACCTGCAGGATGTACAGCCCGATCGGCCCTGCACCGAGGATCACGGCGCTGTCCGCCACGCGCACTTTGGCCAGGTCAACGGCATGGATGGCGATGCCAAGCGGCTCCAGCAGCGCTGCACTGGCGTCGTCCATTGCATCCGGGATGGGAAAGCACGAGTGCGCAGGCATGAGCATGTACTCGCTAAGGCTGCCGGGGTCGGGATAAGTGCCGCAGAAGTGTAGCCGATGACAGAGATTGGGGTGCCCCTGCTCGCACATCTCACAGCGGCCGCACGGCTGCGCCGGATCGACCGCCACGCGCGTCCCTGGCCGGAGCGGCTGAAAATTGCCGTCGTAGCTCTCCGGGCCGACCGCCTCCACTACGGCGGCAAATTCGTGTCCCAAAACTAGCGGCGTCTCCACCACGGTGTCGCCGATGCGCGCGTCTTGATAGGTGTGCAGGTCGCTCCCGCATACGCCCACCGCCGTGATTCGCAGGAGCGCCTGTCCCGGCCCCGGAGGATTGGGTCGGGGTATGCGCTCCACGCGCAGGTCGCGCGGGCCATGCAACCGAACCGCCAGCATCGTGTCCAATGTTTCCATTCCGCGTTTCGCTTTCTATTTTCGCTCTCTCCAAGGCGTTATGTAATTGGATGAAATTTCCTCGTAAAATACGAGCTTCTAGGAAGCTTGATAGAATTCAACAAATGATTCGGCGACCCGCGTAGGCGCAGCTCGTAGCTGCGCTTTCTTGATTCACCCAGAATCTTGCGATTCGCCGAGAACGTGCGGCTGCGAGCCGCACCTACGGCGTTCTCTTCCCCCTCTCCCAGCTTTGGGAGAGGGAGCCAGGGGTGAGGGCCCACTGCGCCTCCTCGAATTCCCCAAACCCTTGCGATTCACCGAGAACGTGCGGCTGCGAGCCGCACCTACCGTCAAGCCGGTTGTTACTCAGTCCGCTCAAGATGTGCGTTGGGGGCCGATCTCTATGTGAACCTTCAAGGTGTGGCCCGCTGCAAATTGCTGGAAGACCTCGGCGAAGCGCTCCATCGGCGCCGTATGGCTGACCAGCGGGGCGACGTCGATGGCGCCGCTGGCAAGCCAGTCGATGGCGGGGATGAAGGTGTAACAAAGCGCAAAACTGCCGACGATCGTCCAGTCGTTGCGAAAGATGTCGTAGGGGCTGAGCGAGACGCGCGCGTGATTCGGCGCCACGCCGAACTGCAGATAGGTCCCCCGCGGCCGTAGATAGCGGAACGCCCCCTCGATCACTGCCGGAACGCCGGTGGCGTCGATCACCACGCCGAAGCCGCGTGGCGCCACCTCCCGCAACGCTGCATCCTGGTCCGGCCCGGCAGGCACGGCCAGGGAGGCGCCCATGGCGCGCGCCAACTCCAATCGCGCGGGCTGCTTTTCGACCGCCACTACGTAGGAGCCCCCCATCCGGCGCAGCGCCTGGATCAACAGCAACCCCATCGGCCCTGCGCCCAGGATCAGCACAGGGTCGGCCGGCAGCACGCGGATGCGCTTCATGGCGTGGACGACGCACGCCAACGGCTCGATGAAGGCGGCCTGGGCGTCGCTGAGCGAGTCCGGCAGACGGTAGCAGGCGCGCGCCGGAACGGCGGTGTACTCGGCGAAGCCGCCCGGCCGCGTGATGCCGACGCCCTGCCAGTTCAAGCAGTGGTTCGCCATCTCATTGCGACACATGTCGCACCGTCCACAGTAGAGGTTCGGGTCCACGGCCACCCGCTCGCCGACGCGAAAGTCGGTCACGTCCCGGCCCACCTCGACAATTACGCCGCCGAACTCATGGCCGGGGATGACCGGAAAGGCGGACATGTACTCGTTGCGGTAGATATGGATGTCGGTGCCGCAGATGCCGCAGCGCGCCACCTGGACGACCACTTCATCCGGTGCGCAGGAAGGGTCGGGCACGCGTTCAACGCTGATCGATTCGGGTGCCGGGAAGAGCACGGCTTTCATGCGAAGCGCTCCTTCAAGAGACGAAAATGCTTTTGGAAGCTCACCAGCAGCAGTATCCGCCGTCGATCACCATGTCGTGGCCGGTCATGTAGTCGGACGCCGACGACGCCAGATAGACCACGGCGCCCTGCAGGTCGGTGACCTCCGCCATGCGCCCCATCGGCGTCATGCCCATCCACGTGGGCAGCATCGTCTGCCCGATAGGCGTGGCCAGCAGATCATCGACCAGCTTGGTGCGCGTGTAGCCGGGGCTGATGCTGTTGACGCGCACCCCGCGCTTCGCCCATTCGGCGGCCAGGCTGCGCGTCAGGTGGATCACGCCCGCCTTGGCCGTGTTGTAGGCGGATTGGTTCTGCGGCGTGTTGCTGATGTGGCCGGACATCGACGCCGTGTTGATGATCTTGCCGTAGCCGGCGGGCAACATGACTTTGGCTTCCGCCTGGGCGCAGAGGAAGACCGAGTTGAGGTCGATGTCGATCACGCGCAGCCAGTCTGCGTAGGCCATGCTTTCGGCGTCCGCCCAGAGACCGATGCCGGCGTTGTTGACGCCGATCGTCAAGGTTCTCCACTTCGCCAGGATCGCATCGACCATCGCCTGCACCTGTTCGGGCTTCGTCACGTCGGCCTGGAGGGCGATAGCGTCGATCTGCTTCGCCGTCAGCTCGTGCGCCACTTCCTCGGCGAGGTCCAGGCGTAGATCGACGACGGCCACAGCGGCGCCCGCCTCGCCCAGCGCATGGGCGAAGGCGCGACCGATGCCCTGCCCGCCGCCGGTCACAAGCGCCACGCGGCCATCCAGCCGGAATCGCTCCAAAATGGGTCTGGCTTCCAACACCGGATCGCTCATCATCTGTCCCTTCTCTCACAGGCTGTTGCGCTGATAGGCGCAGCGTTCGATTGAATTTCTTCTGCGAATCGCTGCGCCCTGCGTTGCAAGATTTTTCGCTGAAGAACGACTCACTCCGAAACCACGATTTGCGCCTTGACCGAGGTCGGCGGCATGTGGGCGGCGAACTCAAAGGCTTTGACGCTCTCCTCGAAACGGAACACATCGGTGATCAGCGGCTTGACGTTGATCTTGCCGCTCGCCATCAGCGCAATGGCGCGCGGATAGACGTGGGCGTAGCGGAAGACGTGCTCGACGCGCGCTTCCTTGACCATGGCGGCGGAGACTTCATATGCAATGGGGTGGAGCGGGATGCCGACGTAGACAACCGTTCCGCCCGGGCAGAGCGGCTCGAAGACGCTGGCCGCCGCTTTTTCGTTGCCGCTGCACTCGAAGACGATGTCCGCGCCCCAACCGTCGGTCATCTGATCGATGACTTCCTTGAGATTCTCCTTCGCCACATTGACCGGACGAATCGGGCCAAGCGTGGTGGCGAGGTCGAGTTTGGGCTGTTGCACGTCGGTCATCACCACCTGGCTGCAGCCGCCGGCGAGCGCCGCCAGCGCCGTCACCATGCCGATTGGCCCGGCGCCCATCACGATGGCGAGGTCGCCCGGTTTGATGCGGGCCTTGGTGGCCGCGTGCATGCCGACGGCGAGCGGCTCGACCATGGCGCCTTCGGCGAAGCTGACGTTGTCGGGCAGCTTGTAGGTGAAGGCAGCGGGATGCACGACGGTCGGACGCAATACGCCGTGCACAGGTGGCGTCGCCCAGAAGCGCACCGCAGGGTCGAGGTTGTACATGCCCAGCCGCGTCGCCTTGCTGTTGGGGTCGGGGATGCCCGGCTCCATGCAGACGCGGTCGCCGACCTTGAGGTGCTTGACCTCTGACCCCACCTCGACGACGACGCCGGAGGCCTCGTGGCCGAGCACCATCGGCTCGCGCACGACGAACTGGCCGATGGCGCCATGCGTGTAGTAGTGCACGTCGCTGCCGCAAATGCCGACCGTGCGCAACGCAATGCGCACGTCGTGCGGTCCCAGCGTCTCGGGGATGTCGATGTCTCGCAAACGGAGCTCGTTGACTTTTTCAAGGACCAGCGCTTTCATAATCTTTTATCCTTTTTTCACAATCCATACGCCCAAAATAATGCATAGTATCGTGCAAATCCAGACGGAAAGCCCCAACGGTTCGATGAAGCGCATCCATAACAAGGACGCGCCGATCCAGATCACGACGCTGATAAAGACGCGATCGAACGTATTGGTCTCGATGGGTAAAAAACCGCGACGCCCTTTGTGCTCGACGGGCGCCTGAATGGGTTTTGTCTCCGTCATGTCGTTACTCCTTTACGGCGCCGAAGGTCAGACCGGTGACGATGTAGCGCTGCACGAAGACCAGGAAGATGAGCGCAGGCAGGATCGAAATCGTGGCGACAGCCGCCATCTGCCCCCAGTTGGTGCCGGTGACGGTGACGAACTCGGCCAGGCCGGTCGTGATCGTGCGCGCGTTGACGCTGGTCAGCGTCGCGGCGAACAGGTACTCATTCCAGGCGAAGATCAGGCTCAGGATGAAGGTGATGGCCAGCCCCGGCGCGGCGAGCGGCACGATCACGCGCCACAGCACCGTCCACTGGCTTGCGCCATCGACCATCGCCGCCTCGTCGATTTCGACCGGAATGCCGTCCATAATGCCTTTCATCAGCCAGATGGCGAAGGGCAAATTGAAGACGCAGTACAGCAGAATCAGGCCGATCTGCGTGTCGAAGAGCGTCCAGTTGCCGATGCGAAACACCTGGGTGTAGAGCAAGAAGAGCGGCAACAGAAAGGCGGCGGGCGGCGCCATGCGGTTGGTGATCGTCCAGAAGAAGATGTTGTCGGCGCCGGGCAGCCGCCAGCGCGACAGCGCATAGGTGGCGAAGAGCGCCAGCACGGTCACAAGCAAAGCGTTGCCGACGGCGATATAGAGAGAGTTCAAGAGATAACGCTGAAAGACCGGGTCGCTCAGCGGACCGGTGTAATTCTGAATGTAAAAGGAGCGGATCAACAGCGTCGGCGCGTCGAAGAGTTGAACGCGACTGCGCGACGAGACCACGAACATCCAGTAGATCGGCAGCACGGTGAAAAGCGTCAGGGCAATCCACAGCGCGTATAGCCCGATCCATCCCAATATTTTTCGCCAACGAGCTGTCTTCATAGGGCGCCCTACGCTTTCTGTTTCCCCACGTTGGCAAGCGCTACAAAGAGCAGCCAACACATCACGATTGTCACGTATAACACGAGCAGCGACATGGCCGAGCCGTAGCCATAATCGGTTTTGGGAAAGACCACGCGGAAAATGTGCAGGCCGATCAGCGTCGTCGCCGTGCCCGGGCCGCCGTTGGTCAACATGTACACCTCATCCACCACGCGCAATGCGTCCATGATGCGGATAAAGACGACCGTCAGAATGACGGGCATCATCATGGGGATGGTAATGTAGCGGAAGACCTGCCAGCGGTTGGCGCCGTCGACCATCGCCTGTTCGAGCGGCTCTCGGGGGATGGCGGAGAGGCCGGCCAGCAGCGTGAGCGTGACAAAGGGCGTCCAGTGCCAGATGTCCATCAGCACCGCCGTGGCCCAGGCGTGTTCGGCGTAGGTGCCGATGCGATACTGGATGCCAAACCAGCGCTCCAGGAAGTAGGGGATCGGCCCAAAGCCGGGGATCACCATCAGACGCCAGGTGGCGCCGACGGCGATCGGCGCCACGACGAGAGGGAGCACGTAGATCGTGCGAAAGAACGCCCGGCCTGGAAACTGTCGCGTCAACGTCTGCGCCAGCACAAAGCCCAGCACCAGCTCCGACGTAACCACGGTGAAGGTGAAAACCAGGGTGCGCCATAACGCCGCCAGAAAATCCTGGTCAAAGACGAGGCGACGATAATTGTTGGCGCCCGCCCAGGTCATGCCGCGCGTCGCAGCGAAGATATTCCAGTCGTGAAAGCCCACCCAGATCACATAGAGGAAGGGCAGAAATCCCACGATAAACAAAACGATCAGCGACGGCGAAAGCAGTAGCCATCCCAGACGATTCGATCGCATCGGTGCCGCTCCTGATTCTTGACCGGTGAGAGATGCTCGGTGCAGCGCTCACGCCAATGGCGCTTCTGGAATTCCTGGGAGAGGCGGCGCCTCTCCCAGGAAAGAGGACGTTCGATTACTCGCCGTAGCCAAGCTTGGGCAGCTCAGCGTCGACCGCCGCCGCCGCCTGGTCGAGCGCATCCGCCGCCGAGAGCTCGCCGGCGATGGCGCGATAGACGAAGGGCGCAATCACCTCGCGAATGGTGGCGTGGAAGGGGAAGGGCGGCGCACCGGCGAAGAGATAGCCCTTTTCCTTGAGCAGCGTGAAGTAGCCGTTGGTCTTGGCGTCCATCTCCTGCACCTTCGGATCGTCGAAGGTGGAGTCCATGACGACGCGCGAGCCGGCGACGGCCCAGTCCGCCTGCACCGACTCCTGACCGATGTACTGGTTCCACAGCACTGCACAGGCCTGATTCTTCGAGCTGACCGGGATGCCGAAGGCGCCGCCGTCGTAGTAGCCGATGTAGCCGCGGCCTTCCTCGGCGTCCTGCAGCACGCTCTCATCCGCCAGCGGCGGCAGGGCGACGCCAACGTTGCCGACGACGCGCGAGCGCTCCGGATCGCTGGCGATCCAGGCGGCGTTCTCACCGTAGACCCAGCCCTGCGCAGCGCGGCCGGCCGCGAACGAAGCGGCGACCTCATCCCAGGTGCTGCTGGTGGCTTCCGGCGGAGCGAACTGGAGCATGTCCAGCCAGAACTGGAAGGCCGCCTTGGCGCGATCGCTGTTCATCGTGCCGCCGTTTTCGACGCTGGCTTTCCAGTTCTCCATGTTGATGCCCCAGTTGTAGACGCCGCCGCTGGGCAGGATGGTCTCAAAGAGCTCATAGAAGGAGGACGGATGGCCAGAGGCCGCCTGCACGGTGGTGCCCCACAGCTCCAGGCCGCGGTCTTTGCCCCACTGCGTGAAGAACTCGGCGTTGTCGCGATACTGTTCATAGTTGGTCGCCGGCGCCAGGTCGTAGCCATACTTCTCTTTGAAGGCCGCCTGCGCCTCCGGATCGCCGAAGAGGTCGGTGCGATAGAGGTAAATCTTCACAAAGGCTTCCATCGGCACACCGTAGACGTTGCCTTCGGCGTCCTTGAAGTAGTCGATGAAGGTCGTGAACTTGCCGAAGTCAAAGTCCGGCGCAGCCAGGTTCGGGTTGTCGGCCAGGAACTGGGTCATGTTGAGCAGGTAGTTGTTGGCCAGATAGGCGTAGATGATGTCCTGCTCGATGTAGACGAAGTCATAGATGCCGGTGCCGGCCTCCATATCCTTGATGGCTTTGTCGTACATCTGATCCCAGGAGGTCGTCTCCAGCTCGACCTTGATGCCGGTGTCGCGCTCAAAGGCGGGCGCCAACACGTCCTTGGCGAAGTTAGAGGGCGGGGTGCTTTCCGAAACGCCGCGAATGGTGACGCCCACGCAACCCGCAGACTCCGCCGCCGTGCGCCACCAGGTCGCCTCGCCTTCCGCCGGTGGAGCAGCGGCCGGCGGCGCCACAGGCGCCGGACAGGCGGCCAAAACCATCGCAGCAAGCATCAAAATGCTCAGGGTGACGAAAAGCCTGTGTCTCAACATGTTTGGACTCCTTTTGTTTTGAACAAACTGGTAAAAACGCTGAAGAACTCAACCGTCGCAAGAGGGGAACAAGGCGTGAGTGGCAGGAATCACCTCCCTTCTGCCGAACGCGTGAACCTGCTAGATCAATCGACGACTCGACTCGCGCAGCTTGATCGTCGGCTGCAGCGTTACGATCTGGGCCGGACGAGTTGGATCGGCGATGCGCTGCAGCAGCAGCTCCGCCGCCCGCCGCCCCATCTCATAGGTCGGCTGTTTGACAACCGTCAGCGCGGGCTTCACCAGAAACATCCAGTCCATCTCATCGAACGCTGCAAAGCCGATGTCTTCCGGAATGCGCAGGCCGAGATCGTGAATCGCATGCAAGGCGCCCACCGTCAACAGATTGTTGCCGGTGAAGATGGCGTCAGGCGGCGGCGATTGCTGGAAGAGGTCCATCGTCATCGCATAGCCGTTGGGCGTACGCGGCGAGCCGGTGCGCACAAGCTCCGGCTGCACCGCCAATCCATGGCTCGTCAAGGCCTCCACGTAGCCCTGATAGCGCTCGGCGCCCGTGCTGATCTCCAACGCACTTAGGACGGCGGCGATGCGTCGATAGCCGCTCTCCACCAGATGGGAGACCACTTCGCGGGCCGCCCTCACGTTGTCGCAGACCACCATGTCCATCGCCACGCCGCTGACCCGCCGATCAATGGCGACGACCGGCATCTGCATGGCGACCAGCTTGCGATAGAGGTTGTTGCTGTGCGCCGTCGGCGCCACGATCAACCCGGCCACCTGCTCCGCCAACATCAGCTCGACGTAGGTCGCCTCTTTCTCAGAGTCCTCGTCCGAGTTGCACAAGAAGACAGGATACTGTTGCTGCTGCGCTACATCCTCCACCGCGCGCACGATCGACGTGAAAAATGGATTTTGAATGTCCGAAATAATGAGCCCGATAATGCTCGAACGCTGCACGCGCAGCGAACGCGCCACCCGGCTGGGGCGATAGTTGAGCGTTCGCGCCGCCTCCAGGACGCGACGCCGCAACTCTGCACTGACATATGGTTTACCGGCCAGCACCCTCGACACCGTCGCCGTGGATACGCCGGCCTCGCGAGCCACATCTTCGATTTTGATCGACACGGTGAACTTATATGAGAGTTTCGCAAATCAAGCTATTCCTTATTGTAATCGTTTTCAGGGAACTTGTCAAGGGATTTTTCAATTTGTTGCTTCGGCAATAGGAAGACCAATGGCGGCGGTTGTGATAACATGCGTATGTTGCTGGCTGGACTGCGTTTTTGTTCCTTGAAAGGACGCACGATGACAACGGATGTGAACAATTTCCGCAAAGAGTATCGCCTCGACCGCCTCTCGGAAGAGAGCGCGGGCAACGATCCGTTTGCGCTCTTTGAACGATGGTTTCGGCTGGCCGGAGAGAGCGCTATTCAGGAGCCGAACGCCATGGCGCTGGCCACCGCCACCCCCGATGGCAGGCCATCGGTGCGCATGGTGTTGCTCAAGGGGTTTGACCGCAACGGCTTCACGTTTTTCACCAGCTACGAAAGCCGCAAAGGGCGAGAGCTGGCTGTTAATCCACATGCCGCCCTGCTTTTCTGGTGGGAGCCGCTCGAACGGCAGGTGCGCATCGAAGGCGTGGTGGAAAAGTTGTCCGCCAAGGAGTCCGACGAGTATTATTACAGCCGACCGCTCGGCAGCCGTCTTGGCGCCTGGGTCTCCGAACAGAGCCGAGTCATCCCCAACCGAGAAATGTTGGACAAACGTTTCGCCGAGCTGCAGGCCGAATACAGCGACAAACATCCCGACCGCCCCCCTTTCTGGGGCGGCTATCGGGTGATTCCGGAGGTCTTTGAATTCTGGCAGGGCGGCGTGAACCGGCTGCACGACCGTCTCCGTTATCGTCGCCAACCGGACGGCGGCTGGCTGCGCGAACGTCTGGCGCCCTGAATCCTTCAGGAGTCGAACGCATCGGCGAGGTCGATTGCATGGCTGTCACCGACTTGCTGGCGCAGTGGCGCAGCGACCCACAATTCATGAACAAAGTGGCCGCCTGGCGCGTCCTGCCCGAGCAACCCGCCGTCTATGCATCTACGCCTTCCTCTCTGCATCCCGTGCTTCAACGCGCACTCGTCGCCTGCGGCGTGGAGCGGCTGTATGCGCATCAGCGCGACGCCATAGAAGCCGCCTTGCAACAGGAAAGCCTCGTCATTGCGACGCCCACCGCTAGCGGCAAGACGCTTTGCTATAATTTACCTGTATTGCACACTTTATTGACAGACGCTGCGGCCTGCGCGCTCTATCTGTTCCCCACCAAAGCGCTGGCGCACGACCAATGGGCGGAGCTGAACCGATTGGCAAAAGCCGTCGAGGCCGTCGACTCTGCACACCCTCTGACGTCGTCGATCGCCGCCTACGACGGCGACACGCCCTCGGCGCAACGCGGCCAGATTCGCAAGCAGGCGCGTCTGCTGCTGACCAACCCCGACATGCTGCATATAAGCCTCCTGCCCAACCATGCACAGTGGGCGGATTTTCTGGCGGGGCTGCGCTGGGTGGTAATCGACGAGATGCACACCTACCGCGGCGTCTTCGGCAGCCACGTCGCCAACGTGCTGCGCCGGCTGCAACGCATCTGCCGCCATTACGGCGCAGCGCCCCGTTTCATCTGCACCAGCGCCACCATCGCCAACCCTGTGCAGCTCGCCGAGCGGTTGACCGAGCAACGCGTGCACCTGATCGAGCGCTCCACCGCCCCGCGAGGAGAGAAGCACATCCTCCTGCTGAACACGCCGCTCGTAGACGCTGAAAAAGGCGTGCGCCGCGCCGCGGTGTTGGAGGCGGCCGACCTGGCGGCGCAATGCGTCGACGCCGGCCTGCAGACCATTGTCTTTGGCCGCTCGCGCGTCGCCACCGAGCTGTTGCTCACCTATCTACGCTCGGCGCTGGAGCGCCGTCGCAGCCGGGGGGCGCAACGCTATGCTCTCGGCGAGGAGGCCGCTGCACCGAAGCAGAGGCTCGACGTCGCCGAGCATGTGCAGGGGTATCGAGGCGGTTACCTGCCTGCGGAGCGGCGCAGCATCGAGGAAGGGTTGCGCAGCGGCCGCGTGCGTGCAGTCGTCGCCACCAATGCGCTGGAGCTAGGCATCGACATCGGTGGGTTGGCCGCCGCCATTGTGTGCGGATACCCGGGCGGCGTCGCTGCGACCTGGCAGCAGTTCGGCCGCGCCGGCCGCACCACCGAAGCGGCGGTGGCGGTGCTGGTCGCCACCGCCGGTCTGCTCGACCAGTATGTGATTCGTCACAGCGAATTTCTGTTCGAGCAGTCGCCGGAGCATGCGCTGATCCATCCCGACAACCTGATGCTTCTCGTCGACCATGTGCGCTGCGCCGCGGCTGAGCTTCCTTTTCACCAGGAGGAAGCGTTCGGCGCCAGCCCTTATCTGCGCGACGTGCTTGCGCTGCTGGCCGAGCAGGGCGAAGTGCAGCGCCACGGCGAGCGCTTTTTCTGGAGCGGTCTCCGCCATCCGGCGCGGGAGGTGGGCCTGCGCAGCGTCGGCGGCGACCCTGTGCTCATTCAAAGGGTGGGGCCTTCGCCGGAGCACGAGAAAGGCGCTCCCTGCGTCCTCGGCGAAGTGGATCAGGCGAGCGCCCAACTGCTGGCGCACGAGGGTGCGATTTATCTGCACGGCGGGCAGAGTTATCTGGTGCAACGGCTCGACTTGACAGCGCTGCGCGCAGACGCAACGGCTGTCGACGTGGACTATTACACAGAAGCTATCTCCGACGCCGAGGTGGAGCGCCTCGCCTGCCATGCCGTGCGTTCGGCGGGAGGCTCTCTGGCCGCCTGGGGCGACGTCGCCGTACACACCCAGGTGATCGGCTATCGCAAGATCAAACGCACCACCCATGAGACGCTGGGCGTCTATCCGCTGGACTATGCGCGGCGCACGCTCGAAACGAACGCCTACTGGTGCGAGATTGCGCCGGCGGTGCAACAGGCGCTGGAAGCGGCCGGCCTCTGGTTCGACTCGGTCAACGACTACGGCCCGAACTGGGAAGAACAGCGCGCCATCGTGCGGGCGCGCGCTCGGGGACGCTGCGCTATCTGCGGCGCGCCGGAATCGCCCGGCCGTCAGCATGACGTTCATCACAAAATTCCGTTTCGCCTCTTCGGCTACGTGCCCGGCCTGAACGACTTGTACTTAGAGGCCAACAGACTGGAGAACCTGATGCTCGTCTGTCGGGGATGTCACCGTCGCATCGAGACCGCGGGCCGCTATCAGACCGGGTTGGATGGACTGGCTTATCTGCTGAGCAACCTGGCGCCGTTGCATCTGATGTGCGACCCTGGCGACCTCGGCGTCCATGTAGCGCGCGGGGATCCGATCGGGCGGGCCGAAGCGTCCGATGCTCGAGCGCGCGCGCCGCGCGTCTATCTGTACGAACGCGCGCCGGCGGGGCTGGGATTTAGCGCGCTGCTCTACGATCTGCACGAAACATTGCTGGAGGCTGCGCTGGAAAGCGTGCGGTCGTGCGCCTGTATCCATGGTTGCCCGGCCTGCGTCGGCCCGGTGCTCGACGATCAGCCGCTTCAGCTTCAGACCAAGCGCCTGACCCTGGCCTTGCTTGAACAACTTGTAGTATGACGGGAGCAATGAACCCCAGCTGCGAGCTTACATCGGAAAGTCGAACAGAAGCGAAACATTGCAATGATGAGAAAACAATTTACGCTCATTCTGGGCGGTGCGCGCAGTGGAAAAAGCAGCTACGCCGAAGCGCAGGCTGCAGCGCTTGACGGCGAGGTGCTCTATGTCGCCACCGCCGAGGCGTGGGACGAAGAGATGGCGGCGCGGATTGCAGCCCACCGCAGCCAACGACCGGCGACGTGGCGCACACTCGAGGCGCCTCGACAGATCGGCGCAGCCATCGCCGCGGCGCTGACGCCGGACGTCGCCTGCGTGGTGGTGGACTGCATCACCCTGCTGGCGAGCAACGTGCTGTTGCGCCTGCCGGAAAAGAGCGACGAGGCGACGGCCGCGAATGCGCTCCTCGCCGAGATCGATGCGCTGTTGGCGGCCTACGCCCAGAGCAACGCAACGTGGTTTGTCGTCTCCAACGAAGTGGGCCTGGGCATCGTGCCCGCCTACCCATTGGGGCGTCTCTATCGCGATGCGCTGGGCCGCGCCAATCAACGGCTGGCGGCGGCGGCGGATCGCGTGGTGTTTATGGTTGCAGGTCTGCCCATGACGATTAAGTCATGACGATTAAGTAATGGAGATAAGTAATGGAGAGATGCTCGATGTCCATCAAGCCTGACCACTGGATCCGACGCATGGCGTTGGAGCACAAGATGATTGAGCCCTTTGTAGAGAGTCAAGTGCGCCAGGGCGTGGTCTCCTACGGCCTGAGCAGCTTCGGCTACGACATTCGCGTGGCGGATGAATTCCGCATCTTCACGCCCGCCACCGGTCAGCTCAGCGTCATCGACCCCAAGGCCATCGACGAGCGCGCCATGATGCCTTATCGAGGCGACGTCTGCATCGTTCCTCCGAACAGCTTTGCGCTGGCGCGCACCGTGGAGTACTTTCGCATTCCACGCAACGTGCTCACGATCTGTCTGGGGAAGAGCACTTACGCCCGCTGCGGCATCATCGTCAACGTCACACCCCTTGAGCCGGAATGGGAGGGACATGTCACGATTGAGATCAGCAACACGACGCCGCTGCCGGCCAAAATTTACGCGAACGAGGGAATTGCGCAGGTGATTTTCTTTGAGGGCGATCCGCCCGAGGTCTCCTACGCCGATCGCAAGGGCAAATACCAGGGGCAGCAGGGCATCACGTTGCCGCGACTGTAGGGGCCTGGCGCTACAGAGGGGGTCAATGATGGAGACGCGCCTGGACTGCACCGGGAGAGCAGCGGAATGTGATCAGGCCATCCTGAATCACGAATGGGGCCTCGATCGTCGCGTAGTTCGACCAGGAGAGCGCGTCCGAAAGCAGCCAGCGATGTCCGTCGATCTCTAAAATGTACGGATGTCCCCACACGGCGGAGGCGCGCATGAAGTTGAAGATGCGGCGGGCGGACCACTCCGTCGAAATGGCAAAATCTTCCGGGCGTGGCCAGGGCTGATAGCTTCCTCCGGGCGGCTGTCGCCGATAGGGCAACTCCCCTCCGGCGACGTGTTGAAGCACCTCCACCAGGAGGCGACCGCCCACCCTGGCCATCAGCCGGGTGGCGTCGTGCTCCGAGATGCCATCGGGAAGCGGGACGGGGCGCTGCGCCGCAATCGGGCCGGTGTCGAACTGAGCGTCCATCCAGTGCACGGTCACGCCGGTGCGTTGTTCACCGGCGCGAAATTGCCAGAAGAGCGGAGCAGGGCCGCGGTAGTTCGGCAACAGAGAAGGATGCACATTGAGGAACCCATGGCGCGGCGCCGACAACAGGGGTTCAGGCACGAGCCGTGGGAAGCAGGCCACGACGCCCACCGCCGGCGCCAGCGACTTCAGCGCCAGCGAAGTCTCCTCGGCCTTGATGCGCTTGACGCCGTACAGTGGAATGCCGTTGCGCCAGGTGGTGGTGAGCACGCTCTCCTGCACAAAGGTGGAGGTGAGCGGCACCGAATTGGGATCATTTTCTGCGACGACTGCGTTCGGGGGGAGCAACGGCTGAATCGTCGCCGAGTCGGAGAGACCAGGCAAATTTTGTCCGGCCAGCCACACTGCGGCGATCTTGATGCGCGCAGCGATCAGAGACTCCAACACGATGCGGCTGTAATCACAGTCCGACCCCAAGAAAATGATCTCAAAGGCCATGTGGCCGCCTCTCCATTCGATGGTCAGGCTTCTATGTTTTGCGGCGAGGCCCATTCCACCATGTCGCGCGTGGCGATGATATTGACGCCGGTGTTCAACACGTTGCGGACGATTATATCACCGCTTGCGATGGGAGCGGAGACGCGCACGGTGCGCAACGCCCGACAGATCTCCAACACCTTGTCTTTGGGCGCCGGTCTGCTCGTCCGCACCGGCAGCCTGGCCCAGCGCGCCTTGTCAATGGCGACGGTGGTGGTCACCATGCGTTGCGGCGCCGTATGCTCCTGGATTGCATACTCCTTACCGCGTCGACAGGAAAAGCCGCGCACTTCGACGATGGCGTGCTCCTCCAGGTCCTCGTCCACCTCCAGACGGCAGCCCAGCGGACAGCCGATGCACAGATAGCGTACTGTGACAATTTCACCCATGGCATCGCCCTTTCCTCGTATCACCGCTCTGCGCTTCGACCCACGATGTCGATGCGGAGCGCGTCGTCGTGGAAATGCTGCAAAATGGCCGGCTTCAACTTTAGGTTGACCATCTCCGCCGGAAAGACGTAGCGCAGCCGTTTCTCGTACACAATGCGACCATCGGGCGCGACCAGCCGGAGTCTGCAGCCCTCCAATATGCGACGCGTGCGCATGTAGACGGTGTGCTCCCGCTCGGTGGAGATGGTGTGCGGCACACAGTACGCGACGTTTTCGCCCGGCAGCAGACGCACGTTGTCGGGGCGCAGAGGCGCTCCAATGGCGAACAGACCTGCGCTGCGTCCGGCCAACATCGCCTCGGCGCTGACGAAATCAACCAGGTCGTGAATATGCACCACATTGCCACAGGCGAAGACGCCGTTGAGCGAACATTCCATTGCGCTGGTCACAACCGGACCACGGGTGACCGGATCCATGCGGAGCCGCAGCTGCTCGGAGAGTTCATTCTCCGGGATCAGCCCGATGGAAACCAACAGCGTGTCGCACTCGACCTCCCAGGCGCGCTCCATCTGAGGACGGAGATCGCCGTCAACCGGCGCCACGGTCACTTTTTCGACGCGGTTGTGGCCATGGATCTCAACCACGGTGGTGGAGAGATGGAGCGGGATGTCGAAATCGTGCAGGCATTGAACGATGTTGCGATTCAAGCCGTTGGGATGCGGCATCAACTCAAAGACGCCCGCCACCTCCACGCCTTCCAACGTCAGCCGCCTGGCCATGATCAGCCCGATGTCCCCTGAGCCTAAGATTGCGGCGCGGCGTCCGGGAAGCCAGCCGTAAAGGTTCACCAGCCGTTGCGCCATGCCGGCGGTGAAGACGCCCGCGGGGCGCGCGCCCGGAATCCGAGCGGCGGCGCGCGTGCGTTCGCGCGCGCCCATGGCGAGCACGACGGCGCGCGCCTCGACCAGCGAGACTCCTTCTTCCCTTGTCATCAACTTGACGCGACGCTGCAGATCGATGTCGAGCACAAAGGCGTCGGTCACGATGTCGATCCTGTGCGCCAGCGCCTGCTTCACCACGCGTTGCGCATATTCCGGGCCGGTCAACTCCTCGCCAAAGCGATGCAGTCCAAAGCCGCAGTGGATGCATTGCAGCAGGATGCCGCCCGCCTCCGGCTCGCGATCGACGACCAGGACGTGATCGGCGCCGGCCTCCTGGGCCGCCACCGCCGCCTCCAGGCCGGCCGGGCCGCCGCCGACGACAATCACGTCATAGCTGCCGCGCAGATGGCGTGGATTGGAGGTGATCATGTCGCACTTGCCTTTTCCTCTTCAGTTCTGGCGCACACCAGCCAGGAGCCCGGGCCGCGCTTGGTCACCGCAGTCATAGGCAACTGCCGCGCCCTTGCAAGCAGCTCCATACAGCGAATGGTGCAGAAGCCGCCCTGGCAGCGCCCCATGCCGGCGCGCGTGCGAAATTTGACGCCGTCCAGCGTACAGGCGCCCCGTGCGATGGCGTCCAGCACTTCCCCTTCGGTGACGATTTCACAGCGACAGACAATGCGGCGATAGCGCGGATCGCGCAGCGCAAGGGCGATCTGTTCCTGCGTAGAGAGGGCGGCGAAGTGGATCGGCGCCGGGCGCTTTGCGATGAAGTCATCGCGCAGCTCCAGCTTTAGACGCTCGTCTCGCAAGAGTTCCACCACCCTGCGCGCAATGGCGGGCGCAGCGGTCAGGCCGGGCGATTGGATGCCGGCCACGTTGATGAAACCTCGTTTCGCCGTCGGGCCGATGATGAAGTCCTCGCCGTCCGCCGCCGCGCGCAGACCCGCAAACTGCGCGATCACATCCTTCTCGTGGATGCCGGGCGCCAGCCGGCGCACCGCATCAAAGACGGTCTGCGCCCCGCGCGCGCTGGTGGTGAGATCGGTGCGATCGTGCACATCTTCGGCGGTCGGCCCCACCATGATCGTCCCGTCATAGGTGGGGATGATCAGGATTCCCTTTGACACCGGCGAAGGGCAAGGGAAAATGACCCGTTTCACCAGCCCGCGCAGTCGCTTGTCGAGCAGATATTCCTCCCCCTTGCGCGGGTGGATCGTGAACGTCTGCACCCCTGCCATGGCGGCGATGACGTCGGCGTACAGCCCCGCCGCGTTGATCACAAAGCGGCTTGCCAGATAGGCCCCCGGGGTGACAACCTCCCACAGATCGTCCTTTTGATGCAGGCGACGCACCGGCAGGCCGGTCAGCAGCGTCACGCCATTTTGCACGGCGTTTTCCGCCAGCGCGTAGCAGGCTTCATAGGGGTTGACGACCGCAGTGGTCGGCGCATACACCGCAGCAAGGATGTCGTGGCTGAGCGCCGGCTCCTCGCTGCGAATGCGCGCCGGCTCCCACCGCTCGACGCCGGGAATCCGTTTCACCGCTGCATGATGGAGCAACCGGTCGAGCACAGGAAGCTGCTCTTCGTGCAACGCGACGGTCAACTCGCCCACGCGCGCAAAGCCAAAGCCCAGATCGGCGGCCAGATCATCCCAAAGCTGGTTGCCTTCCCACTCGAGACGGCCTTTCAACGTTTCCGGCGCGGCGTGATGGCCGCCGTGAATGATGCCGCTGTTGGCTTTCGTCGTTCCAAAGCCGACCTCGACCTCCTTTTCACACAGGGCCACCTCCAGACGGTAGCGACTCAGCTCGCGGGCGATGGCGCAGCCAACGATGCCGCCGCCGATGATGAGGACATCGAAGAGCATGAGAGCGCTCCTTTCGCGCAACGCACAAGGGTTCGGCTGCTGATGGGCACTACTTTTTTCTATTGTTGCATGCGCAACGGGTCAGGCTCAACGGTCAGATAACCAGTTTTTAGCGGATGGACGAAAATTTTATGGAAGTGGATCGATGTGGCGCGCCGGAGGCGATGATTTCTGTGAGCAAACTGCAGCTTCAGCTTCCGGCGAGGCGCTCTTGCAAGGCCGGGAGGGGATGGCGAGCAAGGATGCGCCATCCCCCTTGAGGGCTCGCGCCAAAAGTTCCACAAGAAAGCTCACGAACTTTTCAGATATTTCTCAAACCATTGCAGCATGCGCTCCCAGGCGTCGGCGGCGGCTTCCGGGCGATAGCTGGCGCGCGTGTCGTTGAAGAAGGCGTGGGGCGCTCCCTCGTAGATGTGGATTTCGTTGTCGATGCCGGCGGCGGTGAGCGCCTCTCCCATGGCCAACACGGCGTCGACCGGAATGCCGCTGTCTTCGGCGCCGTACAGGCCGAGCACCGGCGCTTTGACCCGGGCGGCTTCCTCCGGCGTCAGCGGCGCGCCGTAGAACGGCACGGCCACGGCGAGTTTGTCGTTGGCCAGCGCCGTCATCAATGTCAGGCGGCCGCCCATGCAGAAGCCAACGACGCCCACCTTCTCCCCGCGTACAAACTCCTGGGCCAGCAGAAAGTCAATGGCGCTGCCGATCTCCTCGACGGCGGCGGCCATGTCTAGCTCCATCACCAGCTTGCGCGCCTCGTCCGGCTCGGTTGCAATCTGCCCTTTGTAGAGGTCCGGCGCCAGCGCCACATACCCCTGCGCAGCGATGCGGCGGGCGACGTCCATGATATGTTCGTTCACGCCCCACCACTCCTGCAACACAACCACCGCAGGCCAGGAGCCTTCACCCTGCGGACGCGCCCAATAGCCGCTCAACGTCTCGCCGTCCGGGCCAGGATATTCAACCCTGCCCGCCACCAGTCCCTCTTCGGTGGTCATGCTGGTCTCCGGCGAGCCGACGCCTTCGCCGCTGGGAGTCGGCTCTGTGACAGGCCTCGGCGTCTGACTGACAGGCTGGCAGGCGGCGAGCAACAAGCTTGCCGCCGAGAAGCTGCCGATCGCCGCCGTAGCCCGGCTCAAAAAGGTGCGGCGGTCGATCTCTCCAATCTGAAATGAACGCACCAGCTGCATCACATAAATTCGATCCATGGGGTTCCTCCTTGTTGAATAGGGGCGTCTGAAGACATTGCGACAGAGTCCAAATCACTTTGTCAATCCACGGCAGGATAAGGTGGAGAGCGCCGGAAACAGACACTTTAACGTTGAAGATATTTTGATGCAAAGAGGGGAGCGCTCGATGTAAGACTCAATGCAAAGTCAGGCTTCTGGGAGGCTTGAGGCGAGGAGAGCGCCGAAGCGCACCCAGGCGAAACCATACACCGCCATCGCCAGCGCAGCGTAGACCGGCGCCATCCAGCTTGCCAGCGGCAGCAGCGCCTGCGCCAGCAGGCTGACCATGCCCAGCGCGCCGACCAAAAAAAGCGGCCCGGCGATGCGATAGGCCTGCTCGCTGCCGTTGGCCTCGATGGCGACCAGCATTGCGCCCAGGGGCGTCAACACTGCGCCGAAGAGCTGCATGGCGTTGTTGGGCAGCTCAAGCGACAGAAGCGCCGTTGCAACGGCCAGAAGGCCGGCCAGCGCGCCGACCCACGCCATCGCCACGCCGTAGCGCGAGGGAATCACGGCGCCGAAGCGGGGCGGCTCCTCGCCGGGCAATCCATAGCGCGACGCCACGCCGACGACGGCCAGCCCCTGGAGCACAAGCGCAGCGCCTCCGGACGCGCCCGCCAGCCAGAAAGCCGGCGCACTGGTTGCGACGTCGCCCAACGGCTGCAAGATGCCCAGGACGGCGTACCCAATCCAGAGCAGCCCTCCAAGGATCGCCAGCGTGCCCGCCATCTGTTTAAGTTGATCGACGATTGCGCTCAATCGATTGAATTTCATAGTGCACCCGGATGTTGCTTCTGGACCGGCGCCGCCGAATCAGGCGTGGGCGTCAAGGACGCCCCTGAACGGATTGGAAACTTCCGTCAGTTCGCCGGATACGCCACCACCACCCCGCGCACGAAGACATCCACCTCCTGGCCGACGCGCAGGTCGGGGCGGGGCAGGCTGCGCACAAGCAACGGCTCGCCGCTGTGCAGCCGAACGTGCAGCGCCTGGTCGTGTCCGAAGTAGCGGATGCGCTCGATGTACGCAGCGCCGCTGCGCACGGCGCGCAGCTCGAACGCCTCCGGGCGAATCATGATCTCCACCGGCCCCTTCTGTGGCGTGGCGAGGATCACTCGCCCCAACGCACAGTCGGCCACTGCGCCTTCGGCGAGACCGGGCAGCAGATTGGCCTCGCCGACGAAGGTGGCCACCTGTCGCGTGGCCGGCCGCGTATAGATTTCGTGCGGCGCGCCGATCTGCGCCGCTTTGCCGTCGAACATGACGACCACGATGTCGGCGATGCTGAGCGCCTCCTCCTGATCGTGGGTGACGAAGATCGTGGTGGCGCCGGTGCGTTTGACGATTTCGCGCACATCCTCGCGCAGGGAGACGCGCAGCGCCGCATCGAGCCGGGAAAAAGGCTCATCCAACAAAACAACCGCCGGCTCCGGCGCCAGCGCGCGTGCCAGCGCCACGCGCTGCTGCTGACCGCCCGACAACTGATGTGGATAGCGCTCGCCGTAGCCGGCCATGCCGACCAGCTCCAGCAGCTCCTCTACGCGGCCGCGGCCGTTGCGCGTGTTGAGCGGGAAAGCAATATTCTGCGCCACGGTGAGGTGGGGAAAGAGCGCGCCGTCCTGGAAAACCATGCCTACGCGACGCGCCTCTGGCGGCACCCAGGCCCCGTCGCCGGCCACTTTACGCCCTTCCAGCCAAATGGCGCCGGCGTTCGGCATTTCCAGGCCGGCGATCAACCGCAGCGTCGTCGTCTTGCCGCAGCCGCTCGGCCCCAGCAGGGCGACGATGGCCCCGCGGGGAACGTCGAAGGAGACGCCCGCCACCGCTGCGCCGACTTCGCCATAACGCTTCACCACATTTTGCACCGAAATTAATGCATCACTCATTGCCTGTGCGGGTTTACAAATTGTCCTGGATTGCTTTATCGATGCCCAGCCGGTTCTGCATGAGCGGCAACAACAGCAGCGTCGTCAGGGCGATCAGCAAAAAGGCCGGCGGCGCGGCCTGCGTATGCACGCTTTCGCTGGCAGCGGCCCAGATGCGCACCGGCAAGGTGTCGAAGCCGGGCGGGCGCAGGAGGATGGCCGTCGGCAGCTCTTTCATCGCCGTAATAAAGACCAACACCCAGCTTGCCAGGATGCCCGGCGCAGCCACCGGCAGCGTCACGCGCCAGAAGACGCGCATCGGTGCAACGCCCATCGTGCGCGCCGCCTCTTCCAACGAAGGCGCCACCGCGCGCAGCGCCGATTCTTCGGTCGAAAGCGACTGAGGCAAAAGCCGGAAGGTGAAGGCGAAGACCAGCGCGAAAATCGTGCCGTAGGCGAAAGGCGCCCAGCGGTTGATCAGCAACACGAAGGCCAGGCCGATGATGATCCCCGGCAGGGCAAAGGGGCTGCGGCTCAACGTCAGCACAATGCGCGAAATTCGACTGGGGAATCGCACCGCCAGATAGAGCGGGCCAAGCGCCAGCGCCGTGGCGAAGGTCGCAGCCAGCGTCGCCACCAGCACGCTGTTCAAACCAAACCTCAGGATGCCTTCGTTGTTGACGCCCCAAATGCGGTCGGCCTCGGTGGGGAAGAGCCAGCCTTGCAGGCTGAGGCCGCCCAGCACCAGCAGCGGCAACCCTAACGAAAGGAGCGCAAGCAGGCTCACCAGCGGCAGCGCCAGCCAGCGCCAGCGTCCGAGCCGGACGAGCTGACGCGGTCGCCACACCGTGTCGGCCGTCAATCGGCGTTGTCGTCGGCTGAACCAGCCCTCGCCGAAGAGCAGCGGCAACGCCAGGAGGATCAACACGACGCTCAAGATGGCTGCGCCGGAGCGATCGATCTGACCGGTGAACTGGTTGTAAATGGCCGTCGTGAAGGTGCGATAGCGCAGCATCGCCACCGTGCCGAAGTCGGAGAGAACGTAGAGCCCGACCAGCAGAGCGCCGCCCGCCACCGCCGGCGTCACCAGCGGCAGCGTGATCTGACGAAAGACGCTCCATCCGTTGCGTCCGGCCATGCGCGCCGCCTCCTCCAGCGAACGGTCGACCGAACGCAGCGCCGCCGCCGTGGGCAGGTAGATGTAGGGATAGGTGACCAGCCCGATGATGAGAATGGCGCCCCATACGTTGTACAGGGGCGGCAAGGGAATTTCCCCGCGGGCAAACCCGGCGAAATCGATCAGAAAGCGTTCGACGACGCCGCCGCGGCGCAACAGGATAATGTAGGTGATGGCGGCGACATAGCCCGGCAACGCCAGCGGCAACGCCAGCAGCACGCGCCAGACAGTGCGACCGGGCAAGTCGCTGCGCTCCACCAGCCACGCCGCGCCAATGCCTAAAACCAGCGCAAAGCCGATGGTTCCCACCAGCAGCGTCGCAGTCTGCCAGAGCAGGGTGGGCATCTGGCCGTACCACAGCCTGGACCAGGTGGCGGCGTCTGCAGCCAGCGCACGCGCCACGATGTAGATCAGCGGCGTCACCGCCAGGAGGCTGACGATGGAGGCGATCAAAACCAGAGATGTAGGAGCTTTTCTTGGCAACTTAGCACACCTCTCAGCACACCTCAATGCAGCGACATTGTTTGCAATACGCAGTTCAGCACATTTTCCATTAAAGAAAAATTGTATCACATTGAACAAAATTGATTCACATAAACATTCGTGCAAAAGAACGTTTTCCGCTGGTTCCTTGGCGCCCACAGGCGCAGCCCACTGCAGAGACGACGAGAGCGCAGAGCCTTCTCTTTGTGCTCTGCGCCTCGGCGATGAATTTTTACGTCATGGAGCGCCCATGGCGGACGTTACGGCAGACCGGCCGCCTGCGCCGCCTGCTGCGTCGGCTGCAGCTCCTCCCACAGCGTTTTCAGGGTGATATTGGCCAGCTTGAACTCGCTCAGCGGCGGCACGCCTTCGGCCAATTCGACGCCCGGCGTGACCGGGTATTCGAAGTTCTGCTCGGCGTAGACTTTTTGTCCTTCGGGCGAAAGCATGAAATCGACGAAAATCTTCGCCAGTTCGGGATGTTTGGCGCCTGCCACAATGCCGGCGTTGGTGGAGTTGACGATCAGCCCCATCTCTCCCTCGCCCTGGTCGGGATAGACGATGCCCACCGGCGCGCCTTCCGCCTTGGAGAGGTGATAGTAGTAGTGGTTGACCAATCCAAGCTTGAGCTCGCCGGCGCCGACCGCCTTGCGCACGTCGGTGTGACCGCCGAACCACTGCGTCTCGTTGGCGACCAGCCCCTGCACGAACGCTACCATCGCCTCTTCGCCGAGGAGGTGGCGCATCGCCACGAGCTGGGCCACCATGGCGCCGTTGCGGCTGTCGGCGGAGCCGATCTGCCCTTTCCACTTCGGATCGGTGAGATCCATCATGGTGGCGGGCAACTCATCCTCGCTTACCAACTCGGTGTTGTACATGATGACGCGCAGTCGCAAGGTGAGCGCCACCCAGCTGCCGTCGTCGGCGCGATAGCTTTCCGGCACTGCAGCGACCGACGGCGAATCGTTCGGCGCAAAGACGCCCTGCTCGGCCAGACTTTGCATGGTGAGGATGTCGCTGTTGATGAGCAGGTCGGCCTGTGGATTGGCGCGCTCCTCAAGCAGCTTGGCCGCCAGCTCGCCGTTGCTGCCGGTGAGCACCGTCACCTTGACGTCAGGATAAGCCCGATTGAAGGCCTCCAACACCGGCTTGAAGAGCGACTCCGCGCGCGAGGTGTACACAACCAGATCACCTGCTGTCGCCTCCCCCTGCTGCGCCTCCGTCGCCGCGGGCGCAGCGGGCGTCGCAGGAGCGACCACGGTGCAGCTCGCCAGAACGACGGAGAGGGCCAATAAGAGAACGACGCTGAAAGAAAATGTTCGCTTGTTCATCTGACTCCCTTCTTTTTTCGGCAATTTCTCTGTGCTTTGCTGTTGAATTCCCATCCTGTCGACGTCCGGCCGGATGTCCTGCCGCACGCCGACAAGCATAGCCTAGGGGGCGGAAGGAGAGACTTTGTGAAGGGAATCTTACAATTCAAAATGCGGCGCACCTTTCAGCGTCGCTTCAACGCTGTTAACAAAATCTGTTTAGCGAGATGAAAAACGATGAACGCCCTCAAGGGCGCGCTTCGCCACCGCTGTCAAAATCATAGAGGCCTCTGGCTGCAACCTTCTAGGAAGCCGGGCGGCCTCCTGGAAGGTTGCAGGAGGGGAAGATACGAGGGGAGGGGGCGCTCAAACTGCGCCGCACGCCTGCAGACAAGCGCGCATGTGGCCGCGCGCCTCGGCGGCGATGATGCAGCACTGCTCCAGGGCGTATTCTTTGGCGCCGATGATCTCCAGGTCGAGCGGGCCGGTGTAGCCATGCTCGTGCAAGACGCGAATGTATCCCACCAGATCGATGTCCCCGCGACCGTTGGTCTGATCCTCCGGCTTGCCCGGCCCTTGTTGTCGCCCTTTGCAATCGCGGATGTGCACATGTTTGACTCGGCTGATGACTGCAGCGATGGCTTCGACCGGGTTTTCGCCGGCGCGATAGATGTGCGACGGATCCATATCCACGCCCAAAGCCGGCGACGAGATCGCCTCCATCATGCGCAGCGTCGTCGGCGTGTTGTAGACAGCCTGGCCCACATGCGCCTTGACGCAGAGCGTGACGCCGTAGCGCTCCGCCATCTGCGCCAGCGCCGCCAGCTCCTCCATCGACTGTTGAAAGCTCGCTTCGTCGCCTGACTTGCCGCCCGGCCCGCAGTTGATGATGGGGATGCCCAGCTCCACCGCCGCCTGCATCGCTTTCTCCATTTTGACCGGGTCGCGCGAAGGCTGCTCGATGGCCAATAGCTCCAGCCCATACGTTGCGGAAAGGCGCTTGATCTCGGGAACCAGCTCGCGCCAACGGTCGAGCACCAGATGCTCGCTCATGCCGTCGATGGCGGAAAGCTCAACGCCGTCATAGCCGGCCATGGCCAGGTAGCGAAAAGCGGTTTCCAGCGGATAGCCGCCGAACAGAACAGAGTTTGCGCCCAGTTTCATTGGATGTCTCCAGGTTTCTTGCGTTTATTTCACATAGACCACAGTTTCATTCTCCAGCGACTCGATGGCTGCGGCCAGCACCTTCTGCGCCGCCAGCGCATCGGCGCCGGAGCCGTCGATCTCCTCCGGCCTGGCGCCTTCCGTAAGCTGCTCTAAAAAGCGGTGCAGCCGGTTGCGGAAGGTGTCCTCGAAGTCGCGCATGCCGCCGAAGATCGGGTTGGTGTAGACAGTTTTCTCCAGGTTGCCGGCCGGATAGAGCGTCGCTTCGCGATACATATCTTCGATCACGAAGCGCCCCTTCGTGCCCGCCACCTCGCAGCGCTCCATCGGGTGGCCGCGCTCGATGTCGTAGCTGCCGGTCAGGGTGCCGACGGCGCCATTTTTGAAGCGCATGTTGAAGGTGGCGGTGGACCAGATTTTACGCCCCGGCGCTTTGGTGGCGAAGCAATGCACCGCCTCAATGTCGCCGCCGAAATAGCGCATAATATCCACCGTATGGGGGTGGAGCGCTTTGATCTGAAAATAGGGCGAGCTTTCGCGCGGATTCATGATCCACATGCTCATGTTGATAAAGAGCAGATGGCCGACCCGCCCTTCCTCCTGCCAGCGTTTGGCCAGCCAGGCGGCGGGCGTGAAGCGATGGTTCAAGTTGATGCCATAGCACAGCCCTTTCTCCCGCGCCTTGGCGACCATCTCCTCCGCCTCATCGATGCGGTTGGAGATCGGCTTTTCGCCCAGCACATGGCACCCCGCCTCCAGCGCCTGCATGGTGGGCAGATAGTGATCGCTGCCATATTCCTCACCGCCCGTCGCCACCACGCACATGTCCGGGGCCAGAGCGCGCAGCATCTGCTCCGTGTCGTAGAAGGCCGGAACGCCCAGCCTCGAGGCGGCTGCATCCGCCCGCTCCGGGATGATGTCGCAGACGCCCACCAACTCAGCCAGTGGATCTTCTTTGAGCAGGCGGGCGTGGCGGTTGCCGATGGGCCCCATGCCGATCACGCATGCACGGATCATCGTTGGCTCCTTGCTCACTCTCTTGAACGCGACTGCAAGCGCGCAGCCTGAGCCGGGTCGCCGATGTGCAGGGTGTCGTAGGCTTGCTGAGAGCTGGTGAAGTAATCGATGCCTGCGTGACCATGCCAGCCGGGTTGATTGTAGATCGGGTTGGGCAGCCCGGTCTCCGCCTCGCGTTTGGCGATCCAGGCGTGCATGCGCCGCTCCAGCTCGGCCACGATCTCCGGCTGCGTCTCCGCCAGGTTGACCGACTCCTCCGGGTCCTCAAAAAGATTGTACAGTTCGACCGGCGGCTTGAAGTGAAAGTCCGGCTCCAGCGCCACGATCAGCTTCCAGTTGGGCGTGCGCCATCCATGTTTGCGCATCCACGTGCACTCGGTGATGTAAAACTCGCTTTCGTGCGAAGCCACCTCCCCGCGCACCATCGGCAGCAAAGACCGGCCGTCGAAGCGCAGATCCTCGCGCTGGATGCCGGCGAGCTCCAGCAGCGTGGGGACCAGGTCTTTGTGCTGGTTATAGCCGGAGACGCGACGGCCTGCAGGCAATTTGCCGGGATAGCGAATGATGAGCGGCACGATCAAAGTCGGCTCGTACAGGCCGTGGTGGTCGAAATAGCATTCGTGGTCGTACAACGTTTCGCCGTGATCGCCGTTGACGACGACGATAGTGTTCTCTGTGAGGCCGAGCGCCTCGATGGCGGTGAAGATGCTGCGGATGGCGGCGTCCATGTAGGCGATGGCGCCGTCGTACTGGGCGATGACGTAGTCCTTGTCGGTGATGCCCGGCGGCATCCAGCTTGCGAAAAAGTCGCGGAAAGGTTTGAACGCCATCACCGGCTCCATCGACTTGTTGCGCTTGTCGCACTCGTTGCCGTGGTAGAACATGCGCTCAAACGGCTCCGGCGGCAGATAAGGCGCATGGGGGTCCATGTGGCGCAGAAACAGGAAGAACGGCTCGCGCTTGCGCGCCAGCCGCTCCAGCTCCGGCAACGCCACTTCGTTCAGCTTTTGCGCCTTGGGGCTGCGTCCTTCGTTCCAACTTCCCCAGGCCGGATAGTCCAGATATTTGTCGAAGCCGCGCGAGCTGGGGTTGCCGGTGAAGCCGACGCAGGTGGTGTTGTAGCCTTCCTCGCGCAGAATCTCGGCCAGCGTCTTCACTTCCGGGCGCAGCGGCCCCTTATGGCGCAGCGCCACCACCTGCGTCGAAAAGACGTCCAGCCCGGTCAGCATCGAGGCGTAGGCGCTGGTCGTCGGGATGTGGGCGCTGAAGGTCTGCTCAAAGAGCACGCCCTCTTGGGCGAAGCGATCGATGTGCGGCGTTGTGAGGCGATGATAGCCGTAGCAGCTCATGTGGTCTCGCCGCAGCGAGTCGATGCCCAGGAGAATGATGTTTGGTTTGCGATTGCGACGCGCAGGCATATGATCTTCCTTCCTACTGGTTTTGAAATGAAGGGTGGTGCGTGATGTGTGTTGCGTTAGGCGCTCGTACTACGGAACACGCACCACGTTTTACTCCGGGATTTCGTAGCCGAACTCGCGCATGCCGGCTTCCAAAAAATCGAAATAGCTGACGCCTTCGGCCTGGCTGTAGCGGCCGACCGCCTCGGGGCGCACGATGATGCGCGCCAGCGGGATGCCCAGGTACGCTTCCAGCCGGGCCAGCGTCTCTTCTTGACGATTGACGAAGTCTTCAAAGCGCACCACGATCCAGTTGGCGGGTTTGGGCGTCGCCGTCACGATGGCGTATTGATATTGCCAGGAGATGGCGCGACGCATGCGCCAGATCAGCTCCTCCATCTGCTCCGGCGTCTCGGCGCGGGCGACCAGATCGGGGTAGCGCTCGCGCAGGAGCTGCTCGGCGTCGGGCTGCGGCACGCCGAAGTCGGCGAGATTGTCGGTCAAATGGCGCGCCAGGATGTTGTCGCGCGGGTTGCGCACCCAATAGATGTATTTGATCTCCGGAAACAGGCGCACGATCCAGGGAAAGACGAGCGTTGTCTCCGGAATTTTCCAGCCTTTGTGCTCCTCCTTGGCCGACAGGACTTTTTGCAAGTAGGTGTGAATCAGGTCGGTGAATTCATCGGGAATCGGCATGGTGTGCAGCGCGCTGAAATCCCACTCCAGGCCGCCTTTCCACACCACATAACGCGCCAGCACGCGGCAGGCCTCGTACATCGCCTGGGGCGGCAACAGGTCGCCTGAACGGTTGAGCGGCTCGCCCATGAAGACGTTGCTGGCGATCAGCGTATGCGAAATGGCGCGCGTGCCGCCGTGGCCGCGGCCGATGATTGTGATCAGGGACATTGCGGTCACCTTTTACGTTTGAAGTTCTAGAGGATGGTGGTTGCGTTTCATCGTGTTGCGTGTTGCGTGATGCGTGTTGTGTTGGTTGCACAACGTTCGACGCCCAGAAGTATTTTAATTTTCCCTTGTGCGCCTCCTGGCCGCTCATGCTTGCAATGGAAAGCGGACGCGCCGCCCCTCTTGCGCGGAGCGATAGGCGGCGAGCACCATTTCCACAGCCACGCGGCCATCCCGCGCCGTGGCAGGCGGCTCGCGATCCTGCAGGATGCAGTCCATGAAGGCGCGCGGCACAGCGGCGATGCGCTCGGCGTGGCTGGCAGGGATCGGAATGTTCAAATCTTGCCATGACGTCTCCCCGCGACGGTAAAGCTTCAGGGCGATGGGATGCGGCGGCAGCGCCACGTTGGTCGAAACGAGATCGTCGTGGTTTTGAATGATGACGCCCTGGTCGCCGTACACTTCGCAGGTGTTTTCGCCCGCCAGCGCAACGGAAGAGTTGACCAGCACCGCCATGGCGCCGCTCGCATAGCGATAGATGGCTACGCCCGTGTCGTCGGGCGCCACATCGGTCACCGTGTTGCCGATCTCGGCCATGACGCTCATCGGATACCCGAGAATCCAGTGCAGAAAGTCGGCGGCGTGCACGGCGTCGTCCATAAACATGCCCAGGTTCTTCTCTGGGTCGAGATGCCAGCGCGTAGGGCCGTGGATGAAGGCCTCGTTGAGCAGCACCGGGATGCAATGGCGACGACGCACGAGGCTGATCCTGCCGACGGCGCCCTCTTCGATCAACTGCTTGATCTTTTGATTGGAGGGATCGTGGCGCATCTGAAAGGCCATCATGAACTTGACGCCGGCGCTCTCCACCGCCGCGATCATGCGGTCGCAGTCGGCCAGGGTCAACGCCATCGGCTTCTGACAGAGAATGTGCTTGCCTGCGGCCGCGGCGGCCACCGTCATCTCGGCGTGACGGTGGGTTTCGCAGGCGACGATCACCGCCTGCACGTTGGGATCGTCGAGCGCATCCTCCAGATGCGGCGAATAGCGCATGCCATAGCGGGCCGCCATCGCTGCCCCGCGCGGCGCATCATTGTCCCAACAGGCTGTCAACCGCACATCGTCGTAGGTCGCCAGCCGGTCACAATAGATGGCGGCGTGCCCGTGTGCGAAGCTGAGCACAGCCACGCCAAGCTTTGTCGTCATGCCTTCACCCTGATAGCCGCTTACCCGACCGGCACTGCTTCGGCGCAACCGCTGTGGAAGGAACGAATCGCCGCCTCAATGATCTCCTGCACCGCCAATCCTTCGCGACCGGAGGCCTCGATTTGGTCGCGTGGGACGCCCGCCGTGATCTGCTCCAGCCAGCGGTGGATGCGGTTGGTGAAGGTGGCGTTGAAGCCGCTCAGGCCGCCCATGATGCTGTTGCGGATCACCGTCAGCTCGTCGGAGTCGCGCGGATAGAAGGTCAGTTCTTCGTAGAGATTGTTGAGCACAAAGCGGCCCTTGGTCCCCATCACTTCGCAGCGCTCCAGGTTGTGCCTCGGGTTGGCGTCGTAGCTGCCCGTGAGATGGCCGACGACGCCGTTGGCGAATTGCAAGTTCACCTGTACGTTGGAATAGCAGACTCGCCCCGGCGCCCGGTTGAAGAAGGCGTGAACGCGCACCACGTCGCCGCAGAAATAGCGCATGATGTCGAGCGAATGCGGATGCAGGGCGCGGATGTGGAACCAGGGTGAAGTGTCGTTCGGGTTGTTGATCCACATCGTCATGTTGATCAGCAAGAGGTCGCCCAGGCGCCCCTCTTCGACCCATTTTTTCGCCCGGGCTGCCGGCGGCACAAAGCGATGGTTGAGATTGATGCCGTAATAGACGCCCTTTTCCTCCGCCTTGGCGACCATCTGTCGCGCCTGTTCAATGTTGTTGGAGATCGGTTTTTCTCCCAGCACGTGCAAGCCGGCTTCCAGACATTGCATCGTCGGCTCGAAGTGATCGCCGCCGTTCTCCACGCCGGCGGTGCAGATGCTCACGGCGTTGAGCTGCTCGTGTTTGAGCAGCTCCTCGACGCTGTAGTAGGCGCGCACGCCGTAGCGGGCGGCCGCCCGGTCGGCGCGCTCCGGGATGATATCGCACACGGCAACCAGCTCGGCCAGCGGGTCGGCCTGATAGACCGGCGCGTGGATATTGCCGATGTTGCCCATGCCGATGACGGCTACTTTTAGCATGTTTCTTCCTCGCTCCAGGGTTTCAGATTGCTAAAACATCTGATAAATTTTCAAAATTACAGTTGACATTACGGTTGACGTCGCCACATCTCATACATCCCTATCTTGAATTCACGACGATAGTATTCCCGAATGTACTCATCCAGGATTCTGACGCCGCTGCTGAATCGGCTGGCGTTCGGCTCATTAGGATTTTCCCACGTGGCGAGCACCAACCATTGCGGCCTGTTGGCGTCCAACTCCGCAACCATTTCCTGTTGCACCGGACGCGTGGTCGTAACGCCGGGATGCAACTCGTGATAGCGTGTGGCGCTATCGCGACCGGCCAAGAAATAGATGCTGACGTCATTGACAAAGACATTATCGTGACGCAGCAATCCCGAAAAAATCGGCCCAAGCTGCGGATCCTCGCGATCTAAAATCCGTACAACCTCATCTTGACCTGGCAGCGTCATCACGCAGCCGGCGCGCGGGTTGTCAGAGTAGCACCTGTGGGGTGGAAAGTGGCGTACGATCTCGGCGAGCCTGGTGTAAGGGGCCAGAAAATAAAGAGGGACTGCAATGACGAGCAATAGAGCGACCAGCGCCGCCGCGAAATTCTGTTGGCGGAGGGAAAGGAACGATCGCACCAACCACGCAATCAAAAGCACTACGCACAGCGAGGCGGGCAGCACGTGGATCTCGTCATAGCGACTCAACGCCTGCATAAAGAGGCCAATGCCCAACAGGACAAGCGCCGCCGCCAGACAATCACGACGTGAAAGCTTCAAGCCATCGGGCGTTGCTCGCCAATTTCGCCAGAGCAGCCATAGCCCCGAAAGACCAAACGTGAGCAGCGGTAGATAGAAACGTAAATAATCGCCCAAAAAGCGGTATATCCCCGGATCGATGGCTCCACTGCGCAGCCAAATTGACCAATCTGGCAGCAAGGGGGGATAGGGAAGCCAGCGCACAGCGCGGAAGGTCGTAGCCGGGAAGATGAGCAAATTATCGATCAACAGAGCAAAGCCGGCTACTGCAGCAAGATAGCCATAAAAGCCGACCAGCATCAACAGGACTGGCGCAGCCACGATGAGCAGGTCTAACAACGTTTGTTTTGCACGAGTGCTCCATCTGACCTGAGCAGCGACCGATAAAAGTCCAGAAAGAAGCAAAAGCGCTCCCACCGAAACAGCCGTATAAAAACCAATATCCAGTCGAAAGAAAGCAGCGATGCCTATGAGGAATCCGGCGCCGATTAACCAACCTTTTCTTCTAACGCAGCTATATCGAAAGGCCAACGCCAACGCTGAAAAGCTAAAAAACAACGCTGGAAATACGGCGTATCCATAGAAAGTTGCAGCGGCCAACAACGTGGCTGCGGCCATGAAGGGCGCCAGGGCCCAGCGCCAGGACTGCACTAATGGTGCTGCAAGCAAATAAACCATCAAAGCCAGCGCCATCCGCACCAGCGTGTCGTAAATTCGTGCAACGAGCACGTTTTGTTCGAACACACCAAAAAGTGCAGCAAGCACATAGGACTGTCCAGGAGGATAGATGCCCCAATAATCCCGAAAAGGAACAGCGCCCTTTGCAATGCGCATCCCATTCACCAGTGCTAATCCCTCATCGTAGGGGTTCAGAGGGGATTTGATTGGGAGCGCAATCAAGGCGAGACCCACTGTCAACGTCGCTGCAATCAGCAGGCGGGAATGAATTCTCTGCGCCGAAAAGACGGCTTGTGCAGTCTCGCTCCGAGGACGGGGCTGGACTATTGCGCGTGTCCAGCCAGAAGTTAAAAGCGCAAAGACAAGCATGAGGACAGTGATCAGATTCACGGCGCCAACAGATAGCTCGAGGACGAGTCGAAAGGCCTGCACGGCTGCGAGAATGAGCGCTAAAACGCCGAGTACGCGCGTAAATCGTATCCAGAGATCGCGTTGTGATACACCATTTCGATAGTACGCCTCGGTGACCACCACCAATATCACCAGCAGCACAACCAGCACTACGACGCTGACTTGATTGACCAGATGCACGAGATAGCGATCCCAAGGCGTAAAGAGCATCGCCATCTGGGAGAGGTCGCGGGCAAAGAAGGCGACGACCAGTCCAAGCAGAAATGTGAGGAGCCAGAGCGCATAGGCGAGGAGATAAACCCGCCAGGAAGGATGTACGAACCTTTGCCCGGCGTTATGCTGCGAAAGATTGGACACGTGGAGCGACCCCGCTCAAAGTAAGCTCTTCGGCGAAATGACAACTGACAAAATAGCCCGTCTCCAGCTCGCGCAGTTGGGGCTCTTCTTCGGCGCAACGCTCTTTTGCATATTTGCAGCGCGTGCGAAAGACGCAACCTGAAGGCAAATGCGCCAGATCGGGGGGCTCTCCTGGCGTCACCGTGCGTTGGCCACGACGCCTCTCCACCGTGCGCGGCACGGCCGCCAGCAGCAGTTCGGTGTAGGGGTGTTTGGGACGCGTGAGCAATTCATGCTTGGGGCCGAGCTCAACCAACTTGCCTGCATACATGACCGCAATCCGGTCGCTGATATAGCGGATCACCGCCATGTTATGAGAGACAAAAATGTAGGTGAGGTTCTGCTGCTCCTGCAGATCCTTGAGCAGATTGAGAATTTGCGCCTGAATCGAAACGTCCAGCGCAGAAACCGGCTCGTCGGCCACTACGAGTTTTGGCTCCACCACCAATGCTCTTGCAATACCGATGCGCTGACGTTGACCACCGCTGAAACTGTGCGGATAGCGACGCAGGTGTTCGACGCGCAGCCCCACCTGTTGGATTACCTTCGCTACGCGCTCTTCCAACTCTCGTCCGCTGGCGATCTTGTTGACCAGCAGAGGTTCACCCACCGTCTCCAATATGCTCATGCGTGGGTTCAACGAAGCGAACGGATCCTGAAAGATCATCTGCACCGAACGACGAAAAAGCCGCATCTCTTCACCGCTCAGCTCGGTGAGGGATAACTCACGGCCATCGACGTACAAGGTCATCTGACCATCGGTCGGTTCATAAACGCGCACAATGCAGCGGCCCAGCGTCGTTTTGCCGCAGCCGCTTTCGCCGACCACGCCCAATACTTCTCCGCGGCGCACGTCGAGAGAAAGATTGTCGACGGCCTTAATATAACCGACGGTGCGACGCAGAAAACCTCTCTGCAGCGGGAAATACTTGCAAAGCCCTTCCACCTTGAGAAGCATGTCTTTATACACGTTCATGGTTCTGTCCTTCTTCCTACTCAGAGTACAGGAAGCAACGCACCCAGTGATTGGGACGCACCTCGATCATCGGCGGGCGCGAAACCTCACAGACGCCTGGAATGCGCTTTTCACAGCGGGAATAGAAAGGGCATCCTTTGTGCACCGCAAAAGGACTCGGCAGCGCACCGCGGATAGGCGACAGACGCTCAAGCTCACCGTCGATGGTGGGGATGGAGCGCCACAACGCCTGTGTGTAGGGATGCAATGGATTGTCAAACAGCTCATCGGTGGCCGCCTGCTCCATCACCAGCCCTAAGTACATCACGACGACTTCATCCGCTATGCCGCCAACCACGGTCAAATCGTGGCTGATGTACATGATCGACATGCCAAACTCTTTCTGCAGATCCTGAAGCAGCTCTAAAATTTGCGCCTCGATCGTCACGTCCAGCGCCGTCGTGGGTTCATCGGCGATCACCAACCGAGGATGACAGATGAGCGCCATGGCGATCATGGCGCGTTGACGCATGCCGCCGGAAAACTGGAACGGATAAGCATCCACGCGCTGCTCCGGACGCGGGATGCCAACGCGACGCATCATTTCGATCGTGCGTTCGCGCGCCTCCTTTTTGCTCACTTCTGGATAATGAATGCGGATGGCCTCCATGATCTGATCGCCGATCGTGTGAACAGGGCTAAAGGAGGTCATCGGTTCTTGAAAAATCATGGAAATCTCTTTGCCGCGTATCTGACGGATTTCGGCGCCGTTCGGTGGCAACTCTGTGACGTCCACGACGCGTTCGCTGCCATTTTCCGGCAGGTACAAGCGCACCCGCCCCTGAACAATCTTGCCCGGAGGCGAGGGGATAATGCCCATAATCGCCTGTGCAGTCACCGATTTGCCTGAACCGCTCTCGCCGATGACGCCCAGTGTTCGTCCCTGCGGGATGCGAAGGCTGACGCCTTCAAGGGCGTGAACGGTGCCTTCGTGAAGACGAAATTCGACTTTTAAGTCCTCTATCTCGACCAGGACATTCTTCGTGGTTTGCATGATGTGTTCAACCTGTCAGATGCCAATCTCTCAACGTCATTTCATGTCGAATAGGGATCGGCGGCGTCGCGCAGTCCATCGCCGACAAAGTTGAAGAGCAACACGGCGCCGATCACAAAGATCGCCGGGATGAGACGCCACGGCTGCTGCGCCACCACCATCAAATCCTGTGCATCCTGCAGCAGCACGCCCCAACTGACCGCGGGCGCCTGGATGCCCAGACCCAAAAAGCTGAGCGCCGTCTCACCCAAAATGGCGACTGGGATCGACAGCGTGATCGAGACGATCAGATGGCTCGTGAAGCCTGGCAGCAAATGGCGGAAGATGATGCGCGGTTTGCTGGCGCCGGCCACCTGCGCCGCCAGCGCGTAATCCTCTTCGCGCAAGGCCAGCAGTTTTCCACGCACAACGCGCGCCAGCCCTGTCCAGTTGACGGCAGCCAAAATCAATGTAATGGCAAAGAAGGTTTGCACTGTCGTCCAGTTGCGCGGAAGCGCCGCCGACAGAGCCATCCAGAAGGGAATCAGCGGGATCGAAATAATCACGTCGATCAATCGTTGAATCACCTCATCGATCGTGCCGCCGAAATATCCGGAAATTCCGCCGATAATGACGCCGATCACAAAGCTGATCGCTACACCGAGCAAGCCGATGGTCAATGAAATGCGCGCGCCATAAATCGTTCTAGAGAAAATATCGCGCCCCAGCGGATCCGAGCCGAACAACATGATCGGCGGGGCGTCTGGGCCAGTGCCGAACAAACGCAGATTGGCGCTCCATAACCCCCAGAGTTTGTATTCCTCACCTTGAGTAAAGAACAAAATTGGATAGGGTGTGCTTGTATCTTCGACAAAGATGTATCGGAACGTCTCCGGATCGAGCGACCTCTGTGGCGCATAGATAAAGGGGCGATGGAGCTTGCCTTCGTGGAAGATGTGGATCCTGGTGGGCGGCGCCATCTGCAGACCTGTAAAACGGGAGGTGGCCAGGTAAGGGCTGAAGAATTCGGCGAACGCCGCGAGCAAGTACAGAATCACCAGTAAGATTAGCGAGAGCACCGCCAATCGATGACGTTGAAACCTCCATAAGATCAGTTGCCACTGGCTAGCATAGTAAAATCGCTCGCTGACGGCTTCTAGTCGCTCTTCAATGGCGCCGATGCTGAGATCTTCCAGTTCATCGACTAAAGTGGAGTTGGCCGGTGGGCTGTCATTGCCAAGCCTTTGCTCGGCGGGTTTGGAAATCTGGGTGCTCATCTGCTGAGACCTCCGTAGCGGATGCGTGGATCGGCCCACGCCAGGTAGATATCCGAAAGAAGCGTGCCAAAGATCGTCAGGGCGCTCAAGATCAGCACAATGCTGCCGGTCAGATAAGTGTCCTGCGCTAAAGTAGAACGCAGCAAGAGCGGACCGATAGAAGGCACGCTTAATACGATCGAAATTAATACTTCACCGGCGAAAATAGCGGGCAAAAGCCAACCGATCGTGCTAAAGACAGGGTTTAGCGCCAGTCGAACCGGATACTTAAACAGCAACTGAATCTCTGACATTCCTTTGCAGCGTGCGGTGATGACATACTGTTTTTTGAGCTCGTCGAGTAGATTGGCGCGAAGCACGCGAATGATTGATCCTGCACTGGACATTCCAATAATTACCAGTGGCAAGATCATATGCTTTAACATATCGAGCACTTTAGCTACGCTCCATGGAGCGTCCAGATATTCTCTGGAGTGAAGTCCTAATGCTGAAAATCCAAAAAATTCATACACTGCCCAGGCCAAAATCAGCGCCAAGAGAAAGCCCGGCGTCGCCAATCCAATAAATCCTATGAAGGTCGCCAGGTAGTCGACGAAAGAATATTGGTGAGTGGCGGAGTAAATCCCGATCGGAATTGCAATCAGCCAAGAAAAAATCAAAGCCATTAGAGAGATTGCCAGGGTGACCGGAAGCCGTTCCGCGATCACCTCACTCACCGGCTTTCCCCACTGAAACGACCAACCGAAATCTCCGCGCAACACGATTCCCTGCACCCATTTGAGATATCGGGCGTACATCGGCTGGTCGAAGCCATAGAGTTCAGATAGGCGCTGCGCCTCTTGCTCTGAAAGCTCAATGCCGGAAGCGCGCAGTTGAGAAACGTACGTCGTCATCCAGTCGCCTGGCGGGAGCTCAATCACGAAAAATGCGATGAACGAAACCAAAAATAGAATCGGTATCAACATGATCAGACGACGGATGATGTAAACAAGCATGGAAAACTCACCTCCTTATATTCCAATCGCAATCCACCCAGGATGATGCTACAGAACAGCAACATCACAGTCCTTCGGATGTCGCTGTTCTGTAGCAATTCAGAGCGATCCTGTTCCCTGGAGCAAATTTTGCGCTATCTCTCCCAAGACGGTTCCCCTACGAAGAGCTGCCCATCACCGGTCAAACCAAAGCTGCTCGCCGGCAAAATTGGAAGCGATGGCATATCCGGCGCTCGCCACATTTCTAAGATCCTTGTTGGCAATCATCGGATACTTCACTTTCTCCACAACCGTGATGCGAGGCAGGTTGGCGCGCACCCAGGCGTAGGTTTCCTCCTTGAGGCGATTGTACTCGTCCGACCCGGAGACTGCGCTCCAGCGCGCTGCGTCGAGGGCATACATGTCTTTCACCCACTGTGGCGGCTCCTCGCCCTCGGCGCCGTTGGTCAGATGCCACAGGGACCAAAGCCGGAATGAGCGATTCGCCGCGCCCTCGCTGCCGCTGTAATCGCTGTCCCAGCCTTGGTCGTGCCCCCAGAACACGGTAGCTTGCATTTCGTTGGCAAGGATGCGCTGCCCCCACAGTTGCGGGTCGATGCGCTTCACCTGCAGGTTGAGGCCCACCGCTTTCAGTTGCTCCGCCAGCAGCTCTGACACCGGTGCAATGTCAGGAGCATGGGCAGCGTGTTCGACCAGAATCGGGAAAGGCTTACCGTCCACCATGCGGAAGCCGTTGGCGTCGCGCTCCGTCATCCCCATCTCGTCGAGCAGCGCATTAGCCCGGGCCACGTCATACTGCGAGAATTCTTCGCCTACGCTCACCAAAGGTTTGCTGGCAAACCCATAGTAGACGCTTTCAATGATCTCATCACGGTCAATCGCGAGGCTGACCGCCTGGCGGAAGCGCAAGTCCTGCGTCACCTTGCGCCAGGTCTCATCGTTGTAGGTCATGTTGAAGTAGAGGATGCTGGAATCCACGTGCATATCGAGCAAGATGGTGCGGAAGCCGCCTCGCTCTTCATTTTCCTTATACAGAGGCACCTTCACCAATGCAGTGCTCTCTCTCAGGAAGTCGACGTCGCCCGCAAGCACGCGCTGGTTGACCATCTCGACGTCTTCGACTTGCACCGAAACAATGCGATCGATGTATGGCAGTTGTTTGCCCTCAGTGTCCACCTTCCAGTAGTACGGATTGCGGTCAAAGACCTTGACGCCGGGCGTCTCGGAGCGGACAGAGATCCAGGGGTTGAGCGTCGGATAGCCGATGCAGCGGTCGGCGGTGACATGCCAGTTCTCGCACCACTTCTGCTGGCGGAAGAGCTGCCACCACTCATCGGTCAGGTTGTTCGCCCGGAGTTCTTCCTGCATTTCCTCGATCGGTGTGAAGTCAGGATGCCACTTCTTGAGCACATGGCTGGGATTGATGAGCACGGTGTAGCCATTCCAACCTTCAATCGTGATGTTGCGCAAGAAACCGCCGTAGGGGGCTGTGGAGGTCAGGCGGAAGGTGTAGTCGTCAAGAATCTCCAGGGTCATCGGGTCGCCCGCCGGATCATAGCCGGTGCGGAAGCGGGCAGGCACCCCCTGTGGGAAGAGTTTCTCGTTGCCGTAGATGTTCTCCCAGGTGAAGCGCACATCTTCCATCGTAACCGGCGTTCCATCCGACCATTTCAGTCCTTCACGCAGCTTGAAGGTGAACACCGTGTTGTCGTCACTCACTTCAAAGCTCTCCAGCACGTTGCCGCGGATGCCCTGCACGCCGATGCCTGGCGCAGAGAGCAACGGCTCATTGAGCATGACGAAAACATCGGGCGCCCAGTCGGCGACGCTGTGAGCAGAATTCAAGGTGCCGCCATAGCGTCCCGGCCTCCAGTCCGGCAAATCTTCTTCAGTCAACAACACGCCTGGGCCGACCACAAAAGGCACCTTGGGCAAACGCTCTTCCAAAGGGGGCAGCGTGCCGGCGGCCACGGCTGCAGCCAGGCTGGGCGCCTCCCTCACCACCTCTGCGGCAGGGGCGGCGGCGGGTTGCTCGGCGGGCGCCTGCGCTGCAGGAGCTTCAGGACCGGGAGCACAGGCGGCGAGCAAAAGGCTCAGAATCATAAGCAAAGCGATGATTTTCAGCAGCTTCATACGTTCTCCCTTCCTTTTGTGAGAAATGTCAACAGAAACGAACACTCCGCAATCTTGATCAAAAGAGCGATTTCTCGATCAAGAATTTGCTGCAAACGAAGTTCAATCCATCCTACGCACAATCAGACGGACGGGGCCTATCAGCCCAGAATCGCACTGGCCGGGAAAGATGTAGGAAGTAGGGCTTTGCACATCGAGATAAGGCGCCAGCGTGTTAAGTACGACGATCTCAATATCGTTTTCGCCGGTTGTCAACAGATCGGTCACATCGAAACGGTACGGAGACAAGACTCGCACTCCGACAAATTTTCCATTCACCCATGCTTCTGCAACGCCCCGCACACGCCCCAAATCAAGCCAAATTTCTCCCTTGGAGATAGCGTTGAGCGTCACCTTGCGACGGTAACGCATTCCTCCCGAATAGCTTTCCAACCCCTGGTCTGCCCATTTGCCAAGCGCGATCTTACCGGTGCCAACGCGATAGGTGACGGGTCCGCTCAAGAGACGTCCACCGCTACAACCAGGCGCAGGCTCAATACGCATCACCACATTGCGCGGTCCAGACGCTTCATCGCCGAGCAGAACGCAACCGGCGTTATCGACTGGTTTCTCGACGCCATCGACCCAAACACGCGCCCGCCCCTGCACTGGAATCGTCATTTCCACGGCGCCTGGCGGCGCCACCCAACGCAGCCACTCGACTCGCCTGAGGCCTGCAAATGGATCGGGGGCGACATCCACAACTGTATCGTCAGCGGGGAAGTCCTCCAGCCAGTGTGCATTGGGGAGCGGATGTGGACGCCGCCATAGGTGCGAAAAGGCAGGATCCATGTCAACCGGAATTGCTCCTGAGGGCGCATCCGCCCACTGACGGCGACGGAGCTGAACAGGAAGCGGAGTTTCATCGTTGCGCTGCACCTGCCAGCTTGAATCGCTTCTCCATGTGAAGCGCTGACCCTCTGCGCCTGTGATGACGCCGTCCACCACTATCGCCGGCTTCCAACCCATATCTTGAATTTCTAGCTCGATGCGATTCTTCCCTTGCGTCAGGTTGGGAATGTCGTACGGTTGGACGCGCATCAGGCTGTAATACGGGTCAAAGCCGCCCTGTCGTCCGATTTCAACGCCATTCACCAGCACGCGACAAGGGGCATCTGCTCCCACCTGTACAACGCTGTGCAGCGGTGCGAAAGGCGCGTCGATTTCGCAGGAGAATACAAGCCGGGCGTACTTGCTCGGCTCGTCGGGAGTCGTCATCCACTCAGGCCGGGCATAGCGCTCCGGCGCCCGCACCAACGCCCAAGACGCCCTGAGGTTAACCGCTTCTTCGGCAGTCAGGCGAAACTCGACGATGTTCACCCCTGCCTTGAACTGCACAGGCGTCATCCACCAGTAGCCCTGCGGCGCGTCTCCGGCGTCTACGCCGTTGATCCAAAGCCGTTTGGCCGCCGGTGCGCCCAACGCAAATGTCAGCTCGGTCGCTTGATCCATCCAGACGCTGGTGCGAAATTGCACAGCTTGCCCGGCGTCCAGACGTCCAAACAGCAGAAACTCCTCAGGCACATGACCCTTCGGGCCAAGCCAGGATTTATGAATTGGATCGTGATCCGCGCCTCGCGAAAGTGAATAGACTACAGGACGCCACCCCGCAACCTGGAGTGGATCGTCTCCTGCCGCCAATGCAGCGAGTGGAGGCGGCGCCTCTCCAGGCTGCAAAGGACCGAGAAACCATCCTTGGGGGCCGAAAGTAGCCAGCACTTGCGCTGTTTCAGATGGAGGCCAGTTTCTGGAATGCCAGCCGGCGGAGAGTCCATCCTCCCCCTGGCTTTCAACGCGGTGTGCAAAGCGCCAGGTCTGGACAGGCGGCGCGCCCGGGTGCGCAGGCCGCGCAAAATCGCCGAAGCGATTGTCGATCGTCGGTTCTAGGACGGAAAGCCAACCCTCCGTCAATTCTTCCAGCACCGTCACGGCGCTCTGTTGGGTGACGGGAGCCGCCTCAATTTGTTTCGATTCTTCAGGCCAGACGATCAATGCGGCTGGCCCTCTATCAAAGGGGATTTCAACCGTTACACTGTCACCGTTCCGAACTGCGTGCAAGGGACGACGATCGCCCCCAAACGGATCCCAAAGCTCCGGCCTCCCGTGCTTTCCGCGCAGCGTCACCTGCATGGTGCGGTGATAGTCAGCCGGATCGAAGGTGTAGTGGACATCGAGCCAGGAACGATTGTCGCGCTGACGTGTAGCGTAGGGAAACGCCGCCGGTGCAAAGATGACGTCACAGCCGTCAATGCGTCGATGCAACACCGGAACAGGCGCATCGACCGTGCGCGGCAACGAGGCTAATGCAGCGGGCAGAGCCTCGGCGTCATCGATGCATCGGGCGCGGCCATCTGCGAAACATTGTCGTAAGCGCACAATGGCGTCATTGGCATCCCCAACGCTCAATTCCGGCGCAGCGCCGATAGCGATCAACTGACCGCCTTCCTCAACAAAGTGGAGCAGTCTTTCTGCACTCTTCGCCTCTAGCGCCCGACACCCCGGCAGAACTATCACCCGATACTTCTCAGCGCCAATGACAATAGAGCCGTCTTTCACATGGCCGCGCTGAAGGGAATCATCATCGATAACATCATAATCGCGGCGATCGCGGTCGAGTACGCCGGGTTGCATGTTTTGCCAAAACATGCTGCCGACCAATTTTTGATAACAATCATGAGCTGCCTGGGCTTCGGGCAGAGGCTGGGCATCTGGGGGCAATCCGGCTTGCACCGTCGTCGCAGGAAAGAGCAAGCCGATGTCGCAAACATGATGTCCTTGACTCAAAACATAGCAAAGGCGGCTGACCGCACGCGAAAAATGTGAATAATGACGCCAGTAGGGTTGACGCCAGCATGTAGAAGGCGGCGCCCACTCCCACCATCCGCCGCGCGTGCTATAGTAGACGGCATGCGGATCGTAGAGGGTTGCGCCTGCGCGCAGCCAAGGGAGCAGCCAGTCGAAAGTCTCTTCAAGGGTGCCGCCCCAACCGGTGGTGTGAAACGCTTCGATCCAGACGCGCGGTCGCCCGTACAAGTGTGCAAGAGAGCTGTGAATTTTCGCCTCGCCGTGATGATCGCTGCCTGGCGCTGTATACCAACGGTGCGTGCGCAGGTAGTCTGCGTAGAAATACACCGAGGCGATCGGGTGCCCTGCGCGTGCAGGCCCTTGTTGATCAAATCCGCAGAGAAGTCCATGGCGTTCATGCCACGCAAAAAGCGACTTGAAGAACGCTTCTTCAGCCAGCGCAGCGCGCACGCGATGATAGTCGGCGCGCAGCCGATCCGCATCCGGGCCTCGCCCATCCCACAACGCAACGAGGCGAGGCAGAATGTCATACCCTGTTTGAGTCAAAAAGGCGGCGGCGAAATCCTCTCCCCACGTGGCCAACGAAGGCAGCTCATCCTGGAACGAGCCAACGATGACCTCACCGAAGAGATGGCCTGCGCGCCGTTCAAACTCGCCGTGCACTTTATCGAGCAGCTTCGCACAACCCTCAGGGTTGAAATAGTCGAAGCCGCGACGCACTGCATAGACGAGCCGGGCGCGCCGTCCTTTTCCAGCCTCCACCGTCAGCCGCCCATCCCGCAGAGGCAGCGGCGTAACCGCTCCTGCAGGTTGACCCTGGGCGTCCAGCGGCGTAACGCCGGCTGCCAGCGGAATCCCCTCAGGAGGGCAGATCAATTCGGTGCGCTCTTCCCCCTCGTAGACGATGCTTTCCAACCACTGACCAGCAAATCGAGGCGTCTCGCGCACAACTTCGCCCTGAAAATTGGCGCCGGAAAAGCCTAGCTGATCATAAAACCAGATGCGCACGCCCAGTTGGCGTGCATCCTCGCACATTCCCAGGAAAATTTCCCACCACGCCTCGGAAAGAAAGGGAGGATCATCGGCGTCGGCGCCGTAAAGAGGGCCGGTCGGCGCCAGGTTCAGAACGATCAAATTGTAGACGCCTCCCTCGGCGAAGCGCTCTAATTGCCAGCGCAAGCGCTGGCGATCTAAACGTTCGCCGCTCCACCACCAGATGGGGACCGGAGAATATTCTTTGGGTGGGTTTGTGAAAGAAGCAAAAATTGCATCGAGCGTCATGGAGCTAGCCGATCTATTTTTCAATCCAAATGAAAAACTTCTTCCAGTTCGATCAACATCTGGTCGGGCCGGGCATTGTTGGGCGATTCAAAGTAAGGCGCCATCATCTGCTGCCAGCGGGTGTTGACTTCTTTGTCGGCCATTCTGGCAATAGCGGTTTCCAGGTCGTGCGGCGTCTCAAAGTAGCCGAACAGAAGGCCATCCTCATTGAGAAAAAGCGAGTAATTGCGCCAGCCTGCCTCGCGCAGCGCGTCCAACATTTCCGGCCACACGTGACGGTGATGCTCTTTGTATTCGTCGATCTTTTCTCTTTTGACCTTGAGGACGAAGCCAATTCGTTTCACACGCCGCTCCCTTCAGCCGATGACCGCCAGCTCGATGCCGAGCAAGCGCGCCAGCTTGCGAATCTTGTCCACCTGATGCCCGACGCCCAGCGCTACGTGATGGGTCGGCCCGTGTTCGCACCAGCGATCCATAAAGGTTGCGGGGTCGAGGCCAAAGCGCAGTCGGGAATTGGTGTTGCCGATCTCCAGCCGACTTCCCGGAATCGATTCGCCCTCTGCAGCCAGCATCTTCAGGCGGCCATCTGCGGTCTGCGTCATGCCGAGGATGGTGATCGGTCCGGTGCGCACATTGAACTCAACGGAAAGGCCGTAGCCGCGCTTCCCATGAAAAAGCCCCAACCCGCGCAGCACCGGACGTTCGGCGCTGATTTTGACGTGGCCTGGCCCATCATGTCCCATCAAAATAAAATCTTCATTGAAGTCCATCGCATAAAATTCGGTGTAAGAGCCGCCGGCGCCCAGCCGATCCATGATCAGCATGGCGATGCAGGTCTTCAGGTCGCCTTCGCCCGAAGCCGGAATTCCTCTGGCGGTCAGCAAAGAATTGCCTACAATCAGCGAGGCGCCTAACTCTTCATTCTCGTTGCCATTGAGGCCTCGATAGTAGTAGGTGAGGCCGTTGAGGTTGAAATCGTTCACGAGTTTGTCGAGACCAACCGCCACCGTCGCCGACCAGCGCAGCGCCTCTTCGGTCACCGGCTGCGAGATTTTGTCTTTGCCTGGCGCAGCAATGTCGAACACCCTCTTGATTTCGTCGATTTTGGCGGCGATTTCTGCTTCCGTCGCCGACTGCACGCGCACGTGAAGGTCATCCATTTCCAGAATTTCAATATGGGCGCCCAGCTGAGCATGATGCATGGTGAAGTCGGAATACATGTCAAGCATGCCCGGATAGGTGTGCCCCAAAAAGCCGATGCGCGCGTAGTTCAATTCCCGCATGACGCCAGCCGCTTGAATCCATTCTTCGATTTCACGCCAGCCACGCTCATAATATTGTCCGGCATGGCCTTCCGCCGGAAAGAGCAGGCCGGAAACCACGTTGAACTGAATGCGGCTGCGGGCGAATGCGTTGGAGATTTCCGGCACGCAGCAGGCGCAGCAATTCGCCAACCATTCGGCAGTGTCGGTGTTGGGATAATCGAGCGCCGGCGTCGGCTGCAGGTTCAGCACCAATACCGGTGCGCGACGTCGCTGCACTGCGGGCAACACCTGCGAAGACGTAGCATAGGTGCCTACGTAGCACACAATCAGATCCACGTTGTTGGCGGCGAAATAGTCGCCAGCCTGTTTAGCAGCCGGCGCTGTGTCCACCAATCCAGCGGAAACAACTTCGGCGCCCACCGCAGCGAGACGCCGTTCGACCTCTTGCTGATAGCCGATCAATCGTTCACGCAATCCCTCGAATTGCGGCCAGTAAGCGGCCAGACCAATGCCAAAAACACCCACGCGGGCGCGCCTTTGAAAAGAAACTGACTCTGTCATATAACCTTTCCTGCGTCAGTGCAGTTGAGGAGAAGCCGGAAGGCGGATGAAACGCTGACGAACGCTGCGCAAATTTGTCGAAATGGACGTAAATTAACGCAGTGCAATCGTCTCGTGGAGCGCTAACGCACTTCCGAGAATTTTTGAATGTTATTGATTTTTAATGGAGTTTGATGAATAATATAGCAAACTCTATATCGCATGTCAATACCCTTTTGAAAATAAAAAAAAGAATTGCATAACTGTTATGTAATTTCTTCTCGCTTTGTTCGACCTCGGAGCATCAACACCAAACAGCGCCGGCAATCGGAGAAGATGTCCATACGCATGATTGCCTTTGAACGACGTCAACAAATCCTTCGTTTGCTACATCAACACCCTGGCGTGCGCGTCTCTGAGCTTGCCAAGATGCTTCATGTCACCGAGACGACAGTGCGCACAGATCTCACCTTCTTGCAAGAGGAAGGCAAGGTGCGTCGTGTGCGAGGCGGCGCTGTTCCTGTGGCGACGGCGTCCCCTGCCAACAACTCGCTCCATTTTTCCGCTCAGGGAGATATTTTTGCTCGGTGGATCGCAAATCGAGCGGCGGATCTCGTCGAGGACGGAGACACGATTTTGCTCGATGCGGCTCCTCTGACGCGCGCGATGGCGCCTTACCTTCAGACGCGTCGTCGGCTCACCGTTGTGACAAACGATTTGGAAATTCCCCGGCAGCTGGCTCAGCACGATTCGTTCGCAGTCATATTGATCGGAGGGTTGGTGCGCAGCGACGGTGGCGCCACCTCCGGTCTCCTCGGCGCAGCCCTGCTTCACGATCTTCACATCCACCTTGCGTTTGTTTCCGGCGCAGGTTTTACGATGGACATGGGGTTGGTCGACAATGACCTGGAGAAAGCGCATCTCACGCGAGCGATGCTGGACGCCGCCGACGAAGTAATCGCGTTGATTGAGGCGCCGCAATTGGGACGGAAAGGGTTGACATCCGTTGCGCCCATCGAGCGCATTCATCGACTCTTTGTGGATAGTCGTATTTCAGCCGAGCAAATCGAACAACTGCGCCATCTTCCCCTTGATCTGACAATCTGTGGCGAGAACACCGTGGTCAATCTTTCGGGCCAGCATACAGAGTCGACTTTCAAAATCGGTTTTGCGAATCTAAGCGAAGAGCTGCCTTTCGCCGTCGATGTGCGGCGCAGCCTTGAACGCGCTGCCAGACGGCATCGCAATGTGGAGTTGGTGCTCGCCGACAACCAACTCAGCGGAGAGCGCGCGCTGCAGGTTGCCGATAACTTCATCGCCAAAGGCGTCCAACTGGTCATCGAATATCAGATCGACGCAAATATGGGAGCTGCACTCATGAACAGATTCCGGCGCGCTGGCATCCCAGTGATCGCCGTCGACATTCCGATGGTGGGCGCTACATTTTTCGGGGTGGATAATTATTACTCAGGTCATCTGGCAGGCGTTGCGCTTGGGAAATGGGTGCAACATCACTGGCAGGGCAGGTTCGATTATTTGATCGTGCTGGAGGAGCCACGCGCTGGCTCACTACCCCAAGCACGTATCGAAGGGCAGATTCACGGCTTTGAAGAGATTCTGGGGCCGGTTCCAAATGAGCGCAAAGTGATGTTAAATAGTGGCAACACCAGCGCCGTCAGCGAAGCTGAAACCTATCAGGCGCTGCTACGTATGCCGGAGGCCCGACGCATCGCCGTAATCTGTTTCAACGACGACGCCGCCATCGGTGCACTGCGCGCTGCGCGCCGCCTGAACCGCGAGCACGATCTTGCCATTGTTGGACAGGGGGCCGACCGAATGGTTCGGGAGGAGCTGCGGCGACGCAACACGCGCATCATTGGGTCGACGGCGTTCATGCCGGAGCGCTACGGTGAGAAATTGATGGATCTGGCGCTCCATATTCTTCGGGGAGAATCAACGCCGCCCGCAGTCTACATGGATCATGTTTTCATCGACCACAAAAACATCAACGTTTATTATCCCGAATGATTATTTCGTTATGAGTGACTTGATGCATCGCCTCTGGGCCCTTCTCCTCCAACGCTGTCCCGTCTGTTTGCAGGGCGAGGTTTTCACCTCGCTCTTCGG
>NZ_CAKZMJ010000083.1 GCF_937128415.1 uncultured Caldilinea sp.
TCGCCCATCCACATGAAGACCACGTAGTCCGCCAGGCGTCGCGCCTGGTCGATGTCGTGGGTGACCATGAGGATGGTGTAGTGGCTGCGCAGCGCAGCGAGCAGCTCCTCGATGCCGCGCGCCGAAAGGGGATCAAGCGAGGCGGTGGATTCGTCGCAGAGCAGGATTTCGGGGCGGACGGCAAGCGTGCGCGCCAGGCACAGGCGCTGCTGCTGCCCACCCGAGAGCCCGGTCGCCGGCGCTTTGAGACGATCCTTGACCTCCTCCCACAGTCCAACCGCGCGTAGCTGCGCCTCCACGACCTCCGCAATCTCGCGCTTGTTGCGCCCTTGCAGACGCAGACCATACGCCACGTTGTCGAAGATCGACATCGGTAACGGAAAGGGCTTCTGCGCCAGCAGCCCGATGCGGCTGCGCACTGCGACGACGTCGACGCCGGGGGCGTAAATGTTCTCGCCGTCGAGCAGGACGCGGCCTTCGATGCGCACCTGCTCATTCAGCTCGAGCAGACGGTTGAAACTTTTGAGCAAGGTGCTCTTGCCGCAGCCCGATGGCCCGATGATCGCCGAAATCCGTCGCTCGGGAAACGCTGCGTTGATGTTTTTCAGCGCCTGCTGTTTGCCATACCAGACGTTGAGGTTCTGCACGCTGAGCGAAACCATGGCTCCCCCTAGCGGACTACATGCTTGCCCAACCGACGCATCGATAGATGCGCAGCGAGGCTGATGACCAGGATCATGACGGTGAGCACGAGGGCCGAGGCGTAGGCGCGCTCCTGGACGGACGGAAACGGCGCGCTCAGCTGGAAAAAGACCGCCAGCGGCAGCGACGCCACCGGCGAAAAGAGGCCGCCGGGCAGGTTGTCGGTGTAGCCTGCGGTGAAGAGCACCGAGGCGGCGTCGCCGATCCCGCGGCCAAACGCCAACAAGAGCGCCGTGAACAAGCCCGGCAGCGCCTGTCGCAGCAGCAGCCCGGCCACCTCCAGCCGCGTAGCGCCGAGCGCAAAGCCGGTCTCCAGCAGTTGAGGCGGGGCCATGCGCAGCACCTCGTCCAGCGTGCGCGCCAGGATCGGCAGCACGACGAGGCTGAGGGTGAGCACGCCGGCCAGCAGCGAGGCGCGCAGCCCCAGGAAGACCATCAACGAGAAGCCGAACGCGCCGTAGACGATGCTGGGAATGCCCCACAGCACGTCCAGCGTCAGCCGCACCCAGGCTGCGAGGCGGCTGCGCCGCGCATAGGCGTGCAGATAGAGCGCGAGCGGCGCAGCCAGACAGAACGCCGCCGCCGTTGCGCCGGAAGCCAGCAAGATTGAACCGGCGATCGCATTGGCGATGCCGCCGCCTCCGCCGAGATAGAAATTGCCGCGCGGCGGCTGCGTGAGCATCTCGACGCTCAAGGCGCCGACCCCGCGCCAGAAGATCACCGCCAGGATCAGGCCCAACGCCGCTGCAGCGCCGAGCATGCACAGCCGCATCAGCGCAAGGAAGACGCTCTCCTCAAAACGCCGGCGCTTGAGGTGCAGCGACTGCGCCGGACGAACGGAAGCTTGTAGGATCGAATCAGAGAGATGTTTGCTCATGGCTGTCCGGTCAGACGGTGAATCACAAGGCGCGCCACTGCGTTGAAGCAGAGGACGACAACGAGCAAGATCAGCGCAGCCGCCATCAGGGCCGAGTCATAGAGCGGCACGGACATCATTTCGCTGTAGTTGTTGGCGATCAGGGCGGGCAGCGGATAGGCGGCGTCGAAGAGCGAGGTCGGCGCACGCGGCGCATTGCCGACCACCATCATCACCGCCAGCGTCTCGCCAAACGCCCGCGAGAAGCCGAGCACCACCGCAGCCATTACGCCCGGCAGCGCAGCGTGGCGCACGATGCACTTCGTCGTCTCCCAGCGCGTGGCCCCGAGCGCCAGCAGCGTCTCGCGCATCTGCTGAGGCGCGCTGCGCATCACCTCCTCGGTGACGGCGACAATGAGCGGGAAGGTCATCAGCGCCAGCACAACCCCGGCCGCCAATACGCCATAGCCGCTCGGATTGGTCTGACGAAAGAACGGCGACATCGGCCCGAGCGCAGCGTCAACCGCCGGGCCGATCCGGTCGCGGATCAGCGGCACCACGAAGAGAACGCCCCACAGACCGTAGACGACGGAAGGGATGCCGACCAGCAGATCGATCAACGGCTTGAGCCAGGCGCGCGTGCGCGCCGATGTATATTCGGCCATGTAGACGCCGCAGAAGATGGCAGGGATCACCGCGATCGCCATGGCGACGACGGTGACCGCAATGCTGCCGGCGATGAACGGCGCCAGGCCGAAGCGACCCGCCATCGGATGCCAGGCATGGCTGCGCAACAGTTCGAGCGCGCCCACCTGTCGGAGGATCGGCAGGCTGCGCATCAGCAGCGTCACCGTCATCACCAGCAACAACAAGATGACCAGCCACTGCATCGTGCGCATGCCGGCGTCGGCGACGGCGTCGAGCAGCCGGCGTCGCCACATTGTGGCTCCACGCTTCACAGCGCCGGCTTGGGTGAGCAAGGTCAGGCTTTCTTCACGCGTCATTCGCTTATCCTGCAACTTAACTCTGCAACAATTCTCTACTGCAGCTTTGCCAACGCGGCGTCGATCTGCTCCTGCGTCAGCGGCGCATACCCTGCCTGGGCGACGTATTGCTGGCCGTCGGTCAGAATCCACCGATAGAACGCCTTGATCGTCGGACCCGGCTCGCCTTTGGTCACCAGATAAAGCTCACGCGCCGGCGGGAAGGGATAGACGCGACGTCGGATGGCGTCTATGATTGTGGCTTTGTTGGCGTAAAAGTCTTCATCAGGGCGAATGGCGCCGTCGCCGTCGAGATCGAGGGGGATCACGCGCAGCCCCGGCGTCGGCTCCCCCGTCGCCGGGTTATAGGCGAAAGCAATGTTGTTGTAACCGACGCCGAGGCGATCCTGGCGCACGGCTTCGGCCAGCCCCGGATCGCCGTTGACGCCGATGCCCTGCAGCTCCTCTTGAGTGGCTCCGCCTGCGAAGCGCGCCCACATCTCGCCGGCGCCCGATGCGTCGGCGCGCGTGTAGACGGTGATCGGATCGTCGCCGCCGACGCCGAGCCACTGTCCGTAGGTCGTCACCGTGCGCTCGATCCAAATTGCTCGCGCCAGCTCCGGGGTCAAACCGACGGCGAGAATGGCCGACAAGTGGGGATTGTCGGCGTTGACCACGCCCACGACCGCATCGATCACGACAGGAACAAGTGTGGCGCCTCTCGCCGTCTCTTCGGCGCGCGCCTCGCGCGAGAGCATGGCGATATCCACTGCGCCGCTGAGCACGTCGGTCATGCCTTTGCCGGCGCCGCCGCCTTGAATGTCAAAGCGCACGTTCGGGTTGAGCGCCTGATACTGCTCCGCCCAGAGGCTGACCATCGGCAACAGGGCGAAGGCGCCGGAGATGCTGATCGTTTCCTGTCGCGGCGCATCGCCTGCTGAGCCAGAGGGAGCGCCGCAGCCGAATAGCAGCGTGATGATCACGAGAAGGGACGCCGTTCGGCGCAACTGCCTTCTTGTTCTTTCAGTCACGATGCAATCTCCTTTTGGTTGTGCGGAGGGGTTTGAGCGGCGCGCTGAAACGGCTCGGCTTGCAGATGAGCAGCGCCCGCAGGTCAACGGGCAGCGCAGCAAGCTCGCGCAGGACGGCGGCCGCAAATTCTCCCCAGCTTTCGGCGCAGAGCGCCACCATGTCATACCGTTGCGTGGCCGCCTCATCAACGATCTGGCGAATCGGCTCGCCCTGCCGAATGCGCAACGTCGGTTCAATCCCTTTCGCCGTCGCCAGCCGCGTCACGGCGACGAGATGACGTCCGATGGCGGTTTCTGGGTCGAGCAAAGCATGCAAATCGCATCCGCTCGTCTCGTTCAACACGAGCAGCGCCAATTTAGCTGCTTCGGCCCTGGCGATCGCTGCGGCCCAGGGCAGCGCCTGCATGTCTGCGCCATGGCCGCGCAAGACCACCAGAATCTGCTTCAGCCGGGGCGAGTCGGTGGCCGCCATCAACAACGAAGTGCTCGAACGCAGCGCAACGTCTCCCCACTCCGCCGGTTTGGGCAACGGCAAGAGGCATAGTCGACACCGGGAGACGCTCGCCGTCGTGAGCGCAGCCGCCGCCGGCACCTCAGGCGAATCCAGGCGAGTGCATGGGCGCGCTTCCTCATCGGCGAGCGTCTGCGCCAAACGGAGCAACAGCGCGCCCTCCGGCACGTCAGGGGCGTACAACAGCAGTTGCGGCGGCTCTGACGAAGGAGATGCGGCGAAAAGCAGCGACAGGCGCTCGAACGTCTCCTGCAACAGCGCTGCGTCGGTCTGCACAGGCACAATCTCGGCCTCGAGCAGTTCTGCAAGCATCGCGCATGCGGCGGCGTTGTGTGGGTAGACCATCGCCACGCTGACGCGGCTGTCTTCGCGCGCCAGCGGCAGCGCCTGGTGATACCGGCACAGCTCCAAAGGAACGCGTTCGAGCAGCTCAGGGTCCAGTTCGATGTGTGTGAGATCCAGGATGGTCGCCATCGGTTGCACCTCGTCCTGATTTCAATCTAGCAGGACAAGGTCACAGCCGGCGTCGCGCGGGGGTCACAATCTGGTAACAAATCTGACCTTTCGGTGCAACTACGCCCTGAAGGCATAGCCGACGCCGGGCGCCGTCTCGATGACGTCGCCCCCGCCGAGCGCCTCCAGCTTGGCGCGCAGTCGATAGACAAGCTGTTTGAGCATGGCGCGGCTGGCGCCCTCCACGCCCCACACCGCCTGGATCAACGCATCGGCCGTCAGCACATGGCCGGCGTTGAGCATCAGGGCTTCGAGCAGCTTCGCCTCCAGCGGGGTCAGATGCAACCATGCTCCTTCCCGCCATCGCACTTCGTGGCGCAGAGGATCGAGCGTCCAGCCGTTGTGTGCGAGTTGACCCGCGGCGACGCCGGTCCCTGCGCGGCGCAACACTGCGCGCACGCGCGCCACCAGTTGGGCCGGACTGAAAGGTTTGACGATGTAATCGTCGGCGCCCAGCTCTAGCGCCTGCACGACGGCGTCGTCGCCGCTGCGCACGCTGAGGATGATGATCGGCGTCTGGCTCTGGCTGCGAATGGCGCGGCAGACGGTGAAACCGTCTTGTTTGGGCAGGTTCAGATCGAGCACAACCAGCGCAGGCTGCGTTGTTTCCCAGGCAGCCATGGCCGCCGCGCCATCGTACGCCGGAATCACTTCAAAGCCGGCGCGGCGCAACGTAAAACTCACTACGTCGGACAGCGCAAGATCGTCTTCTACAAGCAAAATTTTCATAGTGCGTTCAACTCAAACCAGAAAAGCGCGCCGCCGCCAGGCCGACTCTCCACGTCGATGCGTCCGCCATGCGCAAGGATGGTGGTTTTGGCGACGTACAGCCCCAACCCGACGCCGTACTGCTCGCGTTCGCTGTCGTGGCCGCGCACAAAGCGGCGGAAAATTTCGCTGCGCAACGCAGGATCGACGCCCGGCCCCCTGTCGGCGACGGCGACGCGCACAATTTTCTGCCGTGCGCCTTTTTCGCCCTTGTCTTCCTTCACCCGCACGGCGACGGTCGCCTCCACGGCGCTGCCGACAGGGCTGTATTTGCTCGCATTGATGAGGAGATTGAGCACGACCTGGGTCAACTGCGCTCCGTCGCCATGCACGAGCGCAGGCGCAGCCGGCAGCTCCACGATCAACGGCTGTTGGCGGCGTTCCAGCAACGGCGTCGCCACGCGCACGGCGTCCGCCAGGATCACCCGCATATCCACCTCGGCCAGATGCAACGAGAAACGCCCCGCCTCGATTGCGCTGCTGATCAGCAGGTTGTCGATCAGCGTCTGTAAACCGACCAAACTGAGATGGGCGGCGCGCAACACCTGTCGCGCCTCCGCCGGATCGAGTGGATTTTCCTCGTTGACCAGCAGCTCCAGCGACGCACGCAGCGCGCTGAGAGGCGTGCGAAACTCATGCGAGATGTTTGCCAGAAAATAGGATCGCAAGCGCTGATGCGCCTCCTCTTCGGTGACCTTGCGCGCCAGATAGGCGTTGAAGTTTTCCGATTCGTCCTGGACTGCGTTGACGGCGTCCTCGCTGCGACGCAGCGCGTCGACGACCGGGGCATTGCGGCGGCGAACGCCGCGCACGGCAAGCGCGATCAGGATGACAGCCGCAATGAGGCCCAAAATTATTAGCAGCGCCAGAACCAGAATACATCGCTCCGCTGCAACTAGATCGGAAATAGGCGACGCGCTTTCGAGCAACAAGGCCGACGCTCCTACAATGTGAAAGGGACACTCCGGAAAGCTCGAAGAAGCGTTTATGGTTGCCCATCTTCAATTATACTGTACTCCATGAAAACGGAGATTTACGGCGCTGCGGCGTTTTCCCTTTTCTTTCACTTTCGTTATACAATAAACGGCTATGCAAATGGATGCGTTTATTCGCTACCTCATCGCCAAGCGCACCGTCGACGATCGCGCGCTCAATCGCGTCGTTTGGTCGCAGCTTGTCGATGCCGTGCGGGCGCGACAGCGCCGCCTTTCGCGTCCGCTGCGCGTGCTGGAAGTGGGCGCCGGCGTCGGCGCAATGGTGGAGCGCGTTCTCGACTGGCGCCTTTTCGACCCGGACGCCGACGGCGTCGAGTATACGCTGCTCGACGGTGAACCGGCGTTGCTGGCCGTGGCGCAGGAGCGGCTGAGCGAGCCGCCCGCCTGGCTCCGGCTGGCCTACGCGCCGATCAATGTGTTCGAGTATGTCGAACAGAGGACGAAATATCCAACGGCGCCTCGCTATGACCTGCTGCTCGCCCACGCCTTTCTCGATTTGCTGGATCTGTCCACCGCCCTGCCCTTGCTGCGCTCGCTGCTGACGGACGATGGACTTTTCTATTTCACCATCAACTTCGACGGCGCCACGCTGCTCGAACCGACCATCGACCCGGCCTTCGACGCTGCGGTCGAAGCGGCCTATCATCGCACTATGGACGAGCGCATCATCGACGGCAGGCCTTCCGGCGACAGCCGCACCGGCCGTCATCTCTTCACGCAGCTGCCTAACGCCGGCTTCGAGATTCGCAGCGCCGGCGCGTCGGACTGGGTGGTGCATGGAGTGAATGGGAAATATCCGGCGGAGGAGGCGCACTTTCTCCAGGCCATCGTGGACACGATGCATGCGGCGTTGCGCAATGACCCGACGCTCGATCCATCCCGCTTTGAGGCGTGGATCGCACAGCGGCGCGCCCAAATCGAACGCGGAGAACTGGTCTACATCGCCCATCAGCTCGACTTTTTCGGCGTCGCCACGTCCACACCCACCCCACGGCGCCTCGCAAGCCCTGGCTCCCGCACGACGTAGCACGCAGCACGCACCATTCTGCGCAACCATGAATCTTTCAGGAGTGTCTTAGCATGCAAACCACCCTCGCCCGTCAGCGCATCTCCAACGGGACGCTGATCGTCGTCATCATCGCCTATCTGATGTTCATTGTGCTCGGCTTCCCCGACGGCATGCTCGGCGTGGCCTGGCCGTCGATGATGCGCGACTTTCGCGTGCAGAACGCCCAAATGGGGACGCTGCTGTTGGCCGCCACGATCGGCTTTCTGTTGACCAGTTTCAACACCGGTCGCCTGATTCGCTGGTTCGACGTCTCCAATCTGCTCGTGATCGGCAGCCTGGTGCGCGGGGCCGGACTGCTCGGCATGGCTTTTGCGCCGCAGTGGCTATGGCTGGTGGCGGCTTCCTTTGTCTTTGGCCTGGGCAGCGGCGCCATCGACGGCGGCATGAACACCTATTTTGCCATGCGCATCCGCAGCGCCCGCTTGATGAACTGGCTGCACGCCAGCTTCGGTCTGGGCGCCACGATTGCGCCGATCCTGCTCACAGCGCTCTTCAGCCTGGGGATCATCTGGCGATGGGGATACGCGCTGGTGGCGGCGCTGCAGGTCGCGGTGGGGCTGGCCGTCTTCCTGCGCGTCAGCGAGTGGCGAATGCGCAGCGAGGCGATGGAAGCAGAGACGCACGCAAGCCATCGCAGCACGCGCGCCACGCTGGCGCGTCCGATCGTCTGGGTCAATATTGCGCTCTTCTTCGTCTATGCGGGTATGGAAGTCACGGCGGGCAACTGGAGCTACTCCCTCTTCACAGAGGCGCGCGGGGTGGCCCCGGAGGTCGCCGGCCTGTGGGCCGGCCTTTATTGGGGCAGCTTCACCGTTGGGCGCTTCTTCTTCGGCGTGGTCGCCAACCGTTTCGCCGTCATCCCGACGGTGCGCGCTGCGTCGTTCACCGCCATCGCCGCCGCGGCGCTGCTGTGGTGGAATCCGACCAACTGGGTCGGTTTTCTCGGCCTGCTCATCCTGGGCTTTGCGATGGCTCCGGTCTTTCCGCTGCTGGTGACGGCCACGCCGCTGCGCCTGGGGGCCGCCGACGCAGGCAACGCCATCGGCTTCCAGGTGGCGGCGGCCAGCTTTGGCATCGGTGTGCTGCCTGGCCTCGCCGGCGCGCTCGCCGACCGCATGAGCCTGGAGGTGGTCGGCCCCTTCCTGGTGACGTGGCTGATCGTGATGGCCGTGCTGCACGAGATTGCAGTGCGCCACCATGGGGCTAAACGGGTTAAGTCGGCTGGCTCTTCATAAAACTTCTCACCACGGCGACGGCGCGTTCGACGCCCTTTTCGGCGCGAATCGCAGCCCCTACCTGTTCGTTGCGGCGACGAAAACTCGGCTCATACAGCGCCTGTACGATTGCAGCGGCAAGTCTGTCCGGCGTTAGCCGGTTGCGCGAAAGCGGGCGGGGCGTCACTTTTTGACGATAGGCCATCTCCGCCCATAGCGGCTGGTCGGCGCCGAAAGGGACGAGCACCTGGGGGATGCCTGCGCGCAGCGCTGCAGCCATCGTTCCGGCGCCGGCGTGATGCACCGCCAATGCCGCGTGTGGGAAAAGCCAGGCGTGCGGCGCATAGTCGAGCAGGAAGAAGTCCGGATGGCGGCGCTCCATGTGCAGCCCGCGCCAGCCAGACGCCAGGATGCCGCGTCGTCCACTGCGGCGGAGCGCCTCCACCACGCTCTGCGCCGTCTCCTCAGGCCGGCGGTCGCTCATGCTGCCGAAGCCGACATAGACCGGCGGCGGGCCGTCGGCAAGAAAAGCCTCCAGGCCAGGGGGAGGCTCCCAGTCGCTCACCTCTTCCAAAAACCAGAAGCCTGTCAGATGAACAGATGGTCCATAGTCCGCCGGACGAGGCAGCAAATGCTCGCTGAAGCCGTAGATAACGGGTGTGCGCTGTGCGATCAGGTCGCCGAACACATCTGTGTAGCGGAGCGCAGGCAGTCCGGTCAGCTCGCGACGGTGACGATTGACGAGGCGGGCCGAGGTGAGTTGCAGCAGCCGAAAGGCGGCGTGATGGGTCAGACGATGGTAGGCTCGGCTGCCTGGGAAAGAAGGACGTAGAGGAGGCAGCAGCGCGCAGGGAAAGGCCGACGTAGGCGTGAAGGGCTGCAGGCCGGCCAGCATCAGCGGGATGCGGTGGACGTGGCTGGCGGTGACGGCGTTGGGATAGGCGAGCGTCGAGGCCAGAATGAGATCGGCGTCCCGGGCGGCCTCGATGACGTCGATCATGACCTGTCGCAGCAGGGGCGCTGCGAGCAAGTGAAGCCGACGCACCGCCGCCAGAGGGTTGCGTTGCGTCAAGAGCCTGCGTCCGTCGTCACTCGCCAGCAAGGCGCGTATGTCGCCGGCCAGCGGCGCAAAGGCGACGCCATGCTTTTCAACAAATTGCCGGTGCGTTGCGTGTGTGCAGAGGACAACGGCGTCGCCGGCGGACTGTAAGCCATGCGCCAGCGCAACGTAGGGGCGCACATCGCCGTGGGTGCCAATAGTGACGATCAAGATGCGCATGAAGACAGTGTACGGGGATGGGAGTGGGGGAACAGCGAGCTTGCATCCCGGAGATCAAGGGCAGAGACGCAGAGGGCGCTGAGCTCTCAAAAGATCTCTGCGTTCTCTACGCCTCCGCAGTGAGCATTCCCTACGCTCAGGAGACCCGTTCGACGTATTCGCCCGTGCGCGTGTCGATCTTGATGAGGTCGCCTTCCTTGACAAAGTCCGGCACTTGCACCTCGGCGCCGGTCTCCACCTTCGCCCGTTTCATAACCCGGCCGGAGGTGTCGCCGCGCACCGCGACGTCGGCTTCGGTGACGCGCAGAGTGACGAAGGTGGGAATCTCGACGGAGAGCACCTTGCCGTCATCCTGGAGCAGGAGGGTGACCATGTCGTTTTCCTTCATCCAGATCATGGTGTCTTCGAAATCTTCTTTGGGCAACGCGATCTGGTCGAAGGTCTCATTGTCCATGAAGTGATACGACGTTCCGTCGTCATACAGATATTGCGCCTCGCGCGATTGCGTCGTCACGACGTCGATCTCGGAGCCGGCGCGCACGCGATCTTCGATGATTTTGCCGGTCTCGAAGTTTTTCAACTTCATGCGCACCATAGCGCGCCAGTTGCCCGGCGCAATGTGCTGATATTCGATGACGCGATGAATGGCTCCGTTGTAACGGATCAGCATGCCTTTGCGGAGATCAGATGTTGTCGCCATACCCTGCACTCTTTGAAAATCGTTCTGGTGTCGTAGTCTATTTGAAATTTACAATTTGATTTATCGTATCATTTATCAACGCCTTCACCAAACCTAATCGAGGTTTATCGGCAATTCCTCAGGCCAGGGCTATCTCCAGCGTGGCAGAAGGCGGCCGGTGCGTTGCATACAGGCTCGATATTCTTCACCGAATTTTTCGAGCATCATCTGCTCTTCGGGCGCTACTCGCATAAAGTAAAACGGCGTAAAACAAACGATTCCCCCGAGGCCGGCGATCCAATTCTGCAACAACAGCGCCTGCGCCATCACCCACAGCCACTGCGACGCATACATAGGATGACGGATATAACGATAGACGCCCTCGGTTACCAGTGCATGGCCTTCCCGAAGCTGCAATGTGGGCGACCAGTTTCGCCCCAAATCCACATGCGAGCGCCAAAAGAGGAGCACCGCCGCCAAAAGAAGGATGACGCCCAACCAACCTGCCCACACCGGCAACGTATAATCGGCAAAATCTAACCACGGTGTAAAGATTTTGAGCAAAGGCGCCAGATAACTGCCCAGAAAAAGGAGCAAAAGCAGTAGAGTCTCTTTGCGATCGACCCGATTCACTGCGATCTTACTCTTCCGGCGCTCTCGATTGAAGGGAACGCGGATCGCGGTCTCCACAAAAATTCCCGCCAGATAAATAAGCTGAAAAATTATCTCAGACATCGTCAATCATCCAAACTCTGAGGGAAGGATCAAGAAATCCAACGGTCGATCAAAATCGTCAAGGCGGCCGTGAGTTATGCTACAATTAGGCGTTATATGAGTCGGGCGTCCAAAGCAACCCTGTACGCCGCTGCGCTGATCGGAGCGGCCGCATTGATCTGGCTGGCCTGGCAGTACTATCCGGCTAACCCGCTCCCAAGACTGACCTGTCAGCCACATTGTGCGCAGGTGAACCTGGACGGTCAAGATCTGGCGCGCGCCGATCTGAATCGAGTGAATTTCACAGGGGCGAGCCTGAACCAGGCGAACCTGCACCGCGCCACCCTGTTGATGGCGCTTCTTTCGGGCGCGCAGCTGCGCGAGGCCAATTTGTACGAGGCGGATTTATCCAGCGCTGTGCTCGATCAGGCCGACTTGCGCTACGCTATGCTCGAGCGCGCCATCCTGCGCAGCGCCACCTTGCGAGGGGCGGACCTGCGCGACGCCAATCTGGCCGGCGCCGACCTGCGCGTGGCAGATTTCAGCGGCGCCCAAATGGAACGGGCGATTCTCACCGGCGCATCCCTGGTGGACGCCAATTTGACCAACGCCGTGCTGCGCCGCGCCGACCTGCGCAACGCCAATCTGCGCAACGCAGTTTTGCGCTACGCCGATCTGCGCGGGGCCGATCTCACCGGCGCCGATCTAATGGGCGCCGACCTGATGGGCGCGCGCCTGCCGCATGACCTGTTCTTGAACTCGCTTGATGACGTGACAAGGCTTTTGAATGGCGGATTCTCTGCAGCAGGTGGTTTCGATCGTCAATGCCATGCCGGCGATCTCGCTGGATGAGATCAAGGCGCTGTCATTGCTCGACCGCCTCGATGTCAAGTTCATCCTACACGAACAACAATTGATCCAGATTCTGGAGCGCATCCGCGACCGTTACCGCGTGCTCGAGATCAACGGCGTGCGCCCGGGCCGCTACTACACGACCTATTTCGACACGCCGGACTTTTTCTTGTTTCATTCCCACCATAACGGTCTGCGCGTGCGCCACAAGGTGCGCTGGCGCTGGTACATCGACAGTCAGCTCGTCTTTCTGGAAGTCAAGGAAAAGAACAACCGCGAACGCACCGTCAAAACGCGCACCATCCTCTCAGAGCCGATCACCCGCCTGGTCGATGCGCCTCCAGGCTGGATGCCGCCAAGCCTCACCGTGGACCCCGCTCACCTGCAACCGGTCGTCTGGAATCGCTTTCGCCGTATGACGCTGGCGGACTTCGAGCGCCAGGAGCGCATCACCGTCGATATCGGCATCGAATTTGGGCGCGAAGATCAGGTTATCCCGATGCCCGGACTGGTTATCGTTGAGGTGAAGCAACGCAAATTCTCGTTAAGCTCGCCTATCGGGCGCGAGTTGCATCGGCTGCATCTCACGCCTACGCACATCAGCAAGTATTGCGTGTCCATGGCCATGCTCTACCCAGAGCTGCGCCACAACCGTTTCAAACCGATTTTGCGCCGGCTCTCCACCCTTTGCAAAGGATTCATACGATGAACGTCTTGACCGAAGTCATGCCTGGCTTTGCCTTGACGCTGGCGACCGGCCTGATTATCTTTGGCCTGGGCTACACCGCCTCGCGGCGCAGCCGACCCGAATATTTCTTCACCTATCTCAGCTTCAGCCTCATGGCCTACCTGGTCACCAGTCTGCTGCGCGACGTGCAGTTGACGCTTGGTTTCAGCTTCGGGTTGCTCGCCGTCTTCACCATCCTGCGCTTTCGCTCCATCAACATTGCGGTGCGCGAGATGACCTACCTCTATCTGGCGATCATGCTGCCCTTCGCCAATGCGCTCTTCGTCGCCACGCGCGTCAGCTTCTCCGACGTCCTGATTATCAACGCAGGACTGGCGGTCTTTGTGGTCACCATCGATCGCATCCAGCTAGCTTATTTCGGCTCATCGCAGATCGTTCACTACGAGAAAATCGACCTCATTCAGGCCAACAACGAGCGCGCGCTGTTGGACGACCTCAGCCGGCGCACCGGCCGGCGCGTCAAGCGCTACATCGTGGAAGAGATCGACTTTCTGCGCGACACAGCGCTGTTGACCGTCTATTTCGAGGAAAAGCCTAGGATTCATGCTTCGAGAACGCGGTAGACGCCTTCGTCTCTATACAACCATAGGCGCTCTCTGGATCCTCTGCAGCGCAGTAGCTGCAACGGTGGCTGCGCCGCAGAGGGGCGTCAACGCTGTGACGGCCAGGAGCGGCGCGCCGGAGACAATTGTCATCAATGAGATCCTCGCTCATTCCGACGTCTCCGACGCCGTCGAGCTGCTGAACATCGGCGAGGCGCCGGTCGACATCTCCGGCTGGATGCTGACCGACGACCTGACGAAGGCGCAGAGCCTGTGGGCGCGCATCCCACCTGGAACCGTCCTGGCGCCCGGCGCCTACTATGTCTCCTGGCAAGTCGATCGATACCATGGCAACTGGAGCTTTGGCCTGAGCGAAGCGGGCGAGACCGTCCACCTCCTGCGCCCTGATCCGGCGGGCGGACCGCCCCTGCCGGTGCAACAGGTCTCTTTCGGCGCTTCTCCCAACGATATCTCCTTCATTCGTTACGTCGACTCCACCGGTCGCATCCACTATCCGCTTCAGGCGGGAAGACCCACGCTCGGCGCGCCCAACCGTGGGCCGCGGCTGAGCCTGGTCGTCATCGAAGAGGTCATGCATCACCCGCCCGGCGGTGAAGAGGAGTACGTCGTCATCGCCAACGTCAGCGGCCTATCGGTTCCGCTCTATGACCCTAACTTTCCCGGCAACGCCTGGAAGTTCGTCGGACAGGACCAAAATGGGCGGAGCCATGACATGCTGGTTTTCCCGACTTCTTTCCAGCTCATCCCTTACGAGCGGATCATTTTGAGCGAGGGCGATCCGGCTGCGCTCCGACAAAGATATGGGATTCCAGAGACGACCCGTATTTTTCGGTGGGAGCGAGGAGGATTGAACAACCGTCGAGAACGCATTGCGCTCATGGAGCCGCAGCCGCCGGAGGCTGACGGCGTCACCGTGCACTATGTGGTCGCCGACGCCGTTGAGTATAACTACGACCCTGACAACGGTTTGCCTCTCTGGCCAGACGCCTCCGGCAATGGATTGGCGCTCGGCCGCGTCGACGGCTGGGCCTTCGGCGACGACCCCGCCAACTGGCGCGCCGTCGCCCCGCTGCGCAAGGCGGCGCCTCGTCTCTATCTGCCGTGGGTGGGTGTAGACGTCGTCAGCGCTGAATCTGAATAAAGGGGAGTGGCGTGCATCTATAAAAAATGGTGCGTATTGCGTATTGCGTGAAAACACGAAACACGCATCACGAAGCACGCATCACGAAACACCGTATCACCGCAACACCCGCACATCCCCCTCGCGACGCGTGAGGCGCCGTGCGTCCATCTCCTCCAACACTGCCTGAGCGTATTTGCGACTTGTCTGAAAACGGTCGCGCACCTCGGCGAGCGTGATGGCTCCCTGCGCGCGCAGATGGGCCGTAATCTCTTCCACCATGGCGTTGAAATCTTCTGCGCGCAACAGCACGTCCCCTCCCAACCGCACCAACACGCCCTGGTCGGTCAGGTATTCAAGCAATTCTGTATTTTCATCAAGTATTCGCAATGTATCTTGCAGGTTGGGCGGGGCGTAAGGACTCGCAGCAAATGCAGCCAGCACGCGCTCGATGGAGCGCTGCTGGGCGGGCGTAGGGGTCGGCGCAAAATCCGGCAGGCGCACGCAGGCGTCGTCCGCATACAGAAGACCTTGTTGCGCCAGTGCGTCGATCAGGGCGTTGAAATGGCGCACGCTGAGGACGACGCCGGGCAGCAGCGCCTGCATCCGGCTGCGCGCCTCGCTGCGCGGCAGGCCGCGGCGCAAGGGAAATTGACGATGATGCTCGGCGACGCGGGCCGCAAAGCCGTCGGCGAGCCGACGCCATGCGCTCAAGCTGAGCAGAAGGCTTTCCTCGCCGGCTGCAATTTCAACTAGCGCCCGCTGACGGCGCAGCTCATCGAGCGCCGCTGCGCCCGTCGCTGCATCGAGTTCGACGTGGGTCAGCAACGCTTTGGGCGTCGTCAGGCGAAGGCGCTCCAGCGTCTCGAGCAAAATCTCATCGGGTCGACCGCGCGCCAGCGTCTGCAACCGCGTCAGCACATTAGGATCGAAGCGACGCCAGCGCCGCTGAGGCGATGGACTCAGCACGACGCCGCCGCCTAACGTTTGGCTAGGGCTGGGCTGGCGCAGAATGAAACGGTCGCCTGCCGCCACGACGGCGGGGCGGGCGAGCCGCAATTGCAGCCACCCCTCCTCGCCGGGCTTCAACGTCTCGGCGCCTAACAGCCGCACCACGCCGGGAATCTCCGCCGCTCCGACGAAAAAGTCGACCGTCTGGTTGTGTCTGAGCGGTCGCGGCGCGTCGGCGAGCAGGCGAAAGCGCACGTCGATGAGCGTGGTCGGCGTCAACGTGTTCAGATGGACCACCACGTCCCCGCGGCGCAGCTCGTCGGCGCCGACGCCGGTCAGATTGATGGCGACGCGGCTGCCGGGCTGCGCCGTCTGCACCGGTCGGCGATGCGTTTGCAGGGAGCGAATGCGCGCTGTGCGCCGGGCAGGCAAGATTTCCACGGCGTCGCCGACGTTGAACTCGCCGTCGAGCAGCGTGCCGGTGACGACTGTGCCAAAGCCGCTGAGCGTGAAGACGCGATCGATCGGCAGCCGCGGCCGTCCTCGATTGCGGCGGGGGGGCAGGTCGGTCAGCACCGTCGCCAGCGTGCGCTTGAGTTTCTCCAGGCCGGCGCCGGTGACGGCGCTGACGGGGACGATCGGCGCGCCCGCCAGATGCGTGGAGGCGAGCAGCTCGGCTGCGTCGAGCATCACCAATTCCAGCCATTCGGGGTCGTCGACCAGGTCAATTTTGGTGAGCGCAACTACGGCGGCGGGAATGGCCAGCAGGTCGAGGATGGCGAGATGTTCGCGCGTCTGCGGCATTACGCCTTCGTCGGCGGCGACGACCAGAAGCGCAGCGTCGATCCCGCCGACGCCTGCTAGCATATTTTTGATGAAGTCGATGTGGCCGGGCACGTCGACGACGCCCACGCTTTCCACTTCGCCGTCGAGGCGCGGCAGATCGAGCCAGGCGAAGCCCAGGTCGATGGTCATGCCGCGCGCTTTTTCTTCCTTGAGGCGGTCCGGGTCAATGCCTGTCAGGGCGTGAACAAGGGTGGACTTGCCGTGATCGACGTGACCGGCGGTGCCGATGACGCGCATTTAGCTCTGTTGACCGTTGCCGGGAGGCTCGCCGGTGATGATGCCCGGCGTGCGACGTTGCTGTCCCTGGGCGGCGAAAAGCTCTGCGTTGCGGCGCTGGCGTTGCCAGGCTTCCTCCATGGCCCGCAGCTTCTCGTCGCGATCCTTGACCGCCCGTTGTATGCCCTGGAGCCAGGCGTCGGCCATGGTGGTAAAATACGCGCTGTAGCTCTCCTGGAGCTTCCACAACTGATCGACCAGCGCCTCCAGCATCTTGAGGTCATGTTGGAGGGGCGGGAAGCGATCGAGAATTTCTTTGTTGTGTTTCTCTTGCTCGCTCCAGCGATGCTCCTCGCGCAGCTCGCTCTTGCGTCGTCGGCGCTCGAAGTCCTCGCGGAAGTCATCCATTTCGCGGCGCAGGCGCTCTTCGGCCAGGCGTTGCAGCTCCGCCACCTGCGCCTGTTCGCGCAGAATCAGGTCTTTGAACTCCTGCATTTCGGCCACGGCGCGGCGACCGATCTCGATCTGTTGGGCGAAGTTCTGGATGCGCTCGTAGGCCTGGGCGACGAGGGCCTTCTGCTCATCGATGACTTCCTGCCAGCGATTGAGCACCTGCTCTCGCTCCGCCACCAGCACGCGCGTGCGTTCCATAAATTTCACCTGGTCGTCGCGCAGCTGGTCGATCAGCGGGGGCAATTTTTCCATTTCCGCCGCCGTTTTGCGGATGCTTTCTTCCAGAAGCGGGAGGCGACCGGCCGTGGCTTCGGTGCGTTTGAACAGCTCGACCGTCTCCTGCTGCAGCTGGGCGATGCGCTTGGTGTCGCTGGTGCGCTGTTCAACCAGGAAGGGAATCTGCCGCGTGCGCTCCTCGATCTCTTTGGCGAGGCTGCCGATCTGATTGCGCATGCTCATGATCAGCTCGCCGAGGCGCTCATCTTCGGCGATGCGCACCTGGATCGCCTCCTCCAGCCGGCTGATGCGCGGCAGCTCGCGACGCACTTCGCTGATCTCGCGGCTCAGCATCTCGCGATCGCTCATGCGCGCGCGCTCCAGCTCGCGCTGACCGGCGACGCGCTCTTCATAGGCGCGCTCTACCAGGCCGACCAGCTCGGTCTTGGTGTTTTGAATCGCCTGTTCGACCTGATTGAAACGGCTCAGTTGCGCCTGCGTCTGCGCAAGACGCCCTTCCAGTTCCTGGATGCGCCGCGCCTGTTCGATGATGTCGCTCGACTGCGCCTCGATGCGCTGCTGAAGCCTGGCGATCTCTGCGCGATCGCGGCGGTGCTCTTCGTCGAGCCAGGTGACCATTTGGGCGAGTTGTGCTAAGTCCATAGAGCTTCCAGTTTGGTTTCTAAATGCCGCTCCTCACCAGCGGCCTGTGTTTCATGCGGTCACGCAAGCGATCGAAATCTTTGAACGCCCTGGTCTGGGTTGATAGGAATGATGGCAATATAAACGACATAAATGACCGCCTTTTTCTACGCAGAGTATACCATCATCCAGGTCGAACTCCAATCTATTCAGAAAAAGGGGAGATTTCAATCCGACGTCTCAGGCGCAGCGCCCTGAAAGAAGCGTCGCCTTGCAGCGCGCGGTTTTGGCCGATGATCGTGGGCGCTGCTACAATAATGTAAGTTTTCTCGACCTTGTGGACTGAGGTTTTGAAAATGGGCGGCAAGCGGGTGGTTTCTCTTGGATTTCCCCGTTGAGTGCATATGCGAATTGGCGTCGATACGCGGTTGATGCACTATCAGCCAGCGGGAATTAGTCGGTACACCGGACATTTATTACAGGCGCTGGCCGAACTCAACAAAGAGGATGAGTTCATCATCTTCCAGCATCCCAAACATCGCTCCCCTCTGATCCAACAGGCGAATTTTCGGCGTGCAACGCTCTTTGCTCCGGTTCATCATCGCTTTGAACAGATTTTTCTGGCGGCTGAGCTGCTGCGTTTCCGGCTCGATCTGATCCACAGCACCGATTTTATCCCGCCGCTCTATTCGCCGGTCGCAGCGGTAATCACGGTGCACGACCTGGCGTTTTTGCATTATCCCCACTTTTTGACGGCGGAGAGCGCCGCCTATTATGGTCAGATCGATAAAGCGGTCGTCAAGGCGGCGCACATCATCGTGCCGAGCGAGTATACGCGTCAGGACCTGATCGCGCAACTCGGCGTCCCCGCTCAGAAAGTGACCGTCATTCATGAAGCAGCCAACCCGATTTTCAAACCGCTGCCCTATCAGGAGACGCTAGCCGCGGTGCAGAAACGTCACGGCTTGAGCGAGCGCTTCGTGCTCTGCGTTGGAACGATCGAGCCGCGCAAGAACATCAACGGCCTACTGCAGGCCTTCGCCCATCTGCGCAACAAATACCGCCAGAACGATGTGATGTTGGCGATCGCAGGCGGGAAGGGATGGCTCTACGACGAAACGCTCGAACTGGTGAAGACACTGAACCTGAAGCCCTGGGTGCGCTTCCTGGGTCGCGTCTCCGATGAGGAGCTGCATCAACTGTACGTCGCCGCGCGCTGTCACGTGCACCCTGCGCATTACGAAGGGTTCGGGCTGCCGCCGCTGGAAGCCATGGCCTGCGGCACGCCCACCATCGTGAGCAACGTCAGCAGCTTGCCGGAAGTGGTGGGTGACGCTGCGTTGCTCGTCAACCCGCTCGACGTCGAAGAGATCGCAGTCGCCATGCAGCGCCTGCTCACCGACGACGACCTGCATGCAGAACTGCGCCAGAAGGGATTGCGCCGTGCGCGCGTCTTCAGCTGGGATCGCGCGGCGCGCCGCACGCTGGACGTCTACCGCCAGGTGGCCGAACCGCATCGCGCCGCGTCGCAACAACCCGCCGCCACGACGCCGGAAAAAGGGCTGTGAGGATTCTCTTCATCACCCCCCAGGCGCCCTATCCACCTCGTCAGGGCGCCACCATGCGCAACTACTATTTCATCCGCGGATTGGCCCGCAATCACGCCGTCGATCTGCTCACCTTTCTGGCGCCCGGCGACCAGATCGCCGACGACAGCCCGCTGAAGACGCTTTGCACGCGCATCGCCGCAGTGGAGCAGCCCATGCGCACGGCGTTGCAGCGCGTCCACTCCACCTTAACCACCCTGACGCCGGATATGGGGCTGCGCCTGGAGAGCGAAGCCATGCACCGTCTGGCGCGTCAATGGCTCGCCGAAACACACTACGACGTCGTGCAGATCGAGGGCATCGAACTGGCGCAGTACGCCCGTCCTCTTTTAGAGCGGCGCCGCGACCCGGAGCGCCCCGCCCTGGTCTTCGACGACCATAACTGCGAATATCTGCTTCAGAAACGCAACGCCTTCACCGATCTGCGCCATCCTCAGCGCTGGCCTGCCGCAGCCTACAGCCTGGTGCAGTGGCGAAAATTGCGTCGCTACGAGGCCGCCATCGTGCGCAGCGCCGACGCCGTCGTCGCCGTCAGCGAAGCGGATCGTCGGGCGCTGCTCGACCTCGGCGCGCCCACGCCGATTGTTGTTGCGCCCAACGGCATCGATCTGGAGGCGTATCGTCCGCCGGAGACAGTCTCCCCTTTGCGCACGATCGTCTTCACCGGAAAGATGGACTACCGACCGAATATTGACGCCGTGCTATGGTTTTCACAGAACGTGCTGCCGCGCGTGCTGGCGAAGGCGCCCGACGTGCGCTTCCAAATTGTGGGGATGAATCCTCATCCTCGGCTCAATGCTTTGCGCGGCCATCCGGCCATCGAGATCACGGGCGCCGTGCCGGACACGCGGCCCTACATTCACCAGGCCGGCGCGTATGTGATTCCGATGCGCGTTGGCGGCGGCACGCGCTTTAAGGCGTTAGAGGCGCTGGCGTGCGCTGCGCCGGTCGTCAGCACAACGTTGGGCGTAGAGGGCGTGGACGTGCGCGATGGACAGGAGCTGCTCATCGCCGACGAACCCGAAGCTTTCGCCGCTGCAGTCTTGCGTCTGTTGGAAGATGCGCAAAAAGGCGGTGCGCTGCGCCGCCGACTTGGCGCGCAAGGACGACGGTTTGTCGAGCAGCATTACGGTTGGGAGCAGATTCTGCCCAAACTCGAAGAAGCGCTGATCCTCGCGCAGCAAGAGAAGTTGCGCAGTTGAATTTGCAATAAATAGAGCGGATTGAGCGAACAGTCGGCAAGGGTGGGTGCGGCTCCCAGCCGCACGTGCTCGATGAACTGCATGGTTTAAAGAATTCACCGTTGCGCAACGCACGACAGACCTCGAGGAGCGTTATGCCGAAAATCGCGTCGTTTCAGAGCCAGCTCACCACGCGTCTGTTGGCGTGGGGGCTTTTCAACGTCATCATTGGCGCCTTGTTGCAAGGGACGCCCTCGCCGTTCTGGCGCGCCTTTGGGCAGCAGTCGATCGGATGGGGCGTCATCAATACGGCCCTGGCCATCTTTGGCCGTCGTGGACTCCGGCGCAAGCTGGCGCGCGGCTACCCGACGGAAGAGGCGCAGCGCGACGCCCACAACCTGCGGCGCATCCTCTGGATCAACACCGGGCTGGATGTGCTCTACGTCGCCGGCGGGTGGCAGCTGGCGCGCAGCCGCGGCGGCGCCGATGCGAAGGCCTGCGGCCACGGCGTCGGCGTCGTCGTGCAGGGCGCCTTTCTCTTTGTCTTTGATCTGCTCCATGCTATCCGGCTACCACAGGCAAGCAGTTCTGAAGGGAGATGAATATGGCGGAAGCGGCAAACAACGAGATTCACAAAACGGACATCTTGATCGTCGGCGCCGGCGTCTGCGGGTTGATGGCGGCCACCGTGCTGACGGCGCACAAACGCAATGTCACTTTGCTCGACAAAGGGCGCAGCGTTGGCGGGCGCATGGCCACGCGGCGCATCGACAAAGGTTGCGCAGATCACGGCGCGCAGTTTTTCACGGTGCGCGATGAGCGCTTCGGTCGTTTCGTCGAGCAGTGGCTCAGCGAAGGAATCATCTTCGTCTGGTCGCATGGCTGGAGCGACGGCAGTCTGGCGGACGCACCGTCGGACGGCCATCCACGCTACGCCGTGCACGGCGGCATGAACCACTTGACCCAATACATCGCAGCGCAGGTGGAGGCGCAGGGCGGGGTCATTCACACCGGCGTGCGCGTCGAAGCGGTGACGCCGGAAGAGGATGGCTGGCGCGTCTCCGCCGAAAACGGCGTTGCATTTCGAGCGCAGAGCGTCGTGTTGACGATGCCTGCCCCTCAGGCGTTAGCGCTTCTCGACGTAGGAAACACGCCTCTTGCGCCGGGAGACCGTGCAGCGCTGGAGCGCATTCGCTATGCTCCCTGCCTCTGTGGACTCTTCGTCATCGACGGCGAGGTGCATCTGCCTGCGCCCGGCGCCGTGCAGCGGCCGGAGCACGACTTCCCCTGGATCGCCGACAATCAGCGCAAGGGCATCTCTCCGCGCGTCCCAATCGTCACCGTCCACGCAGGCCCCGCCTGGAGCGAGGCGCACTTTGAAGACCCCGACGATGTTCTCTGCGAGGCGTTTGAGCGCGCCATGCGTCCATGGCTGGCGCCGGACGCCTGGATCCTGGAAGAGCAGGTGAAGCGCTGGCGCTACGCCACGCCAACCGTCCTGCATCCAGAGCGCATGTTGAAGATTGACGCCCACGCGCCGCTCTACATTGGAGGAGACGCCTTCGGCGCGCCGCGCGTGGAGGGCGCGGCGCTGTCCGGTCTGGAGATCGGCGAAGCGCTGCTCGGGTGAAACGAGGGGGCCCTCACCCCCAGCCCCCTCTCCCAAGGCTGGGAGAGGGGGAGAAGACACGCCGCAGATGGATTCATCGTAGCTGCGGCTCTCAGCCGCAGGTCCTCGGCAGACCCGAAGCCGTGGAGAAAGCCCTCACCCCCGACCCCCTCTGCCAATCCTGGGAGAGGGGGAGAAGACACGCCGCAGATGGATTCACCGTAGCTGCGGCTCTCAGCCGCAGGTCCTCGGCAGACCCGAAGCCGTGGAGAAATCGAAGAGGCGAAGCTGTTGCGTGACAGGTTTGCCATCAAGCAGGAGGAAGGGGCTGGCCTTTTCCACATCGCGCAGGCCGAGCGCAACCAGATGGCCGATCTCGCGGATGCGCCCTCGACGCCGCGCGGCCAGGATGGCGTCGGCGAGCTTAGGGCCGACGCCTGGGATGCGCAACAGCTCGCGACGTTCGGCGCGGTTGACGTCAACCGGACGTTCGAGCAGATGCTCTCGCGCCCACGCCAGCTTGGGATCGACGTCGAGCGGCAGGTTGCCGTTGCGCAGGAAGGGCAGGTCTTCGACGCTCCAGCCGTAATCGCGCAGCAGAAAGCTCGCTTGATAGAGGCGAAATTCGCGCTGCGGGGAAACGGGGGGGAGCGACTCGAAAGGCGTTTGGATCACCGGATGAAAGGCCATGAAATAGGTGCGACGCAGGCCGAGCCGGCTGTACAGATGCTCGCTCACCTGCAGAAGCTCCAGATCGGTGTCCCCGACGGCGCCGACGACGAACTGCGTCACGATGCTGGCGCGTAGCCCCTCTTTCCGACGCAGCTCGCTCATCCATTGCAGGCGTGGGAAGAGTTCATTCCAGTAGTCCTTCTTAGGAGCCAGCGCCACCAACCGTTCGGCCGTGGCGCCTTCCAGGTTGATCGAAACGCGGTCGGCGAGCTGCATCGCCCGTCGCACCTGGTCATATTCGGCGCCCGGCATGATCTTGAGATGAATGTAGCCGCGATAATGGTAGCGTTTGCGCAGAATCTCCGCCGTATCGATCAACTTGTCCTGCGTGGAGACGCCGCCTTTGATGATGCCTGACGAGAGAAAGAGGCCATCCACCAATCCGGCGCGGTGGATGGTATCATAGGTGCGCGCCATTTCGTCGGGCGTATAGGTGATGCGCTGCGTCTGGCTGCGACCGGCGCGGAAGGGGCAATAAAAGCAGTTGCGCTCGCACGCCGTCGTCATCATCGCCTTCAAGATCGGCTTCTTGCCGGTCGGCGTCGTCACCTCCGAGATGCAGGGCAGCGGCTTGGGTGCGCGCGGCGACGCGCTGCGCTCCGCCATCGGTTGGTCGCCGGCGGGCTCGAAGCGCAAGGCGTCGTCCAAGAGCGAAAGTTTCTGGATCGAATCGGGCGCTATCCGAAAATTCATACTATCTATTATACGAACGTTTGTTCGATTTGTAAAGTGAGGAAAAACCTGTTTATGCGAGCTGTGATTCAGCGGGTCTGTTCGGCGAGCGTGCGCGTGAACGGCAGTGAAATTGGCCGAATTGGACGTGGGTTTGTGGTGTTGGTGGGCGTCGCGCACAGTGACGGCGAGGCGGAGGCGCGTCTCCTGGCGCGCAAAATCGCCGGCCTGCGCGTCTTTGAGGACAATGATGGTAAAATGAACTTAAGCCTGAGCGACGTCGGCGGCGCAGTGCTGGCGATCAGCCAGTTTACACTCTACGCCGACGTGCGCAAGGGGCGACGTCCCAGCTTCACCGACGCGGCGCGGCCGGAGCAGGCGGAGCCGCTCTATCAACGCTTTTGCGAGCTGTTGAGGGCGGAAGACGTCCCGGTGCAGCAGGGCGTCTTTCAGGCCCATATGGAGGTCGAGCTGGTCAACGACGGGCCTGTGACCATCTGGATGGACACAGCAACGCTTTGAATCCGCATCATCAACCAAACGCAAACCAAAATGCACCAACCAAACACACAAAAGAGGGTTTCCGATGAAATATCGACCATTGGGAAGAACGGGCTATCAGGTCTCTGAGATCAGCTTTGGCGCGTGGGCGATCGGCGGCAGTTGGGGCAAGGTGGACGATGAAGAGTCGATGGCGGCGTTGCACAAAGCCGTCGACCTGGGCGTCAACTTTTTTGACACAGCCGATGTGTATGGCGACGGCCGCAGCGAGCGACTGCTGGCGCGGTTGAAGCGCGAGCGGCCGGGCGAGCAGATCATCGTCGCCACCAAGGCGGGACGACGGTTGGATCCGCACACGGCGGAAGGCTATACCTACGAGAACCTGTGCGCCTTTGTCGAGCGCAGCCTGCGGAACCTGGAGACCGATTGTCTCGACCTGCTGCAGCTTCACTGTCCGCCCACCGAAGTCTATCGCCGTCCGGAAGTTTTCGCTGCGCTAGATCGTCTCGTTCAGGAAGGCAAGATTCGATATTATGGCGTCAGCGTCGAAAAGGTGAGCGAAGCCTTCAAAGCCATCGAATATTCCAATGTGCAGACCGTGCAGATCATCTTCAACATCTTTCGGCAAAAGCCGGCGGAGGCGTTCTTCCGCACCGCCAAGGCCAAGCGGGTGGGCATTCTGGCGCGCGTCCCGCTGGCCAGCGGGCTGCTGACCGGAAAGATTACGCCCGACACCACCTTTCCGCCCGACGATCATCGCAATTTCAATCTCTACGGGGAAGCGTTCGACGTCGGCGAGACCTTCAGCGGCGTTCCTCTGCACGCCGCGTTCGCTGCGGTGGAGGCGTTGAGGCCACTCGTGCCGCCGGGCATGACCATGACGCAATTTGCTCTGCGCTGGATCTTGATGTTCGACGCCGTGAGCTGCGCGATCCCCGGCGCCAAACGGCCGGAGCAGGTGATTGAAAACTGCTCCGCCTCTGACCTGCCGCCGCTTGAAGAGCGCGTGATGGAGGCCGTGCGGGTCGTGTACGACACCTACATCCGCCCGCACGTGCATCATCGCTGGTGAAAGGAGAAAGCCGATGCAAGAGGGAAGTTATGTGTTGGCCGAAGCGCCGGAGATCGACCTGGCCGTGCTGGAGGCGGAAGTCGCCGAGCTGGAGGAGTACATCGTCAAAGGCGACATTTATCGCACAGTGCGCGTACAGACGCCGTCCGGCGTGCGCATGGTGCAAATGTCCGGCGGCGATCTGCTGACGCGGCTCTATCGGCTCGAACAGGAACGAGCTTCGTTGCCGCCCGAACAGAGAATACGCGTCGATGATTTGGGGAAACAGGCGCGCGCGACCATCTACAGTCTGCGCACGCGCTTCCATGATCTGTTGAAGCGCGAGATCAAGGCGCGGCTGGACAGCCTTAACTGGTTCCTCGACGATGTGGTGGGCGATCCCAAACGGGCGCGCGCCGAGTACCCCTTCGAGATCCGCAATCGCCAGCGCATCGAGCTGATGGTGGAGGAGCTGGCGGAAGATTTCACGCCTGAGTTGCAAAAACAGATCAGCCGGATCGACGACCGCATTCGTCTGATCGTGCAGCCCGGCGGATTCGTCTGGGACAAACGTCTGGAGCCCATCTTCCCTCGCGAGCGCTTCTGGTATCTGTACGTCTCTCCGTGAAAGAAAACCGGCGCGAGAGATTGTCGTCTACGAGCGATCTGCGCCCGTCGATGCAGGGGAGGCGGGCGCCAGATAAATTTCCCCAAAGGTGACGTCTTGCATCACCTCCACCTCCTGCAGTTTGACCAGCTCCAGCACGGCCAGGAAGGTCACGATCACCTCCAGCCGGGTCACGCTGCGGCTGAGCAGCGCCTCGAAAGGAACGCCGCGCAGATGAGCGTGTCCGTTTGAAGCAAAGGCGTTGCGCAGATATGCACGCACGTTCTCCAGTTGTTCGGCCACCGTGATCGGATAGGTCTTGACGCTCGGAAGGGGAGGCTCGGCGGGCATGCGCTGCAACACTCGTTGCAGCGCGCGACGCAGCGCTTCCAAGCTCACGTTGCTGAGGTCCAAACGTCGTTCGACCTCTGGCAAAGGGGCGACGCGCACATAGACGCGCAGACCCGCCTCTTCTCTAGCGCGCAGCGTCGCCGCCGCTTCTTTGAACTGGCGATATTCCATCAGCTGACGCATTAACGCGTCGCCGCTGGCTTCTTCTTCATCCTCGACCGGCGGTCGCGGCTTGGGCAGCAGGTGATAGGACTTGATATAGAGCAACCGCGAGGCGACGACCAGAAAATCGGCCAGCGCGCCTGGCTCGATCTCTTCCAGCTCGTTGAGCGTCTTCAGATACTGGTCGGTGACGGCCATGAGACTGACGACGCTGATATCCAGCTCTTGCGCCTCGATCATGTGCAGCAACAGATCGAGCGGCCCCTCGAAGACCGGTAGGTGCACCGGATAGCCGGCGCCGAGCGGTTGTGGTCGCGTCAGGGTCATTGTCAGAAGTTCACCTCAAACGAGCGGAAGCGGCGCCCAACGCGCACCAGTTCCGCCAACATCTGACCCAGCTCGGCGTCTGTGCGCCCGACGATGCGCTCGACTTTGCAGCCTGCTTCGACGAGTTGTTGCTCGCTCGCTGCGCTGACGCCGGCCTCTGACCCCAGGATGGTGACGTATTCGGCGTTGCGCGCCTCTTCGACGTGTGAACCGACCGTCGGTCGATAGCGGGCGATGTAAACCATGGCGTCGTCAAACAGGTCCGCCGACCCAGGGCCATCGGGAAGGAGAAGATAATGGCGGATCGTCTTCAGCCCGGCGCCGCGTTGAATCTGACCGATCTGCTCAAAGAGGAGGTCTCGCCAACGGTTGCCCTGCGTCCACTCGCTGCCGGGGCAGACGGTCATGTTGTCGGGAAACTCGCGGTGGCCCCAGACGCGCGCCAGCGGAATGTTCAGCTCCTGCATCAGCCACGCCACCAGGTGCGCGCCGGCGCGCAGCTGCGCCGACGTGGGAATCTTGCCGTTCATAAAGCTGCCGGCGAAGACGACGCCCACCGAGTAGCTGCTGTGCCGCGTTACGTGATACGAGACGGTCTCCAGGTCGTTTGTCTGCTCGATGCAGCCATCTTCATGGATGAAGTAATGGTAGCCGATGCCCGGCCACGCCTCTTTGCCGCGCGCCGGATCAGATGCGATGTGGAGCTCCGCAATGCGCGCTGGGCCAATGCGAGGCGGCGCCGCCGTATGGTGAATGGCGATATGCGTGATCTGGCTCAACGGGCGCCGTTCATAGCGCAGCCGCGCGTGTTTGGGCAGTTGGTCGGAGATGTCCCGAATCGGCGGCGGCGGCACGACAAAGCCCGCGACGGTGGCAGTCCGGGTCGCCAGTTCTTCGCGCAGCCGCCGGATCTCCGTCTCGTGTGCAACGCGTTCCTCCTCGAGCGCAGCTTGGGCCGAACGCAAACTTGCCAGCTCATTCTCCAGGCGAGCGATCTCCAGACGCAAGGCGCCGTCGTCGGCGTCCTCCGCCATGCCGGCCGCCCGACGCGCTGCTGCGAGCAGATGCGCCTTCCATGTCGCCCATTCGACGCCGGGCGACGGCGTGGCGATGTACTCTCCGATCCCCTTCACTGCGTCGAGCGTCAGATGCGGAAAGCGCTTCAGCAGCCAGGCGATCAGGGCGCCGCCTGCTGCGAGCTGATCGGGAGTGGGCATGCCGCCGCTGCGCAGGTCTCCCGCAAAGGCGATGCTGACGGCGTTGCGGATGTACGGCTCCGGCGTCTCCGGCGTCTGGTCGAGCGGCTGCGTCTGGTGCACACTCCCATCGGCCATGATCACAAAATCGTAGAGGATGCCGGGCCAGTCTCGGCGATGTTGATCGGCCAGGGCCTCCAGCGGCGTGTCGGCGGATGCCCCGGTGTCGTAGATCACCAGCGCCTGCACCTCATCCGCCCTGCGCGCAACGTAGCGATGGCGATCGCGCGGCAGCCGCTCAACGCTTTTGTGCAGGCGGAGGCTTCCTTCCACGACGGTGGATTGCTCTTCGAGCAGCCTGCGCAGCTTCTTCACTTCGGCGGCCAGCCGCTGCGCCTCGCTCTGCGCTTCTCGTTCTCTGGACTCGGCCTCGGCCAGACGCGCCGCCAGCGCCTGGTTCTGCGTTTGCAAAGACTGAATGCGCTGCTCGACGTCGGTGCTTTGCGCACTTTCTTGCGCGCCGTTGCTCAATGCGGCCAAATGCAGGCGCACCTGTCGCGCCAGCACCTCTTTCCAACGCGGGCCGGTGTAAAACGTCGCGCCCGGGCTATCGCTGGGGATCAGCTCGCCCAGCCCAACGATGGCGTCGGCGTCCAGGCCCATGTTCTGAGCCAACCAGGCGCAGAGGCGTCCGGCGGCGTCGAGTTGGGGCAGCGAAGGCGGCTCGACGTCAAAGCGGCCCGCCAGACAGATGTTGACGCCCTGCTCTGACCAGACCTTGTCCGGTTGCGCCACATCCTCCAGATCCTTCACCTTGAGAATCTCGCCCGCAGCGTCGATCACAAAATCGTAGGCGATGCCCGGATAGCCTGCCTTGATGTGAGCGCGCGCCACCCGCTCCAGGCTGAGCAACGGATGCGCGCCAGTTTGATTGACGACGATGTAGCGAATCTGATTGAGGTTGCGGCGGGCATAGGGTGCGCCGCTGCGCGGCAGCCGGCGGCTGACGTCGGTGAAGAGGCGCACCGGCAAGAGAATGTTGCGCTCTTCGCCGCCTTCGACCCGACTCAGCTGCGGCGCCTCCACGGTGAGCCAGCGCGTCAGGACCGGCGAACCTTTTTCTTTGAACCAGGCGACTCCTTCATGCACCAGATCGAGCTCGAGCGTGTAATTGCCCGGTTCATCGGGCAGAGCGATGCGCACCTGCACGGTGGCGATTTGCCCGGGTTCAACGTCGTCGGGGATGTCGGTGCGCAGGTCTTTGGCAGGAGGGAGCTTCAACGGCCGACGATTGCGATAGTACCGATACCCGATGCGAAACGGGTTCCCACCGCCCCACTGCCAGGTGAGCGAGCCGGCGTTGCGCAGCGTCACCAACGCCGTGACAACCTGACCGGCGTACAGTTGGGCAGGGAAGTCGTCGGATATCCACTCTACGGAATAGGCAGGGAGTTCCATGCGCTTGCGGGGACGACCTTCGCTGCGCGCCTCCGAGACGACGGCGACCGGCCTGATGGCATCTTTGCCAGCGGCCGCCGGCGCCGCCAGCGGAGGCGCATACTCTCCGGAGTGGCGTTCAAGCGATTGGGGAGGTGCAGCCGCCTCGACGGCCTCGTCTTCCAGCGGTTCATCCTGTACAACGCCGCGCCACCGATAATCGTGCGTGAGCGCCGCTTGAAAGTCCTCGATGACTCCCTTTTTGCCCTCGATGTGCCAGCGATCCAGCGCCGGCCATCGGTAGAGGATGGCTGCGCGAATCTGCTGGGCGCCCGGCTGGCGATTCCACAGGTCGATCTCGCTGTACATCGCCTGCACCCACCCGCTGTTCTGATCGACCCACGGCTGCACCTGCCCCACTTCAGTCAGAAACGCCGCCAGATGGCGCATCGAGGCGGGCACGGCGTTCATGAAGTCCATGTAGGCGCGGAATTGCAGGTGGCGATTTTGAAAAGGCGGCGCCATTTTGGCCGAACTGGAGATCAACGCAGGGCTGGCTCCATGGGTGTAGGCATGCAACGCAAAGCCATCGCAGCCATCTGGCCCCAGAAGTGTCAATATATCCTGAAAATATTGAACCCAATCGCCATTGGGATTGCCTGGATAGATGGTCTGCGTGTTCCAGGGCGCCACAGCGCCGACAAGCACCAGGTCGTCCTCATGGCCCGGCAGGCGGTGAATGGCGTCGCGGCAGAGGCGGTAGCAGCGCGCATACAGTTCGGGCGTGATCACCTCGCCGGGGCTGATCATCGCCCCGCGCGTGGTGCGAATTTCATTTGAGTGGTCGGGCAGCGTGTTGAAACGAATGGCCAACCCGCGGCGCATGGGGTCTGCGATCTCCGGTGGGCCTTCGCGTCGCGTGTTGTGACGCGACCAGTCGATCTTGACGCCCGGGCGCTCGACGGCGTAGTTCATCTCGTTGCCGATGACCCAGATATGCGCGCCGCGGCTGATGCCGACAAAGTTGGCGACGCGGCGTGCAAAGGCTTCGTATTGGCTGCTGTGGGGAATGGTGCCTTCCGGCTCGTGGCCGTGGTTCAGGCGAACGATGATGCCGAAGCCCTGGTTGGCGTAGGTGCTGTAGTCGACGCCGCTCAAATCGTTCGGGTCATGGCCAAGCACTTCAGAAAAGAGGATCCAACCCGGCTTGCGCGCAGCCAACATCAGGTGCTCCCCGCCGGGTTCATGAATTCCGAAAATATACGGCGAATCGAACAACGGTCGCGGCATGAATGCTCCACTCGAAATCGATCAATCGATGTGAAGTATAGCATAAAGACGCAACAACGGGTTTGAACGGGAGCAAATTGTCCGCTGGATGCGTGCTGCGTCCGCTCCTATCTGAATCCGTTGTTCAGGGGCGTTCGTGGCTGGGGACGGCGCCCATCCCGGAAGGCGCCAAGCGTACGAAGGCGTCCTCCGGCGCTGCGGACGCCATGGCAAGGGCGGGCGACGGGTCGAGGATGTACGGAGGCAGTCGGTAGGCGGTCGGCGGCAGATAGGGGAGCGGATCGCTGAAGCCGCCCCAGCCGTCTCCGCGTGTGTAGGGATGGATGCGGATGGCGAAATGCAGATGTGGGCCGGTGCTGGCGCCTGTGTTGCCGGAGCGGCCGATGAGCTGGCCGCGCGTGACCGTCTGGCCGACGCTCACCTCAAAGGCGGAGAGATGCGCGTAGATCGACTCTCCCCAGCTGTGACCAAGCAGGACGAAGTTGCCAAAGCCGCCCGCCTCGAAGTCGGCGCGCAGCACCACGCCGTCATCGACGGCGCGCAGCGCCACCCCGACGGGAGTGGAAAAGTCCACGCCATTGTGTCCTAACAGCGGGACGCCGTCGTAGCTGTAGCGCGCGTAGAAGGCGCTGTTTTCTCCCCAAAGCTGGCCGATGGTGTAGACGCCATCGAACGGAGGATGGAGGTAGACGCCGTCCGCCGGATTTGGGATGTTTGTCCCGGGCAAAACCGGCGCGCGCACCAGCAGATCGCCGACGCCCGCCAGGGCCGCAGCCATCCAGCCGCGCACGACAACGCCCGGCGGCGTGAGGATGGCGCCTCCTCGCCACCAGGTCACCCCATCCACCTGGCGCGGACCGTCGAGCAGCACCACCGTCGTGCGCGGTCGCAGCGCGCCCTGCACGTCATCCGGCGGCTTGTTGACGACGCCGGGCGTGCGGCGCACATTGAGAAAGTCGCTGGTCTGCACCAGATCGCCGACGCGCAAGGCAGGGGGCGGCGGGGGCGCGCTAATTTTTTGCAGCAAAACTTCTCCATCCGCAGTGGCTTCGGCCATCCAGCCGGCGAAAATCGCACCATCTCTGGCGACGATCTGGACCTGCCACCAGATCAGCCCATCCTTTTCCGAGGGGCCGGCGACGATGACGCCTTCGATGGCCGGCGCGATGTCGGCGACGATGTCCTCCGGCCCTTTGCCGAGGTGTCCCGGAGAGCGGCGCAGACGCACCAGCGTGGTCGTGCGGAAGCGATCGCCCGGCGTGAACGTGTAGCGAGGGGGAGAGGGCTGCGGCGGCTCAATGGCGGGGGGAGCGGGCGGCTCCGGCAGCGCCAGCTCTAGCAGCGCCTCGCCGGAGGAAAGGCTGCGCGCCATCCATCCCTCGACGCGGCCCAGGTCAGGGAGCGCGCCGCGCACGCGCCACCACTCCATGTCATCGACGCGGCGCGGCCCCTCCAGCAGCGTCAAAGTTGCGCCGGCGGGAACCAGCGCAATTGTGTCGCCGGCGGGCTTGTTGGTCACGCCCGGCGTGCGTCGCATCCGCACCAGCGTGCGCGTGCGCACCTCCACCCCCGGCGCAAAGGTCGGCGCCGCAGCGACGCTCGCCAACGCACTCTCCGGCGGGGCGCCCGGCAGGTGAAGCTCGAGCAAATTGACGCCGCCCTGCGTATATTGCGCCACCCAACCATCCACGGGCGCGCCGTTCAGTTCCCCGCGCACCGACCACCACGGCACGCCGGTCGCCATCACAAAAATGGGATCGAGGACGGTCAGCACGGTGTTGCGCGGGAGCTGTCCGAGCACCGGGCCGGCGGGCTGGCTGCGGAAGTTGATCACCTCCAGCGTGCGCACCTTGTCGCCCGCTTTGTAGGACGCAGGCCGCAGGTTGCCGAACGTCTCCGGCATCAGCAGGGGCAGGCCATCCAGCGTGTATTGAGCCAGCCAGCCGTTGCGCGGCTGACCGTTGAAGAGCACGCGCACCGCCCAAAAGGGGAGACCGCCGCTCATCGCATGGGGCGCGCTGCGAATCGTCGCCTGCGTTCCGGGCGGCAACACGCCGAGAATCTGACCGGACGGCGCGGCGCGGAGATTGATGGCGGCCAGGGTGCGCACCACGTCTCCCACCTGGTAGCGCGCCGGTTTCGGCGGCGGCTCCTTCCAGCGATAGTCATTGGCGAGCGCAGCGCGGAAGTCGGCGATGACGCCGTTCTTACCGTCGATGTGCCATTGATCGTAGCGCTGCCAGCGGTAAAGCAGCAGACAGCGAATCTGTTGCGCGCCCGGCTGACGATTCCAGCGGTCGATCTCGGCGTAGGCGGCCTGCACCCAGCCGTTGTTGGCGTCCAACCATGGCGCGTCCTGATTGGTCTCGGTGATGAAAACGGGCAGGCTGCGCATGGTGGAAGGGATGGCGTCCATGAAGTTGCGATACGCCTGAAAATTGAAAAAACGATGCTGAAACGGCGGATTCATCGTGGAGCGATCGAGGATGAGCGCCGGATCGGGGCCGTGGGTGTAGGTGTGCAGCGCGATGCCGTCCAGCCCATCGGCGCCCAGCCCCTCCAGGATGTGGCGGAAGTACAGGACCCAGTCCCCCGTGGGGTTGGCGGGATAGGTCAACTGCGCGTTCCAGGGCGCCACCGCCCCGATGACGACGAGATCGTCGCCGTGGCCGGGCAGGGAGCGAATGGCCTCGCGACACAGGCGAAAACAGCGCACGTAGTCTTCCGGCAAAATCGGGCGCGGGCCGCGGTGATCCACCGGCCATTCCTGCGGATGATTGGTCTCGTTGCCGATGATCCAGATGTGACAGCCGGGGCTGGCGGCCACGAAATTGGCGACGCGGCGCGCGAAGCTGGCGTATTGTTCCGGCGTAGGGATCGTGCCGACGGCGCCGTAGCCGTTGTTGATGCGCACAATCACGCCGAAATCCTGTTCGCTGTAAGGGCGATAGTCGGCGCCGCTGCGATCGTTCGGATCGCTGCCGACGGCCTCCGTGAACAGAATCCATCCACGGCGCCCTGCCTGCGCCATGATCCATTCTCCGCCCGGATCGTGGAGGCCGAAAATGTACGGTGAATCAAGCAGCGGTCGCGGCATAGGGCGATCTCCTGGCTTTAAAACGTGCGGCGAAGGACGACGGTTTCACTGCTCGGGGAGAGCAGCCAAGGCGCTATCCGCCCAAATAGGCTTCGCGCACCTGCGGGCTGGCGAGCACCTGGGCGGCCGGGCCTTCGAGCACGATGACGCCTGTCTCCATCACATAGGCGCGGTGTGCAATCGAGAGCGCCACATGCGCGTTCTGCTCGACCAGCAAAATGGTCGTCCCTTGTTCGTTGATGTTGCGGATGATGCGGAAGATCTGGTCGACCAGCAGCGGCGCCAGCCCCATCGAAGGCTCGTCGAGCAGCAGGAGGCGTGGGCGGCTCATCAGCGCGCGGCCGATGGCCAGCATCTGCTGCTCGCCGCCGGAGAGCGTGCCCCCGCGCTGGTTCAGACGCTCGCGCAACCGCGGGAAGAGCTCCATCACGCGCTCCATGTCCTCGCGGATGGCGGCCCTGTCGGTGCGCGTGAACGCGCCTAATTCCAGGTTTTCGCGCACGGTGAGGCGGGCGAAAATCTTGCGCCCCTCCGGCGATTGGGAAATGCCGAGCCGCGTGATCTCGTGTGCAGGGAGATGGTCGATCGGCTGACCCTCGAAATAGATCGACCCCATGCGCGGGTGCAGCAGCCCGCTGATCGTGCGCAGCGTGGTCGTCTTGCCGGCGCCGTTGGAGCCGATCAGGGTGACGATTTCGCCTTTGTCGACGGTGAGCGAGACGCCCTTCAGGGCATGGATGCGGTCGTAGTAGGTGTGAATCTGGTCAAGCACCAGCATAGGTGCAATTCTCCTCTATGGATGCGTCTCCGCCAGGATGCCTGGGCCGAGGTAGGCTTCAATCACTCTGGGGTCGTTGCGCACTTCTTCAGGTCGACCTTCGGCGATCTTCTTGCCGTAGTCGAGCACGGTGACGCGGTCGGAAATCGACATGACCACCTTCATGTCGTGCTCGATGAGCAGGATGGTGATGCCGAGCTCGTTGCGCAAACGATGAATGAGATGCATCATGGCTTCGGTTTCGCGCGGGTTCATGCCGGCGGCCGGCTCGTCGAGGAGTAGCAGCTTGGGGTCGCTGGCCAGCGCGCGCGCCACCTCGAGCAGACGCTGGTCGCCGTACGGAAGATTCTTGGCCAGCATATCGCCCTTGCCGGTGAGGCCGACGAAGGCGAGCAGCTCGCGCGCCCGCTTCTCCGCGCGTTGTTCCTCGCGTCGCGTAAACGGCGTCTGCAAGATGGCGCCGAGCGGCGTCGAGCGCAGCCGCACGTGTTGGCCGACCAGAATATTCTCGATGGCGGTCATGCTGCCGAAGAGCCGGATGTTCTGATAGGTGCGCGCAATGCCGAGCGCAGTGATCTGATCAGGGCGCAGCCCGATAATCGAACGTCCATCGAAGAGGATGTCGCCTTCTTCGGGCTTGTACAAACCGGTGAGACAGTTGAAGAACGTCGTTTTGCCGGCGCCGTTGGGGCCGATCAAGCTTGCGATCATGCGCTCTTCGATCGTGAGATCGACCTGGCTGACCGCCACCAGGCCGCCGAACACTTTGGTGACGCCGCGCGCCTCAAGCAACGCCATTTTATTTTTTACCTCCATCCGGGTTGTCTGATTTCAGCTCAGGCGCAAGCCGCTCCAGCACAGAGGGGACGTCTTCACCGACCACAGGCTCCGCCTCTTCATGTAGCTCGCGGCGCCGTCGCGTCGAGGGGATGATGCCCTCCGGTCGCACGATCATCATGGTCACCAACAGCGCCGCAAAGGTGACGATGCGATACTCATCGACCCCGCGCAGCACCTCCGGCAGACCTTTCAACGCCAGGGCGCCGAGCACCACGCCGGGGATGCTGCCCATGCCGCCGACGATCACGAGCGAAAGCGCATCGATCGACACGAAGAGCGAGAAATTTTCCGGGAAGATGTTCGTCTGGCGGGCGGCATAGAGCTGGCCGGCGAGCGCTGCAAAGAGCGCGCCGATGGCAAACGCCAGCAGCTTGGTGCGCACGAGGTTGACGCCGGTCGCCTGCGCCACGTCCTGGTCTTCGCGCATGGCGATCCAGGCGCGGCCCAAGCGAGAGTTGTCGAGCCGGTAGGCGGAAAACGCAATCACAGCGGAGCCGATCAGCCCTAAAATAAAGATATCGCGCGGGTTGCCGAGGTTGTATCCGAACAGATAGGGCGGCGCAATGTTGAGCAGCCCGCGCGGGCCGTTTGTCAGCTCCGCCAGGTTGAGCATGAACAGGCGGATAATCTCGCCGAAGCCAAGCGTAACGATCGCCAGGTAGTCCCCGCGCAGCCGCAACACCGGAATGCCTAACAGCACGCCGCCGATCCAACCGGCGAGCATCGTGATCGGCAGCGCCATCCAGAAGCTGAGCAGCGGCGCATTGGCCGGAATGCCCAGACTTTGCAGCTGCGCAGACAGCCAGGGCGAGGAAAACGGCGCCGAGAGGAAGGCGTACATGTACGCGCCGATGGCGAAAAAGGCGACGTAGCCCAGGTCGAGCAGCCCGGCGAAGCCGACGACGATGTTCAAGCCGAGCCCCATCATCACAAAGATGAAGACAATGCCGAGCACCGAGTTTTGAAATTGGTCAAGCGTAAACGGAAGGTATGCGACCCCGGCCAAATAAAGCAATGAAAGGAGCTGTCGTTCGCGACCCGGATGCGCCGCACGTAGCGCCAGGATGCCGGCGCCGATCGTCACCATGGCGGCAAGCAGACGGATCGTGCCCCGATTGTTGCCGCCGAAGGTCACTCCCGGCATGCCCAGCCAGAGCACGAAGAGAAAGAGCGCAATGGGCAGAAGCAGCGGGATCCAACGCAGCGCCGAGATGCGCGGCGTCGGACGGCCGCGAGCCCAACGCTCCACCAACACCAGCGCAGCGCCCACGCCGCTGGCGACGGTCAACAGCAGCGCCTGTTGCAGCCAGGCCAGCGGCGAAAGCTCGCCGCCGACAATTGCACCGGGGGCGACGCCGTAGAGCGCCGCCAGATTTGGCGGCGTCATTTTGTCAAAGATGGGCTGAAGGCGAACCCCGCTGCTCGTAAGATTGACGAACACGGCGAGCAACGCCGCAATCAGCAATCCCGCAGTCAGCCCTCCGCTCAGGCCTGCCGTGAAGAGCAGCGCAGGCTGTCGATTGAATACATCCTGCTTGCTCTTTCCCCCGCGCAACGCCAGCCAGAAAAAAAGCGCCATTGCACCTGCTAAAATGGGAAGGGCGAGGTCGCCGAGACGCAACGGCAGCCCCACCAGAACGAGATAGGTCAGAATTGCGAACGCAATGGCGCCGATGCGAAGGCCCCTTTGTACGGATGGAAGCAGCATACTCCTCACGCCCTTTTCTCGCTCACCACCTCGCCAAGCAGGCCGGAGGGACGGAAGATCAGAATCAACACCAGCACGGTGAAGGCGATGATGTCTTTATATTCGGTGGGGATGCCCAGTGCGCTCGGCCCGATGGCCTCGATCACGCCGAGCAACAGCGCGCCGACCATGGCGCCGGGGATGTTGCCGATGCCGCCGAGCACTGCAGCGGTGAAGGCCTTCAAACCTGGGATGAAACCGCTGTTGAACTTGACCACCGTGTTGTGAAAACCCAGCATCACGCCGGCGGCGCCCGCCAGCGCAGAGCCGAGGATGAAGGTGAAGACGATCACGCGGTCGACGTCGATGCCCATCAACGCCGCCGTGCCCTTATCTTCGGCGACGGCGCGCATGGCGCGCCCCAGCTTGGTGCGTTGGACGATCAAGTACAGCATTAACATCAAAAAGAGCGAGGTCACAAAGATAATGAGCCCTGTATAAGGAACAAAGACCCCGCCGGCGCGGAAGCCGCCTTCGATCAAAGCAGGCTTTTGGTAGACGCGCGGGCTGACGCCGAAAATGAGCAAGACCGAATATTGCAGGAAGAGCGATGCGCCGATGGCGCTGATCAGCGGCACCAGACGCGGCGCTCCCCGCAGCGGCCGATAGGCGACCCGCTCCAGGGTGACGCCGGTCAATACGGAGCCGAACATGCCCGCAGCCACGATCAAGATCAGCGCAAGCGCAACCAGCGCCGCCGGCCCCTGCAGCCAACCCAACGCCATGAAAAATTGCAGGGCGAAAAAGCCGGTGAAGCCGCCGATCATCATGACGTCGCCGTGGGCGAAGTTGATCATCAGCAAAATGCCGTAGACCAGCGTATAGCCCAGCGCAACCAGCGCATAGACGCCGCCCAGCACCAGCCCGTTGATCAGCTGCGACATCCAGAAAGTGGCCGGATAACCCTCAGCGAGGCCCACGGTGACGACGCGCCAGGCCACCAGTGCGAGGATCAGCACGCCCAGCCCGCGCACCAGCCAACGGGTGGTCGTTTTTTGTCGAAAGCGAACAGAGGTGGATGAATACGTTGTAACCGCCACGATATTTTGAGTTCTTTTTCGGTTGAATGAGGATTCTCTGTAGCTGCTGCACAGCAGCGTTGGAACAGCCTCGCTGCGGAAGCCGTCTCAACGCTGCTGCGCAGACAGGACAAATCGTCCGAAGCGTTGGCCTTACATGCCGAAGCCGGCGATCTGCTTAAACTGGCCGTTTTCGACGATGAAAATCTGCACGCCGCCGGCGCCGCATTCGCCGATTTCATTGCAGGTCAGCGTGCCGGTGATGCCCTGCAGCCCCTTGGTCGCCCGGATGGCCTTGATCAGCTCCTCGCGGTCGATCACCAGGTTGCCGTTGTCATCGACTTTGGCCACGCGCTTGATGGCCTCGCCGATCAGGATGACCGAGTCATAGGACTGGCCATGGAACGGGCCAAGCTGGCTCGGCTCGACGCCAAACTTGGCGACGTACTTCTCGGTGAACTCCGCCAGTTTGTCGGCCTGGGCGTCGCCGGCCACAAAGGACATGTAGGTGCCTTCTGCGGCTGCGCCGGCCGCCTGCAGGTACTGCTGCGTGTAGGCGCCGTCGTCGCTCATGAATTTGGCGTTCTCGAGGCCGGCCGTCTCCTTCATCTGCTGCGCGATCAGCGCCGCCTCGGTCGAGTAGCCGCCGAAGAAGATCAGCTCCGGCTGGTTGGCGCCGATCTTGGCGAGCACGGCGCGGAAGTCGGTGTCGCCCACCTGGACGCCCTCGAAGTTGGTGACTTCGCCGCCCAGCCTGATGAAGGCGTTTTGGAAGATCTCCGCCAGGCCTTTGCCGTAGTCGGAATTGTCGTGCATCACCGCGACCTTGCGCAGGCCGAGCTGGTTGTAGACAAAGTCGGCGTCCACTTCGCCCTGCAGCGCATCGCTGAGCGCCACGCGGTTGCAGACGTCGCACTCCGGATCGGTGATGGCGGGGTTGGTGGCGCTGGGGGAGACGAAGGGAATGCGAGCGCGCTGCAGAATCGGCTTCAGGCCGAAGGTCTCGCCGGAGCAGGTGCCGCCCGTGACGGCGACGATCGTGGGATCGGCCGCAAATTTGTTGCCGACCACCGTGCCCTGGTCGCCGGAGCAGGCGCCGTCCTCGGCGACCAGCTCAAAGAGGAAGCCTTCGACGCCGCCGGCGGCGTTGAGGTCGTCGATGGCGATTTCAGCCGCCTGGCGGATGTCCTTGCCGGGGTCTGGGATAGGGCCGGTCAGCGCAAACGAACCGCCGATGCGGATGGTTTGGCCTGGGGCGATCACGACCTGACCGCCGGTGGGCTGAGGCTGCGCTTCAGCCGGCGCCGGTTGCGCAGCAGGGGCCGCCGGCGCACCCGCCGGCGCAGGAGCGACGCAGGCCGTCAAAAGCGCAATCAGCGCAGCAAACAAGAGAAGAAAACGAGCATTGCGCATGTGCACCTTCCTTTCTTCGTGGTGATAATGTTTGAACTGGAAAAGCAAATTGTAAAACCAAGTAGAATGCAGCGGTGCAGAGCTACACCGCGAGCTTCGGTCGATGACGCCGGGCGACTCAAATCCTGTCGACCCAGTTGTCGATTGTAGCTTCCGACCGAAGATAGTGCAGAAATTATAGAAGCAGCAGCGGCGCTTTTCCAAATCGAGATTTTCTTGCAAAAGCCCTCCGTCGCTGCAACGGAGGATGCAGGCGCCGGAAAGGATTCGCCTCAGCCCTCCAGCGCCCAGTCCAGCAGCCGATTGGCCTCGCGCACCCGTTCATACTCATTGCGCGCCTGGACGAGCACATCGCCCAGCCTGGCAAGGCGACTGCGCAGATCCTCTTCGCTGGCGGCGCTTTCCCACGCCTCGCGTAGCAGCTCCTCGAAGGATTTGGCGCCGTCGATGTGGCCGAGAATCATGTCCAGCTCGCCGATCACCAGCTCGAACATGCGAATCTTGCGCGCCAGCAGATCGAGCACGTGCGCTTCGATAGTGTCGTTGCAGCTCAGGTTGAAGATGGTGACGTCGTGCTCCTGGCCCAGGCGATGGAGCCGACCGATGCGCTGCTCGACGCGCATGGGATTCCAGGGCAGGTCGTAGTTGATGAGCTGGTGGCAGAATTGCAGGTTGCGCCCCTCCGCGCCGCTCTCCGTGCTCACCAGCACGCGAGCGCCGCCTTCTGCGTCCGGTTTGCGAAAAAGGGCCACCGCCGCCTCTTTCTGGTGAATATCCATCCCGCCGTGAAAGCCGACCGCCTGGACGCCTCGTCGATGCAACGCGTGCAGGATACTCTCCTGCGTCTGGCGATATTCGGTGAAGATCAGGAACTTGCCCGGAAAGCGGTCGAGAATCTCGAACACCGCCCGCATCTTGCGGCTCTCGGGAATCGCTTCGGCCAGTTCCAGGAAGCGCTGCAGCTCGCCGCGCACCTTTTCGCCGTGCGCCGGGTCGGCGAGCATCCTGCGCAGGGTGTGGGCGAGCGCCTGGGGGCTGCTGCTCAGCTCCTTCTGCAGGGTCAGCAGCGTCAGGCGCAGATGTTTGGCGCTGTCGCCGTCGCGAAAGCGCCGACGAATGTACTCGGTCACCTCGCGATAGAGGGTCCACTCCGCCTCGCTCAGCTCCAGGTGGTAGATGGCGGCCTGGCGGCGAGGGAAATGCACGTTGACCTTGCTGCGCCGGTTGCGGATCATCACGTCGTTGAGAAGGCGGCGCAGCGAGGCGGCGTTGCGCGGCTGCCGCGGGTCATAGCTGTCGAGGAAGTGGCGACGGAAGGCGCGCACCGTGCCCAACTGCCCCGGCGCCAGGATGGTGATGAGGCTGTAGAGCTCCATCAGATCGTTCTGCACCGGCGTGGCGGTCAACATCAGCACGTAGCGCTTGCGAATCTGATTGACGAACTCCCAGGCCAGCGTGCTGCGATTCTTGAGCTTGTGCGCCTCGTCCACGATGAGCAGATCGTAGTCGCGGCTGAGGATCGCCTCGCGCTGATGCGCCAGCTTGGCGCGGTCGAGGCTGGCGATCCAGCGTCCATGTTCGGCCTGCGCCGCCGCCCGCCACGCCGAGGGCTGCTCCATCACGGTGAAGGTTTCTCCAAACTTGGTCTCCAGCTCCTCGCGCCACTGCTCGGTGAGCGAGGCGGGCGTCAACACCAGCACGGTGCGCACCAACCCGCGATGGATCAGCTCTTTCATGACGATGCCGGCTTCGATCGTCTTGCCGAGGCCGACCTCGTCCGCAAGCAGCGCGCGGCCGCGCATCTCGCGCAGCGCGCGCAGCGCTGCGTCGAGCTGATGTTCGTAATGCTCCACGACAATCTCATCGAGGCAGAGCAGGCGGTCGAAGCCCCGGCTCAGGCGCAGCGCCTCCGCCTGCACGCGCAGCTGATGCACCGTCGGCGACTCCGGCGGCCGCGCGCGCCCGTGAATGCGGAAGAAATTCTCCAGGTTCTGTCTGGTTTCGATCACGCGCGGCGGCAGCCGGACGCCGAGCTGGGCGATGCGCTCGGCCATGGAGTGATCGACGTTGTAGCGGTAGCTGCAGCGAAAACAGCTCAGCGCCGTCTCCTCATCCAGCCAGCCGCACTGCGGGCAACGCTTGCCCACCCTCGCCTCGGCGGGCGGTTTCGACTTCTTCGCAGGCGTCGTGGGCTGCTCAGGAATTTCGAGCCACTCGAAGCGTTCGTATGCCATGGGAAAATCGTAGCGGGAGGCAAGGAGATGCGCAAGTTTGAAATTCGTCTACCGAATTTCTTCCACCGCCCAGTGATCTCCCATGGTGCGACGTCCTTTTGCAAGCCCTTCACCATCTGAAACTTTGTAAGTCAGGTCAGAACGGTGAAGCGCCTCTTCACGCAGAGACACGCCCAAACCTGGACCTTCTGGAATGGGCAAATGACCGTCGCACACGGTGACTTCCAGTGTGCTCAAAATCGGAAAATAAGTTTTATAAAATGCGCGGACCGACTCCACAAAAAAGAGATTGGGGATATGGGCGCCCAGATGCATACACGCTGCATGGCAGATCGGACCGGCGACGTTGTTGTTTACACCACCGCCACCACATTTCGTAAAGTTCCCACATCCTCGATGGTGATCTGCACCTCATCACCAGCGGTCAACGTGAAGGTGTCCTCAGGTACGATGCCGGTTCCGCTCATTAACGCCACGCCATCAGGAAACTTCAGAGCGCGTCCCAGATAAGCGACCAATTCGTCTGGTCGACGGCGAATTTTACCGGTGTGGGTCTCACCGCTGAACACTACAGCACCGTTGCGGACAATCTGCATTGCAATGCGCTTCGCTGGCCACACATTATCCACTTTGCCAAGAGCAATGGCCGGTCCTAAAGCGCAAGAACGCGTGTAGATTTTGGCCTGGGGCAGATAGAGAGGGTTCTCGCCTTCGATATCGCGGCTGCTCATATCGCTGCCGATGGTGAAACCAACGATCTCTAGTGCCGGATTGATTATGAGCACCAGCTCAGGCTCCGGCACATTCCAGGTTGCATCATGGCGGATGCCCACCCGATCATATGGGCCGACCACCCACGGGCCGCGCGCCTTAAAGAAGAGTTCGGGACGCTCGGCCACATAGACGCGTGCATAGACGTCGCCGCCATCTTTTGCTTCCTCCTGACGGGCGATACGGCTGCGCTCGTAAGTAACGCCAGCAGCCCACACGTCTTGTGCGTCGACGGGCGGCAACCAGTGCAGGCGATCCGGTGCGGGCTCGTGGTTGAGCGCGTCTGTGGGAACAGTATAGGGCGAGGAATGAACGGCCTGGCGCAGATCGGCGATGGCGGCGTCGACGCGGCCTGCGCTTGCGCGCAGCCACATCGCCACAGAACCAACCTCCTCTGTGACATCGTGGACAGTAGCGCCAATTTGCACACCTACACGGGAGCCCAGGGCGGGATCGTGAAAACGGACAAGGAACAGTTGCGTCATGTTGGCCTCCAAATAATGAATCCGTCTGCATTGCGTTCTGTTATGAATAATACTATTGGACGGCGGGAAGGTAGAGCCAGTTATTGATGGCGAGCCAAGCTTCTTCGGCGGCGGCGCCGCCGACCCTGCTGGCGGGCGTGTCGCCGCCGCCGAAGTCGTCGAAGCGCGCGCCGGCGGCTGGTGGTGCCAGGCGCCGATGCGCCCGCCGCGGTTGACGAAGAAGCTCGTCGTCGGCCCGGCGCCGATCAGCACGCCGTTCTTGTAGACGCGCACCGAGACCCAGTGGCTACCCGGCGCCTCGCTTCACCGTATACCCGCTCAGGGGAGAAGGCTTGTTCAGTAGCTGGGGACGCGCGTGCGCTGGACCACCGCGCGTTGAATCTCGAGCAGCGCTGGAACGTCGAGCAGCGCCTGGAGCAGATTAGCGGCGGCCGGTCGCGCCGGATCGGCGACCAGCACGGCCTCGCCGAGCGCCGGCAGCATCGGATCGTCGTCCGTCGTCAATGGCGTCATCGCCACATGGTCGAGTGCGGCGGGCGTTTCCGGATTTGTCCACACCACGGCGTCGATGGCGCCGGCGGCGAGCAAATCCAGCGCCTGGTCATACTGGATGCTTATCAGCTCGACGCGTCGCCCTCGGCTCACCGCCCGCGAAATATAGGTATGGTCTGAAGAGAGGAAGTCGACGCCCAGGCGATCGCCGTCGCGTAAGCCCGTAGCCGAGGGATCCCGCAGCAGGAGCACGTGGCCCGCCAGATAGGTGTATTCGCCCAACGCCACGACCGTCGTCACCGTAAACCCGTGCGCCGTTGCCGTCTCCGCGGCGAACCTCGACAGCAGCGCCCAGTCGACTGTTCCCTGCGCCAGGGCCTGCAGGCGCTGCGATGAGCCGCGCATGAAGCGCAAGGTCAGCTCCACGCCAGCTTCGGCGAATTGAGCGTACAGCGCCGTCGCCAGCCCTTCCACGTGGCGAGAATAAGGCAGCGGCAAAGCGCCGACCATTGGCCGCTGATAGCCGAGCCGCCACAGGCGGATGTAATCCAGCATCGCAATCGATGTTCCCAGCCGACCGCGCGCCTCGAGCTGCGCTGCGCCGCTGTCCTGAAGATAGTCCAGAGCATTCTGCACGGTGCCCGCGCCGACGTGAAAGAGTTCGACATACTCCTGCACCGGCAGAAGGCGATCGCCGGGTTTCATCTCGACCAACACGCGCGCCAGCTCAACGACGATCCGCCCCTGTCGCGTCATGAACGCCTGCGCCGTGATGCGGTGATCCTGGTTTCCCGCCAGCGTCGTCATGAGCCTCCCCGTTTTTGACGCCATCGTGCATAAAATTCAAAATATTGAACACTCTCTTGTTCAAGGGTAACATGTCGCCGAGGGAATGTCAATGCCCCCGTATTTTGTTGCGCAACTCATCTCTTTCCTTCTTCGATGATCAGGCGCTATAAAATATTCTATTATTTGTATAAATTGCGTGAAACCTCCTTGACAAACGCCCAAAAATCGACTAGAGTATATTCAAAATACAGAACAAATTTCTAACAAGGAAGATTCCCCATGCAATTCCCGGTCTTCGACAGCGCCGAAGTCGTCGTGCTGGGCGCGGGGTGCGCAGGATGCACGGCCGCCATCGCCGCAGCGCGCGCCGGCGCCGACACGTTGCTTGTGGAGCGTTACGGCTTTCTCGGCGGCACCTCCACCATGGTGCTGGATTCGTTTTACGGTTTCTACATCCCCGGCAACGATGCGCGGCGCGTCGTGGGCGGCATTCCATGGGAGATTGTCGAGCGGCTGCGACGCTACGGCATGGTCATCGAGCGCCCCAGCAGCTACGGCGCAGGGCAGGCCGTCACCTACGACCCGCCCACCCTGCAGGTGGTGTGGGAGCAGACGGCGCTGGAGGCGGGCGTGCGCCTGCGTCTGCACACCTTCTGCGTCGATGTGCGCAAGGAGGGCGAGTGCGTGACGGGCCTGCTGGTGGCGGGCAAGAGCGGGCTGGGCTGGATCACCGGCAAGGTCTTCATCGACGCGTCAGGGGACGCCGACCTCTGCTTTCGCGCTGGCGCGCCCTTCCAGCTGGCGGGCGAAGATGGGCCCGCCCAGTCGCTCACCACGACCTTCCGGCTCGGCAACGTCGACGAAGAACGCGCCCTCAAGGTCAAACGCGCAGACCTGGTGCGGCTGATGAAGGAGGCCAACCTCAGCGGCGAATACCGGTTGCCCCGCGAGGAGGGCAGCGTCCACCGCACGCCGCTGCGCGGCGTCGTCGCTACCAACATGACGCGCGTCGCCTACGTCGACGCCACCGACCCGGTCGAGCTGACCAAGGCCGAGGTCGAAGGCCGCAAGCAGGCGATGGAGTACGTGCGCTTCCTGCGCGAACGCATCCCCGGCTACGAAAACGCCTACCTGATCAATTTCAGCACACAGATCGGCGTGCGCGAGACGCGCCGCGTTTACGGCGACTATCGCCTGACGCGCGAGGATGTGCTCAACGCCCGCCATTTTCCCGACGCCATCGCCCAGTGCGGCGCGCCCATCGAGGACCACCACCCCGGCAGCGACACGCGCTGGGAGTATCTGCCCCCCGGCGCAACGTACGACATTCCTTTCCGCAGCCTGCTCCCGCAGACGCTCGCCAACGTGCTGGTCGCCGGCCGCTGTCTTTCAGCGACGCACGACGCCCACGCCTCGGTGCGCAGCATGGGGCAGTGCATGGCGATGGGACAGGCCGCCGGAACGGCGGCGGCGATGGCGCTGCAAAACGAGGGCCTCGTGCGCAGTGTGCCGATCGCCCGGTTGCAACAACAGCTGCGCGCAGACGGCGCGCTCTTCTCCGGCGCGGAGTAGCGAGGATGATCCTGGCGGGCGTTGACCTCGGCGGCACCAAGATCGCTGTGACGATTCTCGAACACGAAAGCGGACGCACGCTGGCGCGCGCCGCCGCGCCGACCGATTCTCACGAAGGGCCGGAGGCGGTGCTGCGACGCATGGCGACGCTGGTGGAAAGAACCTGCGCTGATGCCGGCCTTGCAGTGGCGGAGCTTGCCGCCATCGGACTCGGCGTGCCCGGCGTCTATGACCTGAAGACCGGCTACACGCACTTCTTGCCCAACCTGGCGGGCGCCTGGCGCAACGTGCCGGCGGGGCCGTTCCTGCAGGAGGCGTTAGGGCGCCCCGTGTGGCTGATCAACGACGCGCGCGCCTTCGTGCTGGCGGAGACGCTGCTCGGCGCGGGTCGCGGCGCGCAGACGGTGGTCGGCTTCACGCTAGGCACGGGCGTCGGCGGCGGCATCGCCATCAACGGACGGCTCTTCTGGGGCATCGACGGCACAGCGGGAGAGATCGGCCATCTGACCATGGACCCCGACGGGCCGCTGTGCACGTGTGGCAACCGCGGCTGCCTGGAGACCTACGCCAGCGGCGTGGCCATTCAGAAGCTGGCGGTGCAGCGGTTGGCGGAGGCGCCGGACAGCCTGTTGCTGCAGCTTGCGGACGGCGATCCCGCCCGTGTGACCCCTGCGCTGGTCGGACAGGCCGCCGCAATGGGCGACGCCACCGCGCAGTCGATCCTGGCGCACGTGACGAAATATCTGGGCGCCGGCGTGGCGAACATGGTCACGGCGCTCAGCCCTGAGTGCGTGATTCTCGGCGGCAGCGTGGCCAATCTCGGCGAGCAGCTGCTGGCGCCCGTGCGCGCCATCGTGCGCGAGCGCTGCCGCGCCATCCCGGTCGACCGCGTGCGCATCGTGCAGGCCGCGCTGGGCCCGGACGCCGGCGCCATCGGCGCGGCGCTCTGGGCGGCGGAGCGGGCGTCGGGGAAAGAATTGTTTGCGATGACATAGAGGGGAGGCGTCATGGTGCAGAAGACCTCGCTTGAAAAGAATCAAGAAAGATTGCAGGTGGAGCCGGACGTTTACAGTGGTGCACGCGAAAGCGCACAGATGACGTTTACGGCGCCGGACTTGCCCTACCGGCCGCGCGACCCCCAGCGCTACCGCCCCGCCATCGGTCTGATCGGCTGCGGCGGCATCACGGCGCACCATCTTGCCGCCTATCGCTCCGCAGGATACAACGTCGTGGCGCTGTGCGATCGATTTCGGGAACGCGCAGAAGAGCGTCGCGCAGCGTTCTATCCAGACGCCGCCGTTTACACTGACTCCTGCGAGCTGCTGCGCCGAGATGACATCGAGGTGGTGGATATCGCCACCCATCCCGCCGAACGCGTGCCGTTGATCGAGGCTGCACTGTTGGCGCGAAAACATGTGCTCAGTCAGAAACCCTTCGTGCTCGATCTGGACGTCGGCGCACGCCTATGTGAGCTGGCCGCAAAGCAAGGAGTGCAACTGGCCGTCAACCAGAACGGCCGCTGGGCGCCGCACGTCGCCTATCTGCGCCTGGCGGTTGCAGCGGGCCTGTTGGGCGAGCTCACCAGCGCCGACCTTTCCGTCCACTGGGATCATTCGTGGGTGGTGGACACACCCTTCAACGACATCGCGGATCTGGTGCTCTACGATTTCGCCATCCACTGGTTCGATATGTTGACCTGTTACTTCGGCGAGGAAGAGCCACAGCAGGTTTTCGCTGCCGTCAATCGCACGCGCCAGCAACGCCCGCGGCCGCCAATGCTCGCCCATGTGCTCGTGGACTATCCGGCGGCGCAGGCGACGCTCAGTTTCAACGCTGTCACGAAATTCGGCCACCATGACCGCACCTACCTGGTCGGGACGCAGGGAACGGCGATGAGCAGCGGCCCCAATTTGCAGGAGCAGACGGTGCAACTGTTCACGGCGCAAGGCGTCGCCTCCCCTATCCTGAAGGGACACTGGTTCCCAGACGGCTTTCACGGTGCAATGGCGGAGTTGCTCTGCGCCATCGAGGAAAAGCGCTCGCCTTACAATAACGCTGCGGATAACCTTCGCAGCCTGGCGCTGGCCTTCGCCGCCATTGGCAGCGCGCGCGATCGCCAGCCAAAGCGTCCAGGCGAGGTGCATCGCCTGCCCAATCAGAATGGCTGACTTCCAGGTTTTTACGGTGCGCCGGAAACGTGTGGCTCACAGCCGCACCCGGTGTCGTGAAAGGCGCCCACGTAGTCCTCACCTCCGGCGTGATATGAAAGAAAAATCAGGAAATGTTTTGGGAGCCCATAGAAGGGAAGTGTGTCATGTCAAAACTCAAAGTCGTCGGCATTAACTTTGACCACATGCACATGGGCGATCTATTGCGTCAGGCGTATGAACACCCGGACGTTGAAATTGTCGGCATCTGCGACGAACAGCCGGAACGGATGGTCGCCGCCGCGCGCAACTTCTCCATTCCCGATGACCGTATCTTCACCGATTACCGCCAGTGCCTGGAAGCAACGCAGCCGGACTTCGTCATTCTCTGCCCGGCCACAGCCACCCATGGGCTTTGGGTCGAACGCGTAGCCCCCTACGGCGTGCACATCCTGGTCGAAAAGCCGTTTGCAGCTTCGCTAGCCGAGGCGGATCGCATGATCGCGGCTGTCGCTGCGACGGGCAAACAGATGGTGATCAACTGGCCGCTGGCCTGGTATCCTCCGCATGTCACCACCAAACGGCTGATCGATGAAGGCGTGATCGGCGAGGTGATCGAGGTGCACTACTACGACGGCAACCGTGGGCCGCTCTATCACCTGGCCGACAAAGTGGAAGTTGCACCTGAAGAGGCGGAGCGGCGCAAGCGTGAAAGCTGGTTTTATCGCCGCGACATGGGCGGCGGCTCGCTGCTCGATTACTTAGGTTACGGCGCAACGTTGGGCACCTGGTTTCACGGCGGCGACAAACCGATCGAGGTCATGACAATGGTTTATGAGCCTCCCGGCCTTGAAGTCGATGAGCACAGCGTTACAGTGGCGCGCTACGCCAAAGGCCTCTCCAAATTCGAGACGCGCTGGGGCACCTTCACCGACCCCTGGACGCATCAGCCGCAGCCCAAGTGTGGCTTCGTGATCGTCGGCACAGAAGGAACGATCAGCTCTTATGACTATGAGCCGACGATCCGCGTGCAGACGCGGGCGCATCCAGAAGGCCAGGTGCTGCCGGTCGACGAGCTGAAGCCGCCTTTTCAGAATCCGATCCAGAACTTTGTGCACAGCCTACGCACGGGTGAACCGGTGCACGGGCCGTTGTCGATCCCTATTTGTCGCATCGGCCAGCAGATCGTTGATACAGCCGTGTTAAGCGCGCGTGAAAGACGCGTCGTGCCACTGATCGAGTAAAGAGTTAAATCATCAAAAGACAAGTTGCGAAGGAAAGTAACGCCATGAGTGAAATCGTGGAAAAGTCTTCGACCTCGCCGGCGCTGCGCTATCTAGAGGCGGCGCAGCGCATCCTGACGCAAATCCGTGAGACGCAGACGCCCGCCATCGAGGCTGCGGCCCGCATCTGCGCCGACTCGATTGCGGCCGGCGGGCTGGTGCATCTCTTCGGCACGGGCCACTCGCGCATTCCTGTCGAAGAGATGTTTCCGCGGCACGGGAGCTTTCCCGGCTTTCATCCGATTGTGGAGCTTTCGCTCACCAACCACACGCAGGTCGTCGGCGCCAACGGCCAGCGCCAGGCGATGTTTCTGGAAAAGCTGGAAGGCTTCGGCGAGGTCATCCTGCGCAACTTTGTCTTTCATGCGCACGACAGCATGATCGTCTTCTCCAACGGCGGCGTCAACGGCGTCGTGATCGACGTGGCGCTGGGGGCCAAGCGCCGCGGCCTGCCGGTGATCGCCGTGGTCTCGCTGGCGCACAGCCTGGCTTCTCCGGTGCGCCACTCCTCTGGAAAACGACTCTCCGACATCGCCGACGTCACCATCGACAACTGTTCGCCGGTGGGGGACGCCATGGTGACCATCGAGGGTCTGGAGACGCCGGTGGGGCCGGGCTCGTCGATCGGCTACGTGGCGGTGGTGAATATGCTCAAATGCCTCGTGGCGGAGGAGCTGGTGAAGCGAGGCCAGCCGCCGCTGGTGTTGACGAGCGCAGCGTTGATCGGCGCCGAAGCCTCCGCCGATCTGTTCGAGCGCACCTACGACGACTATCGGGCGCGCGTGGCGCAGGTCTACGGCTGCCCGCCCGGAGGTGCACGGTGACGGAACGGCTGGCGGACAAGGTCGTGCTGGTCACCGGCGCGGCGAGCGGCATCGGTCGAGCCACGGCGCTGCGTTGTGCAGCGGAAGGCGCGCGCGTGGCGCTTTTCGACGTCGCCGCCGACGGCTTGCAGGAGACGTGCAGCCGCCTCGCCGCCGACCAGGCGCTGCCCGTGACCGTCGACCTCACGCAGCCGGCCGCGGTGGAGGCGGCGGTGGCGCAGATCATGGAGCGCTGGAGACGCCTGGACGGCCTTTTCAACGCTGCGGGCGGCAGCGGACGCGCGCACGGCGACGGGCCGGTTGACCGTTGCACGCTCGAGGGCTGGCGTTGGACGCTCGACCTCAACCTGACCACCGTCTTCCTGGTCTGCAAGTATGCGACGCCTGCGCTGCTCGCCAGCCGCGGGGCCGTCGTCAACCTGGCCTCGGTGCTGGGGCTGGTGGGCGGCGACGAAGACTTCGCCACGCACGCCTACGCGGCCAGCAAAGCCGGAATCATCGGCTTGTCTCGAGCGATGGCGTCCTACTATGCGCCGCAGGGGCTGCGCGTCAACGTGATTGCGCCGGGGCTGATCGCCACGCCGATGAGCCGTCGCGCCCAGCAAGACCCGGCGATCCTGGCGCGGCTGACGCAGCTCCAGCCCCTCACCGGCGCCATGGGCATGCCGGAAGATGTGGCAAGTGCGGCGGTCTTTCTGCTGTCGGACGAGGCGCGCTTTATCACCGGCGCAGTGTTGACGGTCGACGGCGGTTGGACGGTGAGATGAGCAAGGAAGGGAAAAGAGAATGGGCAAAATTCGCACGGTGCTGGGCGACATCGAACCGACAGCCTTGGGCTTCACCTACATGCACGAGCATGTCATCACGCATCCACCCGCCGACGTCGCCGATCGCGACCTGGCCATGGAGAGCATCGCAGCTGCGACGCGGGAGCTGACCAGTTTCTTTCTGGCGGGCGGGCGGGCGCTGGTGGAGATGACCCCGCGCGATTACGGCCGCGACCCGCAGGCGCTGCGCGAAATTTCGGCGGCGACCGGCGTGCACATCATCTGCACGACCGGCTGGCTCAAGGACAAATTCTGTCGCCGCTGGGTGGAGGAGCGCACGGTGAACGAGCTGGCGGATGAGATGATCCGCGAGATCGAGGAAGGAATCGACGGCGCCGGCGTGCGCGCAGGCGTGATCAAGGCCGGCTCCAGCCTGAACGCCATCACGCCGGCGGAGGAGAAGGTCTTTCGGGCGGCGGGCCGCGCCCATCGCGAGACCGGCGCGCTGATCAGCACGCACACGGAGAAGGGCACGATGGCGCTCGAGCAGATCGAGCTGCTGCGCCGCGAGGGCGTGTCCCCGGAGCGCATCCTGGTCGGCCATCTTGACCATAAGCCGGAGTTGGACTATTGGCGCAGCGTGGCTCAAACCGGCGCCAATTTGGGCGTTGACCAGATCGGCAAGGAAAAATATCTGCCGGACAGCCGGCGCATCGAACTGATCCTCGCCATGGTGGCCGAAGGCTACGGCGATCAACTCTGCCTCTCCGGCGACCTGGCGCGCGCTTCCTACTGGCCCGCCTACGGCGGCTGGGGCGGCCCTGGGTTGACCTACATCCTGTGGCGTTTTCTGCCCTGGCTGCGCGAGCGCGGGCTGGATAGTTCGCAGATTGAGGCGATGATGGGGAAGACGCCGGCGCGGCTGTTGCAATTGGGCGTAGCTTGAAAGCGCTCTTTGTTTACGTTTTCGCAAGATGACAGAATTTTGATGCTCTGGTAGACTTTTTTAGAATTCCTGTACTTTCATCAATTTGAGCTTCCGTAGGGCTTGCGAGACGCTAAAGCCGCCCGAGATTTTACAACCGTTTTGTAGCTCTACCCAGACAATCTGTGCACTCACATCAGGGACGCTCCCCTATCGTCGGCGTAACAACCCCTGATGGCAACATTTTCTAAACAACGCATAGAAAGGAAACAGGAGGAAAACGTATGAAGCAACGCAATCGAATCTATCTGATCGGGAGTGTGCTGGTGCTGTTGGCCCTGCTGGTGGGCGGCTGCGTGGCGCCGGCGCCTGGGGCGGCGCCGGCTGCTCCAACTGCGCCTGCGGCGGAAGCGCCCGCTAAAGAGGGTGGCTTTGTGCTGGGCGTCAGCAACACGCTCGTCGGCAACGCCTGGCGCGAGCAGATGATCTGCTCCATCAAGGCGCAGGCTCGGGCCAGCGGCCTGGTGGATCGCCTCATCATCGCCAACCGCAACGCCGGCCCCACCGAGCAGATCGCCGACCTGGAGAACCTGATCTCGCAGGGCGTGGACGCCATCATCCTCAACCCGAGCGACCGCGATGCGTTGAACGCCGTGCTTGAGGCCGCCATCGCCCAGGGCATCGTCGTCGTGGCGGTGGATCAGGCAGTCAGCGCAGAAGGGGCCTATATTGCGACCAACGACCAGACCGCCTACGGCCGCATCGGCGCCGAGTGGCTCTTTGAGACGCTGGGCGGCAAGGGGAAAGTCGTGGAGATGCGCGGCATCGACGGCGTGCCGGCGGACACCGACCGCCACAACGGCTTCCTGGAGGCGCTGGCCAAGTACCCGGAGATTGAAGTCGTAGCCGAAACCTTCACCAACTGGGATCCCTCGACCGGCGCACAGCAGGCGCTCGATCTGATCACGACCATCGAGATCGACGGCATCTGGACTTCGGGCATCGACTACACCGTTGTGGAGCAGTTCCAGGCCGCCAACGTGCCCTTCGTCCCGATCGTCGGCGCAGACAACAACGGCTTCGTCAAGCAACTGATCGAACTCAAGGATCAAGGGCTGATCGGCGCGGCCGTCACCAACCCGCCGGCCATCGGCGCCGTCGGCACGGCGATTGCTCTCGACGCTCTCACCGGCAAGAATCCGGAACGCGTCACCCTCTTGACGCCTAGACTCTTCGACAATGTCAACAACCTGGAAGAGCTGAAAGCGATCTACGCGCCGGATGAACAACCCGGCTGGAGCACCTACGTCGACATCGAGCCGTACACCCTCTACAACGGCAGCGCCGACGTCTCTGCGTGCAAAGGCCCGGGCGAGTAAAGAATGAGATAGGCTGCGTGGTGCGTGTTGTGTGGTGGATTGACGCAACACGCACCACGCAACACGCAACCCATGCTACGCAACCACCCATGAATCAATCGCAAGTGTTGCTCGCCACGCAGGGCGTCGCCAAAGCCTATGGGCCGGTGGTGGCGCTGCGCGGCGTCGATATGACGGTGCGCCGGGGTGAGATTCATGCTCTCCTCGGCGCCAATGGCGCAGGCAAAAGCACGCTCGTGAAAATCCTTGCCGGCGTTCAGCCTGCCGACGCCGGCAAGGTGTACGTCGAAGGTCGGGTAGTGCAGTTCCATACGCCCGCCGACGCCATCGCCGCCGGCATTGCGACCGTGTTTCAGGACCCAGCGCTGATCCCAGACCTCACCGTGGCGCACAACTTGCGCCTGAGCCGGATCGATAACGCCAAATTTCACGCCTGGCTCGAGCGATTCGGCCTTGGCAAACTCGATTTGGGCGCGCTGGTGCGGGAGCTTCCGCTGGAGACGCTGCGCATCGTAGACCTGGCGCGCGCAGCGGCGCGCGACCCTCATGTGCTGCTGCTCGACGAAATCACGGCGGCCTTGACGGCGGATCAGGCGGAGCGCGTCTTCGACCTGCTGGCCGAGTGGCGGGCGCAGGGCAAATCGGCGGTGTTGATCACCCATCGTCTGGCCGAGGTGATGCGCATCTGCGATCAGGCCACGATCCTGCGCGACGGTCGCAACGTGGCCGAACTGGTCACGGCGGAGGTCGACGAACATCAACTGGTTGAGGCAATGCTCGGCGCCTCGGTGGAGCCTATGCTGAAAACAACCCAGGACGCGGCAGCGACCCGTCGCTTCGGCGAGACGGCGCTGGAGGTGCGGGGACTGGCCGACCGCCATCACGTGCGCGGGGTTTCGTTTGCAGTGCGCTCCGGTGAGATTCTCGGCCTGGTGGCGCTGGAAGGACAGGGGCAGGATCGGCTGTTCGATCTACTCTCGGGCGCTCGACGACCAGTTGCAGGCGAAATTCTGGTCGCCGGCAAGCCCTGTCGTTTCCATTCCCCCTACGACGCAGTGCGACGAGGCGTGGTGCTGGTGCCGGGCGACCGGCTGATTGCGCTGTTGCCCAATCAGTCCGTCCATCACAACCTTGCCTTGCCGCTTTTCAACCATCTGCGCCGTTGGCTGCGCATCCCGGCGGACGAGCGTCCACGTGTGCAGCGCGCCATTGAGCGGCTGTCGATCGACGTGCGCGCGGCGTCGCAGGTGCGCAGGCTCTCCGGAGGCAACCAGCAAAAGGTCGTGCTTGGTCGCTGGTTGGTCAGCGGTTTTCGCACGCTGCTCTGCTTCGATCCGACGCGCGGCATCGACATCCAGACCAAACGCGAGATTTACGCCCTGCTGCGCGAACTGGCGGCCCAAGGCGCAGCCATCGTGCTCTACACCAGCGAGCTGGCTGAGATCGGCCTGGTGTGCGACCGGGCGCTGGTCATGCACGATGGTCGCATTGTCGATGAACAGGACGCCGCAACGGCTACGGAGTCTTCTCTTTTAAAGGCTGCCCATGGATTGGAGGTTGGGGTGTAATGGCGTTTAGTGTGGCTATGCGAAATCCAGCGCTGCGCATCCTGTTTCGCAACAGCTGGGCGCTAGGCGTCTGGCTGTTGCTCGGCGCACTGGTGCTCTGGTACAGCACGCTGATCCCTGTGTTCGGCCCCTTTCAAATTACATCGATCACCAAGAACAGCCTGCCGCTCGTCTACCTGGCCATCGGCCAGGCGATCATCGTGATCTCCGGCGGCATCGACCTCTCCCTGGGCGCCCTGCTGTTGCTGAGCAATGTGATCGCCGCCCGCTTCATGGCAGGCCAGCCGCTGCCCACTGTCGTGTTGATTGCACTGGGAATCGTCGCCGGCCTGGCTCTACTCAACGCGCTCGTCGGCTTTGTCATCACCCTCTCCGGCGTGCCGGACATCGTCGTCACCCTGGCGACGGGTTATATCTGGTCCGGACTCGCACTGTGGATTCTACCCTCTCCAGGCGGCGGCACCGCGCCGGAGATGCGCTGGCTCTTCACCGGCTCGCCCAGCGGCGTGGGCGGCTCCTACTGGCCGCCGCTCCTGATGCTGTTGATCCCTGGCGCGTTGGTGGCGATCTGGTCGCGCACGACGCGGGTCGGCCTTTCGCTGTACGCCGTAGGCAGCAATAAGACGGCGGCGCAACTGGCCGGCCTCGACGTGCGACGGGCGAAGATCGTCGCCTATGGCATCGGCGGCGCCATGGCCGGCCTGGCCGGACTCGCCATGGTGGCGCTCACGGGCACGGGCGACCCTCGCTTCGCAATTGGCGCCAACGCCACGCTGAACAGCGTGGCCGCAGTCGTGTTGGGCGGCGTCGCCTTGACCGGCGGCGTCGGCAACGTCTTCGGCGTGGTGGCGACCGGGGTGACGCTAATTATGTTAAATCCAATCCTGATCGCCATGCGCGTCGACTCCAACAATGCGCAGGTCATTCAGGGCGTCCTGATCGCAGGCGTGATGATGTTCGGCGGCCTGGTCGCCTTCTTGCGGGAGCGGAGATCATGAGCAGTGAATCGCGCGTAGTTCAAGGCCGCGCCGGCAAAGAACGATCCTTTCAGCGGTGGGCGGAGGAGAATCCGTTGGCGGTGCTGGCCGGCGTCTTCGTGCTTCTGTTTCTGGTGACGAGCGCCATTCAGCCTGGCTTTTTCTCGGTGAGCGGCGTTCGCAACACGTTGTTGCAGGCCGCCCCACTGGGCATCCTGGCGGCGGCGCA
>NZ_CAKZMJ010000084.1 GCF_937128415.1 uncultured Caldilinea sp.
GGTTTGAATCCTTGGATGAAATCAGCCAGGCTTTGTATGAGGCTGTGGAGTACTGGAATGCTCATCGGCGCCCTTATATCTGGAAAAAACGACCCCAGGAACAGCTTCCTTTGATGGGCGGTTTCAGCATTAGTCATGAATGCAATATATCAAATATTTAGCGAGAAGACCACTTAGATATAGCTGGTCAATGTCAACATATCGTCCTTCTTTATACACAATGACATCGCCCCTGTTAATCGCTATCCCCGGTGTACCGAAACTAAGACCGATGCGGAGATAGCCATTCCCATGCTCGTCAATTGCAAATCCTCCTTGAATTACAGCATATTGTAAGGTTACAGACCAGTAGTCTCCCCAGTCGACCGCTCCACCAGAATCGTCGCCACTCATTGGATGTACTGCTGCCCACGTCTTGTATGCATCGCTTTGCAGATACCTGTCGAACTCATCCTGCATAAACTCAGCAGTGACGGCGGAGGGAGCGATATGATTGTTCCACACGTCAAGTTCACCGAAGCGCATGCGCCAGTAGTCGGTGTCATTCCACAGATTGGCGATGGTGCGCGCCAGCCGCCAACATTCCGCATCGTTTTCGTCTGCCTGGCCGTTGGCGAGGGTGGCGCAGTGGCCGGATTCATCCTCGTATTTCAGCGGGTTAAACCGCACATACGCATAGCGATGGTAGTCGAGCATTGCCCGCCTCCGGTGCGATGCTGTCCGGCGAGAGGAAATGTCCCAGCGCCGGGTCATACCGGCGGGCGTCATAGAAGTGCAGCCCCGGCGCCGCCTCCTCCCGCTGCCCCGTGAAGCGATAGGTGGTCGGCGTCGTCCCCGACGCAAAGCGGGTGACGCTGAAGGGACGGTAGCGCAGCTCGCCCGTCCTGGTCGTCCCGCTCACGGAGAAGTGCGATGAATTCAACTTGAATCTACAGCTTGTGGGCGTTTATTGTGATTTTTATCTTAAATCCTTTCCGTTTTGCATGACGAATTCCCGACGAAATAAGCGGTGATTAAAAAGAGATGGCGGGGTCAAGCATCGACGGCTCGAGCGTGAAAACTGCGAACGATTCGCCTGTAGGGCGAAAGCCGAACGCATGATAAATGTCTTTGGCGCGTTGATTGCTGGCCTGGGTGTTGAGGAGAGCGCGCATACACCCGTGACGTTGCGCTTGCAACAACGCCTCCCCGAAAAGGGCGCGGCCGATTCCTCGTCCTCGCCAGTCGGGATGCACCGCCAGCCGCACCAACAGGCAGGTCTCCTCCAGAAATTGAAAGGCCATGTACCCAACCAGTTGATCGCCCACCTGCGCGACCAACACCGGACCTGCGTCCAGGGCGTCTTGCATCTGGCGGCGAGAATAGCGCCAGAGCGGCTCAAACGCACAGGCGTCCAGCGTTGTCAGGGCGCCCAGCTCCGTCGCTGCGGCCTGACGAATGCGACACGCTGCGGCGACGTCGAACTGCGGCCATCGTCGCCTCTGCAGGTCTTCGAGGGAGAAGAACTCGACGCGCTCGGCCTGCGCCATGCCGGCGCTGCGCAGGGCGCGATCGAGCCAGCTTTGTCGACTGTAAACAATGATTAGATAGGGCTGATGCTTCTCCAGCATGCGAGCCAATGCGCGCAACAGCACGCGCAGCGCTTCGGTCGGGGAGATGGGACGCTGAAAAGCCATTCCCTGTAGATAGACGCGCCGCGGCGCCGATTCACCCGTCGGCGCAGGCGTCTCCTCGCAGACGAAGATCAATAAAGCGAGCAGCGCGTCCTCTGCATTGCGCTCCAACACCAGGCAGCGCTGCTCTCGAACCGCAAGCTCGATGCCATCAAAATTCAAGTGGACCTGCTGACGCGGAGCGCTGCTCAACAGGCGACGAAGAGGCTCAACATCCGCTGCTTCGGCGATGCGAACCTGCATGGCGTCCCTTTCCCTCATTCCCAAAGTTCCTGCGCCACGATCCGCTGGGGCGTTCGGTTTCGGCAATAAGTTTAGGCCACGACGCCCTCAAGCGCAACGTGGGTGCGCGTTGCGTACATCGTTCCGGTTGCGACGAGGTTCCGGTCATGACAGGAGCATTGCGTTTGGTGGAGCCAGACAAAAGAGAGGGGACAACAAAACCGCCATCCCCTCGCCCGGAGATTGCGATCGGCGCCGGGGGATGCGCCGATCCGCACAGCTTTTTGGGGGAGGTCGGGGAATCCACATGTTGTCCCAAACAGCATTGCGGGGGGAGATGTTTGTTTCTACTTTAGCAAATTCACGTCAAAAGATCGTCAAAAAGTTTTTGACGCAAAGGCGTTCCGTATCATCGAACCGTTTGGCGAGGAGCTCCTTCGTTGATAGAATCAACTTGCAACCATCGGACGACAGCAACAAACTTCGATGCTCAATCTACGATTTTTCGGAACCGTCCATCTGACCTTTTCTGACGGCGGAGAGCCGGCCATCGCCACCGCCAAAGCGAAAGCGCTGCTTGCGTATCTGGTGACGGAAAGCGACCAGCCCCATCTGCGCGAGCAACTAGCTGCATTGCTCTGGCCGGAGGCGGATTCCAAAGCGGCCGCCCAGAATCTGCGCCAGGCGCTGTATGATTTGCGTCGTCGCCTCACCCCCCAGCTTCGCGCTGCGCCGTCTTCACTGCGTTTCCACTCACCCTATCTGACCGTCACGCGCCAGGACGTTGCGTTTAATTTCGACAGCGACTACTGGTGCGACGTCGAAACGTTCAAGGCGCTGATGGCGGCGGTTCATCAGCACCCGCACCCCCATTCAAGCGTCTGCCCGACGTGCGCCGCCCGACTGGAAGAGGCGGTGGCCCTCTACACCGGCGACTTTCTGGCAGGGCTGACGTTGCCGGATGCGGAAAAGTTTGAAGAGTGGCGGCGCTCTCGCGCCGAAAGTTTCCGCGCCCAGGCGATCGTTGCACTCAAAACGCTCGTCGAATTTCATGAGCGCCGGCGCAATTATGGGGCCGCTCAACAGTTCCTGCTGCGCTTCCTGGAGCTGGAGCCGTGGGATGAGGAGGCGCATCGCCACATGATGCGGTTGTTGGCGCTGAACAATCAGCGCATCGCCGCCATTGAGCAGTTCGAAAAAATGCGTCGACTGCTGGCGGAGGAGCTAGGCGTTGAACCGTCGCCGGACACCGTGCAATTGTTTCACCGCATCGAACGGGGACTGCCGCTGACCGATGACTCGATCGTAGACAATCCTTACAAAGGACTCTATCCGTTTTCACTTGCCGACAGCGCCGACTTTTATGGGCGCGAGGAAGTGGTGGATTATCTACTTCGGCGCCTGGAAACGCATCGCGCTGTGTTTTTAATCGGCCCCTCGGGCAGCGGCAAATCCTCGGTGATTCGCGCCGGCGTGTTGCCGGCGCTCCTGAGTTTGAGGCAGATCCCCATTTCAACTTCCGGCGGCCCACACGCGGGGCGGGTCTGGACGGTCCTCGATGTTCGGCCCGGCGCCGACCCGTTTCGCTCCTTTGCAGAGGCGTTGGTGCGTCAACTTGCGGTGAAGCGCGACATTGCAGACCTGGCCCGCCTTCTGAGCGAAGAAGGGACCACGCTTCATCATCTCTCCTTGCGCTTTCGCAGCCCGCGCGTTTTGATCTTCGTCGATCAATTCGAGGAGCTGTACACCCTCTGCCCCGTGCACACGACGCGGCGCGCCTTCATCGATTTTTTGCTTCGCACCGCCTCCACAGCCGACGAAAGCCCTCACATTTCCCTGCTGGTTTCGATGCGCGCCGATTTCACCGGACAGGCGCTGGCGCATCGCGAGCTGGCGGATGCGCTGCAGGCCGGCGGCATTGTGCTTGGACCGATGCGTCGGGATGAGCTACGCCGCGCCATCGAAGAGCCGGCGCGCAACCGTGGCGTCACCTTCGAGCCAGGCCTGGTCGATCGTCTGCTCGATGACGTCGGCGAGTCTCCCGGAAACCTTCCATTGCTGCAATTCGCCCTTTCCGAGCTCTGGCTCCGGCGCAGCGGCTGGCAGATCACGCACGAGACCTACGACGCCATCGGCGGCGTGGCCGGCGCGCTGGCGCGTTATGCAGACCAGGTTTATCAAGGCTTGAGTCCGGAAGAGCAGACGGCGGCGCGGCGCCTGTTTGTGCAGCTTGTCCAGCCCGGCGAGGAGACCGGCGACACGCGGCGACCGGCGCTGCGTTCAGAGTTGGAAGATTCCGCGTGGGCGCTGGCGCAGAAACTGGCGGACCTTCGGTTGGTCGTCGCCGGCCGCAGCGACGGCGAAGAGAGCATCGAGCTGGTGCACGAGGCGTTGATTCGCCACTGGTCTCTGCTGCGGGAGTGGATGGACGAAGACCGCGACTTTCGACGTTGGCAGCAGCGACTGCGCACCTTCCTGCAACACTGGCTCGCCAGCGGGCGCGGGCCGGAAGATCTGCTGCGAGGACTTTCGCTCACCGAGGCCGTGCGCTGGTCAGAGCTGCGTCGCGCAGACTTGAGCCGGATCGAACAAGAGTTCATCGACGCCAGCATCGAGGAGCATCAGCGTCGCCTGAAAGAACAGGAGCGCCTCCATCGACAGGAGCTCGAGCGGGCGCAGCGCCTGGCGGAGATGGAGTCTCAGCGCGCCGAAGAGGAATCTCGTCGCGCGGAACAGGAACACCGGGTCGCGCTCCGACTGCGCAGGTTGACGGTCGCCCTTACGCTTGTTTCACTCACTACAATTGCAGCAGCTCTTCTTGCATTTTTGTCGCGTCAGGAGGCGCAACGCTTTGCGCAAGTGGCGCTGGCGCGTCAGCTCGCGGCGCAGTCGCTCAATTTCGCCGATGACGCCGCCGACCTGGCTCTGCTCCTGAGCGTAGAAGCGCTCGAACGCATGACGGACCCGGCGGAGCAAACGGCGTTGTTGGCTGCCCTTCCGGTCAACGCCTTTCTAGATCGTTTCTTTTGGGGCAGCGACGGCGACATCACGCAGATCGTCGTTGCGCCTGATGAGAGCCGAATCCTTTGCGTCGAGGAAAAGGGCGGCGAAGCAACAGTGCGTCTTTGGGACGCAGCCAGTGGCCGCAGCGTCGGCGCTCTCATCCCGTCTGCGGCAGCCGCAACGGTGACGATTGCGCCCAATGCAACGCTGATCGCCAGTTCAGAAGGGACCGCCGTCCAGCTATGGAGCGGCGTCGACGGACAGTGGATCGGCGAGCTGCTTCCTCGCGTGGAGAGCGACGACGTGATCAATTTGCTTCAATTTACGCTGGATGGCAGTCGCCTGCTGGCGAAAACAATTCAAGGGGCGATCATCGTATGGGACGTCGAGAGCCAGACGGAGCTGCAGCGCTTCTTCCTACCCAGCGGCAGAGACGCAGTGACGCTCAGCCCCGATGGACGATTGCTGGCTGCGGTGCAGCCGATCGAAGAGGACATCGGCGTAGACATCTGGAGCATTGACGCCGGTCAACCGACCGGCGTGCGGCTGGGAGGCCATAGTTCGGTCATCAGCGCCGTCGCTTTCACGCCGGACGCAAAAGTCGCCGCCACGGTCAGTTTCGACGGCTCCACGCGCGTGTGGGACGTCGCCAGCGGCGAACTGCTGTTGGGGCCGCTCAACGAGCATGCGGGGCGGGTGCTCTCGGCGGCCTTCAGCCCCGATGGACGCATCCTCGCCACCGGCGGCGCCGATCGCTACGTCTATCTTTACGACGTCGCCAGAGGAAGGATCATCGGCGAGCCGCTCACGGGGCATGACAACTGGGTGCGCAGCCTGCGCTTCAACTGGCAGGGGAACGCCCTCTATTCGGCCACATCTGAAGGCAGGCTTGTGCGTTGGGAGATCGGACGGCGAGCGTTGTTGGAAGGGCATACGGATCGCGTGCGAGCCTTGGCGCTCAGCCCCGACGGTCGCCTGCTGGCGACGGCCAGCTATGACAGGCAGGTCCTTGTATGGGACGCCCAACAAGGGCGTCCGCTTATCCAGTTCCGGTCGCCTCACCAAAACGCCGTGCTTCAGGTCGCCTTCAACGCCGATGGAACGCTCATGGCCACAGGAGACGCCGGCGGATTGGTGGCGCTCTGGGATTTGGTGAAACAGGAAGAAAGAGGGCGATGGAAGGACGACATGGGCGACGTCATCATCGGGCTTGCCTTCTCACCGGACAACAGGCTGCTTGTCGCCGGGCATTTTTCCGGCAAAGTCTCGCTGTTCGATCTCACAGATGAAGCGTTGCGCAAATCGACTTTCATGGCGCACTTGCAGGATGGCTGGGTGCTGAGCCTCGCTTTCTCGCCTGACAGCGCCCTGCTGGCCACCGGCAGCCAGAGCGGCAAAATTTATCTCTGGAGCACGGATGAAGCCGCTTCGGGCGAGTTAAAAGCCCACGGCGTGCTGGAAGGGCACACTTACTGGGTGACCTCCCTGCTGTGGAGCAGCGACGGCGACACGCTCATTTCGGGCAGCGCCGACGGCAGCGTGCGCTTTTGGAACGTCGCAAGCCAACAGCCGTCCGCTCCTCCGCTCGAACTGGAAGGACAGGTCTGGGGCGTCCAGTTCTACCCACCCCATGGCGAGCGCACCCTCGCAACGTTGACCGGCGGGGGGGCGATCCACCTGTGGGACCTCGCGACCCACAGCCTTTTGGCGCCGGCGTTGCGCACCGCGCTGGAAACCGAGTCGTTTGCGGTCAGCAAACAGGGCGACGCAGTCTACCTGGCGAGCTTCGACGACCGCCTGGAAAAGTGGCGGTTGGACTCTCGGCCCTGGCGACGACGGAGCTGCGCGATGGCGGCGCGCGCGCTCAGTGAAGAAGAATGGCGACGATTCATCGGGGATGCGACTTATCGACCGGTCTGCTCCTCCCCTGCGACGGAGTGATAGAGGGTGACGATGTGTTGCGCCTGGCTCACTTCTCACTTCACCGTCGCTGCGTGATATAATTCACAAAGACAAGCATCACCTCAGGGACGGATGCCTCTTTCAATCATCCCCTTCAAACGAAGGAATTTATGGAACTCTGGGAACAATTGTGGAATGCCTTGCGCGCGAGTGAGCTGCCCGACCTGGGCGGCTGGAGCTATCTCATTCTTTTTATCTTGATCTTCGTTGAAGGGCCGGCGATCACTATGACGGCCGGCGCCCTGGCGGGCGCCGAGGTGCTGCGCTTTGATTGGGTGTTTGTCGTGGCGGTCGTCGGCAACACAGTTGCCGACTACACCTGGTATCTGCTCGGCTATTTTGGCCTCTACCATTCGCTGCCCGCCCTCTCCAGGCTGCGCTGGATGCAGCAGAACGAGGTGGCAATTCAACATCTCATCCATAACATTCACCGCCAGGCGACCCGGTTATTCATATTGACCAAAGCCTCCTTTGGCCTGATGTCGATCCCGGTTCTGATGGCTGCGGGCGCCGCTCGCGTGCCCTGGTGGCGCTTATTTGTCGTCAGCCTGATCTTTGAACCGATCTGGAACGCTGCGTTGATTTTGGCCGGCTATCTGCTGGGGGACTATATCTCTCACCTGGAACGGGGACTGCGCATCTTTGCGCTGATCGCCAGCATTCTGCTCTTCCTCCTGCTGGCGCACATTTATCGAGGGGTGTTTCGACGCGTCACCGGCATGGATAAGATACTGGAATGAATCGACGCGCGCCTCGGCGATTGGCGATGGACAAGCTTTTATTCTTGCCGAGAGAAAAATTCTGCGCTCCGCATCGTCGCCGCTGCGATGGCGTCGTCGAGCGCAATCTGTCCGTAAAACGCCTGTTTTAGCTCTGCATCCACTGCGCCCTCGATGTCAGCCCAGGTGGCGAGAGCGGGGAACGCGCGCAGCGTCGGAATGGCGTCGAGAAAGATGCGGCTGTTGTGCGGTCTGGCCTGCGCATCGAGAAACGCCGGGTCTTGCGCCAGGTCGATGCGCGAGGGGATCGTACGGCCGCTGCGCGCCAGGATCGTCTGCCCCACGCGCGTGTTGGCGAACTCGACAAACCGCCACGCAGCCTCCCGATAGGGGCTGGCGGCGGCGATGCAGAACGCATCGGAATGCAAAATGCTCGCCTGCTCTTTGCCTTGCGGAAGCGGGGCGACATCCCAATCAAACGCTTCGATGCGGCGAAACTCAGGCACCACGCGGCGACTTTCCATCAACATCGCAAGCCGCCCGTTCAGAAACCGGCTCAGGCTGCTTTCGGCGGCTTCGGCCACCGCGTCCGGAACCACGCGATGGGCGTTTTGTAAGCTGACAAACCAGGCCAGCGCCTCCCGGCTCGCCGGTTCGGCGAGCGCCAGCGCCGTCGGCGCCGCCGGGTCGTCCACGATCTCGCCGCCGTTCATCCAGATGAAAGGCGCCGCGCGCACCAATGCCGCTTCCACGCCAAAGCCATACTGGTCGATCTCCCCGTCGCCGTTCAGATCACGGGTCAGCATTTGCGCAACGTTCACAAAGTCATCCCAGCGCCAGTCGTTCGTCGGATAAGGCAGACCCGCTGCATCGAACAGATCTTTGTTATAGTAAATGACCGGGCTGGACATGTTCTGCGGCATGCACATCAATTCCCCGCGCCAGGTGAAGGCGGCGAGCGCCTGCGGATAGAAGTCCTCTCGACGCAGGACGTCGCTCTGCGCCAGAAAAGCGTCGATCGGCGCGATGGCGTCGCGCGCCGCGAAGGGGCCGTAACGCCGATAGTTGATCAAAAAAATGTCCGGGGGCGTCCCGGCGGCGAAATCGGCGGTGAGCCGCCGTCGAAAGTCGCCTTGCCCCGGAATATTCAGCAGCTCGACGCGAATTTCCGGGACTTCCGCCATGAAATGCTCGACCAGCGTGCGATAGGCCTCCTCGTCGGCCGGGTCGCCGGAGATGAGAAAGGTCACCGACGTCTGTTCGGGCGCGCGCGCAGAAGAAGGCTCCAAGGCAACACAAGCCGCCGACAACAGCAAGGCGATTCCCAACACGCCGACGATCCGAATCATCTTCGTTCCTCTTTCGTTCGGCTTCCAGCCGAAAGTTGGAGATGGATGGGTGCGTCACGCCAGAGGCGTGAGCTGCGTAGATGGAGTGATGCATCTTTGTCCAAAATTATTTGCAGCAGCAAATACAAAACCAGCACCGGCGCGACCATGACGACGACGGCGGCCATCAGCAGCGGCCAGTTGGTGGCGTCCATCTGTTGCAACATGCGCAGCCCCACCGCAATTGTAAAGCGCTGCGTCGATTTCAGAAAGAGAAGCGGATCGACGAAATCGCTCCAGTAGTGCGTGAAGGCCAGGACGGCCACAGCCAGCGTCGTCGGCCTGGCGAGCGGCAATGCAATTCGGCGCCAGAGCGCCCAGACGCCCGCTCCGTCCAGGCTGGCCGAGTCGTAGATCTCACAGGAAATGCGATGAAAGCTCCAATAGTACATCAGCGCCAGCAGCGAGCGCGTCCCCAGCAGCGCCGGCGCGACCAGCGCTGCGTAGCTGTCGAGCAGCCCCATGCCGGAAAAGAGCACGTACCGCGGCAGCCAGACTGCGCTGGAAGGGATCAGCATCAACAGCAGCGCCAGCCCCACCAGCCAGCGACGACTTGAGGCCGGCAACCGGCTCATGGCGAAGCCGGCCCATGAGGCGGTGAGCAGGGTGATGAGCGCGCCCGCAACGCTGACCAACAGGGAATTGCCGATCTGTCTTCCCAGCGGCGCGACGCGGAAGATTTCGAGGTAGTTCGACCATGCCACCCCCTGCGGAAACCATGCCAACGTGCGCGGGGGCGGCTGCCCAACCGGCTGCAACGAGGCGACGAGCAGCCACAGCAACGGCGCGGCGTAGAGGGCGGCGACACTCCACGCCAGGACATGCCGGAGAAGTCGCCCGATCCTCTTCCGTCGCCACAGACGAACGATACGCTGCAGCGCTGTGGAGCCGAACGGCGCAGAAAGCGCCTGCATCGGTTTCACCGCCGTCGCCGCGCCCGACGCCCTCTGAGGGGTTTTCCTACGCTGCATCCTCTCTCCACCATCGACGCGTCAACCAGCCGGCCAGCCCGATCGGCGGCCCGATGAGCGCAAAGACGACCACCATCATGGCCGCCGCCTCGCCGAGACGCAGATGGGTGAAGGCTTCCTCGTACATCAGAAAAGGCAACAGCGTAGTGGCGTAGCCAGGGCCGCCGCCGGTCATGAGGATCACGGGCGTCAGGCTGCTATGGATGGCCATCACCAGATCGCGGATCAGCAGCAGCAAAAGCCAGGGCGCCAGCCAGGGCAGCGTGATATGCCAGAAGGTGCGCAGACGATCGGCGCCGTCGATCTGCGCGGCGTCGTAGATGCTGTCGGGCGCAGTGCGCCACGCCGCAATGAGCAGCAACATTCCTTCCCCCACGCGCACCGCCGCCACGATGACGAGCGACGCCAGCGCCGTGCGCGGGTCGACGAGCCAGGCGGGCGTCGGCAGCCCGAGCCAGGCCAACGTCAGATTGATCGGCCCATACAGCGGATTCAAGAGCCACAGCCAGATCAGCGCGTAGGCGACGTCGGGCAGGACGCTGGTCAGATAGACCGCAGCGCGATGGACGCGCACGCCCCGCCGTTCAGGGTGAAGCAACAACGCAATCATGAGCGCGCCGAGCGCCTGCAGCGGCGCGGCGCTAAACGCAAAGACCAGCGTGTTGCGCAGCGCAATCCAAAAGACTTCGCGACGAAAAATTACGGCGAAATTCTCAATCCCTCTCCAGGTTGGCGGGGAAAGCGCATCGTATTGCACAAAGGCCAGCGCAAAACTCAAGAATGCAGGCAGGACGACCAAAAGCAGCGCGCCGAATACGAACGGCGCAGCCATCAGCCAAAGCTGCGCATGCCAGAGCTGTCCAGGGCGGAAGAAGCGCGAGGCGGTTATTTGGGATGAAGCGGAAGCGGCTCCGCTGCGTTTCGCTGCCATCATGGATACGAAGATCAATTATGGCACACTCGCCGATCGCAGGGCGAATCGCAAAGCCTCTCTTCGTGTACAATGATTTCAATGTTTTGGACAGGCGCTGCAGCTTGATGGCGTCGATTCCGAGAAAGAGCGCATCGATCTCGCCATTTTCTTTGCGCCTTGACGGCTTTGCGTTGACTCTGTTTTCACAGCGGAAGGTTTGCAAATATGCACAATCTGGATCGACTCTTCGTGCGGAGAAACCTGGGCTTTGTGCGGGTGGCGAGCATTTCGCCGTCGCTGCGCGTGGCGGATGTCGACTATAACGTGGATCAAATAACGGCTGCACTGAGGGAGGCGCAGAAACAGGGGGTGCAGCTGGCGGTCTTTCCAGAACTGTGCATCACCGCCTACTCCTGCGCCGATCTCTTCTACCAGCGCAGGTTGTTGGACGCCGCCCTGGAAGGATTGCATCGCCTCGCCGAGGAGAGCGCTCGGCTCTCGATGAGTTGCATCCTCGGCCTGCCCCTGCGGGTGGATGGCCGACTGTACAATTGCGCGGGGCTGGTCAGCGCAGGGCGCATCGTCGGCGTCGTTCCCAAGAGCTACCTGCCCACGACGGGTGAATTTTACGAGCAGCGCTGGTTCACGCCCGGCGATCGGAGCCTGCCCCCGACGCTTGAGCTCGCAGGCCAGTCCGTTCCTTTTGGAACCGATCTGCTTTTTGCGGCGGAGGAAATGCCGGCGTGCGTGGTCGGCATTGAAATCTGTGAAGATCTGTGGGCGGTGGAGCCGCCGAGCGGTCGTCTGGCGCTGGCCGGGGCGACGTTGCTCGTCAATCCTTCGGCCAGCAACGAGCTGTTGGGCAAGGCCGACTATCGACGCGACCTGGTGCGCCAGCAGTCGGCGCGCTGTCTGGCCGCCTACATCTACGCCGGCGCGGGCGACGGCGAATCGACTACGGACGTCGTCTATAGCGGACATTGCCTGATCGCAGAAAACGGCCAGCTCCTGGCGGAAAGCGAACGCTTCCAATTAGGGACGCAGAGGATCGTCGCCGACGTCGACGTCGAGCGGCTTGACCACGAACGGCTGAAAAACAGCGCCTTCAGCCAGGCGAGAGCCGCAAGCCACCTGCGCCGCGTCCCCTTCTCGCTCGCATCCACAGAACAGCCCGCCGCCCCCCTGGCGAACCGTCCCCTGTCGCGCACGCCCTTCGTGCCCGCCGATCCGGCGCGGCGCGCCGAACATTGCCGCGAGATTTTCAATATTCAGACGACGGGGCTGATCCAACGGCTGCGTCACACCGGCGCCGGTCGGGTGACGCTCGGCGTCTCCGGAGGGCTCGATTCCACCCTGGCGCTGCTCGTCTGCGTGCGCGCCTTCGACCGCTTGGGGCTGGATCGGACGGGCATCCTGGCGATCACGATGCCGGGCTTCGGCACTACGGCGCGCACGCGCAGCAACGCGGAACGGCTGGCCCAGGAGCTTGGCGTCACCCTGCGCACCATCCCGATCGCAGCAAGCGTCCGCCAACACTTTCGCGACATCGGGCACGATGAGAATGTGCACGACGTCACCTATGAAAACGCCCAGGCGCGCGAACGCACGCAGATTCTGATGGACGTCGCCAACCAGACCGGCGGCCTGGTGGTGGGCACGGGCGACCTCTCGGAGGCGGCTCTGGGCTGGATGACGTTCAACGGCGATCACATGTCGATGTACCACGTCAACGCTGGCGTGCCCAAGACGCTGGTGCGCTACCTGGTGAGCTGGTGCGCCGATGAAGTCTTCACCGGCGCCATCGCGGACATCCTGCGCGACATCGTGGAGACGCCCATCACGCCGGAGCTGCTGCCCCTCCAAGACGGCGAGCGCCTTGCACAGAAGACGGAGGAGACGATCGGACCTTATGAGCTGCACGATTTCTTTTTGTTTCAGGTCGTGCGTCACCAGTTTGCGCCGATCAAGGTCTTTTTCCTGGCGCGCCAGGCGTTCGCCGGCGTTTACGACGAGAAGACTATCTTGCACTGGCTGGGCGTCTTTTACCGTCGTTTCTTTGCGCAGCAATTCAAGCGCTCGTCCATGCCCGACGGCCCCAAGGTCGGTTCCGTGGCGCTCTCCCCACGCGGCGACTGGCGAATGCCCAGCGACGCCAGCAGCGCCCTGTGGAGCGCGCAGATCGACCGGCTGATGAGACAGCTGGCATAATCTGGGGTTCCTTGTAACTTCTAAATGTTTTGAAATTTATGGGCGACATGCTACACTTTCATCCCAAGCTTTTCCTCAAGGGCGTGGACAGAGGACGATTTTTCAGAAAAAAAATTGCACTCTGAGCGGTTTTCTCTGGAGTTGTCTACTTTCACACGCAGTCCCTGAGATGCAGGAAATCGAGTCGAGGCTTCACAGATCTGCCCTCTAGCGGATGTTCGCTCTTGGAGTTGGAGGTTAGGCTCAATGGCCGAGTACGCCGTTGAACTGCGCAATGTGTGGAAACGGTTCCCCGGACCGGGCGGCGAGGTCGTCACCGCAGTCAAAAATGTCTCATTGCAGATCTACGATGGTGAATTCTTCGCTTTGCTTGGCCCCTCAGGCTGCGGCAAAACGACCTCGCTGCGCATGATTGCAGGCTTTGAACTGCCCAGCGAAGGCGAAATTTTCATCCATGGACGCCCCATGGGCAAAACGCCCCCCTATCAACGGCCGGTGAACACCGTTTTTCAGAGCTACGCCCTTTTCCCCCATATGACCATCGGTGAAAACGTGGCGTTCGGTCTGCAAATGAAAGGCGTGGACAAAAAGGAAATTGCGCGCCGCGTGGCCGAGGCGTTGGAGATGGTGCGCCTTTCCGGCTATGAGAAGCGCAAACCGAAACAGCTCTCCGGCGGACAACAGCAGCGCGTCGCCCTGGCGCGTGCGCTCGTCAACCGACCGGAAGTGCTGCTGCTCGACGAGCCGCTCGGAGCGCTCGACCTGAAGCTGCGCAAAGAGATGCAGCTCGAGCTGAAACGCCTGCAGCGCGAGGTGGGCATCACCTTCATCTTCGTCACGCACGACCAGGAGGAGGCGCTGACGATGAGCGACCGCATCGCCGTCATGGAGGGCGGCGTTGCGCTGCAGGTGGGCACCGCCAACGACATCTACGAACATCCCAACTGCCGCTTCGTGGCCGACTTCATCGGCGAAACCAACTTTCTCGACGGCACGGTTGCCGAAGTCGACACCGATAAAGCGCGCATCGATCTCCCCGGCGGCGTCAGCCTGTGGGCGCACACGCCGCAGCGCGTCGCCGTAGGTCAGGCCGTGACGGTCACCGTGCGACCGGAAAAGATGCACATTCGCCCGAACGCCACCGACGTCAACCAGGTGACAGGCTACGTCACGGACATCGTCTATATCGGCACCGACACGCACTACGGCGTGGTCTTGAGCGGCGGCCAGACGATCCGCGTGCGCGAACAAAATTACTCTGCGGAGTCGCGCCTGCTTGCACGCGAGGGCGAAGCAGTGTGCGTCCGCTTTTCGATCGAAGCCGCCCGGGTTCTGACGGAGTAGCCGGTATGATCCAGCACATTCGTGAAAATCGCCGTCTGCAAGGCTTTCTGCTCATCCTGCCCGCCATGTTCGTCATGGTGACGTTGCTCGTGATCCCGTTGACCCTGACGGTGATCACCAGTTTTGGGCAGCGCGACGCCGACGGCAACGTCATCTACACCTTCACGTTGGAAAACTACTGGCGGCTGCTGGGCTTCACCGAACAGGGATGGGACGATCTCTATCTGCGCATTCTGCTGCGATCGCTGTGGCTGGCCGTGCAGACGACCGTCATTGTGATCCTGATGGCCTACCCGCTGGCCTATTTCATCGCCCGCTCGCCGGAAAAACGGCGCAATTTCCTGCTCTTCCTGGTGTTGGTGCCGCTCTGGACGAACTTCGTGATTCGCATCTACGCCTGGGTGATGATCCTGCGCAGCCAGGGGGTGTTCAACTCGACGCTGGGAGCAATGGCGGGCCTGCTGAACGTTCCCTTCCAACCGTTGGACCTCTACCCATCCCAAACCGCCGTGCTGATCGGCATGGTCTACGAATTCCTGCCCTTCATGATCCTGCCGATCTACACCTCCCTGGAAAAGATCGAGCCGAGTCTGTATGAGGCGGCCGCCGACCTGTACGCCAACGCGTTTCGCACCTTTTGGCGCGTTACAGTGCCGCTCTCGATGCCGGGCATCGTCGCCGGAACCATTCTGACCTTCATTCCCGTGATCGGCACCTTCGTCGTCTCCGACATCCTGGGCGGGCGACAGGTGATCCTGGTCGGCAACCTGGTGCAACGCCAGTTTCTCGACGCGCGCAACCCGCCCTTCGGCGCCGCCGCTTCCATCATTTTGCTGGTCATGACGCTGGTGTTGACGCTCTACTACACGCGCCGTTTTGGCCTTGGAGAGGAGATCGCAGCAGGATGAGCGCCAAAAAACGATCGCCCTGGCTGACGCTCGTCTCAATTTTGGTCTATTTTTTCCTCTACGCGCCCATCATCGTGCTGATTGTCTTTTCCTTCAACGCCTCGCGCACAAACGTGGTGTTTGAGGGCGTGGTCAATCAAGGCCCCTGCGGCCCTTTCTACTGGTACTGCGAGCTCTTTCGCAATCGCAGCGTGATGGACGCCACGCGCAACACCCTGATCATCGCTTTCACCTCGACGGTTGTCTCGACCATCATCGGCACGATGGCGGCGTTGGCGCTCCAACGCTATGACTTTTTCGGCAAGAAAGTTTCAGAGACGGCGCTCTACTTCCCGATCGTGACGCCGGAGATCGTCATGGGCATCGGGATTCTGGTCTTTTTCAGCGCCGTCTTCGGCTGGATCAACACGGCGCTGGCGCTGGCCCCCAATCAACGTCTGACGATGGGGCTTGGCACGGTGATCGTTTCTCACATCGCCTTCAGCATCCCCTTTGTCACACTGGTGGTGCGCGCCCGCCTGCACGGCTTCGACGACCGCCTGGAGGAGGCGGCAATGGACCTCGGGGCCAACGAGTTCACAACCTTTCGCAAAGTCACCTTGCCGCTGATCGCTCCCGGCGTGCTGGCCGGCGCCATGCTGGCTTTCACACTTTCGCTCGATGATTTCATCATCACGTTCTTCACGACGGGTCCAGGCGCTACGACGCTGCCTATCTACGTCTATGGCTTGCTTCGCCGCATCGTAACGCCAGAGCTGAATGCGCTCTCCACCATTTGGGTGCTCGTCGTGTTGATCGTCGTTGCAATTTCCCAGTGGTTTCAAAGGCGAGAATAACTTGGACAGAAAGGATGCGACTCATGAATGACCGACGTTTCTGGAGTGCACTCAGTGCGCTGTTGATCGCAGCGCTGATCGGGGCCGCCTGCGCTGCGCCCGCGCAAGCGCCGGCGACGACCGGCGAACCGGCGACCGGCGCCTCCGACTGCCCCGAACCGAACCCGCGCCTGGAAGTGACCTCCAGGCAGGTGAATCTCTTCGTCTGGACGGAGTACATTCCTCAGGAGACGATTCGCTGCTTCGAGCAGGTGTATGGCGTCCGCGTCAACAAGGATGAGTACTCGAGCAATGAAGAGATGTACGCCAAACTCTCGGCGGGCGGCGCCAACTATGACCTGGTGCAGCCGACCGATTACTTCGTGCCGCTGTTGATTCGGCAGGGGCTGTTGCAGGAACTGGACAAGAGCCGGTTGCCGATCCTCGATTCCCTCGACCCCAACTATCTGAATCTCGACTTCGATCCCGGCAACGTCTACTCGATTCCCTATCAGGCGGGCACCGACGCCATCATCGTCAACACGGCGACGGTTGATCCCATCCCTCAATCGTTCGCCGACCTGTGGAATCCGGCCTACGCCGGCCGCCTCGTCATGATCGACGATTCGCGCGCCATCATCGGCGCAACGCTCCTGGCGCTCGGCTATGACGTCAACACCACCAATCCCGCCGAGCTGGAAGAGGCCAAAGTGAAGCTGGCCGAGCTGGCGCGAGGCATTAAACTCTTCGACAGCGACAGCCCCAAGACGGCGCTGATCGCAGGCGACGTCGATCTGGGCATCGTCTGGACAGGAGAGGCCGTGATCGCCAAACGCGAAGTGCCCACCTTTGAGTACATCTATCCGACCGAGGGCGCCATCCTCTGGCAGGACAACTATGCGATTCCGAAGGATGCGCCGAATCTGGACGCAGCCTACGCCTGGCTCAACTACTCGATGCAGGGCGACGTCTTCTGGCGCATGCTGGAGGAGTTCCCCTACACCAATCCCAACCTTGCCGCGCTGGAATACGCCAAAGAGAATCACCCCGAGCTCTATGAAGAGTACATCAATTCGAACATCACCAACACGCCGCCGGAAGAGTTGCAGCGAGGACATCGCATCCGCGACGTGGGCGACGCAACGCCTCTGTATGACCGGGTGTGGACGGAAATCAAAGGCGGATGAGCGGAGGGAGCGCCCCAAGCGCGCAACCATAGCATCCGGTGGAGCCAGGGTCGAGACTTCCAATCGAGCGGCGCAGAATGCAACAAGGGGGTGGCTGTCCAGCCACCCCCTTGATCGATTTTGGGACCCGAATCGACAGAGGCTCGATTGCCCCGCATGGGGCGCCGTTGACGGTGAGAAGACGGTTGAGCGATGTGCGACGATGACTCCTTCGATGGCTCAAGCCCTCATTGACAGACAGGGATTGCCTACATGGCGACCTGTGGAGCTGTCATCCATGCCGGTGCAGCAGCCTCGCAGTACATTCGAGGGATGTACGGCTTGCCTGCCGCTGCATGTTGCAGCGCCGCAGGCAGCTCTTCCACGATAGCCTCTTTGGGGATATACCCCATTACACCGAAACGGATCGGCCACAGCGCCAATCGGGTGTCGATGCTCAGACCGAGCAGAAGAACTGAGGTGAGCGGGCTGATCTGGCGGAAGGCCTGGATCACGCCGAGGCCGCTGCGGTCGGTGTTCTCCAGCCCGAGCACCACGACGTCATACTTCGTGCGTCGCAACAGCCGCGACGCTTCGACCAGGTCATCCGCAATGTCGATTGCACCCACGTACGGCAAGTCCTTCAACAGGTCATACAATCCCTGCCTCATTCCTTCATATTCTTCGACGATCAGCACCCGAATCATGCTCCGCTCCGTGTTGAATGAACGATCAGATAAATGCAGCACGCTGGCGCGCCATTCATCCACAGCTTTGATGAACGCTTCAACGACGCACAAGGCGAGTGCTGAATTCCTCGGCGCGTGGATGAAGGCCCGGATGAGAGAAGCCGCCAGCAGACTCAGAATAATTCCTACCCTCCTTTCTGTCGATCAGATGCCCCCAGGGCCGGCCAATGTTTACAACGTCAAGCTCCAATGTCGCCAGCTCAGGACGCAGCGGGTCCCATCGTCAGTATAGGATTCTCGATGGCTCCTTACAATTGCGCCCGGACGAGAGTTTGATCGGAAAAAAGCATGGCCTCTCTCCTTAGCATCTCTGACATCGCATGTAGCAACCGACCGAGGCGCTCTGTCAAAAGTTGGACTGGCGTAACAGAAGGGCGCCAACCTTCCTGAAAGTTCGGAGCTTTCAGGAAGGTTGGCGCCTGTCAGGCGTAGCGCCCTCGACGATTCTTCTCTTTTTCCGTGCGCGTTGCAACTCCAAGATGCGGCTTCTCAGGCAGCCAGGCGATGGCTTCGCGCCGAGGAGCGGAAAACCGCCTTCGCAGCGTCTTCGATGAGGTTCAGAGATTCATCGATGACGGCGGCGTTGTGGCTGAAGGAAAGGAACCAGGGTTCCCGTGGGTCATCGTCGATCAGCACCCCCCGGCGAATCAGCTCGGCGCCGAGCAGGCCGAACAACGCGCCATCAAACTCTGCGTAGCTGCGATAGTCGGTCGGCGGCTCATCCTTGCCCAACAGCACGCTGAACATCGACGGCGCGCCGCTGATCACATGGGGCGCGCCGACCTGACGCAAGATGACGTGAATTCCTTCCATCAGTCGTCGACCATTGGCGAAGATGGTCTCAATGACAGGTTGCGTCTCGATGATCTCGAGGGTGGCGGCTGCCGCCGCGGCGGCGACGACGTTGCCGCAATAGGTGCCGCCGTGCGCCACGCGCCCCGGCTCCACAACCGCCATGATTTCCTCTCGCCCCGCCACCGCCGCAATCGGGAAGCCGTTGCCCATCGCCTTGGCGTAGGCGGCTAAATCCGCCTTGACGCCGAAATATTGCTGGGCGCCGCCCGGGGCCAGGCGAAAGCCGGTCTTCACCTCGTCGAAGATCAACACCACGCCGAACTCATCACAAAGCTCGCGCACGCGCCGCAGCCAGACCGGGTCCGGCAGAATGCAGGCGACGTTGCCCATGACCGGCTCCAGGATCACCGCCGCCAGTTCATCGCTGTGTTCGACCATGGCGCGCTCCAGCAGCTCGACGTCGTTGTAGGGCAGCGAAATCATGTAGTTGCGGATGGCGACCGGCATGCCCTCGGTGGCGCGCAGGCGATGCGGATGGTTGCGCGGGCCGAGCAGCTCCGCCTTGGCCGTCGGGCCGCTGAACATGACGTAGTCAAAGTTGCCGTGGTAGTTGCCTTCAAATTTAATAAATTTTTCGCGGCCGGTGTAGGCGCGCGCGATGCGCAGCGCGTGCATGTTGGCCTCGGTGCCCGTGTTGGAAAGGCGCACCTTGTCCATGCCGGTCATGCGCGTGAAGCGCTCGGCCAGCTCGATTTCGATCGGCGTGGTGGCGGCGAAAAGCACGCCGTTTTGGATGGCTTCGGCGACGCGGCGGTTGACTTCTGGATAAGCGTGGCCCAAAATGATCGGCCCAAAACCGAGGCGGTAGTCGATGTAGCGGTTGTCGTCGGCGTCCCATACATATGCGCCTGCTCCGCGCGTGATGATGGGGGTGTCCTCGTCTCCCCAGTAGCGAAAGTTCGAGTTGACGCCGTAGGGAATGTATTGCTTTGCTTTGGCAAAGAGTTGATGCGTTCTTGTCTTCTGCAGAATCATAGATTCGTCTCCATGGCTTCACAAGGTGTCGGTACGGGCGACCGGTGCAATCGAATCCTGCGCTGAGTTCTTTGCTTCGTTGCTTATCTGCAACGCCTGTCACCCCCCTTGTGGAAGCCACGGATACTGTCCGTGGGATCCTCGTCCATAAATGCCTCCTTCGTGAGTCGCCGAGATCGAGAGTGCGTGATCTGTGTTGCGTGTTGCGTGTTTCGTAACGAAACTCAACACACGGCGCGAAACACGCGGCGCATGTTCACGCATTGCCTGGCGGCGGGTCCCAGGCGTAGATCTCTTTGACGATGTCCAGATAGATAAAGGTCTCCGCCTCGCGCACGCCCTCGACGCTGTAGAGTTTTTCGCTCAAGAAGCGCAGCAAGTCGGCGTTGTCGATGCAGGTGACTTCCACCAGAAAGTTGTACGTGCCCGAGGTGATCGCCAGATAGATCACTTCTTCAAACGCTGCGATCTGGTTGGCAATCTCGCGCAGGCGATGCCCGTCGGCTTTGACGCCGATCAGCGCCATCGTGTGGTAACCGGTGCGCAGAGGATGCGTCACCGCCACAAACTGGAGCACGCCCGCATCCACCAGGCGCTGCACCCGCTGGCGAATCATTCCCGGCGACACATGCAGCTGCGCGGCGATCGTGCTGAACGGCAGGCGCCCATCGTTCTTGAGCGCCCGAATGATCGCTCGATCCATGGCATCCAGCGCAATCCCCGCCAATTCCCCATCACCTCTTTCCGGATCGCCTCTTTTATCGAATCGACGAAATTACTGTACTATGCGGAATTGTGATTTGTCAAGCCCCTAAAATGCAAAATTGTCACAAATATTCTATCTTTGTGACAATTCTTCATGATTTTGTTGAATAGAATGAGGATTACAACAGGGCTCTTCGGCGGAGCCTTGCAACGGCGGCGCTAGAAATCGATGTTAATCCCGCCGCGCTTGGGACGCTCTGAAGAGGGGGACGCTTCGGTGGGAGGAGCATCTTCATCGATGCATGCGTCGAGGATGGCGCGCAGCGCAAGCAGGCCCTCGCGACGGGCTGCGTAGGCGTGCACCCAAAATTCCTCGGGCAGACCCAGGTCGTTATGTTGCAGCTCCTCGAGCAGACCCGTCACGCCGTCTAGAATCCACATCAGCGCGTTGAAAGCGCCCTCGCGTTCCGACGCAGGCCGACGGCGCGGTTTGCTGTACTTCGGGCGGTAACGTCGCCGCCGCGCGCGTTGACGCGCGCTCTCGCGGATCTGTTCGCCCTCTTCTTCGTCATCGAGCCGATCGAACGTTTCGCCCGCTCGTCGATCGAATCGGTTGTCGGGGTCGTCGTGTCGAGCGCCGTTGCCTCGCATTCTCTTCGATGCTCCCATTTGAAGTGCGGTTTGTGTGGTTTGCGTTGTCCAGGCGTGAACCTGGAGACTGTCTTTTGGGAATTCTCCGCCCTGCGTCAGCCAAGAGGCTCAGGTCGTCGTAGTTTCACGCGCATCACCTTGTAGTCATGAGCCCCGAAGCGATATTTGTACTCCTCGTCTCCCTGCATGAAGTCGAAGACGCGACATCCAGAGGCAATCGCATATTGAATCGCATAGCCCAAGAGCACCCATCCGGGGCTGAGGTGCGCATGCGACGCCGGATCGTAGCCTGAATTATACAGCCAAAAGCGCCGATCGTACTCAAATGCAAAAAGCGCCGCCGCCTTCTCTCCGTCGAGGGTCAGGAAAAAAAGGCGCAGGATGTCCGCCTCTAACAACCGCCGCGCCGCCGCCAGGAAGAAACGATGCATCTGCGGCGTCATAAATTCGGCCTTGTCCGGTCGGCTTGCTCGCTGCAAGGCCACAAAATCGTCCACCTCGGAGTCCAACGTGCGCAAGTCCTGCACCAGATGAAACCCCACGGCAGCCTCGCGCTCTGCGCGGCGCTGCTTGCGGCGAATTTCATGGCGTTGCTTCTTGTCCACCTGATTGCTCAGGTACTCTTCATAGCGCATCGGCAGCGGAAACTGCGGGGCGGTGTCCTCCTGCATCACCTTCACATCGACGCCGGCCCGCCGGGCGATTTCCGGCAACTCCTGATAGGTCAGGCTGGCTTCGGGCAAGTTGCAAAGGTCGACGATGTCCCAGGCGGGCGCCTCGGGGCTGCACAGCCACTGAAGGAACGCTGCATACACCTGTTTCTCCCAACCGCGCGCCACGATCAGGTCGAGATAATCGCTGACCTCGATGCAGCCGACAATGTTAAATTGCCGTTTGCCTGCATCCTCCCCATTCTGGATTTCACGAAGAAACAGCGGCGCAATGCCGACCAGTTCATTGTTATGACGGCGCCGAAACGCCACAATCCACAGTGCTCCGTCTCCCAGCTGCTCCCACCAGGTGGTCTGCCATTCGTGCGTCAGAAAGAGCGAGTTGAACCGGGCGCGGCGCACCAGGTCATTCCACTCGGCCCGCAACGCCTCAAAGCCATCGGGGCGCGCGTCGGGGCCATACACCACCCAGCGCAGAGGGGATGAATTCACATCGGGAGTCTGGCTCATGAGATCTGGTCTGTCTTGAACCAGGCAATCGCCATTCATGGGGTGTTCTTTCTCCTCCTAAGTCGCTCGGCTCAAAGGATATACTCCATCGACCCGACTTTGGTTTCCTATTTAGCATAACGTATAGAGTATAACGCAGCCGATGGAAACAACAGTAGTTCGGCGCACCAAGTTGACAAGCGATGAACGTTCCAACAGATCTTTCAAGGTTCCTGTCTGACGGCCATTTCGTGGTATACTAAAATTTCCTGACAACAAGTGGGTTCAAACCCCACCCGGGCTGAATGACGCCCGGCGGATGCGAAGGAAAAGGAGTTTCTCATGGTGCAAATGACGCCGCATCAGATCACGCGCGCGCTCGACCGCGTGCTGCATAAGGTGGAAAAACCGGCGCGCTACACCGGCGGCGAGCTGAACGCCGTCGTCAAAGACTGGAGCGATCCGGCGATCCAGATCAAGGTGGCGCTCGCCTTCCCGGACATTTACGAGCTGGGCGGGAGCAACCTCGGCCTGATGGTGCTCTATGACTTGATCAACCGCCGACCTGACCTGCTGGCCGAACGCGTCTACTGCCCCTGGCCGGATTTTGAAGGCTACATGCGCCGCGACGGAATCCCGCTCTACGGCCTGGAGACGCGCCACCCGCTGCGCGACTTCGACATCATCGGCTTCAGCCTGCCCTACGAGCAGCTGTACACCAACGTGCTGACCATGCTCGACCTGGCCGGCGTGCCGCTGCGCGCCGCCGAACGCACCGCCGCCGACCCGCTGGTGATCGCCGGCGGCTCCGGCTGCTATAACCCTGAGCCGATGAGCACCTTCTTCGACGCCATGGTGATCGGCGAAGGGGAAGAGGTGATCTTCGAGGTGATCGACGCCGTGCGGGAGTGGAAGCAGGCGGGCCAATCCCGTTACGCCTTGCTGGAGCGGCTCGTGCGCATTCCCGGCGTCTATGTTCCCTCGTTTTATGAGGTGAGCTACGCGGCGGACGGGACGATCGCCGCCGTCAGGCCGACGCACCCAGACGCGCCCGCCGAGGTGCGCAAGCGCATCGTCACGGTGTTGCCGCCGCCGGTGACCCGCTTCATCGTACCGTACATCAACGTGGTGCACAACCGCGCCGCCATCGAAATCATGCGCGGCTGCACGCGCGGCTGTCGCTTCTGCCAGGCTGGCATGATCTTCCGCCCGGTGCGCGAGCGACCGGTCGAGGAGGTGTTGCAGGCCGTCGACGAGATGATCGAGCAGTGCGGCTTTGAGGAGGTGAGCTTCCTCAGCCTCAGCAGCAGCGACTACACCTACGTCGAGGAGCTGGTGCGCCGCACGGTGGAGCGCCACGGCGCCAAACGACTCAGCATCGGCCTGCCCAGCCTACGCATCGAGAGTTTCAGCGTCGACCTGATGGAGCTGCTGGAGAAAGGCCGGCGCCGCTCCGGTTTCACCTTTGCGCCGGAAGCCGCCACCGACCGCATGCGCGACGTCATCAACAAGCCGATCTCGTCCGAAGAGCTGCTCGCCACCGCCGAAGAGGTCTATAAACGCGGCTGGACGACGATCAAAATGTACTTCATGATCGGCCATCCGACCCAGACGCTGGCGGACGTTCAGGCCATCGCCGATCTCTCTAAACAGGTCCTGGCCGTCGGCCGCCGCGTGTTAGGCAGGAAGGCCAACGTGCGCATCGGCGTCAGCACGCTCGTGCCCAAGCCTCATACGCCCTTCCAGTGGGCGCCGATGGAGAGCGAGGCGGTGATCAAGGCGCAGATCGAGCTGTTGCAGCGCGAGCTGCGCGGTCCGGGCATCCACTTCTCCTGGAACAACCCGGAGGAGACGTTGGTGGAGGCGTTCCTGACGCGCGGGGATCGACGCATGGCGGATGTGATCGAGCTGGCCTGGCGCAAGGGCGCCAAACTCGAAGGCTGGGGCGAGTATTTCAACTTTGCAGCCTGGCAGGCAGCCTTCGAGGAGCTTGGGCTGGACATGGACTGGTACGCCCGCCGTCAACGGCCGCTCGACGAGGTGCTGCCGTGGGATCACATCTCCGCCGGCGTGAAAAAGCAGTTTTTGATCGACGAGTATCTGCACGCCTACGAGGGCGCCGTGATCGACGACTGCCGCGAGCATTGCTTCTCGTGCGGCATCCTGGGCTATTTCAAGGAGCAGCGCCGCGCCGCGCCGGACGAAGCGTGGGGCTGCCCGTCGCTGGGCCGCGGCAAGGCGCGACAGCCGGTCAGCATTGCGCCGATCCCGCTCTACTTCAACGACGAGATGGCGCCGGACAAGAGCGGCCAGTTCGACCATCGCGTGCCGCAGCGCAGGTTCGGCACGGTGAGCAAACGCATGGCGACGACGGAGCACGGAGCAGCGTAGGAAATGGACGCAGCGCAATCGCTTTTGCGGCAACGCATACGTATCCGCTATGCGAAAGGCGAAGCCATCAAATTCATCTCACATCACGATGAGTTCCGGCTCTGGGAACGAGCCCTGCGTCGCGCCGACCTGCCGCTGCTCTACAAGCAAGGCTTCAACCCACAGCCGCACATTCAGTTCGCCGCAGCGCTGGGCGTCGGCATCACCGGCGTGAACGAGCTGCTCGACATCGTCCTCTCACCGCCGGTTCCACTCGACGAGGCGGCGGCGCGGCTGCGCGCCAAGTTGCCGCCCGCCGTCACCCTCCACGCGTTCGAGGAGGTTCCTCTCAACGCCCCTCCGCTGCAGACGTTAGTCATCGGCGCCGATTACACGATCCTCCTCTATGCAGCGCCGGACGAGATCCCCGAAAGTCTGCTCGCAGAGCGCATCGCTGACTTTCTGGCGCGCACGACGATCTGGCGCGAGCGAGAGCGCAAGGGGAAGCGCTACACCTACAATCTGCGTCCGCTTGTCTTCGAGCTGCGCTACCTGGGCTATGACCCAACGTTGGAGGAGCATCGCATCTTCCTGCGCGTGCAGGCGCGCAGCGGCGCCACCGGCCGGCCCGACGAAGTGGTCGACGCGCTCGGCTTCGACGATTTCGCGCGCACCTTGCGGCGAGACCGCCTTTACTTCGCCGACAACGAAGACGATGTCGCCGTGATGGCGCAGTATCCGGTCATCTCGCAGGAGCAGATTGCAGCCCCGCGCGGGGTGCGGGGCGAGTCGCTGCGCCGGCCGGCGCCCGGCGTCGAGATCGGCCCTCGCGAGGGGCAACGCAGCATCAACGAGCGCGCGGTGGATGAATTCATTTGACCGTTGATTTTACGCCGGGAAAAGCCGCCTTGCTCAACGTCTTCGCAACCACCTCCGCCAATTCTGCGATGGAAGGCGGCTTGTTGAGCCAACCGCTCAGCCCCAGGGAGCGCAGCTCGGCGGGATCAAAGTCGAACGCATGGCCGGTCATCAGCACCACCGGCACCCGACATCCTCGTCTGCGCAGCTCCTTCAACAGGCTTACGCCGCCCATTTGAGGCATCACGATGTCGCTGATCACCAGGTCTACGGCTGCACACGGTTCCAATGCCCTCAACGCCTCTACGCCGTTCGCAGCGGCGAGCACGCGATAATTCCAGGCGCTGAGCAGCTCCACCAGCGCCTTGCGCACAAACTCTTCATCTTCGACAACCAGAATGGTCTCACCCTGTCCTCGAGGCGTGATGGACGCCGTTGCGGCGACAAATTGCCCATCGTTCGGCAAGGGAACGGCGGGAAGGTAGATGGTGAAGGTGGCGCCGGCGCCGGGCGCGCTCTCCACCGTAATATGGCCTTCGTGCTGGGCGACGATGCCCTGCACCTGCGGCAAGCCCAGGCCGGTGCCCTTGCCAGGCGCTTTGGTGGTGAAAAATGGCTCGAAGATGCGATCGCCGATTTCCGGCGGGATGCCTACGCCTGTATCCGAAACGGTCAGCTGCACCCATAGACCGGGCTTCATGCCGAAGACAGGCGCGTTCTTCTCGTCAATTTGACGCCGATGAAGGGCGATGCGCAGTCGTCCGCCTTCCGGCATGGCGTCGCGCGCGTTGAGGGCGAGATTCATGACCATTTGCTGCATGCGCGTTGGGTCGGCGTTGACGAGGTAGTCCTCAGGTTCATAATCCAGTCGAATTTCAATATTCTCCGGGAGCGTCTGCCGCAACAGCTTCACCTGCTCTTTAAGCAGCGTCAGCAGGTCAAAGGTCTGTCGCTCGATCACCGAGCGCCGGCTGAAGTCCAGGATCTGGCGGATCATCTGCGTGGCGCGCAACGCCTGCTGACGGATTGTGAGCAGCCGTTCGCGCTCGCGTTCGCTCAGGGACGGCGACTCGGCCGTCAGTTCGGCGTAGGCGACGATCACCGACATGATGTTGTTAAAGTCGTGGGCGATGCCGGCGGCCAGTTGGCCGACCGCCGCCAGCCGCTCCTGGGCGTAGAGTTGACGTTGCACCTCGCGGCGTTCGGTGACGTCGCGAATCACGACCACCCAACCGGAGGAGGCATTGTGCGTTACAGGTTGCGCCGTCGCCTCAAAGATGCGTTTTCCGCGCTGGATCGTGCGCCAGTGACCGGGCCGCGCCGACGCCAGCAGTTCGTCGACGTCGCAGTCGCCAAGGCGCGTGAGGGTTTCGGACGGGCTGTCCACCAGCTCGTGGAGAAACGCCTCGGCCAGGGGGTTGGCGTTGAGGATGCGCTTTTCGGCGTCAAGCAGGAGGATGCCGTCGGGCGTACTGTGCATGATCTGCGCCAGCTGCTCCGCCTGCGCCTTCACCTGTTCGAGCAGTCGCGCCCGCTCTTCCTCATCGCGCACCCGCTCGGTGATGTCCTGTTTGATGCCGACAAAATGCGTGATCTCGCCCTCTGCGTTGCGCACCGGCGTGATCGTCTGCTCTTCATGATAGAGAGTTCCGTCCTTGCGTCTGTTGATGAGGCGGCCGCGCCAGGGCTTCCCCGCCAGGATCGTGCTCCACATCGTTTCGTAAAACTCCTGGCTTTGCAGCCCAGAACGAACAAGGTCCTTGGGGTTGCGTCCCACCGCCTCCTCCAGCGTGTAGCCGGTCAACGCCGAAAACGCCGGGTTGACCCAAACGATCAGCCCCTCACGGTCGGTGATGACGATGCCGTTGGCGGCGTTGTGCAGCGCCGCCTCGCGCAGGCGCTGTCGCTCCTCCTCCATCATCATTTCCGTCACATCGCGGTCGACCCCATATAATTTTTGAATCGAGCCATCTGGGGCGAGCTGCGCCTGGGCGTAGGTCTCGATGAAACGGATGGCGCCATCCGGACGAATGATGCGATAATGAGTATGGGCGACCCGGTCGCCTTCTCCCTTGAAGGCGGCTTCCTCCGCTGCAAGCGCCTGCGGCAAATCTTCGGGATGGACCAAAGCGCGCCACGCTCCTGGGGTGGGGGAGAAGGTTTCTGGGGAAACGCCATAAATTTCATACATGCGCTCATCCCAGATTTCGACGCCGCTCCTTAGATCGGCTTCCCAAACGCCCAGGCCTGCGGCGCGAGCAGCTATCTCCAGGCGCTGTAGGCTTTGCTGCAGGTTGCGCTCGCTCTGGCGCTGCTTCTCCTCCGCTGCGACGCGCGGCGTGACATCTTCATGGGCGATCAACGCCCGCATGGAGCCTTCGCCGGGGAAACGGACAATGCGGGTGCGAAGCCAGCGTATCTCATTCGGCGCCGGCAGAGGATGTTCCAGCTCAATCGACGCCTGCTCGCCCGCCAGCACGGAACGGATCGCGGCCGCCAGCCGGGCGAAATGTTCATCGCCGGCGGCTGCGGCGTCGCAAAAGGCCAGATAATCGGCGCCTTCGTTCAGCAGGCGTCGCCCTGGAGGAAAGTCGTCGGCGGAGCGCCATGGTTTGTTGACGGCGAGAATGACGCCGTTGCTATCCAGAATGGCGATCTGCGCAGAGAGGTGATCCAGGATGCCGGAGACAAAGCGCTCGCGTTCGACCAGGCGACGATTGGCCAACGCCAGCTCATTCATCTTGGCTTCGAGCTTCTGCACCAACGCTTCATTATAAAGCCGGTAAAATTCGACGTCTGCCGACTCTCCTGTCAAGACCGGCGGCGATCCGGAGGCTGTTTCGGTCAGAACTTGCTGAACATGGTGGAGAAAGACGTCATTTTCAAGCGGTCCGATGAGATAGCGCGCAGCGCCCAGCCGCAGCCCTAGCTCGGCGTCTTTTTCGTCGTAAAACGTGGCGGTGTAGAAGATGAACGGAATGCGCCGCAGCGCCTCATCGCTCAGGCAAGCGCGGCGCAGCGCAAAGCCGTCCATCACCGGCATCAACACGTCTGAAATGATCAGATCGGGCTGCGTCTGACGAGCGATGCTCAGCGCTTCGGCGCCGTTCGTCGCCGTCAATACGCGATGACCGTGCGCTTCCAGAAGCGTGCGCTCCAGATACCGGTTCGCCTCGTGGTCATCCGCCACCAAAATGGTCGCCATAAGATCTCCTGTAATTGGTCATTTCTTCCGGCCAGGAACTGCGGCTGCGAGCCGCAGCTACGGGCGGTGCGCCTGCGCTAACTGCATGCCAGGAACTGCGGCTACGAGCCGCAGCTACGGACGGTGTGTCTGCGCTAACTGCATGCCAGGAACTGCGGCTGCGAGCCGCAGCTACGGACGGTGCGCCTGCGCTAACTGCATGCCAGGAACTGCGGCTGCGAGCCGCAGCTACGGGCGGTGCGCCTGCGCTAACTGCATGCCAGGAACTGCGGCTCGTAGCCGCAGCTACGGGCGGTGCGCCTGCGGCTCGTAGCCGCCCCCATTGTCGGGTGATTTTATGAAAATCATAAGCCGGTTGGCTTCCGCGCCATGCTCCGCTCGCTTTGGCGCAGCTCCTGCTATCGGACGCTGAATTCGTTCGGTGTGCACTTTATCCCCTCATCAAGACGGCGTCTCTTGAGAGCCGCCTTGCAAATGCATCGCCACTTCATCCAGAAATGTCATCGGGTCGATCGGCTTTTCGATATAGCCGGTGCAGCCGGCCGCCAGCGCGCGCTCCCGATCGCCGACCATGGCAAAGGAAGTGACGGCGACGATCGGGGTGTCGTCAAGGGTGGGTGCCTGTCGCAGACGCTCGGCGACTGCATAGCCCTCGATGTCCGGCAGTTGAATGTCGAGCAGGATGAGATCGGGATGCAGCTCTTCGGCCAGCGCAACTCCCTCCAGACCGTTCGTGGCCTGAAGGACGGTGTGTCCCTCTCTTTCAAGCAGAAAAGTGACCAGGTAGCGGTTCTGGCGATTATCCTCGATCACTAAAATGGTTGCCATCTCTACTTCCTTATGAATAGACGTTGCGCAGTTGGCTTCTTGCCCGGGAAGCTCTAGAGTTTGAACAAAATCATCTGGCAATGGCGGCAGGTGCGGCTGGGAGCCGCACGTTCTCGATGGTCCGCAAAGTCTTGGGAATCGAGGAGGCGCAGCTCATAATTGCGCCTACAAGGCGCCAGAATCCTTTGTGAAATTCCATCCAGCTTCCTGGAGGTCCGTATTCTACAAGAAGGTTTCACTTGACTGCGTAACATAAGTTGTGAAGCCGTTCCAACTTTGTCTCCGATCGGCGCTTTCAAGAGGTTGGCGGGCGCAGCGGCAGATGCAGCGTAAAGGTGCTTCCGACGCCCCACTTGCTCTCAACACTGATATAGCCGCCCAACAATCTGGCCAGGTTGGCGCAGATTGCCAGCCCCAGCCCCGTTCCTTCGTGACGCCGCGTCAGCCCTTCGTCGAGCTGCTGAAAGGGCCGGAACAGGCGGCCAAGGTCCTCCTCCCGAATGCCGACACCGGTGTCTTGCACGCTGATGAGCACCATCGGCGCTTCCACCCGACAGTGAAGGTGAACAGACCCTCGTTCGGTGAACTTGACGGCATTGCTGAGCAGGTTGAGCAAGATTTGCTCGACGCGACGGCGGTCGCTGATCACCTCGCTCACATTTTCATCGACGATTGCCGACAATGCGATGCCTTTGCGCTGCGCTGCAGGCATCATACTGCGCAAGACGGCCTCGATGGCGCTGCGCACGTCGAAGGGAGCAATTTTCAGCTCGATCTGACCCGCTTCGATCTTCGAGATGTCCAGGACATCGTTGATCAGCGCCAGCAGATGACGAGCGCTCTCGTAGACCATTCCAAGCTGCTTCTTCTGTTCTTCGTTCAGCGGTCCGGCCAGCTCCTGCAACAAGACGCCGGTGAAGCCGATGATGGAATTGAGCGGCGTGCGCAGCTCGTGGGACATCGTAGCCAGAAAGGTCGATTTGAGTCGGTCTGCGGTCTGCGCCTTTTCCATGGCGGCTTCTAGTTCTTCAGTGCGCGCATGCACACGCGCCTCCAGCTCCGCCTCCAGCATCTTTTGCGGCGTAATGTCGATATGGGCGCCGAGAATGCGAGAAGGGGCGCCGCATTCGTCGAACAACACGGCCGCCTGCGCCAGAATCCAACGATACGAACCGTCCTTGTGGCGCATGCGAAATTCGAGGCGATAGTTTGGCTCGGAGACGACGAGATACGAGCCGGAGGCGTCGAAGACGCTCGCCAGATCCTGGGGATGGATGCAGCGTCGCCATGCGTCCAGGGAGTTTTCCAGCTCATGGTCGGCGTAGCCGATCTGTTGTTTCCACTCTGGAGAGAAATACACTTCGTTGGTGCGCAGGTCCCAATCCCACAGCCCTACGGCGCTGGCGCTGACCGCCATGCGTAGACGTTCTTCGGCTTGAGCGCGACGCTTTTCCTGGTCGGCCATCTCGAGCGCAAACGCGACGTCGAGCGCCAGCTCCTCGAGCAACTTCACCTCATCGGCGTTGAAGAAGGCCGGCTCCGAGGAATACAGCGTAATCACCCCGCGTACGGCGCCGCCGGAAATGAGCGGCAGGGCAGCGATGGAGCGATACCCCAGTTCCAGTGCATATTTGCGCCACGGCGCCATGCGCGGGTCGTCGGCCACCGAATCGACGACGACAGGCTGACCGCTGCGCAGCGCGCTGGCCGTCGGCCCTTTGCTGCGCGGGGAGTCGTCGAGGGCAATGTGGAGCTGTTCCAGATATCCATTGGTGACGCCGGCGTGAGCGACCGGCCTGACCGCGCCGTTCTCTGGATCGACGAGGCCGATCCAGGCCATGCGCAGCCCGCCAACCTCGACGGCGACCTCGCAGGCTTTGGGCAAGAATTCCGCCGGATTGCGCACGCGCACGATGGTCTGGTTGACCTCGCTGAGGACGGCGTAGATGCGATTCAGCTTTTGCACGCGGCGTTCGCTGGCCGCCAGTGCAGTGACTGCACGGCGGCGGCGCTGAAATTCGATGCGCAACCGCCAGGCGATGAAGAGCGCACTGATGAGGACGAAAAGCCAGCCTTTGAAAGTCTGCCAGGTTGTCAACGTTGCTGCGTCCGGCGCCCACAGCGCAAGCGCACGATTCGACAGAGCAATCCATAGGGCGCTGAAGAGGGTGTACGGGACCACGACGCGCCAGATGGTCTTGAACCCATCGAGTTCCACATCAGCGGAGGAAGTTTGAGACGGCGGCGAAGGTTTTCTGAAGGGCATCGATGACCTTCATATAGGCCGGCGGCTAGAACTATGGCGCTATGCTTACACCATTATTCCACAGATTTTCCGGCGGGTCAAAGGTCATCCTTTGACCGCACCAGAGGCCAGCCCGCTGATCAGGTAGCGTTGAAAAAGGAGGGCAATCAAGATTGGAGGAAGGGCAGCGATCACGCCTCCCGTCGCCATCATGCCATAGTCGATCGCATGCCGACCGGTGAACTCGGCGATAGCGACCGGGATTGTCTTGGCCGCCGGGCTGGAGGTGAAGATGAGCGCAATCAAGAATTCCTCCCAAGAGGCGAGAAAACAGAAAAGGCCGGTCGCCACAATGCCGGGCAATGAGATGGGCAGGATGACGCGAGTTAGCGCCTGTAGCCGCGTACAGCCGTCGATCATTGCCGCGTCCTCTAAATCGGCGGGAATCGTCTGAAAGTAGCTCCGCAAAATCCAGATGGCGAAGGGCATGATCAGAGACGAATAGACGATCACCAGTCCCTGGATGGTGTCCAGCAACTGCAGATCGCCCATGACCCGAAACAACGGAATCACCAGCATGATCGGCGGCAACGTGTAGGAAATGAGCAGGACATAGACAAGCTGACCGTGACCTGCAAAAGACATCCGTGCGAAGGAATAGGCGGCCAGGGCGCCCACCGTCACACAGATCGCAGTCACTGAGGCTGCGATCGCCAGGCTGTTGAACAAGGAGCGCCTGAAATTCGCCGCCGAATCCCCGCCGGTGGCTGTGGCAATCTGAACATAGCGTTCCAGCGTCGGCGCTTCCGGAATCCAGTGCACCGGCACGCGCAGCAATTCCGCTGTGGAAGAGATGCTTGAGATCAAAAGCCAGATAGGCGGCGCCAGAATGACAATTGCCACCAGCGCTGCTGCAGCGTATAGACCTATCTGTGGAAGAAGGCGACGCATCGTCAGTATTCCGTCTCTCGATTCACCAGTCGAATATAGAAGAAAGCCATCACCCCGATAAAGAGCGTCATCAGCCACGCCAGCGCAGCGCCGCGTCCCTGTCGCAAAAATGAAAAGGCCTCCAGATATGTATAGTAGGCGATCACCTTGGTGCCATCAGAGGGGCCGCCTGAGGTCATGATGTAGATAATGTCGAACACCTTAAAGGCGTCCATCGTTCGGATGACCAAGATGATCGTCAGCGTTGGACGCAACAGAGGCAACGTGACGGACCAGAAGCTGCGCCAGGCGGAAGCGCCGTCGACGCGCGCCGCCTCATAGAGGGCGGGTGGGATTGTCTGCAGGGCAGCCAGGGTCAACAAAATCACCAACGGCGTCGTCTTCCAGACGTCAGCGACGATCACCATGTGCATGGCGGAGATCGGATCGCTCAGCCACGTGCGATAGCTGCTGATCAGGCCCGATTGGTAGAGCAGACTGTTGAGCGCGCCGTAGGAAGGGTTGTAGATCCACTTCCACATGATGGCGTCGATCGTGATCGGCAGCGCCCAGGGGATGAGCACAAGCGCCCGCAGCAGCCCTCGGCCCTTGAAGGATTGATTCAGCAACACGGCGACCGCTACGCCCAATACCACTTCCAGAGCGATCGAAAGACCCATGAAATACGCCGTGCGCCCCACCGACGCCCAGAAAGAGCCATCCTGTAAAATATCGGCGTAATTGCCCAGACCGACAAACGGTTGTCCAAGCGCCGGACGCTTGAGATCGATCACGTGAAGGCTCATCCACAGGGCGCGCACGATCGGGATGAAGATGAGGGCAAAGACAACGAGAAAGGCGGGAGCGATAAGCAGCCAAGCCAGAAACCTCTCTTGACGAGAATGGCTCATCTGGGTGCGTTGCGGGCTGGAATGGCGCACCGTTGAAGCTGTAGTCATCAATCGGTCCTCTGGTCAGACGTCGTCTGCGCAACAGACGTTCTTTCTGCTGCGCAGACGACAGGTCAGAGAGATGGCGTCACTGATACTGTTCGCGCACTTTCAGGATCGCCGCTTCTGCGTCCGCCAGCGCCTGCTCCGGCGTCTTGGCGCCGGTGAGGGCTGCCTGCACTTCTCGCGCAATAATCTCAGACGTCTCCGAATAATACGGCACGATCGGGCGGTTGCGGAGGAAAGCATATTGCTGTTTAGAGACGTTCACAAAATCCTGCTCTCGCGCCACAGCTGGCTGCATCTCTAATAACTCCGGATCATCGAAGAGCGATTTCCAGATCGGCAGTGCATTCTGGGAGTAGCGTTTTTGCACATCTTTGCTGGAAAGGAACTGAATGTACTCCCACGCCCGATCTGGATTCTGCGAACTCTTCATGATAGCGAGGCCCATGCCGCCATTGATGGTGGCGCTGGGCTCAACTTCGCCAGGCATCAACGTCACAATTGCGTTGCCCACGATCTGTGACTCCGCCGGATCGTTGGCAAGGTTCAGCTGGTACGCCCAGTTGACGGAAAAGAGCGAGGCGCCCTGCGAAAACGTGCGACGCACTTCCTCGTAAGTGGACTCCAGCGACGCCGGATTGATCAATCCGTCTTTGAGACCGTTCACCATGAAATTCAGTGCAGCCAGTCCTTCCTGGCTATTGAAGGTGGGCTTGCCTTCTTCATCGAAGAACGAGCCGCCGAAGGCGAAGAGATAATAAGCGAAGGCAATGGTCAGGCCCTCATCCTGCTGGAAATACTCAATGAAAGGATATTCAACCAGACCCTGGGCTTTGGCGGCCAGGCCCATCTCGCGCAGTTCACTCCATGTCTTTGGAGGCGCCGAGAAACCAGCCTTCTCCAGCATTTCTTTGTTGTAATAGAGATACAACACATCATTCAACCATGGCATCCCGTAGAGTCGCCCCTGCCATGTCACTGCCTCCAGCGCCCCAGGCCAGATGTCCGCCCGCACATCTTCTGGAATGCGATCGGTCACGTCGAGAATGAAGTCGGCGGAGGCGAATTCGGCCGGCCAAATGCAGTCCATCAGCACGACGTCGTAACCGCCGGCGCCGGCGGCGGCAGCCGTGACGATCTTGTCGTGCAGGGCTTCGTAGGCGACAAAATCAAGCTGCACGTCAACGTCGAGATTCTGCGCCTCGTATTCCTGAGTGATCGCCTCGATGTCGCTCTGCTGGTAACCGGCCTGTTGCATGAACAGCGCGCGCAGCACCGTCTGCGTGCTCGGAGCCGGCGCCGCCGACGGCGCAGCGACAGGCGCCGTACACCCTATCAACAGAGAAAGAACTAAGAAAAAAGAGACCCAGCGGACGAGTTGCATGTTGACTTTCCTCCTTTATTTGATGGTTTGCAGCTTCATTGCACCAAAGACCCGGAATTCTGGATGACGCACACGCAACCATATCAGTACAACCGACGAAACCACATCGATGGCTATCGATGGCTCGTCTCAAGCCAATTCACCCTTCGAGCAAGGAATCTTTCAGCGGATAACGGCCATATTCGTCGGCTGCGGCGACCAGCGCCTCCAGGTTTTCATACGGCGTATCGCGCGGCAGCTCGCAGCCCGGGCTCAAAATAAAGCCGCCATCCATCCCCCCCTCCCGCAAACAACGTCGCACCTCTGCGCGCACTTGCTCTGGAGTGCCGGCCAGCATCACTCGAGCCGGGTCGATGTTGCCTTTGACGCACATCTTATGGCCGAGAATCGCCTTGGCTTCCTTCAAGTCGATCAGGGAGTCGAGGTTGATGATGTCCAACTCTAACTCTGCAAAAAGCGGAAGCAGCGCCGTTGTGTTCCCGCAGGCGTGATATTTGATGCGCACACCGGTTTTCTTCAAGGAGGAGATCAGTTCGGAAACGTAGGGGAAATTGTACTCTCGGTAATGCCGCGGCGAAACCAACGACGCAACAGCATCGCCTACGCCGATGTAGCGAGCGCCCGCCTCAACCTGCGCTAAACCAAAGGCAAGCTCCATCTCTGTGGCAAAACGCATCAACGCATGCACCATCTTGGGGTGCTCGTAGAGATCCGTCATCAGATTGCTCAGCCCGCGCAGCATGGCCGCTTCCTGGAACGGCGCCTCCACCCACCCATACACCACCTGGCCATCGCCCAATTCGCGTTGCAGAATGCGCAGGGCCTTGATCTGCTCGTGCATGCGGTTCGGGCCAAGTGGATCGGGCAAACGCAACTTTTTCAGATCATCCGGCCCTTTGATCAAAGAGTCATCCCCAGGTGCGCCGGGAACTTCGTCCTCCTGCCAGATGACAGGCGCACCGACCGTCTCCGACTCGCGCACGGCGTCTGAGGTGACGTTGACGCTGTCGTAGCCGAAGCGCCGGATGGATTGAAGTTGGGCGCTCGCCATCACCTCGCCGTAGCGGCAATAGTCGCTGTATTTGACGCCTGCCAGCCGGGCGGCGAAAGTCATGATCAAAGGGCTGACCGGAACTCGATCCGGTTGACGCAAATTGCAAACCGCCTCGTAGCGTTCATACGAATTCATGAGTTAGTGCATCTCCACCGCGCACACGCCGATGCCGCTTCGCAAGAAATTAAATTGAACATTCGGGTGATCGGCCAACAAAGACATCGGCACTGAGGTGTCGACGATCCGTTTGGAAATCATGAGCGTGGTCAATCGTTGCCCAAACGGATTGTCGTGTTTGCCTGCGTGCCAGATAGAAACCTTTTCTGCGCGCCAGGTTTCGAGAGGACCGACGGTCACCGCTTTCGTCGGCACATTCTGCACCACCCCACCGCCTGACGTTCTTGCGTTCTGAATAATGGTCATGGGGTGCAAATCGACTACGCGGGTGCCCAGTTGGCGATACACCTCAGGCGGAGGCGGCGTTTCCGTCCAGGGCGGTTCGCGTCGGGGCGGATCGTTGAACGCCCAATGTTTCACCTCGCCCTGCCCCCCTTGCATGATGACGCAGCGCGCCCGCGACCAGCTTGCGATATACTCGGTGGGGTCAGCTTTGGGAAAATGGATGTTCTCGGGCGGCATGCGTAAATCTGGCCGGATGCGATTGAAGCAAAGCTCCATGTCGGCTCGGGCGAAGCTCAACGGAAAGTCGATAGGCGCTTCCTTGCCGTCGATCACCCATTCATCCATGCCCCAAAAGTGAGCATAGCGCAGGTCGAGCTCCAGCTCGTTCACCAGTTGAGCCACCAACGGCAACTGTTCGGTGGGGCCGATCGGCCCACAGATGCCGGCCGGCTGCTCCGGCGTCGCCTGCTGCCAGGCATGAATGTACTCGAGCGCTTCGGCCAGATAAAACTCTTCTACGGTGTCGTAGATTTTCACGGTGAAGCCGGGGCGGCTGAGCGCAACCAAGTCTTCCGGGGTTAGTCGCGCCGCGTCATCAAGGATTTCGCGATCGAGTGTTGTGTAATCCCACCAATCAGGCGCCACAATGCTCAGCGGTCTCATAGTTTTCCCTCTGAATCAGTGCTCTGAATTTTTTCGCCAAAAAGCTGCAAACCCCTTCGCCGCCTACTTCAATTCCAAATGCAGCACGCGCTCCCCGAGTGCATCCACCAGGGGGTCATCTTCCTCCCTACAGTACCCAAGGGAAAGATGGCGCGTCCATCCTTCCGCGTACAGAAAACGACCGGACAGCTCCCCAACCCGTCGGCTCATTGCCTCCATGTGGGCGACGAAGGCTCCGATTCCCTGGCTGGCTTCCAGCCATTCTTTCTGGCTGCGATGCATCTCCAACATCCGGCGCTTTAAGGGCAGAACATCGCTGATGTCCACATAGTATTCTGCATGCACAACCCTTCCCATCGGGTCTCGCAAGCCATAGGGCATAGCGTGATAGATGGTGACAGGCGCATCGACCGGAGGACGGGGTGGGTCGGTCACATAGTTCGGCGCCCCACGCACAAAAGCGGCCGAAAGCGCCAGCCGACAGGTGTTCATGTGATCTTCCATGTAATCAACCGGCGGATGGGTGAGCAGAATCGTAGGCGCGACCTCTCGAACGACGGCAGCCAGTCGCCTCAACGTCACCGGCTCATAAAAGATGCCCATATCCGGGCAGATGCTCTCATGATAGACTGCGCCTAACAAGGCCGCGGCCTCGATGGACTCCTGCCGACGGATGGAGGCAGTCGTTACGGCGTCCCATCTCACGCTGCCTAACGAACCATCTGCAACCGTCATGCAATGAATTTCGTAGCCAGCCTGACGAAGCAAAATAAGCGTACCCGCCATCATGAATTCGAGGTCGTCAGGATGCGCAACGATGGCGAAGGCGCGTTTGGATGAAACAATACTCATAGGGCGACTTTTATCCATGCCACCGTAGATAGCACCTTTTCACAAATTGCGTGGGTAAAGCTCCAGGGCGTTGCTTGTCTCCATCATTGCGCTTGCCACCGCCCCCATCACGGCGGCGTCTACATGAGACGCCGACACTAGGATCGGCGGCGTATGGGGCGCAAGGCCGTTGAACCGCCGCCGGACTTCGTCGATCAAGATTGAGCCGTATTTTGCCAGTTCTCCGCTGATGATGACCATCTCTGGATCAAGAATTGCAGACAGGTTGGCGATGGCAATGACGATGTAATCAATGGTCTCATCGACGACCTGCGCCGCTGCTTCATCTCCTTGCGTGGCTGCAATCAGGATCGTTTCCGCTGTGATCTCCGTTCGATCCGCAGCAAATAACATCGATGACGCTCCAGCTTCCACTGCGGTCCAAAAACGTCGGACGATCCCGGAACATCCGGCCAGACCTTCCAGACACCCATAAGTGTCATAGGCGTAGCCCAAAAACTGCCGTCCGGGAATCAGGTATCCGATCTCACCGGATGCGCAATGTGTCCCCCGATAGAGTTTGCCATTGAGAATCAGGCCGGCGCCGATGCCGTCTCCGAGCGAAATACAGACAACATTATTGAGGCCCTGCGCTACGCCCCGCCAGTTCTCCCCCAGCACAATCAGGTTCACCTCATTCTCCACAAAGACCGGCAGGTGAAGCGTATCCTGAAGCAAATTGCGCAGAGGAAGATTGCGCCAGCCCAACGTCGGCGACCAGACGACAATGCCCTCAGGATATTGCACGATCGACGGGGCTCCGACGCCAACCCCACGCACAGGGATGCCAAGGGAGTGCGCTTTGGCATGAAGCGCCGAGATCAATTGAATCAACTGCTCGACACCGCCATCACCGCACTCCATTCGCTCTGTGCGCGATTCGATGATTTGACCGTTTAAGTCCGCAAGCGCGCCTACGACCTGTTGGCCGATATAGACCCCAATCATAAGTGCAGACTGAGGGTTAAAGCGCAAAAGCGTCGCCGGGCGCCCACCTTGGGAATCGACCACTTCGGATTCAAGAATTGCGCCCTCTTCGAGCATTTTAGAGACAATGCGCGTGACGGTTGGCGGGCTGAGCTGAAGCCTACGCGCAATTTCAGCGCGAGGCAACGGCCCTTCGCGATAGATTAGGTCCAGCACCGCCGAGCGGTTCACACGACGCAGTAACCTTGCATCACCGGTTCGCTTCATCGCAGGTGAAACGAAAAACTATACGCTTTGAGATATACACTTAACAGGGAAACCACAAAGGGAGTTTCTTTCTGAAAGAAAGAATATCAGAGCGACGAGCGACTGTCAAGCGTTATTTCATTGTCTTTTTTTCTGTTGTTCCGCTGTTGTCAACGCTCGCAGTTTCGCTTTTGGCGCTCAGTGCAGTTCGGTTCGGAGATAGCTTAATATTTTTCCGACAGAAAATCGATGAACAGCAGCGCCTCATCCGACTCTATCATCGGTGGCTGTTCTTCACCAATCACATGTAACAATTTCCTCGTTGGGTGGGGTCTGTGAGGGTTGATTGCCTGCGCTCACCGCCGGAAGGAAAATCTGATAGCCGTTCATCGCCTCCGCCGCGCCGGCGGTCACCAACGTGATGCGGCTGCAGGCGGCGTAGGTCTGCGCGCCCTTGCGCAGCTCCGCCGAGACGACCTGCTCGCCGGGCCGGTCGTCGAGCGTCCAGGCGAAGCTGCTGGCGAAGGGACGCCACGCTTCCCAGGCGCCGCTGTTGTTGCGTAGCCGCATCTCGCTCCAGTCGCCGTAGATGTAGACGCTGACCTCACGGCTGGCGGTGGTAGGAGCGTCGTTGTTGATGACCATGGGATAGACGTCCCGTCGCGAGCCAAAATCCTGCACCCAGTAGGCGCCATAATCGCCTGCGCCGCTGAAATACCCCACCCCGATCTCGCGCAGGTCGGGGTTGAGGATGTTGCGCCGGTGGCCTTCACTGCTCAACCAACCTTGCATCACCGCCTCCGGCGTGCGATAGCCGGCGGCGACGTTCTCCGCCGCCGCCCAATAGTTATACCAGACGCGCATGCGCTCGAATGCGCTGCAGACGCGCACCAGCGCGCCGTTGTTGCGGTCATGGGTGTCGTGGCTGAAGTAGTTGTCCAGCGCCAGATCGGCGGCGTGGTAGCGCGCCGCCTTGTCCAGCGCCGCCGTGCGCTTGAGCGGCGGGACGCCGTTGGCGACGCGTTCGCGGTTGACCAATTCCACTACGCGCGCTTCATATTCGCTGTTGACGACGGCGACATCCGCTCCGCCGCAGCCGGTGAAGGCGACTTCCCAAGCAGAGGCCGCGATGGATGGCGCCGTCGCCAGGCAAGACAACAGAAGAATGGCCGCAATTCCAATGACGCCTTGTCTGAACTTCATCACCGAACAAGCCCAAAATCCCCGATTCATAAAAGACCACACCTTTTTGCGCTTTATGCAATTTCCAGGTTTTTGCGAAGGATGATGACTATAAAATATCGCCAAACGCTTGTCTAAACGTTCCTCATTGTACGCAGAAAGACAACCCATTTCATGGTGCATTTGCTTCGAGTTGCATGCGCCTGATGCACGGCTTTTCGTCTAATATTGAGCGTTAGAGTTATCAGTGGGCTAATGCAGAGAGTCGATGGCGCGTTATCCGAGCAAACGCTCCTTCAACCCTGTGTAGCGGGCCGTGACGGCGTTGTTGTTGACGGCTAATGCGATGGCGCGCGGCTGCCCGACCAGCACGACCAGCCGTCGCGCTCGAGTCACTGCAGTGTAGAGCAAATTGCGCTGCAGCATCATGTAGTGCGACGTGAGGAGCGGGATCACCACGGCGGTGAATTCGCTGCCCTGGCTCTTATGCACGCTGACGGCATAGGCGTGGATCAGTTCATCCAGTTCAAGAAACTCATAGCGAACCGGTCGGCCATCGAACACAACCGTCAACGTATGCATCACGGGGTCAAGGGCCACGATGCGGCCGATGTCGCCGTTGTACACATCTTTGTCGTAGTTGTTGCGAACCTGCATCACCTTGTCGCCAACGCGATAGACGCGGCTGCCGACGGTGCGCTCCGGACGATCGGGCGCAGGCGGGTTCAACGCCTTCTGCAGCGCAGCGTTGAGCGCCGCCACGCCGACCACCCCGCGATGCATCGGCGCCAGCACCTGAATCTCCTCCGGTGGAATGCCAAAACGGCGCGGGATGCGCTCCGTCACCAGCTCGACGCACAGTTGCGCGGCGCGCTCCGGCGTTTCGGTGCGAAAAAGGAAGAAGTCGGTCGCCGCCCGGTTGTCGATGATCGGCATTTGCCCTGCGTTGATGCGATGGGCGTTGGCGATGATCAGCGAACCAGCCTCCTGGCGAAAAATGGTCTGCAAACGGACGACGGCTGCGCGGGCGCCGGGGTTCTCCTGACTTTCCAGCGCAGCGATGACATCCTTGAGCACATTGCCTGCGCCCACGCTCGGCAATTGATCGATGTCGCCCACCAGCAGCAGATGCATGCCGGGTGGAATCGCCTTCAGCAGATGATGCGTAAGCGGCAGGTCGAGCATGGAGGCTTCGTCGACGATCAACAGGTCGCCCTCGAGCGGGTTTTCTTCATTGCGCTGAAACGCCAGCCCTTCGCCCGGCTTGAATTCGAGCAGGCGATGAATGGTTTTGGCTTCCTGGCCGGTCGTTTCCGCCAGTCGTTTAGCGGCGCGGCCGGTGGGGGCGGCGAGCAACACGCGTCTGCCCTCGCGCCGACAGAGGTGAAGAATCGTGCGCACAGTGGTTGTCTTGCCGGTGCCCGGGCCGCCCGTCAGCACGGTCACGCGATGCGTCAGCGCAGCCTGCACCGCCTGTCGTTGCTGAGGGGCGAGAGAAAACCCCTCGCCAGGCTCGGCGGCGGCCAGGGCGTGGGACCACTCCTCCGGACGATACTGCGCGAAGACCGCCAGCCGGCTCTCTCCTTCGTTCAGGAGGCGACGGAGACGCCGCGCCGCGCCGGCTTCGCTGAAATAGAGCGGCGCCAGGTAGACGGCGTTCTCCTCCGCCAGCAGCTGCTGCGCCTCTTCAACCGTATGGACGGCGTACAATTGCCCTTGCTCGGCGACGAGCTTCGGCTCGGCGACGAAGGCGGGCTGCGGCTCGATGGCTTCACCCCCCGCTCCAGGCGCGACCTTGACCTGACCCTCGTTCCACAGGCGCGCCAGGCCCAGGCCGATCAAGGAGGGAGGCACATTCAACAGTTCGGCGGTGAGTTTCACCAGCTCGGAAGTGGGCAGAAAAACATGCCCTTCCTCGCTCGCCTGGTTGAGCGCATAGGCGACGCCTGCAGCCACGCGTTCCGGCGCATCCTCCGGCATGCCGAGGGAGCGCGCAATTTTGTCCGCCGTGAGAAAACCGACGCCGAAGATGTCGCGCGCCAGCCGGTAGGGGTCGCTGCGCACGATGTGGATGGCGTCGTCGCCGTAGGTCTTGTAAATTTTGGCGGCGAGGCTGGTGCTGACGCCGTGGCTCTGCAGGAAGAGCATCACCTCCTTGATGGCGCGCTGCTCGGCCCACGCCTTGCGGATCATCTCCACCCGCTTCGGGCCGACGCCCGGCGCTTCGATCAAGCGTTCCGGCTGCTCTTCGATGATGGTCAACGCGTCGAGGCCAAATTGTTTGACGATGCGATGGGCGGTCACCGGACCGACGCCTTTGATCAGCCCACTGCCCAGATATTTTTCCAGCCCGGCGATGGTGGCGGGTAAAACCGGGCGAAACGTTTCGACCTGAAACTGGCGGCCATAGTCGCTGTGCACCGTCCACCGCCCGGTCAACTCGACGCACTCGCCGACGTTCAGCCCCAACATGGCGCCGACGATTGTCACTTCGCGAGCAGGGCCGAACAGGGTGTGCGTCGTCGCTTCCGGCGTCAGCTTGGCGACGGTGTAGCCGGTCTCTTCATTGTGAAAGGTGATGCGTTCGACGACGCCGCGCAGCGTATCCATAGGATTCGTCTATGAGGCCGCGCCGCTTCGCTTGCCTGTCGCAGCGATCAGTTGCGCCTTCAGATGAGAACGCCGGCGCAGCCACTCCTTCTCGTCGATCTGCCCTAGGGCATGGAGATCGTCGAGCCGGGCGATTTCATCGAGGAGGGCGTTGCGCAACGCCTCCGGATTTTCCGGCGTCGTCGATGTGGCGAAGGCGCCGCGCTGAATGGCGACCCCTGTCACGGCCAACAACGCCGCCGCCACCAATGCGATCATCACCCAGGAGACCCACGGCTCCATCGGCGGGCTGAGGGTGGAGCGTGAAGAGGTCGCCGGCAGCCCTGCGGCGGCTGCATCGAAGCGAGGCAGGCCACGGAACAGAACCTCGATTCGTCCGGGGCCGAAATCGTTCAATCTCCACAATTGATACTCCACGCCTTCGAAGGTCTGGACGCCGTCGAAGCTCATAGCCGGCGCATCGATGCGCACTCCAGGAACGTTGGTCACGAGCATGGAGAGCGAATCGGTCGGATACAGCAGCTCCTGCGCCAGGGTGTATCCATCGCCCTCCACAGGAATGGCGTACTGTACGATAATCTGCTGCGCATTCTCGCCGGGCATGACCGGCAGCGTGTCGTAAATGATGTTGCTCACGCGGCGAAAACGACCGCCCAGGACGCCCCCTTGCAGGGTGATCTCCTGCGCATCCAGGGGGACGTCGACGCCGACGGTGACCGGCGCCTCCACGCCCTCCATCGTCCGCCCGACGAAGGCGCGGTCGCCGTCGTTGCGAAACAGATAAATTTGGGCCACAAGCAGCGCGCCCGGCCGCACGTCTACGATCCAATGCATGCGGCTGAGGCGAACGCCGGACGGGTCCTCGGTGACGCCGTAGACGGTGATCGGAGCCGCAGCCTGCGGCTGCTCCGGCGTCAACGTAATCAAAGGGCTGGAGTAAGTGAAGCCATCCACTACGACCGTGGCCAGATAGACCAGCTCCGGGTTGACGTCCAAACCATCGAACACGAAGGTGTTGTCGACGCCGAGCGTCGTCGTAAAGCTGGCGACGCGCTCGAAATTCAGGTAAGCGTCGAGCGCAACTTGCAGCGCGTCCTCAGGTTGCGGCGCGCCTTCCGCAAAACGCACAGCGCCGGTGATCACGCCCTCGCCCGCCTGATAGAGCGAAACCCAGGGCGGCGCGTAGCTGAAGGTGCGGATGAATTCGAGCGTCGCCTCTCGTTGCGCCTGCGTCCAGTCGGCGCCCAGGTCGGGATGCGCGCGGCGCCAGCCTGCGTCCCAGTCGGCCTGGCTGACGAAGGTGGTGTAGGAAAGGTCGGTGAAATCGGGCAAGGCGCCTTCGGCCTCCGGGCCATCGCCTGCGCCTCGTTCACCGTGGCAGGACGCGCAATTGGCGGCATAGAGCGTTGCGCCCATCTCCACCTCCGCCTCGGACGTATGCAGGCTCCACGCATACGCCACGGTGTTCCAGATTTCGTCATCGGTCAGGCGATTAGACCACGGCGGCATCAGCTTGTCCAACCAGCCGAACTTGGTCGTGTAGAAGAGCATGGCGGGGCTGCGCTCCCAGATCGCCGAGCGTTCGGCGAAGGCGGTCGCCGGGCCGGGCAGGCTGGCCGCGGTTGGGCCGTCGCCTCGCCCTAGCTCGCCGTGGCAGGGAGCGCAGTTGCTCAGATAGCTGCTGCGTCCGAGCAGCGCCGCCGGAGGAGCGTCGGGAAGCGTCACCTGACCAGCGTCAAAAGGCGGAAGCTCCTCCTGCGCCCATGCCGGCGCGGCGCACAAGACCGCCAGCACAACCAACAGAAACGCCAGTCTACGCGCCAAAAGCGTCAAACGAGAGGCAAACTGTTTCAACATGCGAGGCATCCAATCGTAGCAAGAATCGGCGAGCAGGAAGAGGCGACGACTCGCGGAAACTTATCATGACGATCGCCGTCAACCGCCGCCGCGCAGCGTCTTCCAATGCAACTGCGCAAAGAGCGCGTCGAGCGTCGCCTGCTCGCCGACAAAGACAACGGTGGCGCCGCCGACGCTGAGCGAACCGATCTGGCGACGTTGGGCCGGTCGCAGCTCCGCGCGCCAGCCGTCGCCTTCCATCTGGTTTTCGCCCACCGCGTGACCGCCGAGCTGGGTGAGGTACTCCTGCATCAGCCAAACCGGCACGCCGTAGTAGTCATGTTCGACGCGCACCGTCATCGGGGCCGTCCGCCGCCGACCGGCGGAAAGATGCAGACGTCGGCGTTTTCCGGGATGGTCATATCCAGGCCGCCCAGATAGCGAATATCGCGGCCGTTCAGAAAGATATGGATGTTGGAGCGAAGCTCTCCGTTGCTGTCGAAGAACTCCCGCTTCAGCGCCGGCCAGCGCGTGATCATCTCCTCGATCATCTGACGAAAAGTGTCGCCGGCGTCGGTGGCGAGCTGCGCTTCCTTGCCGCCCACGATGGGGCGCAACGTTGCATAGACACGGACATTCATTGCTACGTTTCCTTGTTCAAAAATCCTTTAAACGAATCCATCCGGTTTTCCCCTGCCGTTGGCGTCTCGGTCTCAACCTCGCGCCAAAAACCCTCGTGCGTCACCCCATTCATCATAATTGATTCGATCAAATGCACGAAAACGATTCCGATGAGCAAAACGAAGCTCTCATCTTGCATCAAAAAAACGCATAAGCCCCTGCATCAACGCCCCTACGCAAGCCGTGGCCACGCCCGGGTCAGGATTGCGCGCAGGTCGAGGCCGCGCGGCAAGGCGCCGAAGAAGAAGCTGCGCTCCGCCCCTAGCCTGCCCTGGCAGAAGGCGTCCGCCACGGCCGGCGGCGCATGGCGGAGGAGCAAAGCGGCCTGGAGCGCCAGCGCCAGCTGCTCCGCCAGTCGCCGCGCGGCGACCTCCTCGCCGGCGTCCCTGCGCAGCGACTGCTCCACCATCGCCAGATGAGCGTCGTACTCGGCGTTGACGCCGGCCGCCGCGCGCAATTCATCGACGACAATCTCCAGCCCTGCCGGCTCGCGGCGCAGGGCGCGCAGCAAATCGAGCGCCTGGATGTTGCCGGCGCCTTCCCACAACGAGTTGACCGGAACGTCTCGATAGAGCCGAGGCATGGGCGACTCTTCGATGTAGCCGTTGCCGCCCAGGCACTCCATGGCCTCTGTGACGACGGCGATGGCGCGTTTGGTGATCCAGTATTTGGCGATCGGCGTCACGATGCGCGCGAAGAGCTGCTCCGCCTCATTCTCCGGCGCAGCGTCGAAGCTGCGCGCCAGCCGCAACGCCAGCGCCACCGCCGCCTCGTATTCGACCGCCAGGTCGGCGAGCACATTGACCATCAACGGCTGCTCGACGAGCAGGCGGCCAAAGGCTTTGCGCTGCGCGGCGTGGTGCAACGCCTCGGCCACCGCGCGGCGCAGCGTCGCCGCAGAGCCCAGCGCACAGTCCAATCGGGTGTGGCGCACCATCTCCATGATGGTGGCGATCCCGCGGCCCTCCTCGCCGATGAGCTGCGCCCACGCGCCGTGGAACTCCACTTCGCTGGAGGCGTTCGAGCGATTGCCGAGCTTGTCCTTGAGCCGCACGATGCGAAAGGCGTTGCGCTCGCCGTCAGGCGTCCAGCGCGGCAGCAGGAAGCAAGAAAGCCCGCGCTCCGTCTGCGCCAGCACCAGGAAGGCGTCGCACATCGGCGCAGAGCAGAACCACTTGTGGCCGGTGATGCGGTAACTTTGCCCGGGGCCGGGCCTACCTTCGGGGATGGCCCACGAGACATTGGCGCGCACGTCGCTGCCGCCCTGCCGTTCCGTCATCGCCATGCCAAAAAGCGCGCTGCGCTTCTCTTCTGCGGGCAAAAAGCTCGGGTCGTACTCGGTGGCGAGGACGCGCGGCTCCCAAATGACGGCGACATCGGGTTGATTGCGCAGCGCAGGCACCACGGCGAACGTCATCGTCAACGGGCAGCTCGTGCCCTCATCGACCTGATGACGCAACATCATCAGCGCGCCGCGGGCGACGTGAACGCCGGGCTGCGGTTTGCTCCATGGCATGGAATGGGTTTCATAGGCCATGCCGATCCGCATCAGCTCATGATAGGCGGGATGGTATTCGACCTCGTCGCGACGCCGGCCAAAGCGGTCATGCGTGTAGAGCACCGGCGTGTAGCGGTTCGCCAGCTCGCCCAGGTGCAATGTCTCCCGCCGGCCCAGCAGCGCGCCGAACTCGACGGCGCGCGCTTCAATCCAGCCCCCGCCCTCGCGGTGCACCGCCTCTTGCAGAGCGACGTCCAGGGTGTACAGATTGTAATCCTCCAGTGGCTCGGGTTGATTGAGCACGCTCTCCGGAGTAAACGACTGGAAGGTTGAAAGCGCCGTCATGGTCTCCTCCTCGGTTCAACTGGGGATCGAAGTAAACGCATCTGTCTTTGCATTTTACCATCGATGTCCTTCCGTTCGCTCTTTGCATTCGTTATGGACGCGGACTGCGGGCGCAGGCCTTCGTCTGCGCTTCGAACGCCGAAATCGTTTGGCTTCGCCTGGGTTTCTTCACCGGCTTCTTCAAAAGTCAGAGACGACGGTTTTTCAATTTTTCATGGCGCTAATGTGAAAATAGATTCAACGCAAAGGTGCAAAGAAGCGCAAAAGAGCGCTTTGTGAGCCGGGCGGGGTTTCATCGTCTGCGGCGCCGTCCAAACATGGCGCCCGAAGAGCAGGGGCGAGCGAGGGGTCGATGAACAGAAATGCATCTCCTGTGATTGTGACGGAAGGATTGACGCGGCGATTCGGCGCGCTCACGGCGGTGGATTCGCTGAATCTGACCGTCTATCCAGGTGAAGTCCTCGGCTTTTTAGGGCACAACGGCGCAGGCAAGACGACGACGGTGCGGCTGCTCAACGGCGTGCTGACGCCGAGCGCCGGCAAGGCGCGTGTGCTCGGCCTCGACCCGGCGACCGAGGGCGCAACGCTGCGGCGGCGCACCGGCGTGCTCACAGAAACGCCCTCGCTCGACGAACGCCTCACCGCGCGCGAACAGCTTCAAATCTACGCAGACTTTTACGACGTGCCTCCCCAGTCGGTGGGCACGCGCGTCGACGAGCTGTTGGAAATTTTTCAACTGGCCGATCGGGGCGATGAGCGGGTGAGCACGTACAGCCGCGGCATGAAACAACGCCTGGCCCTGGCGCGCGCCCTGCTCCATCGCCCGGAGCTGCTCTTTCTCGATGAGCCGACTGCCGGCCTTGATCCCGTCTCGGCGCGACAGGTGCACACCCTGATTCGCGAGCAGAGCCGCAGCGGCGATCACACCGTCTTTCTGTGCACCCACAACCTGGAGGAAGCGCAACGACTCTGCCACCGCGTGGCGGTGCTGGAGCGTGGGCGCATCGTGGCGTTGGGCGCGCCGACTGAGCTGGGGCGCAATCTTTGGAAGGGCGTGCGCCTGGAAGTGGAAACGTCGCCGGAGGCGGTGACGTCGGCTTGCGCCGCCTTGCAACAATTCGCCTCGGCGCGTGAGGTGACGCAACCCGACGAACGCCCGATTTTGACCCTGGCGCTCTCCGATCGCAAAGAGATTCCACGGCTCGTTGCGCACCTGGCAGCCGCCGAAATTCCGATCTATCGACTGACGCCTCGGGAGCCGACGTTGGAGGACGTCTACTTTGCCCTGCACGAACGAAAGGAGGAGAGCCGATGAATCGCCGCGCCGTTCGAGCGGTCGTTCGCCGCGACCTGCTCTCGGTCACGCGTAGCAAAGGCGTGATGATCCCCTTGATCCTCGTTCCGCTGATCCTGATGATCGTCCTGCCGACGGTGGTCGCCTTCGCAACGCCGGCCTCTGCGCACATCCCCGGCGCCAATCTGGCCGGCATGGAGCAACTGTTAGAGCAAACGCCCCCTGCGTTGAAAGCGCAATTGGCCGGGGATACGCTCGAGCAGCAACTGGTCGCGTATATGCTGCTTTATATGTTTGCGCCGCTGTTTCTGGTGATGCCTCTGATGGTCTCGACCGTGATCGCAGCCGACAGCTTTGCGGGTGAAAAAGAGCGCAAGACGCTGGAGGCGCTCATCTACACGCCGACCACCGACCTGGAGCTCTTTCTCGGCAAGCTGTTGTCCGCCTGGCTGCCCGCCATGGCGATCTCGCTGCTCAGCTTTGCACTCTATGGCGTCACCGCCAATCTCGCCGCATGGCCGATCATGCAGCGCATCTTCTTCCCGAACGCCATGTGGCTGGTGTTGGTCTTCTGGGTGACGCCGGCCGCCGCCGCCGCAGGCATAGGCGCGGCGGTGTTGATCTCCTCGCGCGTCAACACGTTTCAAGAGGCGTATCAGATCTCCGGCGTGGTGGTGGTCCCCATTGTGGCGCTCGTGATCGTCCAGGCGCTGGGCGTCCTTTATCTGAGCGTCGCCCTGACCGCGTTCCTGGGATTGATCATCTGGATGGCGGCGGCTGCACTGCTGGGGTGGGGTGTGCGCACCTTCCGGCGCAGCGAAATCATTGCGCGTTGGTGAATCGTTTGCGTAACGCGCTACTTGCGGGTATTCTGTCCTGCACCGTCTCGGCTTTTTGACGAAAGGACGCGCCCCATGGGGGTTCTCCAAGATTTTTTCACCTATCTTCACCATCTCTCGCAAGTCATCCACTACGCGCTGACGTTGGATCCACGCCTCTACGCCTACGTGAGCGCCAACCCAAGCGCAAACTGGCTCGTCGCCGGCGTGGTCTTCCTGGCGGGCGCATCGACGTTGCTGGGGCAGAGCGTAGTGCTCTTCGTCAACCGCGTGCGGCGAGGAAGATTTCTCTTTAGTCTGGCGCTCAACGGTGTGATGTATATCATCAGTTATCTGGTGTGGGGCGCCATGATTGCTCTGGTCGGGCGGTTTCTGTTCAGCGATCCGCCCGCTTGGGGTTCGGTCATCCGTCTGGTCGGGTTGAGCACGGCGCCGCTGATCTTCGGCTTTTTCATTTTGATCCCCTGGATGGGGCCGTTTATCGGTCGCGTGTTGAATGTGTGGGGCTTCCTGATCCTGCTAAGCGCCGTGGAGTTCGGCTTTCAGATCGGCTTCTGGCAGGCGCTGCTATGCGTGGGCCTCGGCTGGCTATTGATGCTGGCGCTCCATCGCGCAGTGGGGCGGCCGATCGTGGCGCTGCGCAATCGGCTCTGGCGGCGGGTCATCGGCAGCTCGCTGGACGCGTCCACGGAGGACCTGTTGTTGCAATTCGCCCAAAAAGGCGAAGCGCCGGTGGTGCTGCAGAGAGGCCGTCAATGATCACCTACCTGTTCCTGGGCGTGTTTCTTCTCCTCTTTGTCACCGCTGCACTGGCGCCGCTGGAGTCGCTGGGCTGGTGGGCCGGTTGGACGCGTGAAGCAAGCGCCAAAGAAGCTCGACCGAAGGCGAAACCCTCCGTCGCTGCACACCGGGCGGACGAACCCGACTTCTATCTGATCTATCTCTCCGGCATCGGTGCCATTTCCGGCGACTCCTTCCCGGAAGAGGAGTATCCCTTCCTGCAAGGACTCAAGGCTCGCCTGCCCACTGCGAAGGTGATCACCGACGTTTACCCCTACTCGGTCACCAACAACGGCTTGACCGGCCAGCGTTTCTTCGCCGGGCTTTGGAAGCGCATCGAGAAGATGCGTTGGAAGAACCCCAACAGCATGCTGGCGTTGTTTGTCAACCTGCGCAACGCTTTGCAAATGTTCGTCTCCGCCGATCGCCGCTATGGGCCGATCTACAATCTCGGCATCGCCAATGAAATTTACCGCGTCTTGCTGCAACACGGCTACAGGCCGGAAAACGGTCGTCCGATCGTGCTGTTGGGTTGGAGCGGCGGCGGTCAGATCGCCATCGGCGCGGCCAACTACCTGGCCGACCTGCCCAGTCCGTTGTACGTCATCTCGCTCGGCGGCATGTTGTCCGACGACCCAGGGCTGGAGAAGCTGACGCATCTCTGGCATCTCTACGGCGTGGCCGATCCGCTGCAGGCGTTAGGAGCCGTCCTCTACGCCGGTCGCTGGCCGATCTTCCCGCACTCGCCCTGGAACAACGCCATGGCGGAAGGCCGGATCGATATCATTTGCCTGGGCCACTACAGACACAACAACGAGCGCAATTACTTCGACATGAAAACGCCGTTGCCCAATGACGCCCGCGGGCGCACGTACGGAGAGAAAACGCTCGACGCCGTCGTTCATATTCTGGAAGATCAAAAATTGATCGGTGGAGCGTCGGAAGAGGAAGAACAAAGGCAGCGCAGCGCCGCTGCAACGATGCAAGAGGCGCCTCCGTCGTCCTCTCTCCAAACTGCAGCGTAAATTGCGCGAGAGGAAAAACGTTTCACTCGCTGCACTCTTGGCGCCGCAACGAGGTCGCTTTCAATAGGCAGCCAACGCACGCGCCGCCGCATAGATTTTCTCTGCATTAGGGCGATACGCGTCTTCGAGCGGCGGGCTGAAGGGGATCGGCGTGTCCAGCCCACCCATGCGCTGCACGGGCGCATCGAGCCACTCGAAGGCCTCCTCGGCGATCAGCGCCGCCACTTCGGCGCCGACGCCGGCCAGCTTGTTGGCCGCGTGCACCACGAGCACCTTGCCGGTCTTGCGCGCCGTCGCCAGGATCGCCTCTTTGTCCAGCGGTTTGAGCGAACGCAAGTCGAGCACCTCGGCGTCGACGCCTTCCTGCGCCAGCCGCTCTGCAGCCGCCAGCGCCTGATGCAGCATTGCACCGTAGGTGATGATCGACAGATCCGCCCCCACGCGCGCCAGGTTGGCTTTGCCCAGCGGCACGATGTACTCGCCGGGCGGCACATGTCCCTTCAGCGAACGATAGAGCGGCTTGCTCTCGAAATAGATCACCGGGTTGTCGTCGCGGATCGCAGCGATCAGCAGTCCTTTGGCGTCGGCGGGCGTGGCCGGCGCCACGACTTTTAGCCCCGGCGTATGGACGAACCACGCTTCGGGATTCTGGCTGTGAAACGGCCCGGCGCGCAGGCCGCCGTCCGCCGGCGCGCGGATGACCCAGGGCACGGCCCCGCCCCAGCGGTAATGGGTGGTGGCGGCAAATTGCACGATGCTGTCGAAGGCCGAGCTGATGAAATCGGCGAACTGCATTTCCACCACGGGCCGCAGTCCCATCAACGCCATGCCGGTGGCTGCGGCGACGAAACCTAGCTCGGCGATCGGGGTGTTGATGACGCGCCGCGCGCCGAACTCCGCCTCGAAGCCTTTGGTGACTTTGAATGCGCCGCCGAATTCACCCGCAATGTCCTCGCCCATCAACAGCACGTTGGGGTCGCGGCGCATCTCTTCACGCAACGCCTCGCTGATGGCGGCGATGTAGGTCAGCTCGCGGGCGACGTCGGTTGGACTCTGAAGCATGTTTGGGTCATCGGTGAACGGAAGTGCGCCGGCCGTCTTCATCCCCTTCACTCTCCTGCATAGACGCCTTGCTCCACCGTCGCCGGGTCGGGCAGCGGGCTGGCTTCGGCCTGCGCCAGCGCGTCGGCGATCTCCACCTCGACGCGTTGGGCGATTTCCGTGAGCTCCGTTTCATCGGCGACGCCTTCATCGAGCAGCTTCTGTCGATAGCGCTTGACGGGGTCGCGACCCTCCCAGTATTCCAGCAACTCCTTTGGCACGTACTCGGCGCCGTCGTGGATGGCGTGTCCGAGCATGCGCATCGTTTTGGCTTCGATCAAGGTGGGGCCGCTGCCGCCACGCGCGCGCGTCGCCGCCGCATGCACGGCTGCGTAGACCGCCTCCACGTCGTTGCCGTCGACCGTGACGCCCGCCATACCGTAGATTTCCGCGCGGCGGGCGATGTCGGGAACTTTCATCTGTTGATGCAGCGGCGTCGAATAGGCGTATTGATTGTTCTCGACAATGACAATGAGCGGCGCATTCCAGAGCGAGGCCATGTTCAGCGTCTCGTGGAAGAGGCCGGCGCTGCTGGCGCCGTCGCCGGTGAAGGTGAGCGCCACGCGCGGCTCGTTGCGGTAGATGAAGCTCATGGCGGCGCCGAGCGCGACCGGCAACGAATGGGGCAAATGGCTGATGAAGCCGATGATGTTGTGGCGAAGGTCGCCCATGCCGTGCAGGTTGGCGTCGCGGCCGCGAGAGACGCCGTCGGCGCGGCCCAGCAGGTTGCCAAAGACGCGGGCCGGCGTCAGGCCGCGCAGCAGGTAGGCGCCGAGGTCGCGATGCATGGGTGCAATCACATCCTCCGGCCCCAGGGCGTAGGCTGCGCCCACGCTGATCGCCTCGTGTCCGCGTTGGCTGAATGTGCCGCCCACGCCCCGTCCTTGTTTCCAGAGATTGACCATTGTCTCATCGAAGATGCGCGTCAGCAGCATCCAGTAGAAGAGCTCGAGCCGTTGCTGATTGGTGAGCAAGCGCGAGGTCGTCATGCAGCCTCCCGTCGATCAGCCGAACTTGGCACGCAAGATGGCGAGCGCCTGCGCCAGCGTCTCGGCGGCGCTCTGCCCGGTGTTGTCGATGCGCACCGCGTCTTCCGCCGCGCGCAGGGGCGACAGATCGCGCTCGCTGTCGATGCGGTCGCGGCGCAAGATGTCGGCGAGCACCTGTTCATAGGGCACATGCTTGCCCTGTTTTTTCAGCTCATGATAACGCCGGCGGGCGCGTTCCTCCGGCGCCGCGTCTATGTAAAATTTGATCGGCGCTTCCGGGATCACCACCGTGCCAATGTCGCGGCCCACCAACACGACGCCGCGGCGGTCGCCCTCGCCGCGTCCGTAGCGATGGGCGATCTGGCGCTGACGCTCGGTCATGGCCTGACGCACGGCGGGATAGGCCGAGACCACCGAAACGTTGCGATCCACCTCCGGCGCTCGAATCCGCCAGGTGACGTCCTGTCCATCCACCAGCACGGTGGCGTGGCGTCCATCCTGCTCGTCGGGGCCGGGCGAGCGAATGTCGATGTCGATCTGCTGCGCCAGTGCGGCGACGGCGCCTTCATCCTCCACCGGGACGCCTCGCGCCAGCGCCGCCCAGGTGACGGCGCGATACATCACGCCGGTGTCAAAGAAAAGATAGTCGAGCGCCTGCGCCAGCCGGTAGCCCAGCGTGCTCTTGCCGGAGGCGGCCGGCCCGTCGATTGCGATCATGGCGGGCGCCAGTTGGAGGTGGATGAGCGGCTTGTTCACCTGTTCGTCGGCCAAGCTCATTTTCGCCTTCTCGGATGGCTTTGCAGGTTCAGGCTTGTTTTTCTTGCGACTGTCTCCTTGCGCCTTTCTTTGGGGCGAGGCGATGCAATAGGCGTTCGTCGATTCGGCGTGCGGGTCGTCGAACGGCCATCGGGCGCCGGCTCTAACCCCACCGCCCTGCGCAGCGCGCGCACCTCCGCCTGGGACAAGGCCACGCACTGCCCCAGCGCCAGGTCGCCCAGCGTCAAGGGGCCGATCGCCCAGCGCACCAACCGCAGGGTAGGATACCCCACCGCTGCGGTCATATGGCGAATCTGACGTTTTTTGCCTTCTCGCAGCACAATGCGCAGCCAGACGCCTGCACTCGGCCCTTTGCTCAGCTTCAGCGCTTCGGGCGGCGCCTGGACAATCTCCACTTCCGCCGGCGCGGTGCGACCTTCGGGCAACTCGACGCCCTCGCGCAGCGCCGCCAGCGCGGCGGCGGTGGGCGTCCTTTCCACCAACACGTAATAGGTCTTGGGATGTTCGTAGCGCGGATGGGTGAGCCGATGCGCCAGCTCGCCGTCATCGGTGAGCAACACCAGCCCTTCGCTGTGCAGGTCGAGCCGTCCGACCGGGAAAAGTCGGCCCGCGTCCGGCGGCGCCAGGTCGAGCACGGTGCGGCGCTCGCCCTCTGCAGCCGGAGCGTCGCTGAGCACCCCGCGCGGCTTGTGCACTTTGTAATAGCGGTGCGTCGAGGCGGGTTTCACCGTTGCGCCATCGACGACGATGCGGTCGCGCGCCGGATCGACCTTGACGCCCAAGGTCTGCACGATTTTTCCGTTCACCTGCACGCGGCCGGCCGCGATCAAGTCTTCACACTTGCGCCGACTGCCGACGCCTGCGGCGGCCAACACTTTTTGCAATCTCTCAAGAGTCATGAAGATGGATTGTAGCGCCGATGCATTTTTGCGTCAACGCGGAGAGGCGGGCGCTGTTGTCCGATTCGAGCGAATTGGGCTTCTCGGAGGCTATGAATCGGATTGGAAAACAAGATCATCCAATGAGACATTCAGTGCGTGTGCAATCGCCAGCAACACCCCTTTGCTGCCGACGCGCTTGCCGGTTTCGAGTTGTGATAAATACGCCGGACTGATCCCGGCTCTTTCCGCAAGTTGTTGTTGGGTGAGCCCGCGATACTCGCGCCAGACTTTGATCGGATTTTCACCATCTAACAGCGCAAAGACAACCTCGCCTGGAATAGTTTCTTCTTTTCCTTGTTCAATCGCCAACTTTACGGCGTCGAAATCACGAATATCTTGCAATAGTTCAACTTCCTCGATGAGCTGCAGGTAGGCTTCATAGGGCAACACTGCCCATTCAGGTCGTCCATCACGCGCTATGATCTGTACAGAGGCGTTCATCGATAAACCTCCCCACGTTTTGCGATCTTGATCACTAAAATCGCCAAGACATCGTGCTGGATTTCATAAATGATTCGCCAGTCCCCTACTCGTAAGCGATATCCTGGGCGATTTTGCAGCTTTTTGATATTGCTATTAGGTGCATATGGATCTAACGCCAGCAGTTGTAATTTTTCGCGTATCAGAATGGCTGTATTTCTGGGCAAGCGCAACAAGGTTCTCTGCGCTTCCTTTGCAAATACAATTCTATACACAATCTTGTATTATGTTGCGCTTCGTTGAATTTCCTAAGACCTTGCGGTTCCCCAAGAATGTACAGTGCGGAGCCGCGCCGGCTGCCTCCCCGACAGGTTGTAGACTGGTCCTGTCCTTCGAGAACAGGCGCTGGGAGCCGCATTTCCACCATCATCGTTGCTTTGACAGATTGTAGACCAGCCCTGTCATTCGAGAATGTGCGGCTGGGAGCCGCACCTACTATGTTAATTTAATATATATATATTAGCATAATGCAATAAATATCAACAAGAAAAATTTGCAATTTGCAATTTCAATAAACGATACCGGTGATTCCCCCCAGAAGCTTCGGGAAACGCCGAGCCGTTCAAAAACCATCTCATATCCGTATGAACACCTTGAGCACGCCTTTCTCACCGGCGCGAGCAATGGCCTGCGCAGCGTCCTCCAGAGCATACTCGGCGTGAATCAGCGGACGTGGATCGATTCGCCCTTCGCTCAGCGCCGCCAACGCCGGTTGAAAGGGGCCGCAGCGGCTGCCGATGATTGTCACCTCATCGACGACCAGGCAGCTGAGATCGAACTCCTGAAGGCGATCGGCGAAGGTGCTCTTGAGCATGAGCACGCCGAGCGGGCGCACCAGCCGCAGCGCCGTAAAAAAGCCTTCGCGCGCGCCCGTGGCGTCGACGACGATGTCCGCCGGTTCGTCGGCCAGGCGCTCGAGCCGATCCGGCGCAGCGAGCACAGTGCGCGCCGGCGTAGAGGCGAGCAACGCCAGCTTTTCCGGATTGCGACCGACGACGGTCAGGTCGCAGCCGGTCTGCGCCAGCACGAAGGCGCACAGCAGCCCCAGCCGGCCATCGCCCACTACGATCACCTGCTGGCCCGGCCCGATGCTCGCCTGCTCCAGCAGCTCGTAGGCGGCGGCCAGCGGCTCGGTGAAGACGGCGACCTCGTCGGGCAGCGAGTCTGGGACAGGATGCAAATTCTGGAGCGGGAGCAGCGTATAGTCCGCAAAGACGCCGTCGCGCCCGATGATGCCCAGCGAGGTGCGCTGACGGCAGTGCTTGGCGAGACCGCGACGACACAGCGTGCATCGTCCGCACCCCACGTTGATCTCGCCGACGACGCGGCGCCCTTCCCAGGAAGGATCCGCCGGCGAGCGCACGACCTCCCCCACGAACTCATGCCCCAGGACGCCCTGAAAGCCGCCCTTGTAGCCGCGCAAGAGCTCGATGTCGGTGGCGCAGACGCCCGCCAGGCGCACGCGGATGAGCGCTTCGTCGCCGGTTGGCTGAGGCGTCGGGTAGTCGTTGCGCACGACCAGCGAGCCGTTGCTCACCACGGCTGCGCGCATTGTGGGAGGGATAGGAACACTCGGTGGTTTCATGCTCAATTACAGCAAGCCGGCTTGTCTTGCCGGCCTCGGGAACAAATCGGGAGACTGAACTATGAGGCAGCACAGCCATCGTTCCAGAAAGGCAATCTTCCCGGAACGATGGCGAGTTCGACGGCCGCTTATGCAGTTGCGGCGGCGCCCTGTCCTACAGACTTCTTTCCATCGCGATGGAAAAGCGAACGCTCGTCCCAGGCCACAAGAATCTGCGTGGCGTTGAAGATCGAGCTGTACATGCCGGAGACGAAGCCAACCAACATGGTGGCGACAAACTGTTGCAGGGTGACGCCGCCGAGCACCAGGATGGCGACCAGGATCAACAACACCGTGATCTGCGTGGCAATCGAGCGCGTGGCCGTCTCGATGATGCTGCGGTTGGCGACGACGGCGAAGCTCTCGTTGCGATAGCGATGGAAGTTCTCGCGGAGGCGGTCGAAAATGACGACGGTGTCGTTGACGCTGTAGCCGATCACGGTGAGAATGGCGGTCAACGTCAGCGCGTCCAGCTCCCAGCCCGCCACCAGATTCATGATGGAGAGAAAGGAGAGCGTCACCAACACGTCGTGGATCAGCGCCGCGACGGCGGCGACTCCGTAGCGAAACGGGTGCGGCACGCTGCGGAACGCCCAGGCGATGTAGAGCAGGATCAAGATCGACGCCGCCGCCAGCGCCACGATCGCCGCCTGGCTTACCTCGCGACCGACGGCCGGCCCCAGGCTGCGATAGGTCAACTCTTCAAAGGGGCCAAACTGCGCCTCCAGCGCCTGGCGCAAACGGTCTTTTTCTTCGGCGTCGACAGGTTTGAATTTGATTTGGGCGGTGAAGTCATTGTTGACGGTGAACACTGTGGTGTCGCCGTAGCCGGCGTCCACAAAGACCTGGCGCACTGCGGCTGGCTGCACCGGCTGGCTGAACTGGACCTCCCACACTGTGCCGCCCGTAAAGTCGATGCTCAGCGGCAGCGGCTGCCCGCGCGTCGCCGTCGACCAAAGCATAAACACAAACGCCGGCAAGATCGAGACGAGAGAAATCAGGAACCAGATTTTGCGTTTTTCGACGATGTGATACATCGCGTCCATCTCCTGTGGATTTCGACAGCCGCTGTTCAAAAGGGCTGTAGGCCAAACCTTGTCAATAGCCGACGATCAACTGCGCTGTCTTGGCGCGCTGATTGCGCATGCCCAGCAACGCTCGCATGAAGCTGCGCGTGATGAAGAAGGCGGTGAACATCGAGATGATCACGCCGAGACCCAGCGTCAGCGCATAGCCTTTGACGATGCTGGCGCCGAACTGGTTGCCAAAAATGTAGAGCACGGCGCAGCTGATTAAGGTCGTCAGGTTGCTGTCGAAGATCGCCGGCCAGGCGCGGCTGAAGCCCGCCTCCACCGCCAGTCGAGGCGACCGTCCACTGCGCAGTTCCTCGCGTAAACGCTCGAAGATCAGGATGTTGGCGTCGACCGCCATGCCGACCGAGAGCAGAAAGCCGGTGATGCCCGCCAACGTCAGGGTCACCGGCACCAGCTTGTAGATGGCCAGGTTGAAGAAAATGTAAATGGTCAGCGCCACATTCGCTAGCAAGCCGGGCACGCGATACATCAACACCATGAAAAGAAAGACCGCAGCCATGCCGATGAGGCCGGCGGTCAGGCTTCTCTGCACCGAGTCCTGTCCAAGCGTGGCGCTGATGGAGCGCACGTCCACCACTTTGAGCGGCACCGGCAGCGCGCCGTAGCGCATCTGAATCGCCAGCGAGTTGGCCTCCGCCTCGGTGAATTGCCCTGTAATGACGCCCTGGTCGCGAATGGCGGCCTGGATCACCGGAGAGGACAAGACGACTCCATCCAACACAATCGCCATCGGCTGTCCGATGTGGGCGCTGGTGTAGTTAAAGAACTGATCTCCGCCGGGGCCGGTCAGCTCAAAAGCGATTTCCCACATCCCGAACTGATCCTGGCGGGCGATGGCGGTGCGCAACACATCGCCGGTCATGACGGTGGTGAAGGTGCGATCTCCATACGGGACCTTGCTGGGGTCTGCATCGGGTAGGGACAGATATTCCTGGACCGCGTTGGGACGATTGGTGGTGTTGATCACCATGCCTTGTTGCAGCGGCAACCCTTCCGGATTGACAAATTCAAGCTGACCGGTCGAGCGAATCGTCTCGATGGCCCGGTCGGGATCGCTGACGCCGGGCAGCTCGGCTGTGATCCGATTGTCTCCCTGCGACTGGACCACCGCCTCTGAAACGCCCAGGCTATTTACGCGGCGCTCGACGATCAGTTTGGCGGTCTCCATGGCGCCGGGCTGCAACTCGCGCCCCTCCGGCAGGTCGGCCTCCAACATCACCTGCGTGCCGCCTTGCAGGTCTAACCCTAGCTTCAATTCGAGCGGCGTCGGATTGCCTGCTGCGTCAGAGCGCACCAACCAGGCCGGGTGCGGAACGGGCAGAACGATGTAGACGGCGAGCGCTGTCAAAATAGCGATCGAAATAAGCGTAATGATGGTGTTGCGCATTGAACTGACTCCACCCCCATGACCGGCGCAACGAAATGAAGCCTTACGCCGGATGACAACCCTGATAACAAAATTGCGGCGAGGCGCCTGGCAAAGCAGTGCGCCATGGCAATGCAACTTTTCCATTATAAGCGGGTCGGCGAAACAGCGGCAAATTGCCCGTACAATCAGGGAGGAATGCAATCTTCACAATCAGATTCCGATCCTGTAGAATACAGACATCGAGCAGGCGATGAGGCCTGTTTTCTATCTTCGATAGGTTTCACAAAGGAGTGACGCATGAGCAAAGCCCAACCGCTTCCGCCTGAGACGCATCCGCCTCTTCAGGATCACACCCCACCCCCAGTGGAATCTGCAGGTGAGACTTCCTCACCCTCCGGATTTGTTCGAGATGCGATGATCGTCGACGCAGAGCATCCCACCGGCGAGACGCCCTATGACCCGCCGCCGCCTCCCCAACGCGTGAGCGCCTACGCCGTGGCGCTCGGGCAGCTTGAACGAGTTTCCAATTTCATGAACCTTGACGAGGACATCCGCTGCTATTTACGCACCTGCCAGCGCGAGCTGATCGTTCACTTCCCCGTGAAGATGGACAACGGCTCGATCCGCATGTTCACCGGTTTCCGCGTGCATCACAATATGGTCAAAGGGCCGACCAAAGGGGGAATCCGTTACCATCCTGATGTAACGTTGGACGAGTGCCGCGCGCTGGCGATGTGGATGACGTGGAAATGCGCATTGATGGACCTGCCTTACGGCGGCGCCAAGGGCGGCGTGATCGTCGATCCCTCCAAATTGAGCCTGCGTGAGCTGGAAAAGATGACGCGGCGCTACGCCACCGAGATCAGCCTCATGATCGGGCCGGAACGCGACATCCCGGCGCCGGACGTCGGCACCAATGCGCAGATCATGGCGTGGATCATGGACACCTACTCCATGCATCGCGGCTACTCGATTCCGGCCGTCGTCACCGGCAAACCGGTGGCCGTCGGCGGCACGCTGGGCCGCGAGTCCGCCACAGGGCTGGGCGTCACCTACATCACGCGCGCCATTCTCAAACAGCGCTTTGGCCGCAGCCTGGAGGACGCCACCGTCGCCATTCAGGGCTTCGGCAACGTCGGCGGCTGGACGGCGCGCACCATGCACGAACGCGGGGCGCGCATCGTGGCCGTCAGCGACGTGCGCGGGGGCATCTACAATCCCAGAGGGCTGGACTTGCGCCAGCTTCAACGTCACGTCAAAGAGACGGGCAGCGTCGTCGGCTTCAACGGCGCCGACGCCATCACCAACAGCGAGTTGCTGGAGCTGGAGGTGGATATCCTTGTGCCGGCCGCGCTGGAAGGACAAATCACGGCGGAGAACGCGCATCGGGTGCGCGCCACCGTCATCGCCGAAGGGGCCAACGGCCCGACTACGCCGGAGGCCGATGAAATCCTGGCCGACAAAGGCGTGCTTGTCATCCCGGACATCATCTGCAACGCCGGCGGCGTGGTGGTGAGCTACTTCGAGTGGGTGCAGGGGCTGCAATCCTTCTTCTGGAGCGAGGGCGAAGTGCGGCAGCAGATGGAGCGCACGCTGCTCGACAACCTGGACGCCGTCATCGCCACGACTACGCGGCGCAAATGCGATATGCGCACCGCCGCCTACGTGATCGCCATCGAGCGCATCCAGGAGGCCATGCGGCTGCGCGGCTTTTACCCGTAAGACTGAGTCGCCGTCTTCCGGGAAGCTTCAAATCATCCAAAAGCTTTCCAGAAGACGGCGACAGACTTTGTCTACAGGCGTTGTGTTATACTGTCCCCCATGAATCAAGACCTGCGCCGCAAGCTGATCCTCTCCCTGGTGGGAGCGCTGCTTCTCTACATCATCCTCGTCCTGTGGAGCGACATCCGCCAGGTGCAGAGCGCCTTGCAGGCCTTCCCCTGGCAGTGGTTTCCCCTGGTGGTTGCGCTGGCGCTCACCAACTACGGCGTGCGCATGCTGCGCTGGCACTGGTGGTTGGGGCTGGTGGGCGTGAAGATCTCTCGTTGGGACAGCGGACGCGTCTTCGGCCTTGGCAGCCTGATGATGATGACGCCGGGCAAGGTCGGCGAGCTGCTTAAGGCGTACATGGTCAAAAACATCACCGGCGATCCCATCAGCCGCACGGCGCCGATCATCGTGGCCGAGCGCGTCATCGACGGCATCGCCATGTTGATTCTGGCCGGCGTCGGGTTGATCGCCTTTCCGGAGCCGCGCGCCCAGTCGGTGGCCGTGTTGCTGCTGGCGGCCTTTGCAGCGGGGATCGTCATCATTCAGATTCGCCCGCTGGCGCTGCGCCTGTTGGCCATCGCCCATCGCATTCCGCTGGTGAATCGCTTTTCGGATCAGCTTTACACCCTCTACGACAGCAGCTACACGCTCTTTCGGCCTGGGCCTCTGCTGTGGGCGCTTGCGCTCGGCGTGCTGGCGTGGGGCGCTTCGGGGCTGGCCTTCGGCGTGACGCTGGTCGGCTTCGGCGCGGAGCTGAGCTGGCAGACTTTCTTCATGGCGGTCTTCATCTTCAACATCAGCACGGTGATCGGCGCAGTCGTGGCGCTGCCGGGTGGGTTGGGCGGCTTCGAGGGCAGCGCCGTCTTTTGGGTTGTGCGCCTTTTCGGACTAAGCGCCGCCACCGCCACCGCCGCCGCGCTCGTGATCCGTTTCTGCACCCTCTGGCTGAGCGTCGGCATCGGCTTTGTCAGCTTTTTGCTCTGGCATGAGCTGTTGGCCGGCGCAGAGACGGCTCATCCCAAAGCGGTCGTCCGCAGCAAGCGCTAAGGAGAAGATCGCTCTGGGGCGTGCAGCGCTCCGAAGGTGCGCGGCGCATCCGGCGCAAACTGCAGCGAGTCGGCGATCTTCGCCAGCGTGGCGGTCATGTCGGGATCATGCGTGTACGCGCCGATCGAGAGCACGAGATGTCCATGCGCCAGCATCACGGCCTGCGCAGCGCCTAGTTCGCTGATAATTGCCACGTGAAGGCGCTGCCAGACGCCCTTTTCATCCTCCTCAGCCATCTTCTGGTGGCTCAACGTCCCGAGTTGCAGCGGCGCTTCGCCGTGGGCGGCTCGATGGTGCATTTCATACCACTGCTGCAGGTCTTGACCTTCTGCGATCTCGTAGCCCATCCACGCAATCTCGATCTTATCACCGCCCAGGATGGAGGGATCAGGAGGATAGAGCGCCACATAGTCCCCCTTTTCCGACGCCTCGATCTTCCAATCGACCGGGTGCGCAAAGGAGAAAAACGGCGCCTGAAACGTTGCCCAGCCTTCCATTTGGGTTGCAAGCGATGGTTGTGCAGTGCGATCCGGCAGCCACAGGGGCGTACAACCGGCGGCGAACCAACAAAAGACGCCGATTGACCATAGCCAGCGCAACAGGAAGGGACGGCGCACTTTCACAGAACCTCCTCGTTATTTAGACCGATGGATGATGTTTCGCAATCCACACCAGATCAGCGGCGTCGGAAAGAGTGAGTGTGACTTGTCCGCCAAGCCCCGCAAGGGCAGCGGGCGGAAGGCGCCTCCCGGCTAGGTCAAGGTTATCGCGGAGACAAGCGTCGCAGCAAGCCGCTCTTCATCGAGAACAAGGCCCAACCCCGGCGCGTCCGGACACGTCAGCCACCCCTCTGCGTCGATCTCGATCGTCTGCGTGAGCGGAAAATCGCGACGAGACGTCGTCCAGAAGGGCGGATCCCAGGGGAATTCCAGAAACGGCGCAGTGCCGACGGCTGCCGCCAGATGCAGGTTCGCCATCAGGCCGAGGCCATTGCCCCAGGTGTGCGGCGTGAAAAACAGGTTGGCCGCTTTCACCGTCGCGCCCAGCCTGGCGAGCTGCGTCATCCCGCCGGTCCATACGACGTCGGGCTGGTAGACGTCGAGACACTCTCGCTCCAGCAAGGTGTAAAATTCATGCATCTCGCGCGTGCCTTCGCCGCCGGCGATGCGGACGCGCGTTGCGCCGCGCAGCCTGGCCATGCCGGCGTAGTCCCCGCGATGGAGCGGCTCCTCCATCCAGTAGACGTTCCGGCGCGCCAGCTCCTGCGCCACCTCCAGCGCCTGCGCATACGTCCACGGCGTCCGCGTGTCCCAGGGCATGCGCCAGCCCTGGTTGCAATCGACCATGATAGCAATCTCGTCTCCCACCGCCCGGCGCACGGCGGCGAGCACAGCGAAGTCCTCTTCGATGTGTGCACGGCCGAACCTCACCTTGAGCGCCTTGAACCCCTGCGCCACGGCGCGCAAAGCCATCTCCGCCGTCTCCGCAGGGGTGCGATGCACGCCGAACGAGGCGTACGCAGCCACGCGGTCGGACGCGCCGCCGAGCATCCGCCACAACGCTTTCTCCTCGATCTGCCCGACGAGATCCCACAGCGCAATTTCAAGCGGCCAGCAACGCGCGGCATGGAAGTTGATGTTGTCGAGCACGGCGGCGTGGCGCTCCAGATGGCGCGGGTCTTGGCCGAGAAAGAGGTGCGCATATTCCTGGAAGCCGTGCATGGCGTCTCCCGAACCGACGCCCATGCGCCCTTCGTCGTCGAAGACGCGCACGAGGGTGACGCCGAAGGCGCGGCGTGGCTGCGGGTCCCAGGAGGCAGGGAAGGGCGGGTCGAGCGGCAGACGATGGTGAGCGATCTCGATGCGGGTGATTTTCATAGCGCTATTCCGTGCATGCCTTTCGTCGCCAGGCCTCCCAGGTGTGGAGGGTGCGCTGCGCCAGCTCGGCCAGTTCGGCGTCATCGGCCACGCGCGCGTTGTTGGCGCGCATCGGCTGGTTTTCGGGCGAACGCATGGAAGCGAGCAATGCGTCGAGGTCAATCGTACGCTCGCACAACGGCCGGATCACCTCGCCGAAGTCGAGCCGCTGCAACAGCGCCGTGAACGCTTCAGGGAGCTCTGGTGCAGAGAGGCCGGGCTGCATCGCCTGTGCGACGGCCTGATAGCGCGCTTCGTTCGGCTCGATGCTCCAGGCCAGCGTGCTCTGCATGGCGACGGCGACGGCGACGGCGTGGGGGAGATGAGCGACTGTGCCCAGGGCGTGGCCGATGGCGTGAGCGATGCCGGTGCCGGATTGGTCGATCGCCATGCCGGCCAGGCAGGCGGCTTCCTGCATCTGCTGCCTCGCCGGCAGATGCTGCGGTTCGGTCATCGCCACGGGCAGGGCCGAAGCGATCAGCCGGATCGCCTGCAGTGCAAAGCTCTGGGCGATGGCGTTGGCGCGCTGCGCCGTGGCAGCCTCGATGGCGTGCACCAACGCGTCGAGGCCGGTGGCGACGGTCAAGGGCTTCGGCAGCGTCGTGGTGACCTGGGGGTCGAGCAGGGCGACGTTGGGACGCAACTCATCGCCCCAAGCCCAGGATTTGCGCCCCTGCTCATCGGTCAGGACGCAGGTGCGCGTCACCTCTGCGCCGGTTCCACTGGTGGCCGGGATCATCACGCCGGGCAGCTTGCCGTCATATGGATAAGCGCACAGGAGATAATCGCGCACAGGCCGCTCGCCGACGGCGACCGCTGCAATCAGCTTGGCGGTGTCGAGCGCAGTGCCGCCCCCCAGCCCGACGACGGCGACCTCCTCACCCAGCGCTCGCGCCATCGCAGCGCCCTCGTCGATCGTCGTCGTCCGAGGTTCACCGGGCGGGGCCAGAAAGGTCTCCACAACCCAGTGCGAAGACAACAGGGCATAGACGCGTTGCACCCAACCGGCGGCGGCCATGCCCTGATCGGAAACCAGGAGGATGCGGCGGACGTCGAACCTGCGCAGAACGTCCGGCAGCGCGTCGAGCGCGCCCGGGCCGACAATCAGGAGAGGGAATGGGTCGATGGTGTAATTGGAATTCATTGTAAACACCAGGGTAGTCGCCTATACGTCGAATCGCGTCTCCAAATGCCTCACCCCGCTTGCCATTTTACTGCGACCTGCTGGTGGCGCAACAGCCTGGTGCGGCTCACTTTTCGGGTGGGCAAACCTGCTCCTCAAATTCCCCAAGACCTTGCGGGCCATCAAGAAGCGTGCGGCTGAGAGCCGCACCTACGATGCTTCCTTCCCCCTCTCCCAGCATTGGGAGAGAAGGCCAGGGGGTGAGGGCCCACTGCGCTTCCTGCATTTTCCACGGCCTTGCGGTCTATCGAGGACGTGCGGCTGAGAGCCGCACCTGGTATCGTAAAAGGGAGCAGGGAATCGACCGAAGCCGCACCGAGTCGCCGAGAGA
>NZ_CAKZMJ010000085.1:2500-66812 GCF_937128415.1 uncultured Caldilinea sp.
GGGCATTCTGGAGGCGGACATGACGGCGATCGTGGACGTCGTTGAAATGATGGGCAATGAAATCTTCCTGTACCTGATCACGCGCGACAACAAGCAGTTCATCGCCCGCGTGGACCCGCGCGTGCGCTCCCATGCCGGTGACGAGATCGAGCTGGCCGTCAACATGGCCAACGCGCACATCTTCGACCCGAAGACCGAGATTTCGTTGGCAAGCTGATCGGCTTTCTGTGAGGAGCATGGAGGGCCGGAGTTCCACAGGGGCTCCGGCCTTTTATGTTCGCCAGGCTGAACATGAACGAAAAAATGGAGCGCTTGATTGAAAGTGCAGCAGAGATCATCGCAGCTGCGCGACGCATCGCTGTGCTCACCGGCGCAGGCGTAAGCGCCGAGTCCGGCGTCGGCACCTTCCGCGACGCCCAGACGGGGCTGTGGTCGCGCTTTGACCCGCAGCAACTGGCGAGTCAGGAGGGGTTCGCCGCCGACCCTGGAAGAGTGTGGCGCTGGTACATGCATCGGTTGGAAATGGTGGAACGCGCCCGCCCCAACCCTGGCCATGCTGCGCTCGCCGCCCTGGAGGCGATGACGCCCACCTTCACGCTGATCACGCAAAACGTCGACGACCTGCATGAACGCGCCGGCAGCCGCAACGTGCTGCACCTGCACGGGCGCATCGAGCGCTTCCACTGCAACGGGTGTGGACTTCCTTATACGCTGCGCATGGAAGATCGCGATGCGCCGATGCCGCCAACGTGCACCTTTTGCACCGACTATATTCGCCCAAGCGTCGTCTGGTTTGGTGAGTTGCTCCCCGCCCAGGAGCTGGCGGAAGCGCAGCGCGCCGCTGAAACGTGCGACGTTTTCCTGGTGATCGGCACCAGCGGAGTCGTCTACCCGGCCGCCCATTTGCCCGTGATGGCCAAGCGCCGCGCCGCGCCGATCATCGAGGTGAATCCAGAGGAATCGGCATTGTCCGAAATGGCTGAAATCTGGCTGTCCGGCCCAAGCGGAGCCTTGTTGCCGAGGCTGGTCGAAGCCGTGCGCCTCCGCCGGGCCGGACAGGAAAATCCCCGCTAGCGGCGGCCCCCCTCTTCCGCCGACCATTCCCAGAGCGCGCCGCTCACGAGCGCCGATTGCGTCGCATCGCCGACGGTGATGGTGATCGGCAACGGCTGCGTGCCCGACTGGCGCTGGAGAACGAGGCGATAGGCGTCCGGCGTCAACGTCGGCGGCAGCGCGTAGGTGAAGGTCACGGTGTGCTGCTCACCCGGAGGCAGGATGAAATAGCCGGTGAAGACTTGGGTGCGTCGTTCGCCCCGGTGCGTTTCCACGCTGTCCGGCTCGACCCCGGTCGCTTCGATCAGCTCGCTTCCTCTGGGCGCATAGATGCGCACATAGTCGAAGTAGCAGCGCTCGATCAGGTCGGCGTAGCTGTCGCCGTAGCGCGGGGTCAGGTCGCAGCCCGGGTCTTCGCCATCGACCGTGTGGGTGTAGGTGAGCGTCAAGGTCGCTCGCGCCGGTTCTCCGGCTTCCTCAGGCCACTCCACGCGGTAGTCGAGCGACCGCTGGATGGCGGCGTCGGCCTTGTTATAGCCCATGTTGGTGTCGACCACGGCCAGGAAATCGCTGTTCTCCGCCGGACGCAAGGCGCCATCCCATCCTTGGGCGTGCATGACCGCTGCGGCATTGGGATTTTCCAGCCAGATTTGAATGGAACGCTCGTTGAGCGCCTGCAGTGCGGCGGGCGCCAGCCGGAGGATGTTCACCTGGCCGCTCTCCAGGCGGTCAAGCACGGCGGCCGCCAGCCGCGGAATGAAATCCTTGCGCTTGCTCCACCATTCGCTGAAATCCTGCCCCTGGGCTTCTCCGACTGCGACCTGGCTTTCTGCTGGGCGCTCCCAAAGCTGGACGATCTGCGCTTCGACGTTTGCGCCGGTGATCGGCTCGTCGAAGCCCTCGATTTCGATTTCGCCCAGCGCGCTGAAGATGCGTTTGACGGCGTTGAGGTCAATCGTCAGAATTCCATCGACATGGACGCCGGTGTCGCTCTTGTAGATCGCCTGCGCCACGCGCGCGCTGGTCGGGAAATCCGGCGACCAGTTGGCGTCGCGCATCACCAGCATCGGAATGTTCATGTAGCGCTCCATCGGCGCAGGCGGCGGCGGATAGCGAACGCCCTGACGGAAGATGGCGTAGCTGTCGACGAATTCCAGTTCGGCAATCTTGCCTTTGTCCAGCGTCACGCGGCCGATGGCGGCGATGAAGCCGCCGGTGGCGCGCAGCTCATGGTTGTTTTGCACGAGCACCAGATAGGTCTTAGGTCGATCCATGCCGAGCAGCTTGGGCAACTCCGGCCCGAGTTGGCGCACCAGGTCGGTCAGCGCCAGCAAATCGAGCGGCGACTGTTGCGTCGTCCCTGCCGGCGGAAGGTTGCCGGCGCGCGCGGCGTTTTTCGCGTGCGCTGCACCCGGCCCAAATGCAAAGGCGCCTGCAGCCATGATTGCCAGGATCAACAAAACCGACAGACAAACTTTCTTCCACCCCATAAGCCAGACTTCCTGTCTTGTATTCATCATTCCACCTTACTCGTTCAAACGCCACAAAGGGCCGGCTCTCTGCAATCGACTGCTGTCCAGCCAGGTCGGCGCATCGGCGAAATAGATCGGACGCCGTCCGGCGTACATTTCCACCAGATAGGGGACCGAAACGTCAATCCCTGGCAGGTCAGGATATAGGTCGCGTTGTAGACGTTGATACCAGGCGAACTGATAGAGCGATTCGTTCACCGGAATCAAGCCCGGGGCCGCATCGACCAGCGACCCATCTCCCCAAACGCCGTACCAAACGGCGAAGGTTTCCCGGTCGTTCAGCGTCACGAGGATGCTCTCCGGCTCCAGCTCGGCGCCGATCTGCGCAAGGTATGTGCGCGCCTCTGCGTCGTTCCGCAACGCAATCGTCTCCCAGCGCGTGCTCACGAGCAGAGCGATCGACAACGCCGCAAAAAGTCCTGCGACATACGATATCCGCAGAGGGAAACGCATTGCGAGCCACTCGACGACGCTTTTGAAGCCCACCGTCATTGCGACGCTCAACAACCACGCGACGGGCAAGAGATAAATTTCGCTGTCGCGGGTCTGATACAGGATGGCGTAGACGCTGACCGGCGCAATCCACAGGAGGCTGAACGTGCGCAGCGCAGGCGCAACCCGATCCCAGACCGCCAGCCCGACGAAGCCGAGCGCTAATCCGACCGGAGTGAATTGCTCCGTCACCACATAGGCCCATGTCGTCACCCGCTGAAGCACTGCCCCGAGGGAGGCGCCGACCAGATACCCCCGGTATGCTGCTCCCGTCACCAGCCAGAGAAATCCTTCCCAGTTGTCGGCGTATCCCCAGTTGATCGGTGGTGGACCAACGGCTGCCGCGAGAGGAATGCGGATGTAGAATAGCGCGCCGATCACGCCGCCGATCCCCAGCGCAAGGAGCGGCCCTAGCCAGCGTCTCGCCCCTCTGTGCGACGTGATCAGCGCGTACAAGGCCGCCGGCAACAGCAGCAACAGCGTGAGGTGATGCGCAACTCCCAACGCCACCGCCGCAGCCGTATACCTCAGCCGCAACGGCTTTGCCAACACGGCCCAACCGAGCAGCGCAATCAGCAGGGCATGCAGGCTGTACACCTCCGTGAGTATCGATTGGCTCCACAACAAGGGTGAAGCCATCCACGCCAGCCCGGCCAACAGCCCCCACAGCCAGCGCAAGGGATCTTCCTTGAGCAGGTGCGCCGCCACAAGGACGGTGACAAAGACGCTGGCAGCCCCGAAGCATGCGCTCAGTAGATTGCCGCGCCACGCCAGATCGGTGGCCGGCGCCGCCCAACCGATGAACGCCAGCCAGTGCCGCAAGACCATGACGTAGATCGGGTAGCCAGGTGGATGGGGCACGCCGTTGACCACGGCGGCGGCGAGCAATTCTCCACCGTCGGCGCCCTGATGAGCCCAGGTCACTCCCGGGGCCATTGAAAAGAGATAAAGCAACAGTGCAACCCATGCTGCAGCCAGCCCTGCGATGAAAACCGTTGCAGAGCGCCAACGCGCCTCAAAAAGTTTCACAGCGCACCCAGGCGAGGGCCACCATCAAACCACTGCAAATTACCAGAAATCCGGCGGTTCGGCGGGCGGCAAGCCAACCAGCACCGATGTATAGGTCCATTCGGCGTTCGCCGCCTGCACAACAGCGGCGCCGTCAAGGACAGCGCCGTCCGGCAGATCGCCTTCGGCGACGACGTTGATGTTCACGAGGGCGTTGACGCCGACGGCCAGCTCCGGCCAGGCGGCGACGATCACCGAGGTTCCGTTTTCACTCGCCTCCTCCATGACCTCGCCGCCGTCGGTCGCCGATGCGCTGACAAAGCTCAGGCCTATGGGAAGCTCAAAGGAGAACTGCACATCGGTTGCGCTCGTTTCTCCAAGATTGACGACCGTAAACGACAACGTCACGGACTGTCCCTGGATCGCCTGCACCCACGGCTGGACCGTCAGGCCGATCAGGGTCGCCGAGAGCGGGGAGGATGTGGATAGCGTGAAGACGTCGCGGCTCGTGAGGACGGGGAGCGCCGCCAGTTCCGCTTCCGTCGCATTCACCGTGATAAAGCGAGCCGCCACCCAACCGGTGACTTCGTCGCCAAGACAGCAGACCAGCCACCAGTCGCCGTCAACGCTGCGGCCCAGAAGAGAGACGGTTGTTCCTGAGACGAATTTGCCCAAAATTTCAGAATCCGTCGAGGGTTCTGCGCGCACATTGAGCACGGGCGCGGACACTGCGCCGGTCGGTGCGTTTGCCGGCCGTTGTGAGGCCGGAGCGGCGCCTTCAATCGGCAAGAGTGCAAGTTCTTCCTCCGTATAGCGGGGGATCAAAAACTGCGCGCTGACCCAGCCTTGCGTTTGCGCATCAGAGACGCAGCAAATCTTGAGCCAATCGTTGTTCGGGTTGCGCGCTTGAAGCGTCACGGTGGTCCCCTGCGTAAGCCGACCGATGACGGGGAAGGTTGTCCCCGGCCCTTGACGCACATTGAGCGTCACGACGTTGACGGTCGCAGTCAGAACGGTTGCAGGCTGCACGGACGGCGAGCTCTCCTGAGTAGGCGTCGAGACCGAAGCGCCGCCCTGGTTTGTCTCGGGCCGAGGCGTTGGCCGTGGCGGGCGCGGGGTCGGCGTTGGAGGCTGTGGAGTCGGGGTTGCGGTCGGCGGGGGCGGGATCGTCTGTCGATGCTCCAGTCTGCCGTCCGCTGCCCAGGCTTGTGCGCCTCCCCAAAGAATGGCCGCCGCCAGGAAGAACGCGATCCACAGCTTGTTGCGTTGCACCATTTGCCTCAGAAGACGATAGGCTTTCATTCTGTGCTTTCTCCTTCCGTTGTCCATGCTCCCTCTTCGATGCGCGGTCTGCGCCGACGTTGGATTCGGGAGATTGTGCAAAAGCTAATGTGCGCCGTTGCCGCGAATAATGACGGGAAATGTGCGCAGCAGGATCTCAAAATCTTTGCGCAGGCTGTAATGTTCGATGTAGTCCAGCTCCATTTGCAAGCGTTCGGCGAAACTCAAATCGCCGCGGCCGTTGACCTGCATCGGACCGGTCATCCCCGGTTTCACGGCCAGCCGCTTGCGATGGTGATCCTGATAGAGCCGCACGATGCGCTCTTCCTCCGGGCGGGGGCCGACCAGGCTCATTTCGCCGCGTAGCACGTTGTAGAACTGCGGCGCCTCATCGAGCGAGGTGCGTCGTAGAATGCGCCCCACGCGTGTGACGCGCGGATCGTTTTTCAACTTGAAAGCCGGCTCCTCCAGATGTTCGAGATCGACCAGCTCGGGCAGCCGCGCCTCTGCATCGGCGACCATCGTGCGCAGCTTGACGATGCGAAAGGGGCGGCCGTTTTCGCCGATGCGCACCTGCCAGAAAAAGACCGGCCCGGGCGATTCCAGCTTGATGGCGATGGCTGCAATCGCCACCAGGGGAATCGAAATGGTCAGGCCGATGAGTGCGCCGACGATGTCGATCGTGCGCTTGACCAGCCGCTGCCAACCTGAAATCACGGGTTGACGCGCGCCGGGCGGCGTGCCCGCAAAATGGATCGTGCCGATGAGATAGCCGCTGCCTAGCGCCAGGGCGCGCACCACCAGCATCGGCGGCCCGATCAACGCCAACGCCGGCGAGCGCCGCGCCAGCTTGCGCACGAAGGGCAACGTCGTCAACAAAAACAACAACGCGGCCGCAGCGACGGGGGCCCATAGCCAGTTCAGAGGCGGCCAGATCAGGCCGAGCAACGCAAGCGGCGCCAACGCAATGAGGGCGGCCAGCAACACGATCTGCACTTTCAGCACCTGGGGCGTGTGACTGTCCTGCACCATCCGCTCTGGATGCCAGCGGATCATCAGCGCTTTCCAGAAGCCAATGTAGTATTTGCGCCGAAAATACTCGCGCACGCCGCTGTCATGCAGATGGCTGACCCTGGCGGCGGGCGCAAAGACCAGCCGGTATCCTTTTTGCGCCAGTCGAAAGCTGAACTCCTGGTCCTCGACGCTGGCCGTGGTGAAGATTGGATCGAAGCCCTTGTTTTCAAGAAAGATGGCGCGCCGATAGGCCGCCGAATAGGTGTCGATGAAGTCGATCTGCGCCTGACCGGCCATGCGGTCGTAGCGATCCTCATATTCCGCCTGCACGAAGCGCGGCACCAGGCCAGTCTGCTCGGTCACGTAAGCGCCCTTGGCGCCAGCTACATCCGGATCGGCGAAGGGGGCGGTCATGGCCTCGATCCAGGTCGGCGTTGGCGCGCAGTCGGCGTCGGTGAAAAGCAGCAGAGGAGCGCGCGCGGCCGCCGCCCCGCGGTTGCGCGCCGCCGCCGGCCCGGCGTTCGCCTGCGATAACAAAGTGAGCTGAATGTGGGAGTGCGCCCTGCGCCAGCGATCGATCATCGCAGCGGTGTCATCCGTAGAGCCATCGTCAACGACGATCACTTCATAGCGGCCGGGCGCAACCGTCTGGGCAGCGAGCGCATTCAGGCAACGTTCGATGGTGCCGGCTCCGTTATAGACGGGAACAATGACCGAGCAGAGCAGGGTTTCCGACTGCATGGGTTCGCTCATAGAACCTTCAAATCGGCGCATGGGAGACGTCACAACGCAGTCCAGAACAACGAAAACAGCTTTGCTGCGAGTCTTCTGCGCATCGTGAAAACGGGGTGGCGATGGCCATTCACTCCCTGCCCACGTCATTCCGCTTCGTTGGGCGCCAGGAGTGCAATGACGAAAATGCGATGCGTGGTCGTTGCAGCCGGCCAGCCGGTGACCAGCGTCAATCGCGCATCCGTCGTCGGCGCCACATAGGCGGCCGCCAGCGCTCGCTCCGTTTCACTTGCCCCGAACAAGGGAATGGGCTCTGAAATCGCCGCCACCTCATACGTCGCCGTAGCGCCGGTTTCATCCGAGAGCAGAATCTTCTGCCCGACCTCCACCTCGCCCAAGGCGATTGCTTCAAACACGGCCTCTCCCCGCGCTTGATGGCCGGCGATGACGACATTGCCCAGCGCGCCGACGCCTGCGCTGTTGACCGCCCAGCCCGCAGCGTCTTCAGGCGGCGTCCAGCGCGTCGTGCGCTCGCCCTCCACCGTCACAATTTCCCATGTCATTGGGACTACGGGAACGTCGATCTCCAACTCCGGAATCTGAAGTTGCACGGGTGGGGCGCCGACCGACGGCACAGCCGCCAGATCGACTAGAGGTGAGAGTACAAGCGACGCTGTGATAGGCGTAGACGCTGCATTCTCATCGGCGACCGGCGCGGCGACGATGCTCTCCTCTGGAACGAGAAGCGCCAACTGCTGGCAGCCGGCGGTGAGCACACCGCCGATGAGGAAGACGATGAGAAACCAAAGCCCGCGACGAACATTCATCGGATTCACAAATCCTTTCGAGTTTGAACAGCAGACTCAACAACGGATTCGGATGGTGATAACGGAACAACGGGTTCGGATGACAACGGGGTGATCCTTTGACTTCCGAGTCCCCTTCCTCTCTCCATTCGTCGTTGCACCCTGTTTTTCAGCCAACGCCGGTTCAAACAGCAACGAAGAGAGTGGTCTTGCCGACGCAATGCCAAATCTGTTCCTTCTACATCCGTTATGGCAGACCATGCCAAATTGTAGTGGAATCGAGATCGATCCGCAAAATGAGGGTTGGAAACGGCTGAGCCGCTGACGGTGATTTTTGCCGAGCGCCCGAGAGTCGCTAGAATGGACGGTGGGGAGGGATGCGTCCCGGTGGGCGTCCCGGTCTTCAAAACCGGTGGCAGGCGGCGCAGAGCCGGCTGCGGTGGGTTCGACTCCCACGCCTTCCCGCTGGCAGACAGATTGTGGGAGACGAAGGGCCATGGAGATTTCGTTATTTGACGACAACGCCGAGCTGCGCGTTGAGCGGTGCATCCTTTATCCTTATCCCGACCTGAAGCGCATCTGGACTCGTCTCTGGATCACGCCCACGCAGGCCGAAGAGAAGCCCAACATCGAGGTGATCGTCCTCAATCCGGACGGCAGCGAGAACTGCAGCGTCTTCATGATGGCGCACGCCGAAGCGCGCGCCGAGACCACCCTGCACATGCGCAATCCCATCCCGGGCGCAACCTATCGAGTGGCGGTGGAAATGACGCAGGGGTTGGGTGAGGCGCAAAAGGTGCTCGACCGCCATCTCTTCGAGATGGTGCTCGAATTCCGCAACCCCGAAGCCGGTGAGCCGGGGTTTGGGTTCGGCGTGGATTGGGAAGAGCTCAAACGCAAGGCAGGCGCGCGTGAGTGAGGCGGTCTGTCCCGTCTGTCGTCAGCCTGCGGATGTCCGCCTGCTGCGGATGGCGACGCAACTGACGCCGACCGTCATCCGTTCCGTGGCGCGCGCGTCGCCCGATTGGCGGCCGGAGCACGGCCTCTGCCCGGTGTGCGCCGCCGTTCATCAAAATCACGTCGCAGCGCAGCGCAGTCACTTTTCGCTTCACACTTCAACCGATCCGCACACCACGTTTCCGTACTATCATCGCGAGGAAGAGACGCTGCTCAGCCAGCCGGAGCGCCTGCCTGATTATTCCACCTTCACCGGCGCCGGCGTCGCAATGGCGTTTCTGGACAGTGGTTTTTATCCGCATCCGGACCTCACGCAAGGCCTTTCGTGGCTGGATGGGGAGTGGCATCGCATTCCCCAACGGCGCTGGCGCACTCTCCTGGAGGAGGCCGGCCTGCGCATTCGAGAGTACGCCGACCTGACCGACGGCGCCGAATGCGTCGGCCTCAATGCGCCAAGTCTCTGGGACGGCGCAGGCGATAGCTGGCACGGCCTGATGACAACCAGCATCGCAGCGGGCAACGGCTGTTTAAGCGGCGGCCGTTATCGCGGCTATGCACCGGAGGCCTCTATCGTGGCGATCAAGATCGGACGCAGCGGCGGTCGCATTCCAGAGGAGGACATCCTGCGCGGCCTGGAATGGCTGCTGGAGGAAGACCGCTGGCAGCGCTACAATGTGCGCGTCGTCAACATCAGCGTCGGCGGCGACTTCCCAGAAGAATGGAACCGAAACCCGGTCTGTCGCGCCGCCCACGCGCTGGCGCAGCGCGGCCTCTTCGTGGCTGCGGCGGCGGGGAACCGTGGGGTGGACGAGCTGTTGGCGCCGGCGCAAACGCCCACCGTGATGACGGTGGGCGGCGTCGAGGACCACAATCGCCGTTGGCAGCCGCAGACGCCCGGCGCCGCGGCGCTTTCCCTCTATCATCACAACACGGGCGTCGTCATGTATCGGCACGCCATGATCCGCAAGCCGGAAATTCTGGCGCTGGCGCGCTGGGCGCCTTCGCCGGTGTTGCCGCTCAGCCATGTCTTCTATGAAATGGTTGCCATCGACCACGTGCGTCGCGTGTTGCGCGGGGAGACCGGCGACCTGCCGACGGATGTTTTGCGAGCCGGAGGAGCCGATGAAGAGTTTGCGATGCCCGGCGATGTGATCGTCGACGTCGATCACTGGATGCCGGAAGTGTGGCGCGGGTTGCGGCTGCGCATGAATGCACACAAGTGGGTGCATCGATATTATCAGCACGTGGATGGCACTTCCGTTGCAGTGGCTCAGGTCTCGGCGGTGGCGGCGCAGATGTTTCAGGCCAACCCCAATCTGAGCGGAGAAGAGGTGCGCCAATTGATGTTGGAGACGGCGCTGCCGCTGCCTCATCTCACTTCCGTGCAGACGGGTCCCGGCTTATTGCAGCCTGCGTTGGCGGTCGCAGCCGCCCTGCGCGCAAGCGGAGGCCCTTTGCATGGGTTTCCGATCAGCGGCGCTGCGTTGCGTGAGAACGAATTGCATAAATGGCGACTTCACGGTACATTACCCTTGCATTCTTTTTCCCAGTTTGAAAACTCGGGCTGCGTCGTCTACTTCGGCCTGTGGGCGCCCCACGCGCAGAGCGTAAGCCTGCTTGGCTCGTTCAACCGCTGGCAACCCGATGCGCTGCTGCTGCACCAGGTCCATAATGGATGGTGGCACATTGCGCTTCACTTGCCGCCGGGCGTGCATCTCTATCGCTTCTGGGTGACCGACGCCCGCCACCCGCAGGGACGCTGGATGCGCGACCCGGAGAATCCGGACACTGCCGAGAGCGGCTATGGCGACGCCCACAGCCAAATCGTAATTTCATAAGCGTCAAACCCGACGCCAATCGTACGAAATTGTTCTATGCACGCCCCACACAACAGCCAAGACGAGGACGTCCATGCATCGCGAATATCATAAGTGGTATAGCCCGCGCTTGAATCGAGAGATGGAGCTGTTGATCTTCGGCCACGCCGGCGCGCGCGTGCTGGTCTTCCCCACCAGCATGGGGCGTTTTTACGAATATGAGGATCGCGGCATGGTGGCCAATCTCGCCGATCATCTGGAGAACGGCTGGCTGCAACTCTATTGCGTAGACAGCATCGACGGGGAAAGCTTCTATAACAACTGGGCGCACCCGGCCGGCAAAATCTGGCGCCACATTCAATACGAAGAGTATATTTTGAACGAGGTGTTGCCGCTGAGTTGGTCGAAAAATCCGAACCCATTCTTGATTGCGCATGGCTGCAGCTTCGGCGCGTATCACGCCGTCAACATCGCCTTTCGTCATCCGCACCTCTTTGGCCGCGTGCTGGCGCTGAGCGGCAAATACGACATGAGCAACTTTTTCGGCGGCTATTACGACGACAACATCTACTTCAACACGCCCAGCCACTATGTGCCCAACCTGCATGATCCCAACCAAATCGAGGCGTTGCGCCGCATGGACATCATCATTGTGGTCGGCAGAGACGATCCGCACATCGAAAACAACCGCGCCTTGAGTCGAGCGCTCTGGGAAAAGGGCATCCCTCATGCTTTTCGAGAGTGGGATGGGTGGAGTCACGACTGGCCCTACTGGAAGAAGATGGTGCGGCTTTACATCGGAGGACATGATTGAGCGCCCTGCATGTTCTGTGTTGCGTGGTTTTCAGGTCTTGATGAAGCAGGAACACGCAACACTCTTTCTCACCCTATCACGACCACACCCCAGGAGGAGCAACGATGAGCGTCAAGAAAATCGGTTTACTCGTTGGCCGTGAGTGGAGCTTCCCGCCAGCCTTCATCGAAGAAGTGAACAGCCGCGACGCCGGCGTGACGGCGGAATATGTCAAGCTCGGCGGCACGAAGATGAACGAACCCTGTGAATACGCCGTGCTGGTCGATCGCATCAGCCATGAAATCCCCTACTACCGCACCTACATGAAGAACGCCATGCTGCAGGGCGCCTACTGTATCAACAACCCCTTCTGGTGGAGCGCAGACGACAAATTCTTCGGCGCCAGCCTGATCACGCGCATGGGCATCCCTTCGCCCAAGACCATCGTGCTACCGATGAAGTCCTACCCGGAAGGCGTGGTCAGCGAAAGTTTGCGCAATCTCGTCTATCCGCTCAACTGGGAGGCCATCGTCGCCTACACCGGCCTGCCCGCCATCCTCAAGGACGCCTGGGGCGGCGGCTGGAAGAACGTGTATAAAGTCCACACGATCGACGAACTGATTCGCGCCTACGACGAAACCGGCACGCTGTGCATGATTCTGCAAGAGTTTATCGAATACGACCATTTTGTGCGTTGCATCTGCGTCGGACAGACCAATATCATGCCGATCAAGTATGACCCTAAACATCGGCGCTACATTGTCGAACATGACCATCTGACGCCGGAGCTGGGCGCCAAAATCATCGAGTACGCGCGGCGCATCAACGAAGTGATGGGCTATGACATGAACAGCATCGAGTTCGCCATTCGCGACGGCGTCCCCTATGCCATCGACTTCATGAACCCTGCGCCGGACATGGACATCAACAGCATCACGCCTCACTATTTTGACTGGGCGGTGAAAGCCATGGCCGACTTCGCCATCGAAATGGCGCACAATCCCCGGCCACAGCGAGCGGAGCAGCGATGGGCTCGATATGTAGACTGAATGAATGACCTGATTGTTCTGTTCATCGGCGCGATCCTCGGCGGGCTGTTGACCTGGAGCTGGCTGACCATTTCGCGCCACTGGAAAAGCAGCCGAGATCTGCGCAGCAGCGCGGAAAAAGCCGACAAAGAGGCCGTTGAAAAGCGCAAAAAGGCGCGTGACGATCGCCGCAAATCCTTCGATTTGACATTTCGAGCCCTGATCGAAACGATCTTATTTGCGCTCGCCCTATTTGCGGCTGTGGCGCTGCTGTTGAATTTGCTCGGATGAAAGGAAATCGCTGTGTCGAAGAAGCCGTTGACGGCGCTGGTCGCCTGTGCGGGTTGAGCGTCTAAGCTCCCGCCGGGGACATTAGCGCAGGTCGTGCGCCAACTGGCCGGGCTTTTCCCGGCAACTGAATATCCCGATGTGCTGATCGGCCTGGGGGAGCCGGACGACGCAGCCGTCTTCCGGTTAGATGAGACGCGCGCCCTGATCCAGACCACCGACTTTTTTACGCCGATCGTCGACGACCCATGGACCTATGGCGCCATCGCCGCGGCCAACGCCATGAGCGATGTCTTCGCCATGGGCGGCGAGGCGCTCTTTGCGCTCAATATCGCCGGCTTCCCGGAAAGGATGGACGGAGAGACGATTGCCCAGATTTTCGCCGGCGGCGCAACCAAGGTGCGCGAGGCGGGGGCGGCGATCGCCGGCGGGCACACCGTCACCGCTCCGGAGCCGTTTTACGGGTTGGTGGTGACCGGCGTCATTCATCCCGAGCAGGTGATGCGCAAAGGCGGCGCGCGGCCAGGGGATCAGCTCTACCTGACCAAGCCGCTCGGCACCGGCATTCTCACGACGGCGGCCAAACTGACGGGGGCAGCCGAGCACCCACTGCGCCGTCTCATCCGCAGGGTGCAGCGCCGCCCCGATCTCGACGTCAAGGACCTGGATGCGGCTGTGATTTCCATGCTGCGGCTGAACCGCGCAGCCGCCCAGGCGGCGCGCGAGACAGGCGTGCGCGGCGCCACCGACATCACCGGTTTCGGGCTGCTCGGCCATGCCTGCGAAATGGCCATCGCCAGCGGGCGCGAGAGCGGCGCCGGCTTCGTCATCGAGGCTACCTGCGCGCCGTTGCTTCCAGGGGCGATCCGCTACGTCGAAGCCGGCTATCTGACACGCGGGGCGGTGCGCAATCCCCAACACTTCGGCGAGCACGTGCGCTTTGCGACGCACGTCCCCTCCTCTCTGCGCACGATTCTGTGGGAGTCGGAGACGAGCGGCGGGTTGCTGCTCGCCGTGCCTGCGGCCAATGCGGCGCGCTTCGAGCGACTCTGTGCAGAGAATCAACAGCCGGTGTGGCGCATCGGCGAAGTCGTGAAAGGAGAGGGCGTCCAGGTGGTTTGATTGTGCAACGTTCCCCCTTCTTGTCAATTCCCCCTCTCCAGAGGTTTCAAGGTTTTCTTCGAGTTGATTCGCCCCTGCACAACATGGTAAGCTTTGTGACTGCCGGAACGCTGCAACGTTGTGGATGAGGGGGGGCGATGGCCGCCCTCTCTGTGGAACACTCGGGAGAAAGCTTCTATGCGAATCTATCATGAAATCAATCTCGCCGACCGCTCGATCTCGTCGCGCGAGCTGCACGGTAAGGACATTATCTTCGCCGGCCGTTATCTGATTGCCAAAACCTTCGTCGAGCGAGGACTCGCCCGCGTTGATCCGCTTTCGCCGGAAAATCTGCTGATCTTCTCCGCCGGCCCCTTCGCCGGCACGACCTTCTCGAACGCCAACCGCACGAGCGTGGGCTGCAAGAGTCCGCTCACGGGCGGCATCAAGGAGGCGAACGGCGGCGGCACATTCAGCTATGCGTTGGGGCAGCTCCGCATTGCGGGCTTCACGCTCGCCGGCGCTTCGCCGGATTGGGTGGTGATTCACTTCCGCAAGGATGGCGGCATTGCGTTCGATGACGCAACGCCCTACCTCGGCAAAGGCAACTACGCCGCCGCCGAAATGCTCTACGAACGCTACGGCCGCAAGGTGGCGATTGCGCTGTGCGGCCCGGTCGGCGAGTATCAGGGATTGCTGGCCGGCATCGCCTTCAGCGACAAAGACCTGCGGCCCTCGCGGCTGGCCGCGCGCGGGGGCGTCGGCGCCGTCATGGGCAGCAAGCGCGTCAAGGCGATCGTGGTCGATCTCGATAAAACGCCGCCTTTTGGCGACCCTCGCAAGGTCACCGACAGCATTAAGCGCTACACCAAAATGCTGCGCGAGGATTCCATCGTCATGAACTTCTACAACAAAGTCGGCACGATGGGCATGGCCGATTACCAGAACTACATCGGCGGGCTGCCGGTGCGCAACTTCAGCGCCGGACAGCTGGCCGACGTCTCGGCGGGCGAGGTCTTCAGGATGGGCGGCGACTACATCGGCGAGCTGAACACCTCGCGCGGGGGAGAGCAGACCCACCCCTGCATGCCCGGCTGCGCCATCCAGTGCAGCAACGTCTATGTGGACGCCAACGGCAAGGAGGTGGTCTCGCCGGTCGAATATGAAACGTTGGGACTGCTCGGCACAAATTGCGGAATCACCGATCCGGACGATCTGGCGCAGCTCAACTACATCGCCAATGACCTCGGCGTGGACACGATCGAGACGGGCGCCACGCTCGCCGTGTTGATGGAGGCGGGACTGGCCCAATTCGGCGACGTCCGCTGGATGGTCGATGCGCTGGCCGAGATCGGGCGCGGCACGGAGCTGGGCCGACTGTGGGCGCAAGGCACGGCGCGCGTCGGCGAACACTACAAGGTGCGCCGCGTGCCCGTCATCAAAAAACAGGCGATCAGCGCCTATGACCCGCGCGTGGTGGAGGCGACCGGCATCACCATGATGGCCACCGCCCAGGGCGCCGACCACACCGCAGGCAACCTGCCCCGGCTGAAGACGCGCGAGATGGACCTGGAGACCTTGCTCGACCTGAGTCTGAAACAACAGATCAAGGTGGCCGCCAACGATTCGTTGGGCCTGTGCATCTTCGGGCAGACGGTCACCAACGTCAACCTGGAGTTTCTGGCCGAGGCGCTCAACGCCGCGCATGGAACCGACCTCACGCCCGCCTTTTTTGAGGAGCTCGGGCGCTTGACGCTCTATTACGAGCGCGAGTTCAACCGACAGGCCGGCTTCACCGCCGCCGACGACGAGCTGCCCGCCTTCTTCTACGAAGAGCCGCTGCCGCCCACCAACCAGACGGCGCGCTTCCATGGCGAGCAAGTCCATCCTATGTATGACGCCCTGGAGCCTGCAACGGCGTAGAACAACGCAATGATCATTTGCCCGCAGGGGGAGTTCTTCTTTGCGGGTTCAACCTGGAAACTCACGTATGTCCCTGTTACACCAACTTCACCGCGAAGCCGCTGAACTTCAGCCGCAGCTTGTGGCCTGGCGTCGCGACTTTCACATGCATCCAGAGCTTGGCTTTCAGGAAGTGCGCACCGCCGGCGTCGTCGCCGAGCATCTGCGCGCCCTGGGGCTGGAGGTGACAACCGGCGTCGGCAAGACCGGCGTCGTGGCGCTGGTGGAGCCGGACGAGGCGCCCGCCCATGCGGCGACCGTGCTGCTTCGCTTCGACATGGACGCGCTGCCGATTCACGAAGAAAATGACGTTCCCTATCGTTCACAGACGCCCGGGGTGATGCACGCTTGCGGCCACGACGGCCACACCGCCATCGGCATGGGCGTGGCGCAGCTGCTCGCCCGCCATCGCAACGAGCTGGCGGGACGGGTCAAGCTCGTCTTTCAGCCGGCCGAGGAGGGATTGGGCGGCGCACGGGCGATGATCGCCGACGGCGTGCTGGAGAACCCCAAGCCACAGGCGTCCTTTGGGCTGCATCTGTGGAGCCGGTTGCCGCTCAACCAGGTGGTGGTGCAGTCCGGCCCCTTGATGGCGGGCGCCGACAAAGTCGATCTAATCGTCGAAGGCGTGGGCGGTCACGGCGCCATGCCCCACGAGACCGTGGACGCCATCGTCATCGCCAGTCAGATCGTGCTGTCGTGGCAGACGATCATCTCGCGCAACGTCAGCCCGACTACGCCCGCCGTGATCACCGTGGGGGAGTTTCACGCCGGTTCGGCCGCCAATGTGATCGCCGGGCGGGCGGAACTGTCTTGCTCGATCCGCTCCTTTGACCTGGAGACGCGCGACTTTTTGGTGCGGCGCATGCGCGAGGTGGCTGAAGGCGTCTGCACCGCGCACGGCGCCACATGCGCGCTCACATTCACGCCGGGCGTGCTGCCGACCATCAACTCCGAAGCGGGTGCAGCGCTGATGCGCACAGTGGCAACCGAGCTTGTCGGCGCGCAGAATGTCATCACCCAAACGCCCGCCATGGTCGGCGAGGACATGTCGGAATTTCTGATGCGCGCGCCGGGCTGCTATGTGCTCGTCGGCGCCAACGACCCGCACGGTCCGCTCAACAGCCCGCACCACAGCCCCACCTTCGACTTCGACGAACGCATGCTCTCCACCGGCGTGGCGCTGCTGGCCGGCGCAGCGGTCAGATACCTGGAAGAGCAGGCGAAGCCGCCCGCTGCACAGGAACGGAGCACCCGCCCATGAGCGACGTCCACTTTCTGCGCGTCACAGATTTTGTGAAGGCGCCCGGCGCAAAGCCCTTCAAACACACCTTTTTCCAAAGCCAGCGCCTGCTGGTCGGGCTGAACGTGTTGGCTGCTGGACAGGCGCAGGCCATCCATGAACACGCCGATCAGGACAAGTTCTATTACGTGGTGGCGGGCAGCGGTCGCTTCACCGTCGGCGAGAGCGAGCAGACATGTGAGGCGGGGATGCTGATTGTAGCTCCGGCGGGCGTTCCGCACGGCGTCGTCAACGACGGGGACGATCTGTTGACCTTTCTGACCGTGATTGCGCCGTTCGGCTAAAGCGCGTCAAGCTTTTTTCTTCAGCCTGCGCAGCAGCTCGTCATTGGTGGGCGCTTTCTCCAGGAGCTTCAGCAGGCCGAGCAAGGCGCTCTTGTTGTCGCGCTCGGCGAGGGCGCGGCGCAACAGGGTGAGTTTCTCCATCTCCGCCGGCGTGTAGAGCAGCTCCTCCCTGCGCGTGCCGCTGGCCTTGATGTTGATGGCCGGAAAGATGCGCGCCTCCGCCAGCGACCGGTCCAACACGATCTCACTGTTGCCGGTGGCTTTGAACTCCTCGAAGATCAGGTCATCCATGCGCGAGCCGGTCTCGACCAGAACGGTGGCGAGCACCGTCACCGAACCGCCGTGCTCGATATTGCGCGCCAGGCCGAAGAAGCGTCGCGGAATCTCCAGCGCCCTGGCGTCGATCCCGCCCGACAGTGTGCGGTTGGCGCCTTTGCCGGATAGGTTGAAGGCGCGCGTCATACGCGTCAAGCTGTCGATCAACACGACCACATCGCGGCCGCACTCCAGTTCACAGCGCACGTGCGCCATCGTCAGCTCGGCCAGGCGAACGTGATCTTCCAGGCTCTGGTCGTTGGAGCTGGCGAAAACCTCGGCGGGGACGCTGCGACGAAAATGCGTCACCTCCTCCGGTCGTTCGTCGATCAACAACAGGAGGATGCGCGCCTCCGGCGCAGCCGCATGGATGGCGTGAGTCAGCTCTTCCAGAAGCTGCGTCTTGCCCACCTTAGGCGGCGCTACGATCAGCCCGCGCGTGCCCTTGCCGATCGGCGCGATCAGCTCCACCGCGCGCATCGACAGCCTCCCGCTGTCGCCCAGCCGAAAGCGCTCGCAGGGATCGATGGCAAGGAGCTGTTCGAAGGGTTTGCGCCGGACGAAGGCTTCCGGCGTCAGACCGCAGATCTCCTGGACGTCGCTTAGCTGCAGGCCCCGTTTCGTGGCGCCGGCGCCCCCGCGAACTTCTGCGCCGTCGATAAGGGCGTAACGTTCGACCAGCGCAGCGGGAACGTATACATCCGCCGGCGAGGGCGCAAAGGCGCGCAGCGGGTCGCGCAGATATGCGTCGCCCTGGGGCGTGCGCTGCACGACGCCTTTCACTTCGCTGAACGGTTCGCCCGGCGTCTCGAGCGTCGGCGGGCGGAGGGGGGTGCGAGTTTTGGGTGGGCGGTCAGGCAACCGGCGTTGTGATTTCACCTCGCGGCGATTCTTGGTGCGCGCCATGACGTCAAGATAACATAGAGTGGTGAAAAATGACCAACTCACTGCACCTTTGTGATTCTGTATGCACCATCCCTTTGTTCGCCATCCCCATCGCACTCTGTTGACGCTTTCGCTGCCGGTGCTGATCTCGCTGGTCGCCGAGCCGCTGACCGGCCTGGTCGATACGGCCTTTGTGGCGCAGCTCGGCGCGACGCCGCTGGCGGCGCTAGGCGTCGGCTCGGCTGCCCTCTCGGCCGTCTTCTGGATCTTTAATTTTCTGGGCATCGGTGCGCAGACCGATGTGGCGCAGGCGTTGGGCGCCGGCGACCACGAGCGCGCAGCGCGCGTCATGGGGCTGGGGTTATTGCTGGCGATGCTCTTTGGACTCGGCTCGATCGTCTTCGGCGCTGCGTTGGTCACCCCGATTGCGCGGGGATTGGGCGCAGAAGGCGCAGTGCTGGCATACGCCGAGGCGTATATTTTCGTGCGCCTGCTCGGCGCTCCGGCGGTGATCGCGTCGCTGGTCGCCTTTGGCGTGTTGCGCGGTTTGCAGGACATGCGTACGCCGCTGTGGGTGGCGGTGGCGGTCAATGCGCTCAACATTGCGCTGGACTGGCTGTTCATCTTCGGTGCAGGTCCGATCCCGGCGATGGGGGTGACGGGCGCTGCGGCGGCGAGCACATTTGCCCAGTGGCTCGGCGCCATCTGGGCAAGCGCCGCCATCGTGCGGCGCTTGGGCTGGCCGTCGCGCCTGCGCGTTCAAGAAGCGCGCTCTTTGCTGCGCGTCGGCGGCGATCTTTTCCTGCGCACCGGCTTCTTGACCGTCTTTCTGCTGCTCGCCACGCGCGTCGCCACTAACCTGGGGCCGGAGAGCGGCGCCGCCCACCAGGCTGTGCGCCAGTTTTGGATCTTTGCGGCGCTGGGGCTGGACGCGCTGGCTATCACCGCGCAGAGTTTGGTCGGCTATTTCCTCGGCGCAGGCTGGGTGACGCAGGCTCGTCGCGTGGCGAGGATGGCCTGCCTGTGGAGCGCAGGGATGGGCGCGCTGCTTGGCGTAGGGATGTGGCTCTTTCGCGGCCCCCTCGCCGACCTGCTGGCCCCCCCTGAAGCGCACAGTCTCTTCTTTTCGGCCTGGCTTCTTTCGGCCGTCGTGCAGCCGCTCAACGCGCTTGCCTTCGCCACCGACGGCGTTCACTGGGGGACAGGCGATTTTCGCTACCTGCGCAATGCGGCCTTCGCAGCGATGGCGATTGGCGCGACCGCCTTGCTCGGCCTGGAGGCGACGGGCGCAGCCTCGCTCGCCTGGGTCTGGCTCGTCACCGATGCCTGGATCGCCGTTCGCGCGGCGCTAGGCGTCGTGCGCATCTGGCCCGGCGTCGGCCATGCGCCGCTCTCTCAACCAGACCGTCCACCGAACACCGAATTTCCTTCTGGAAGCGGACAGCAACCGGCAACGCCAGAGCCAACGCCGGCGAAAGGCTAACCATCGTCTAACACCCAATTCACTCAACACCCAAGTCTGGGCAATCGAGCAAATCAAGGAAAAGCTATGCACTACGGAGCCCATTGCTACATCTTCACCGATCGGTGGAGCGATGACGCACTTCCCATCCTTGACCAGATGAAAGCGCTCGGTCTGGACGTAGCCGAGCTTTCCGTCGGCGACGACGTGCGCTTTACGCCGGCGCTGACGAGACGCCGCGCCGAGGCGTTAGGGCTGACGCTGGTGATCGGTCCCGGCGGCGCCTGGCCGCTCAGCGCCGATCTCTCCTCGGACGAGCCGGAGGAGCGCCGAGAGGGGCTGACCTGGCATTGCCGTCAGGTCGATCTGGCGGCGGAGCTCGGCGCCGTCGCCTACGCCGGCGCGCTCTATGGCCATCCGGGTGTGGTCAAGCGGCGGCGTCCGCCGGCGGACGAATATCCTCGCACCGCAGAGGGGCTGCACAAGCTCGCCGAATACGCGGCCCGACGCAACGTCAAGATTGTGTTGGAGCCGATGAGTCACTTTCGCACCCATTTGGTCAACACGGCGGCGCAACTGATGCGACTGATCGATCTGGCCGATCACCCGAACCTCTACGCCCTGTTCGACACCTATCATCTCATCACCGAGGAGCGGGACTACGGCGCCGCACTGCGCACGCTGGCCCCACGGCTCTGGTGCGTGCATACGTGCGAAAACGATCGCGGCGCGCCCGGCGGCGGCCTGGTGCCGTGGGACGACGTCTTCGATGCGCTCTACGAGATTGGCTTCGACGGCCCGCTGACGATGGAGGCGTACAACTCGTCGATCGACGACTTCGCCTACCAGCGCGGCATGTTCCATAACGTCTGCCCCGACGGCGACGAGTTTGTGCGCAAAGGGCTGGCGTTTTTGCGGTCGCACGTCGAGCGCAGATGGAAATAAGCGAGTCTAGAACGAAGCACGTTCGTCTTTCCTCCAGGAGGCGTTAACGCTTCCTGGAAGAAAGACCCTTGCCTTAGAAGGCGGTGGTCATCGGCGTCGGTTGAAGGAGCATCGACGTCGCCTCCACCAATCGCGACAGCTCCTCCGGCGTGTTGTACGCCTGGACGGAAATGCGCATGTAGTGGCCGCCCTGCCAGACGTAGCAAGGGACTTCGATCCGATGTTCTGAATAAAGACGCTCCTTGAACGCAGCGATGTCGGGCTGAAGCGGAAGCGGGGCGACGCCCATCTGGTGGAAAAGGCGCGGCGCTTGCCGTGGGTAACAGGAAGGGACGCCGGTGACCGCTTCGAGCTGCGCCAGCGTTTCCGCCAGCATGGCGTGACAACGCTCGCGCACGGTTCGCCAGTCATGAGAACGTTGGAACTCGATGGCGGCGGGAACGCTCAGGTAGGCGGAAATGTCGTCGGTGCCTTGCCACTGCAGCGCACTGATAAAGTCATTGTCCTCGAACATCGTGCGCTCCGGACCATAGCCCCAGCTCACCACCAGCGGCTCGATCTGCGTCTGAACCTCCGGTCGCACCCATAGGAAGCCCGCGCCCTTGGGCGCGCACAGCCATTTGTGCAGGTTGCCGGTGTAGATGTCGGCGTCGAGCGCGCCGAGGTCGATGTCGATCTGACCAGGCGCGTGCGCGCCGTCGACGACGGTGAGGATGCCCGCCTCGCGGGCGCGGCGACAGAGCGCCTGCACAGGCAGCGTCAGCGCCGTCGGCGAGGTGATGTGGCTCAGAAAGAGCACACGCGTGCGTGGAGTGACGCCTTGCCAAAGCTCCTCGACGATCTGCGCCTCCTCGGCGATGGGCAGCGAAATCGGTTGACGGACCAGGCGGGCGCCTCGCTGGGCGCAGACGAACTCCCAGGCGTTGAGGCACGCCCCGTACTCGTGCGTCGTCGTCAACACTTCATCGCCGGGTTGCAGCGCCAGCGAGCGCGCAACCACGTTGACGCCGAAGGTGGCGTTGTGCACGAAGACCAGGTCCTCCGCTCGAGCGCCGAGATAGGCAGCCAGCGCCTCGCGCGCCGCGCGGAGAAGGCGACTCGATTCGCGTGCAAAAAAGTGGGTGGGCTGACGTTCAAGGCGTCGCTGCCACTCCTGATAGACCTCGAACACCGGCAGCGGCGTTGCGCCGAAGGCGCCGTGGTTGAGATAAATTACGTCGGGATCAAGCTGAAACAGAGAACGAAGCGCGTTCACAAACTCTCCTGACCGATGCAAAAACGAGAGATGATGATAGGAGCCATTATATCTTTTGCGAGGGTCGCAGTGAGAAATTGTGCGGAGCGAAGAAGAGGAATGCCAAATCTAAAGGTCCCCAAAACAAGCGGAGGGCGTCAGCATCTGGACTGACGCCCTCCGCTCACACAGAGAGAAGGAGAAAACCTACATGTGAACCCTGAACCCATTACCCATCCGCCTTCACTATAGTGTGGGCGGGCGATGGCGACAACTGGCAAATGATGTATCCTTTCGTAAGGTTGACTTGGCATGGAAAGGAAGCGGAGGCGAATGCTTGAGGATCTGCGTGGAAAGACCATTATTGTCACAGGCGGCGCGCAAGGGATCGGCAAGGGCATTGCGCTACATCTGTTGCGACTGGGCGCAGCGGTGCTGATCGCCGACCTGGATGAGGAGGCGGGCATGGAGACCGCGTCCGAATGCGCTGCGTGGGGAGAGGTGCGCTTTGTGCAGACGGACGTCGCCGACGAAGCTTCGGTGGCGCGCATGGCGGCCGAGGCGGCGGCGTGGCGCGGCGCCATCGACGGTCTGGTCAACAACGCAGGCATCGCCGATCCCGGCGCGACGCCGGTGGAGCAGTTGAGCCTGGATGCCTGGAATCGCGTGCTCGCCGTGAACCTCACAGGTGCTTTTTTGTGCGTCAAACATGCGGCGCCTCACCTGCGCCGGGCGCGCGGCGCCGTCGTCAACATCGCATCGACGCGCGCTCTGCAGTCCGAACCCAACACCGAGGCGTACTCCGCCAGCAAAGGCGGTCTTCTGGCGCTGACCCATGCGCTCGCCATCAGCCTGGGGCCGGAGGTGCGCGTCAACGCCATCAGCCCGGGTTGGATCGAAGTGAGCGCCTGGAAGAAAGCCGGCCAACGCCGCACGCCCGCTCTGCGCCCTATCGACCACGCCCAGCATCCGGTCGGCCGCGTCGGCGCGCCGGAGGATGTGGCGGCGATGGCGGCTTTCCTCCTGTCGGAAGCGTCGGGCTTTGTTACAGGGCAGAATTTTGTCGTCGACGGGGGAATGACGCGCAAGATGATCTACGTCGAATGAGAAAGGAGAGCTGCGGCTCGCAACCGCAGGTTCTCGACAGACCTCGAAAATTTGGCTAACAGAGGAAGCGCTGCGGTGCGGGCCCTCACCCCCTGCTCCCTTTTACGATATCAGCTGCATCTCGCAGCCGCAGTTTCCCGGCATACAGCAAGGCTGCGCCGGAGGCGATGGCCGGTTCACCCCCGGCGTCTTATAGGCTTCATTGTCCGCGCGCCTGCAAAATGGCGGTTTCCGCTGCGGTCAGGCCCGAAACGGCTGCGCTGATGAGCGCGTCCGCCTCTTGCAGCTGGGCGATGCTGCGGTTTTGAACGGCGGTGGCAAGCGCGCTGGCCGCCTGCGCGTAGCTGAGCGCCGCCGCCTCCAACTGGCTGTGGATCGCCTGGGCGTCGGCGGGCACGGTGAGCTCGCCGACGCTGGCGCTGGTGCGGCGCAACAACGTCAGGGCGGCATTCATGCGCGTCGTCCAGTTGGCGTCCTCAAGCAGCGCATTGTTGGCGTTCACTTCTCGCAACAGCCCGTCGAGGCTGGTCTGCACCAGGTCGAACTGGCGGATCAGCTCGAGCGCGGCCGTGAGATAGGCGTCGAGCTCCTCATTCCGAGGCTGAGGCTGCGGCGTTGGCGTGGGCGTGGGCGTGGGCAACAGGCCGCCAAGACCTGACGCCTGCTCCGGCTGCGGCGCAGCGGCCGGCGCCGCCTCGACGGGCGTTCCATCGATATTGACCACCGGCACGCTTTCCAGCGGAGGCGGATTGGCGACGAGCGCCGCAAAGACCCAGCCGCCATTGTCGAGGCGGAACCACGTGCCGTCGGCGTTGCGCCCGACGATATTGATCGCCTGGCCGGTGACGGTGCCGCCGATCACGTCGAACTCGGTGCCAGGGCCGGCGCGCAGATTGGCGTCCACCGTCACCGTGGGCGTCACGACTCCGGTGGGTGCAGCCTGGCCTGTCACGGCCCGCAAAATTTCATCGTTGACGACAGGGACGGCGGCCTCTGGAGCGGCGACCAGGAAATTGGCGATCCAGGCGCCGTTGCCGAGCAAATACCAGCCGCCATCTTCGCTGACGGCTGCAACCTGAACCTCTTGTCCGGCCGTCGCCTGCCCGACGATGGCGAAATTGGTGCCGGGGCCGGCGCGCAGATTGGCGTTTTCGATCACGGAAGTGGTGATCAGCGGGACGCCGCTGACGGCGGGCGCAGGTGCGGCCTCCACGGTTGGCGTCGTGGCTACGGTTGGCGTCACCGCCTCTGTTGCGGTCAACTCTTCGGTCGGCGTCAGTGTAGGCGTCGCCAGCAGTTCCTCTGGAAGAACCAGTTCGATTTGCGCTGAGCCTGCCTCAAACGGCGCAACGATCACCGAGATGGGCACGGTTTGCGTAAGGAGGTCGGACAATTGCAGCGCAACCGACGCCGGAACGGTTGTAGTCAACGTCTGGGTGACGACGAAATCCAGATCGATTTCCAGCGTCACGGCGACGCTGCTGACGATCAAAGGCGGGGTAAGCTCCTCCGTTGCGGTCACTTCTGCAGCGCCGAGGAGATCGCTTGCCAGCTCTGCCGTCGGGGTCAGCGCCGGCGCTGCGCCGAGCTCCGTCGTTGCGGCTGGAATGCTCTCGGTGAGCGGCGCCGTCGCCTCAAGCCCTGTTTCGGTCGGCGTCAACAGCTCCGTTTCGGCGATGGTCTCCGTGAGCGCCTCCGTCGCCGTCATCTCGCTGACCGCAAGCAACGAGATCGTCAGCGGGATCGACTGGCGAATCTTGATCCGAAGCGGCTGCTCCAACGGCGCAGGCTCCACCGTTGGGGTTGGCGTCGCGTTCTGTTGTTGAACCGCCGCCTGCGTCGCCGACATCTGTAGCAAGAAGAGCGTGAGCAGGCTGAAGGCGAACGTGAGCAGGGTGAGGCTCTTGCGCTGCATGGTCGTCCTCCCTGTTTCGTGAGGAAAGGGTCGATTGTTTCTCGATTATAGCCTATATGTGAATCCTTCTTTTGGCAAGTTGTGCGCAAATCAAGTTTGTTGCGCTCCTTTGGATTGTGTCAGCTTGGGATAACCTCTGGTAGAATGCACGGCTGTGCATTATTGTTAAAAACGCATGGTGAATGGAAACAGTTTCAGATGAGCACGAAAATTATTTACTCGATGATCGGCGTCGGCAAGGTCTATCCGCCCAACAAGCAGGTCCTGCGCGACATCAGCCTCTCGTACTTTTACGGCGCCAAAATCGGCGTCCTGGGGTTGAACGGCTCCGGCAAGAGCACGCTTTTGCGCATCATGGCGGGCGTGGACAAGGATTTCATCGGCGAGACCGTGCTGGCGCCTGGCTATACGATCGGTTACCTGGAGCAGGAGCCGCAGCTTGATGAGAGCAAGACGGTGCGCGAGGTGGTCGAGGAGGGCGTGCAGGAGGTCATCGATGCGCTGCGCGAGTTCGATGAGATCAACGCTCGCTTCGCCGAAGAGCTGACGCCCGAGGAGATGGACGAGCTGATGACTCGGCAAGCCGAGGTGCAGGATCGGCTCGACGCGCTCAACGCCTGGGACCTGGATAGCCGGCTGGAGCTGGCGATGGACGCGCTGCGCTGTCCGCCGGGCGATACGCCGGTGAAGGTGCTCTCCGGCGGTGAACGCAGGCGCGTGGCGCTCTGTCGTCTGCTGCTGAAGGAGCCGGACATTCTCCTGCTCGACGAGCCGACCAACCATCTCGACGCCGAGTCGGTGGCGTGGCTGGAAAATCATTTGCGCGACTACAAGGGCACGGTGATCGCAGTCACGCATGACCGCTATTTCCTCGACAACGTCGCCGGCTGGATTCTGGAGCTGGATCGCGGCCACGGCATCCCATGGAAGGGCAACTACTCCTCGTGGCTGGAGCAAAAGCAGCAGCGGCTGGCTCAAGAGGAAAAGCAGGAGGCGTTGCGCCAGAAGACGCTTCAACGCGAGTTGGAATGGCTGCACATGACGCCCAAGGCGCGACAGACCAAACGCAAGGCGCGCATCAACGCCTACCACGAGCTGCTCGCCCAGGACAAGGAGCGAGCGATGGAGGAGCGAGAGATTTACATCCCTCCAGGGCCGCGGCTCGGCGACCTCGTGATTCGCGCCGAGGGCGTCAGCAAAGCGTACGGCGACAACCTGCTCTATGAGAACCTGACCTTCGACATCCCTCCTGGCGCCGTCGTCGGCATCATCGGGCCCAATGGCGCCGGCAAGACGACGCTCTTTCGCATGATCGTCGGCCAGGAAAAGCCGGACAGCGGGACGCTGACGATCGGCGGCACGGTCAAGCTCGCCTACGTCGATCAGACGCGAGACGCACTGGACCCCAACAAAACTGTCTGGGAAGAGATCTCCGGCGGGCAGGATCAGATCCAACTCGGCGATCGGCTCGTCAATTCGCGCGCTTACGTTGCGCGTTTTAACTTCACCGGCCAGGACCAACAGAAGAAGGTCGGCATGCTTTCCGGCGGCGAGCGCAACCGCGTGCACCTGGCCAAGATGCTCAAATCCGGCGGCAACGTCCTCTTGCTCGACGAGCCCAGCAACGACCTCGACGTCAACACCCTGCGCGCGCTTGAAGACGCCCTGGAGGCCTTCGCCGGCTGCGTGCTGGTGATCTCCCACGACCGCTGGTTTCTGGATCGCATCGCCACGCACATCCTGGCCTTTGAAGGGGACAGCCAGGTGTACTTCTTCCCGGGCAACTACAGCGAATACGAGGAAGATCGTCGGCGTCGCCTTGGGCCGCTGGCCGACCGTCCGCACCGCATCACCTACCGCAAGCTTCGCCGCGCATAAATGTGCTGGCGAGGGAGTCACCCCCTCGCCAGCATGCCCTAACTCATCAATCCGCCCCTTCCATGCTACAATCATGGCATTATGTGGATTCAAAACGTGCATATCCTGAGGGAGCGGAGCTTCGCCGCCATACGATATGGTTTGCCTGTAAGTTTATTGTTGACCATTCTGCTGCTGAGTTCCTGCGCGTCGCCGTTGCGCAGCGCAGGCAGTTTTCTTCACCGCGACGCGATTCTGGTCTGGCACAGCCTGCCTGCGCCGGAGGCCGCCGCCCTTGACGCTGTGCTCGACCGCTATCGCCGCGCCAACCCAGGCGTCGATGTGCTCGTTCAATTCCAGGAAGCCGACCTGGAAGAGCGGTATATGCGCGCCGTCCAGTCCGGCTTAGGGCCTGACCTGTTGATCTCCAGAAGCGTCTATGTGCGCTCCCTGGCCGACGCCGGCGCCCTGCTCGCCGTCGACGAGCTGGCCTCGGATGATTTGCTCGAACGTTTCCTGAGCGTGGCGTTGCGCACGCTTCGCTACAACGAGCGATTGTATGGGTTGCCGGTGGCCCTCGACACTCAGGTTCTCTATTTCAACCGCCGGTTGGTCGAGCAACCGGCGGCCACCGTCGATCAGCTGATGCAGGAGGCCAACGGTGGCCGTCGCATCCTGATGAACAGCCAGTTTGTGGATGCGATCTGGAGCGCCCGGGCGTTTGGCGTCAATCTTTTCGATGAAGCGGGAAGGCCTCAGGAGACCATCGGAGGCATCGCCAACTGGCTGACCTGGATGGAGCAGGTGCGCGACACGCCTGCTTTTATCATCGACGATAACGCGTCGGCGTTGCGCGAGCGCTTTCTGCGCGGAGATATCCCGTACTATATCGGCCATGCCAATGAGCTGAATTTGCTCGAAGAGACCTTCGGCGACGACCTGGGCGTGGCGCAGTTGCCGTCCGGACCCGGCGGAAGCGCGGGCCCCTTCCTTACGACGACGGCGTTGATGTTCAACTCGATGTCCTCTCCTCGGCAGGTGGAGCGCGCCCTCGATCTGGCTCGTTTTCTCACCAGCAGCGACCAACAGGCGGCGCTGATGCGCGAGGCCAACGTCGTTCCGGCCAATATGCGCACGCGCATCTCCGAGGGGCTCTATCCTCAGATCGCCACCATCACCGCCCAGGCGCGCCTTGCCATTCCTTATTTTAACGACGCCCACATCCAGGACGCCTACGCGGCGCTGGCCACCGCTTACAACCGCACCATGATCGGAAGTGCAAGCGCCACAGAGTCGGCGACTGCCGCCCAAACCGCCTTGATCAACGAATTTGGCTTCCCCTCCACCGAAGCTTTCGCCTCCGTCTGCATCGAGAGCGGAGCGCTGCTTCTGTTGGCGCCCGACGTCAACGGCTCGCTTGCTCTGCTGCGCACGCTGGTGGATGGCTTCACAGACGTCTGCCCCAACATTCGAGTGACCGTGCAGAGTTTCGCCACGGAAGGGATGCAAGCGCCCTCTCTTGCGGCGCTCATGACCGCCGGCGCCGACCTGCTGTTTCTGTCGCATCGCGACCTGCCTGCGCTGGTGGCAGCGCGCGCGTTGGCGCCGGTCGATGAGTTGTTGGACGCCACCCTGCTGCAGCAGATGCGCCCTCTCGCCGCCTCCGCCATGCAAATCGGCGGACGAGTGTTCGCTGCGCCTCTCCTCATCGACGTGCAAACGCTGTACTATAATCCTTCCCTGGCCCCCGATCCTGCAGGCACGCTGGCCGACTTACGCTCTCAGGCGCAGGGCGGTGCGCCGATTGTGCTTGACGGCGGGTTCGAGCGTGGAATATGGGGGGTCGGCGCCTTTGGCGGGCAGCTTTTCGCAGCCGACGGTGGATTTGGCCTGTCGCCAACGCCCCTGACGCAATGGCTGGCCTGGCTGCAGGACTCGCAGCGCTTGTATGGCGTCAATATAGCCGTGCAACATGAAGAGGCGCTGGACGCCTTTCTGAGCCGTCGCAGCGCCTATCTCGTCGCCCCCTCGACGCGTTTCAACGATCTTTTGGCCCGCCTCGGCAGCGCTGACGTCGGCGTGACGCTCTTCCCAGAAGGGCCGGCCGGGCCCGGGCGGCCGCTGGCAAGCGTCGGCGGACTGGCGATGCTCTCCCATCGCAGCGCACAACATACGACGCTGATCGAGCGCTTCCTGGACTACGCCGCCAGCGTGCAAGGACAGAGCGCGCTGCTGGCGGCGCATCGTTTCCTGCCGGCCAACGGCGCCGTCTCGCTGGATCGCCGCCCGAACGTTGCGCGCATGGCAGAGCAGCTGCAATCGGCGACGCTGATGCAGAGCCGTCCCTGGCTCGAATGGGTCTTTGCGCTGGGCGACGCAGCCTATCGCAGCGTCCTCGTCGACGGCGTTGCCCCCGAAGAGGCGGTCGCCCAAATGTACGCCGCCCTGGAGGCGGACGCCGATCGCTACGGCCTCGTCGTTCCGACGCCGGACCCCACGCCTACGCCTGCGATCACGCCTTCGCCTCCTGTCACAGAAGAGCCAGCGACGCCTCTCCATACGCCCCTTGAAGAAGAGACGCCGCTCCCGGAAGAACAGGTTGAGGAAGGAGGTGCTCCATGATCGTTGACTTTTCTGTATTGTTCGACCGCCTTGAAGAGCAGATCGTTCTGCTTCAGATCATGCTCGAACGAGAGGCTGTCCGGCGCCAGATTTTCGCCATCCTGCTCATTCTGGCGGTCTCCTGGCTGGCGCCGAAGCTGCTCGACGCGGCGCTCAAGCGTCTATCTGAACAACCTGCAAGCGAAACGGAAGCGCAGGGCGACGCGGATGCCGAACGGCTGCAGCCGGATGAGTCGAAAACCTCGACACAACCCGAATCCTTGCGCAATCGCGTCATTCGCTGGCTGCGCGCAATCGATCTGATTCTCTTTCCGGCGCTCTTCTTGCTGCTGGCGCAACAGACGGTTCTGCACTTCAGAGAGAACGGTTGGCCTGGCGGCCTCATTGAAGCCGTGACGCCCTTTGTCTGGGTCGTGCTGGGCTATCGGGTGGTCGCCGGCTTCATCCTGGCGATGCTGCCCGAGAAGCAGTCTGAGCGTTTCTCCGCCGAGGTGTTGCGGCCTGTCATCTGGATTTTGGTGTTGGTGATCGTGCGCAACGTGCTCTTTTCCACGCTGGGGTTGAGCGATATTTCGCTGCTGCGCTTTGCGGACTGGACCATCAACCTGGGCGACTTGATCGACGGCTTGATTGCCCTGTTGCTGGCGATTCTGCTCGCCGGGGCCGTCCGCAAGGTGCTTTACAACCTGATGGTGCGCAGCGAGGCCGAGCCCGACGTCGCCAACACGGTCAGCAACGCCGTGCGCTACGTCGTCATCAGCCTGGGCGGGTTGATCGGCCTGGGCCGGCTGGGCATGGATCTGAGCGCGCTGGCCTGGATCGGCGGCGGCCTTTCGGTGGGGCTTGGTTTTGGCCTGCAGGAGCTGTTCGGCAACTTCGTCAGCGGCATCGTGCTCGTTTTCGAGCGCATCGTGCGTCCGGGCGATGTGATCGACGTGCAGGGAATGCGCGGGGCTGTGACCAGGGTGTCGATGCGCGCCACCGTATTGCGCACGGCGGACAACTCCGAGATCTTCGTGCCAAACAAGGAGTTGATGACCAAACCGGTGATCGCTCTCACCTATTCCGACAGGATGGCGCGCGTCGTGCTCACCGTCGACGTCGCCTACGACGCCGACCTGGCGCTGGCCGAGCGCGTCCTGCTGGAGACGCTCCAGCGCCATCCTTTGATCCTTTCCGAACCGGCGCCCGGCGTGTTGACGACTTCGATGGAACCCTACAGCATTCGTTTTCTCGCCTTTGGTCACGTCGCGGAATTCGGCGATTCTTTCCGCGTGCGCAGCGAACTCTATCAAATGGTGCGCGACGCCTTCCGATTGCATGGAATTACAATCCCCTACCCGCGCCAGGAGGTCTATGTCCTTTCTGAAGACGCCGCGTAGACCCTGAAGAGGTTGCGCTCCGGCAAGAAGCAAGGCGGGGGAACAAGCGCTCGGTTCAAAGTTTGTTGGCCGCTACATAGCGCCAGGCGGACAACCCCGCCTTGGCGCCCTCCCCGATGGAGACCGGCACCTGTTCGGCGCAGATGTTGGTGACGTCGCCGGCGGCGAAGATGCCCGGCATGCTGGTGGCGCAGTTCTCATCGACGACAATATGGCCGAACGCATCCAACGTCACCAGGTCGCGCACGGCGCTGTTGTTGGGCAGCAGCCCGAACTGCACGAAGACGCCCTCCACGGGCAGGCGGCGCACCTCGCCGTTGACCCCTACGATGTCGATGCCTGTTACATAGTCATCGCCTACGATCTGCTGCACTTCCCAGCCGCGAAAGACATCGATGCGCGGGTGTCCCAGGATCGCTTCGGCCTTCTCGCGATCGGCGACAGGTTGAGGCCGCGCCTCGATGTAGTCGATGTGAGCGGCCAGAGGGATCAGGATCTGCAGCGCTGCAATGGCGCGTTCGCCGCCGCCGATCACGGCGACCTTGCGGCCGCTGAAAAACGGGGCATGAGAAATGGCAGAGTAGCTGAGACCTTTGCCCCAATAGTCCATCTCGCCTTCGACGAAGAGGCGTTGGGCGCGCACCCCGGTGCATACGACGACGCTGCGGCTTTCGACTTCACCCCCCTGACTGAGCTTCAGCCTGAACGCGCCGTCGTCGAGTCTTCTCACCGCATCGACCGTGTCAAGAATGTGGTGTTGCAGCGCAGCTGAAACGCGCTGCGCCAGCTCATGGACAAGGCTGGCGCCCCAGACCGTCTCCTGATGAGGAACATCGCGCAGCGCGAACGGATAGAAGACCTTTCCGCCAAAATCAGGGCTGATCAAGGCGACGTTCAGGCGGGCGTAAAGCAAATAGGCGGCGGCCGCCAGTCCGGCCGGGCCGCCGCCGAGCACGACGGCGTCGAATCGTTCTGTCATGGGTTTCACCTGCTCTTCAATTTGACCCGTCGCAAGGCGGCTAACAGCCGCTCCGGCGGGTCGGCTTTGCTGACAAAGGCGTCGGCGCCGGAGGCCAGCGCATGCAGGCCGGCTTCCGGTCGACCGCTCAACACGATAATATGGAGGCCGGGACATTCGGCGTACAGGGAGTTTATCACATGCCGGGCGCTGTGCACAGCGTTCAGACCGGGAAGTTCCCAATCCAGCAGCAACAAGTCTGGATGCAGCGCCGAAACGCGTTCCATCAGTCCGGCGACGTCGGCGGCTTCTCCGACGATCGACAGGTCTGGCTCCTGTTCGAGCAAGAAGCGCACTGCAGAACGCAGCGCAGGCTGGTCATCGGCCAGCAAAACGCGCACGCGCTTCCCTCCAGACCATGGTAAACATCGTCTCATCAAGTTGCGGTCAGACATGGCCCCGCTGCCACCACCTCCGGATCAACGGAGTTGACATATTTCTCAAAATTTTTCGTGAACATTTCGGCAAGCCGGCGCGCCTGCGCATCGTAGGCGCACGGATCGGCCCAGGTGGAGCGTGGGTCGAGCACCTCGGCAGGGACGTCTGGGCAAGCGAGCGGGACGCGCAGGTTGAAAAGCGGATCGGTGCGATAGCCCACGTAGTCCAGGTCGCCGTTCAGCGCAGCATTGATCATGGCGCGCGTGTAAGCGATCTTGATGCGGCTGCCGACGCCATAGGGGCCGCCGCTCCAGCCGGTGTTGACCAGCCAGACATCCACCTTGTGTTGCTGAATGCGCTCCGCCAACATATGTGCATACACGCTTGGATGCCAGACCATGAACGGTTCGCCGAAGCAGGCGCTGAAGGTGGCCTGCGGTTCGGTCAGGCCCCGCTCCGTGCCGGCGACCTTGGCGGTGTACCCGGAGAGGAAGTGATACATCGCCTGCGCTGGCGTCAGCCGGGCGATGGGCGGCAGCACGCCGAAAGCGTCCGCCGTCAGCATCACGATGTGGTTAGGATGGCCGCCGACCCCTTTGCGCGTGGCGCTGGGGATGTGGCTGATCGGATAAGCGGCGCGCGTGTTTTCGGTCAACGAGTCGTCGTCGAGATCGATTCGCCCGGTGGCGGTGTTGTAGCCGACGTTTTCGAGGATGGTGCCGAAGCGACGGCAGGCTTCGTAAATTTCTGGCTCGGCGGTGCGCGACAGTCGAATTGTCTTGGCGTAGCAGCCGCCCTCCAGGTTGAAGACGCCGTCGTCGCTCCAGCCGTGCTCGTCGTCGCCGATCAGCGTGCGTTTGGGATCGGTCGACAGCGTCGTCTTGCCGGTGCCCGAAAGCCCAAAGAAGATGGCGACGTCGCCGCTGCGGCCGAGATTGGCGGAGCAGTGCATGGGCAGAACGCCTCGCTTGGGCAACAGATAATTCATCACGGTGAAAATAGCCTTCTTGATCTCTCCGGCGTATTGCGTGCCGCCGATCAACACCAGTTTCTGCTTGAAATTGATCATGATGAAGACTTCAGAGCGCGTGCCATCGATGTCTGGGATGGCGTGAAAGCCCGGCGCTTGAATCAACGTAAATTCGGGCTTGTGCACCGTCAACTCTTCGTCGTTCGCCTGAATGAAGAGATTGCGGGCAAACAGGCTCGCCCACGCCGTCTCGGTGATGACGCGAATCGGCATGCGATAGGTGGGGTCGGCGCCGACGAAGCAATCCTGCACAAAGAGATCCCTCCCTTGTAAATAAGCCATCAGGCGGGCGTACACGACGCGAAAACGCTCTTCTGAAACAGGTTGGTTGACGTTGCCCCATGCAATATCCTCGCGCGTCTCGTCCTCTTCGACGATGAATTTGTCGCGCGGGGAACGGCCTGTGTATTGCCCGGTGCGCACGACCAACGGACCCAAATGGGCGAGATGGCCCTCGAAACGTCGAATGGCCTGTTCATAGAGCAGCGGCGTGTTGAGCGTCCAAAAGACATTGTTCGGATTGTAGACGCCATGATGTTCGAGTCCATAGGGACTGTGAGGTCGCATGGATGACATAATTGCTTCACTCCTTCGCCAGAGAATGACAACCTGAGAACAACGCGCAGAGAAGCCCGCCAAAGGCGGTGGGGCCGGACGTCGGTATCAACGCACCCTTACTCAAAGCAATTGATAGTTGCAAAGCGGTTGCAAAACCCTGGGCCGGTCGTGAATGCATGATCTTACACATGGGTGTTCGGAGAGTTCAGCGTCCGACTCCCCCAGTGTAGCCCCTTTTTCAATCGAAAGGGCTAGGCATCCGGAGAGAATCCACTTTGTCTGAGGTTTAGTTGTTCCCCTGGTCAACTGACCAGGGTTGGAGAAAGGCTTCAGCGCACTCGATTGCACCGACTCCTGAAATGCGCAATCCCCCTCCAGGAAGCTCGACGCTCCCTGGAAATGTAAAATGGCTGCGCAACTTCGATGTTCATGGTAGACTACAGATAAACCCTTGAACGGATTCATCTCTTCAAGCGTATGCGAGTCCTCTACCTCTATAAAGATTACCACCCTGTCTTCGGCGGCATTGAGAATCATATCCGTCAGCTTGCCGTCGGGCTGCGCAGCCTGGGGGTGGAGACGCAAGTGCTGGTCACCAATACGACGCGGCGCACCCTTCAACAGGAAATCGACGGCGTGCCGGTCGTCAAGACGGCGCGATGGATCAACGTCTCCTCCGCGCCCGTCAGCCTGAGCTTCTATGCGTGGCTGCGCCGGCTGGAAAGGGACATCGACATCGCCCATGCGCACATGCCCTATCCGCCCGGTGAGCTTGGGCAGCTTTTGTGGGGGCGCAGCCGCCGTTTTGTTGTGACCTATCACAGCGACATCGTGCGTCAGCGCGTCTTGGGGACGCTCTATCGACCCTTTCTGTGGGAGACGTTACGCCGCGCCGATCTGATCGCTGTTTCCAATCCCGTTTACATTCAGGACTCGCCGTTTCTGCGCGTGCACGCCGAAAAGTGCCGGGTCATTCATTTCGGCGTCGACCTCGAGCGCTTTGAACGGACGCCGGCGGTCGAGGCGGAGGCGGCGCGCTGGCGCGCGCGCTGGCCGGATCGCCTGCTCGTGCTCTTCGTGGGGCGGCTGCGCCACTACAAGGGCGTCGACGTGTTGATCGACGCAGCGGCTCGACTGTCTGCTTCTGCCCATTTTCTGATCGTCGGCGTCGGCCCTCTCGCCGCCGCGTTGCAGCATCAGGCGCAGCGCAATGGCGTCGCCGATCGCGTGCATTTTCTCGGCGAGCTGAGCGATGAAGCGGTGACGGCGCTCTATCACGCCGCCGACGTCTTCGTGTTGCCCTCCACCAACCGCGCCGAAACCTTCGGCATCGTCCAGCTGGAGGCCATGGCGTGCGGGTTGCCCGTCATCTGCACGGAGCTGGGCACCGGCACCTCCTACGTCAACCAGCACGGCGTGACCGGCCTGGTCGTTCCACCCCAGAACTCCGAGGCGCTGGCCGCAGCGCTTCGGCAGTTGCTCGAACATCCTGAGCAGCGCCGGGCTTTTGGCGCCGCCGGCCGACGCCGGGTCGAGCAGGCGTTCACGCGTGAGGAGATGCTGCGCCGGACGCTGGCGTTTTATGAAGAGGCGCTGGGGCGATGAAGTATCTTCTTGACGTGCGCACCGCCGCTCCCCATTTCCCCGGCATTGGACGCTACGTCGCCAATCTCGTCTCGGCGCTCGTGGAGCATTTACGTGCGGATGAACGGCTCATGTTGTTGGGCTATCCTGCGCAAGAGGAGCAATTCGCGGCTTGCTTGCGCGCCGGCGTCGAGATGCTGGCGTGCGACGTCTCTCCCTTTGCGCTGCAACAGCAATGGAAAGTTCCTCCGTTGCTCCACAAGCAAAGGAAAAATGCAAAGGCGTCGCTCTATCACAGCCCCTATTATCTGATGCCCTACCGTCCGGGGCTTCCGACTGTGTTGACCTTTTACGACCTGATCCCGCTGCGTTTCCCCTCTTACGTTTCGCGCCGCGCCCGGCTGTTGTTTCGTTTTGCTATGCACATGGCGCTGCGCGCTGCGCGCCACGTGATCGCCATCTCGGAGGCTTCGCGGCGCGATCTGCTGGCGACCTTCGCCGCGCCGGCGGAGCGCGTCACGGCTGTGCCGTTGGCGGCGGACGCCCGCTTCCGCCCTCAGCCCAGGCAAGTTATCGAACGCCTGCGCGCGCGCTACGCGTTGCCGCAGGCGTTCCTGCTCTATGTGGGCAGCAACAAGCCGCACAAGAACCTCGTCACCCTGGTGAGCGCCTATGCGGCGTTGAAGGCTTCGGCGCCGCCTTTGCTGGTGGCAGGCCCGTGGGACCCCCGCTATCCGGAGGCCATGCAAAGAGCGCAGGCTCTGGGATTGGGAGAACGCATCCGCTTCCTGGGTCTCGTCGAGGACGTTGATCTGCCCGCCCTGTACAGCGCAGCGTTGGCGTTTATCTTTCCGAGCCGCTATGAAGGGTTCGGCCTGCCGACGCTGGAGGCGATGGCCTGTGGAACGCCGGTGGCGTGCAGCAACGTTTCCAGCCTGCCGGAGGTGGTCGGCGAGGCTGCGCTGCTGTTCGATCCGACCGATCTCGGGGCGCTGACGGAGGCGATGCAGCGCCTGGTGGAGGATAGGGCGCTGCGTCAAGCGCTGAGCGAACAAGGTCTGCGCCGCGCGGCGACCTTTTCCTGGGAGCGCAACGCCGCTGCTACGCTCGACATTTATCGACGAACGGCTGAGAAGACGTAGATCTCTTTGACGAGGGCGACTCCGTCGATGCGACGCATCCCTTTCTGGAATTTCCTTTTCTGGTCGGCGTTTGGAATTCACGCAGCGACCTTTGCGCTGCGACTGGAGGTCTTCTGGCCCACGCCTGCTCTGTTCGATTTCTCCTCATTCTACATGGGAGGGTGGGCGGCTCGGCTTGGCCTTTCCCCCTATCGTTGGCCGGAGGCAACGTTGTTGACGCTGGCCGAGCGCACGCAGACCCCGACGCCGATCCCGTTGCTCAACAGTTTCCCTTTGTGGGCGTGGCTGATGCAGCCGTTCTCCTGGCTGAGTTTTCCGGCGGCGGCGTGGCTGTGGTTGGCGCTCCAGCTGTTGATGCTCGTCTGGTGTGCGAGAACGCTGGCGGGGCTTGCCGGCGTCGAAACGCGCCGGGGGCGGGCGCTGGTCTTTGTTCTGCTGATGACCTTCGGGCCGACGGCGTTGACTTTGGCCCTGGGGCAGAGCGCCATCATTGCGTTGACGGCTGCGCTCCTGTTGGCGGACCCGCTTTGCGCCGTTCGCCCTTTGCGCCGGGGCGCAGCGCTGGCGGCGTGGCTGGCCGCGTTGGCGACGAAACTCTTTCCTCTCTTCTGGCCTTTCGCCTTCTTGCTGCAACGTCGGTTTGCTCTGGCGATGGCGACGATGGTCGCCCTGCTTTTATTTGCGGCGGCTCATATGCTGCTCACGCCGACGCTGATGGCCGACTACTTCCTCGCGTTCCTGCCAGGGCGCGCCGGCGAGTTCGCTGCGCTCGCCGGCCGCGACGATCAATCGCTGCCGGCGACGCTTCAGCGTCTGTTTGCAGGGGAGGCGCCTTGGGTTGCATCGGCGCTGACGGCTGCGGCGCTGGTCGGAATCGGCCTGTTCGTTGTGCGGCTCATCCTCCGCGGCGCGCGGATGCAGGAGCACACTGCGCCCTTCTGGGCGTGGGTGCTCTTCTGTTTGCTGCCTTTCCCCCACACCGAACGATATAACCATGTCCTGTTCGCGCCGGCGATGGCGTGGCTCTGGGGGCGGAGTGAGCGCAGCCGACGCTTTGCGGTTCTTGGCTATGCGCTGGCTGCGGTGGCCCGGCTCACCCGACTCTGGGAGCAACTGCCTCCGCCCCTCTTCGCCATCCTCTCGACCGCCGGCGTCGTTGCAGTGCTTGTGTTGATCGTGGGAATTGCGGAAGCGATGAAATCCACAAATTCGTTGCGCGTGCCAACGGCCGTCGTTCGCCCACAGCCTGACCCGTTTCCCTCTGAATCCGTTGTCGCCTCCCCCGATGACCCTCGTCCGCCCACAGCCTAATTCGTGACAATCTAATTCGTTTCCGTCTGAATCCATTGTGAAGTTCTTGACCCGTTGCACCGCCTACGTTAACATTGGCCTGATGCAGGCATTATGTGCGCTATGCAGAGGACGTTCAACTTTGATGGTGAAGCTTTGATGGTGAATCGAACGAAGCTGGATCAATGGTGTGACAGCGTGCTCGAGGCGGGGTGGCTGGCTGCGCTGGTCGTCTCGCCGCTTTTTTTCAACGTCTTTTCCAGCCGCGTCTTTGAGCCGGACAAAATCAGCCTGGTGCGCACGATTGCGCTGGTGATGATGGCGGCGTGGGCGATCAAGCTCGCCAACGGCGGCTACGCCTGGCTGCCCGGCGGCGACGATTCGTCGGAGGCGCGTGGGCAAGGGGCCAACTGGCGCGGCTTCGTGAAGAATCCGTTCATCTGGCCGGTTGGGCTGATGATCCTGGCCTTTGCGCTCAGCACCATCTTCAGCGTCGCCGTCTTCGTGAGCTGGTTCGGCTCCTATCAACGCCTGCAAGGGACCTACAGCTTTCTGGCCTACGTCACGATTGCGGCCCTGACCGCCGCAACGATGCGTCGGCCCGAGCAGCTGCGACGCTTCCAACATGCGGTCATCCTCACCAGCCTGCCGATTTCGATCTACGGCGTGATCCAGCATTACGGCCTCGATCCCTTGCCCTGGGGCGGCGACGTGCAGACGCGCGTGGCCGCCAACGCGGGCAACGCCATCTTCCTGGCCGCCTATCTGATCATGGCCTTTTTCCTGACGTTGGAGCGCGTCTTCACCAGCTTTGTGCGCTTGATGGGCATCGGCCAGCCGACGAACGCGCAGCCGCAGGAGTGGCAATCTTCCCTCGCCGGCGGCGCGTATCTGTTTGTGCTGCTCGTTCAGGCCATCGCCATCGTCTGGACGCAGAGCCGCGGCCCCTGGCTGGGATGGGTGCCCGGCGTCTTTCTGTTTGGGCTGCTCACCGTCAGCGCAGTGCGCCCGCGCTATTTCCGCGCGCTGTTGAGCCTGGCCGTCGGAGGCGTGGCGGCGGTGGTGCTCCTCATTCTGGCCGCCAACTTCGTCCCCGCCTTTGGCTTTATCAAAGAGGCGCCCTACGTCGGCCGCTTTGTCAACGTGCTGGAGATCGACAGCGGCACGGGCAAGGTGCGCCAGTTGATCTGGGGGGGCGCCACCCAGATGCTGTTGCCGCATGAGCCGCTGACCTTCCCGGATGGCAGCCAGGATAACGCCAACTTCCTGCGCCCTCTCGTCGGCTATGGGCCGGAAGCAATGTGGGTGGCCTTCAACCCCTTCTATCCGCCGGAGCTGGCGCAGATCGAGGCGCGCAACGCCAGCCCGGACCGTTCTCACAACGAAGCGTGGGACAGCCTCGTCATCACAGGGCTGCTCGGCTTTATCGGCTACATTGCGCTTTTTGTGGCGATCTTTTACTGGTCCTTGCGCTGGCTGGGCCTCATCAAGCAGCGCCGCGACTCGCTGCTCTTCGGCGGCCTGGTGGCGTTTGGGGGGATCGGCGTTTCACTGCTCCTGATGGCGTTCGATGACTGGCAGTTGCGCATGGCGGGGCTGGGGTTGCCCTTCGGCATCGTCACCGGCTTCGGCGCATATGCGGCGCTGGCGGCGTTCCTTCATGCGCGCCACAGACCCGACCGAGCAGACCTGCCGCGGCTGATGATGATCATCGCCCTGCTGACGGCTATCGTCGCCCACTATCTGGAGATTCACTTTGGCATCGCCATCGGCGCCACGCGCACCCATTTTTGGGTCTTCACCGCTGTGCTGATGCTGATCGGGATGCGGCTCCTTCCCGTGCTCTCCACGGAGCTGGCCATGGCCGAAGAAGGGGAGGAGGCGGCCTCCGCCTCGACGCCTCCAAAGCGGGGCCGACAGGGCAAAGCCGCCGCCCCGACCCGTCGCACGCGTGCGGTCGGCGTACACGCTCCTCGCCTGCCGCGCACGGTGATGACCGACGCGCTGATCTTTCTGACCTTCGTGTATATCTACACGACGAACGCCGCAGGGCTCGCCGATCCGGTGCGCATTCTGAGTGAGAGCATCTTCGTCAATCCCAAAACCGGGGCGACAAGCCCGGCCATCTTCTTCTTGATGCTCTTCACCTGGCTGGTGGCGGCCACCGTTGGCCTGGCGGAAGAGTCGCTGGCGCAGCGCAGGGCGCCGGATTTGGGGTGGTGGTTGACGGGCTACGCGCTGCATGCCGGCCTGGTCTGGGGCGCCTGGCTGGTCTACGGGCTGATTCAGGCGACGCGCCTGGCGCCGATCCAACCGCCGCCGGGGATCACCAATCAAGAGTTTCTCAACCTGCAACTCGAACGCATCGGCGGCCACTTTGGATTCTACACCTTCATCGTCATCCTGTGGATGGCGACGGCGGCCACGGTCTACGCCTGGCCCGCCCTGCGCGCTCGCGCGCTGCCCGCCGTTGGACGCAGCTGGGCCGCGGCGTCCACAGGCGTCGCCGCGGTTGCGCTGGCGGCGTTTCTGATCCTCACCGTCAACGTCACGCTGGTGAAGGCCGACATCGTCTACAAACAAGGGCAACAGTTCGACAGCCAGGGCAACTGGCTGAGCAGCGTGGAGCTGTACAAACGCGCCCTGGCTACGCGCAAGACCGAGGACTATTACATGCTCTTCTTGGGGCGGGCGCTGCTGGAGCTGGCGAAACAGGCGCCTCCCCACGGCGCTGCGACGCTGCCGGAGCCGCTGACGCTCGACGACGTGCTGGCGCTGACGCCGGACGTGGTGGCGCAGCTTGGCCGCAACGACCTCTTGCGCGCCGCCGAAACCGTGCTCCTCGAGGCGCAGCGCGTCAACCCGCTCAACACCGACCACACCGCCAACCTGGCGCGGCTCTATCGGAGCTGGGCCGACCTCTCCGACGACCCGGCCGTCCGCCAGCAGCGCCTGGAACAGAGCATCGCCATGTACGACATCGCCGTGACGCTCAGCCCCAACGCGGCGCACCTGTGGAACGAACGCGGCAACGCGCTGATGGCCGCCGGCCGCACCGAAGAGGCGTTGGCCTCCTTTGAGCACAGCCTGACGCTCGACCCGCTCTTCGACCAGACGTATCTGCTGCTGGCCGATTATTTCGAGCGCACGGGGCAGACGGATCGCCTGCTGGAGACGCTGCGCAAAGGCGTCCAGCTCTTCGAGGAGGCGCAACGACCGCAGTCCGCAGCGCAGATGCTCAGTTATCTAGGCGTGATCGAGGCGCGGCAGGGCAATCTGGAGGCAGCCGCCGAAGCCAATCGACGTCTGCTCGAGCTGCTGCCGGGCAACGCGCAGGCGTTGCGCAACCTGGCGATCCTTGCGCGCGACCAGGGCAATCTGGAGCAGGCGATGGCTTACGCGCGCCAGGGGCTCGCCTCCGCCACCAGCATCGAAGACCGAATCGGGCTGCACCAACTGGCTGCGGATCTCTATCAACGCCAGGGCGACGTCCAAGGGATGATCGCCGAGATGGAGGCGATTCGCCAGCTGGCGCCCAATGACGTCAACACGCTGCGCACGCTCAGCTCGCTCTACGCCACGACCGACAACCAGGAGAAGGCGCTTGAAGTGGCTCAAACGCTGATGGCGCTCGATCCGAACAACTATCAATATGCCGTCGAAGCCGGCATGGCGCTGCTGCGTCTGAACCGGCGCAGCGAGGCGCTGGCGATGTTCCAGCAAGCCAGGACGCTGGCCCCCCCGGATCAGCATGCCGCCATCGATGCGCTGATTGCAGAAGCGAGCAGTTGAGGCCCCCTATGCCCGACACGTTGCCGATGACGGCGTTTATTCTGATCGGGGCGAGCACGTTGCTGCTCACGCTCGGCGTGGTGCCGGTGATGCGCCGCGTGGCGTTGCAAACCGGCACGGTCGATAAGCCTTCCGCGCGTAAGATTCACGCGTCGCCGGTGCCGTTGCTCGGCGGCGCCGCCATCTACGTGTCGTTCATTCTGGCGCTGGTCTTCTTCGGCGACCGCGACTACATCAACGAGGTCGTCGGCATTTTCGTCGGCGCCACGCTGATGAGCTTCATGGGGCTGGTCGATGATCGCTGGGGATTGAGCAGCTATGTCAAGTTGTTCGGCCAGCTCGTCGCCGCCGGCGTTTTGATCTATTCCGGCGTCCGCGTTCAGATTTTCGGCGCCTGGCTGGACGTGGTCCTAACCCTGGTGTGGGTGGTTGGCATCACCAACGCGTTGAACCTGCTCGACAACATGGACGGGTTGAGCGGCGGCGTGGCGATGATCGCCGCCATCTTTTTCACGCTGCTGGCGGCGATGAGCGGGCAATATCTGGTCGGCGCGTTGGCGGCGGCGTTGGTGGGCGCCTGCGCCGGCTTCCTGATCTATAACTGGAACCCGGCGCACATCTTCATGGGCGACGCAGGCAGCCTCTTTCTGGGCTTTATGCTGGCGGCGGTGGCCATCAAATTGCGTTTTCCGAGCAACAGCGTCACGGTGACCTGGATGATCCCGGTCCTGGTGCTGGGGCTGCCCATCTTCGACACGACGCTCGTCTTCATCAGCCGGTTGCGCCGCGGCAAGAACCCGCTGACGACGCCGGGCAAAGATCACATCAGCCATCGCCTCGCCTATTTGCTCGGCAGTCGCCGCGAGGCGGTGTTGGTCTGTTACCTCATCTGTTGCGCGTTCGGCGTGGCGGCGATCTTTGTCTCGCAGGCTTCGTTCCACGAGGCTTTCGCCGTTGCGTTCGCTGTCGCCGGGCTGTGCCTGTATGCGTTGTGGCGGTTGGAATTTCGCAACGACGGCGTGCGCCCTCAATAGATGGTGGAATCCCACCCATTCTCAAGGAGAAAATCATGCCCAAAGACCCCTATATTGAACTGATTGAGCAGCAGTGGCCCTCGATCGCCGAAACGTACAACCGCTTCGCCGAACAGCGGCCGATCATGTTGATCGACGTGCAGAAGGCCGAAATCTACGCCTATCCGTTTGAAGAATTCCTCATGGTGCTCGAACCTGTTTCGCGGCGCCAGGTCGAAGACCAGTATCGCCGCGCGCTGGCAAACCGACAGATGGTGCTCTTCGTGCGCGACGTGGACAACAACGTCTTTCAATCCTACACGCTGGCGCTTGAGGACTGAACGCGTCGCTCAGGCGGCAGAGAGCGTTTTGACAAAAAAGATGACGCAACGCAAGCAAGTCACCATCTACACCGACGGCGCCGCCGAGCCGAATCCGGGGCCCGGCGGCTACGGCGTGGTGTTGGTTTACGGCCCCCATCGCAAGCAAATCTCCGGCGGCTTTGCGCGCACCACCAACAACCGCATGGAGCTGATGGCGGCCATCAAAGGACTGGAGCTGCTTAAGGAGCCGTGCGACGTTACATTGGTCAGCGACTCCAAATACCTGGTCGACGCCATGACGAAGGGCTGGGCAAGACGATGGCGCCAGCAGGGGTGGAAGCGCTCGAACAAGGAGCCGGTCGTCAACCCTGACCTGTGGGAGCGGCTGCTTGCGCTGTGCGACAAACACCACGTCACCTTTGCGTGGGTCAAAGGCCACGCCGACCATCCGGAAAATGAGCTGTGCGATCGCCTGGCCGTGGAGGCGCTGCAACAGCCCAATCTGCCGCCCGACGAAGGATACGTGGAGGCGATGGCGCCGGCCGCTCAGAACGACTCTCCCAAAACGGGCCTTTTCTGCCGGGCCTGCGGGGCGGAGCTGGAACGACGCCCGACCAAAAGCAAGCCGAAGCCCGGACAGCGCTACTTCTATGCATATCATCATTCCTGTCCGGGCTGTGGACGCATCTATCTGGTGGAGGAGGCCAAACGGCCCATTTCAGAGGCTTTCCGTCAAGAGTAACGATCAACTGCGCCGACCGCAGACGTCTACGGCCCACCTTCCAGCTTCGCCAGTTCGGCGCGCGCGGCGGCCAGCTCCGCTTCCAGCCAGGCGATGTGCGCCTCCAACGCCGCGCGCCGTTCAGAGAGGCTTTGCGGCGCCTCCAACGCTGCCTCCGCCGCTTTCTCAAAGCGACCGTCGGCGCGCAGGGCCAGCAGATGCAGCGCCCACAACGCCGCCGCCACCATGCTATCCGCCAGACGATAGGCCAGCTCGCCGGAGGAGAGCATGGCGTTCGGGTCGCCCATGACGACGAGCAGCACACGGTAGAGCACCTGCGCCAGCGTGAAGAGCAGCGCCAGGGCGCCGACCAGCGCTACGCCGTAAAGATAGATCTTACGCGGCCAGGAGTTGCGCTCGACGGCGCCCGCGGCGTCGGTGCGCTCGGCGATGGACTGCGCCCGACGCCAGAAGACGACCCAGACCGGCGCGCCGACTGCGAGCAGCGCCACGCCGTTCGCCAGCGGCTCGCGCCAGAGGCCTCCGACCAGCGCGGCGTCGATCAGCGCATGCAGCAGCTCGACGGCGCCCACCCAGAGCAGCGCCAGCCCTGTGGCGGTCACAAGATAGGTGTACACGCGGCGCACGGTGGCGCTTTCGTTGCTGTCCCCGTAGGCGTCCGTTTCCTTGCGCAGCGTCGCCCAACACCAGCGCCAGACCACGGCGCCCACCGGAATGAAGGAGACCGGCCCCGTCATGCGGTCGAGCAGCCCGGCGAGCGAATCGCCGCCTTCGCCGATAACCATCAGCACACCTTCGCGCAGCAACAGCGCCGCCGGCGTCAAGGTGGTGATGGCGCCGATCAACACGCCGAGATAGAGATAGATGCGGCGCATGACGGCGCGTCCTTCCGCGGGGTTGAGGGTCAGCGCGTCCTGCCATTGACGCCAGATGGCGTGGAAAAGCCAGCTTCCAATGAGCGCCTGACTGACTGCGTCCGCCAGCGGTCGTCGCCACCATCCCCATTCCAGTGCGCCGAACGCCCGGTCAAGGGCCATCTGCAATCCAATCTGAATCAACATGTGGCCGCCCCAAATGGCGATTCCCAACCCCGTCAGCCCGGCGAGCACAAGAAACAACTGGCGAACGAAGCGGGCGAAGCGCGCCTCCTGGCCCCAATCGCCATCGTTGAGCAACACCGCGCCCCACTGATAAATCAGGCCAACGCCCACGAGGGCCATCAAACCCCACTGCAGCCAGCCCGCCGGCCAGGACTGGATGGCGCCGAGGGCGCCGCCAAAGGCCAGCCAACCGATCTCGCGCAACAGCCGACCGAGGTTCGAGAGCATCACGATCAATCCGGCTGCGGTGGACCCATACAGAAAAAGTTTGCGCCAGACGGAGCGGCGTTCGTCGAGCGCATCGCCAAAGCGCTGCGCCAGCCCCCAGTGAATCAAAAAGATCGGCGTGGCGACGAGCAACGCGCCGATGGAATTGGCGGCGGTGGTGCGCAGGAAAGCGCCCTGCAACATGCTGTCGCGCTCCAGCCACGCCCGGCTGAGCATGCCGATCAGCTCATTGACGGCCGCCAGCGCCGCCATCTGACTCACGAACGCAACCAGATAGATGTACAGACGCCGTACAGCTGTCAGTCGGGTGATTTTCGCATTGTTTTGCATTTGAACCCCTGTCAACATGATGAAATCGCTCTCAATTCTGTGCGCGCCGTTTGATCAACGCGTCCTTGCCGCCGTTCAGAGGGCGTCAGCCATCCCTGGGGCGTCAATAGAAATATTCCTGCGTGTTGATTTTCCAGGCGCCGTCCTCGCGGACGACCTCGACGATGCGCTCCGACGTCCAGGTCGAGCCGCTGCTGAAGAGGCCGCCGGTGGCGTAGGCGTCGATGGCGACGGTCACGTACGCGCGGTTGGCGTTCTCGGGGTCCATGCGCACGTTCAGGATGCGCAGACGGCGCGCGGCATCCCCGTAGATGTACGCGTCTCCACGCAAGGGGCCATAGCCGCGTTCGCTCTCCACCTCCTCCAGCACGCGCTTGCTGTACTGGGCGCGCGCCATGGCGATGTCGCCTGCCTTCAGCGCCAAAAAGGCATTGTAAATCGGCGTCTCCGGCGCATCCTCCGTGCGATAAGCGGGCGGCGCCTCCCCCGCTCCTTGAATATTGACGGTCACAAGCGCTGCAGCGATCAACAGCCCAACGACGACCAGCACGGCGACCGTAAATTTGTCGAGTCGAATTTTCACGCTTTCCTCCTGATCGAAATCTGCTTTTCCGAAACAATAGAGGCCCTTCCTTGCCGTCGCATTTGCAGCATTCTCTGCAGCGCATGGGAGTCCGGCGACGGCTTGGGGATAGGCTTTCACTCGTCTGACACTTCTAAGCGTAACGCAACCCTTGTCACATTTCAATGCGCAAAAGTGTATCATTGACTGCAACACCCCTGCGCAGCCTCGTTGCACATCGTGCACCATCGAGCGGTTCGCTGCATCATCGCATCTTTTGTTATAATCACAGAAGCTTCTATAGAACATCGGTTCCGATTATGCAAAGTTCCTGAGCACGGACGCGATCCAAGATGGCCGACGATTTTGTGCACTTGCACGTCCATTCCGAATATTCGCTGCTGGACGGCCTGGGGCGCATCAAGTCCCTGGTCAAGGAGGCGGTGAAGCTGGGGCAGCCGGCGCTGGCATTGACCGACCACGGCGTGATGCACGGCGCCATCGAGTTCTTCCGCGCCTGCCGCGAGGCGGGCATCCGGCCCATCATCGGCATCGAGGCTTATCAGACGGTGTGGGGTCGCCCCATGACGGGGCGCGACCCCCAGCTCGACCGCGACAACTATCACCTGCTGCTGCTGGCCAAAAACATGACCGGCTATCGGAACCTGCTCAAGATCGCCACGCGCAGCCAGTTGGACGGCTACTATTACAAGCCGCGCATCGATCATGAATTTCTCGCCGCCCACGCCGAAGGGCTGATCGCCAGCACGGGCTGCCTGGGCGCCGAGGTGCCGCAGTTGCTGGCGCAGGGCAAAGAGCGCGAGGCCTACGAACGGCTGGGCTGGTACGTCGATGTCTTCGGCAAAGAGAATTTTTTCATCGAGCTGCAGGAGCACTCGATCCCGGAGCTGGTGCAGGTCAACAAAATTCTCGTGCCCTGGGCGGAGAAGTTCGGGCTGAACCTGGTCGTCACCAACGACGTGCATTACGTGCGCGAGGAGGATGGCGGCCCGCACGACGTGCTGCTCTGTGTGCAGACCGGCGCCACGCTCGACCAGCCCAACCGCATGCGCATGAGCGACGGCAGCTATTTCCTCAAAAGCCGGGCGCAGATGGAGGCGACTTTCCGCCCCTTCATCGACCTGCCGGCGAGCGCCTTCGACCACACCCTGCGCATCGCCGAAATGTGCGAGGTGGACCTCGAAGACCCAACCTACCACCTGCCCGATCTGCCCATCCCAGAAGGCTTCACCTACGAGACCTATCTGCGCCACCTGACGGAAGAGGGCCTGCGCCGACTCTACGGCGACCGCGCCGACGACCCGGAGGTGCAGGAGCGCAAGGAGCGCGAGCTGCGCACCATCCACGAAATGGGGTTCGACGTCTACTACCTGATCGTCGCCGACCTCTGCAACTTCGCCCGCAGCCGCAACATCTGGTGGAACGTGCGCGGGTCGGGCGCCGGCTCGCTGGTCGCCTACTGCATCGGCATCACCAGCATCGACCCGCTCAAGAACAACCTGATCTTCGAGCGCTTCCTCAACCCCGGTCGCGTCACCATGCCCGACTTCGACCTGGACTTTCCCGATGACCAGCGCGAGGAGATGATCCGCTACACCGTGCAAAAATATGGGGAAAGCCAGGTCGCGCAGATCGCCACCTTCAACCGCATGAAGGCCAAAGCTGCGGTGCGCGACGTCGGCCGCGCCCAGGGCATCGAGCTGGCCAAAGTCGATTACATTGCCAAGCTCATCCCCGGCATTCCGGGCAAGCCGGTCACGATCAAGGACTGCCTGACCGAGGGGCATGAGTTCTACAACCAGGAGCTGGTCGATCTCTACAACAAAGAAACGTGGGTGCGCAAGCTGCTCGACACCGCCATGCAGCTCGAGGGCGTGGCGCGCAACGCCGGCGTGCACGCCGCCGCCGTGATCGTCGCCGACAAGGAGTTGACCCACTACACGCCGCTCATGCGCGGCAGCAAATCCACCGTGACCAGCACCATCGCCCAGTATGAATTCCCCATCCTGGAGTCGATCGGCCTGCTCAAGGTGGACTTTCTGGGGCTGAGCACGCTCTCGGTGATGCGCGAGGCCGCCCGGCTGATCAAGGAGCGCCACGGCGTCGAGTACACGCTGCAGACCATCCCCTACGAAGGCGAGGCGGCGCGCGAGGCCTTCAAGCTCCTCTCCAGCGGCGAGGTGAGCGGCGTCTTCCAGGTGGAAAGCCAGGGCATGCGTCGCGTCCTCACCGAGATGAAGCCCACCACCTTCGAGCACATCGTCGCCGTCATCTCACTGTACCGCCCCGGGCCGATGGAGTACATTCCCTCCTTCATCCGCCGCATGCACGGCCAGGAGCCGGTCGAGTACAAGCATCCCGCCCTTCAGTCGATTTTAAGTGAGACTTACGGCATCTGCGTCAGCGGCGACGCCATGATCACCGAGGCGCGCACCGGGCGCCGCTATCGTCTGGCGGACATCGGCAAGCTGCGCGAATTTTATGTGCAGGGCGTTGATGAAAACTGGCAGCCGGCGGTCGGCCGCGTGACCCACTGGATCGACAGCGGCGAAAAGCCGGTCTATCGCGTGGTGTTGCGCAACGGGGCCAGCGTCAAAGTAACCGAAGATCACCGCCTGTTGACCGAGACAGGCTGGCGTCCCTTACGAGAATTGCGCCCCGGCGACTTTGTAGCGACGCCTCCTTATCTGATAGGACCGGACGCAGCGCCCCAGCCGGAGGACCGTCGCCGTTTGCGCGTTTTGGCCTATCTGTTGGCGGATGGCAGCCTGGCGAGCATGGCGTGCGTCGACTTTGTCTCCAAGGACCCGGTGCTGTTGGCTGAATACCAACGCTGCCTGGAAGCCTTTGAGGGCGTTCGACCTCATATCACGCAGCAGGTGCGCGGCGTCATTCGCATCGGCGCCTCGAAAGAGCGGGGGAGCGCCGGCTATCATACGCCGAATGCGCTGCTGGAATGGCTGCGAGCGCTCGGCTTAAAAGCGCCGGCGGGGCAACGCCCCGGCGGGTTGCGCAGTCACGAAAAAGTGATCCCAGACTTTATTTTCGGGCTAGGAAATGAGGAGATTGCTTTTTTCCTCGCCTCTTTGTGGGATTGTGACGGATATGTAGGGCGCAAGCTTTGCCATTATAAAACCGTCTCCCAACGCCTTGCAGAACAGATTCAAACACTGTTGCTGCGGCTGGGAATTCGCTCCACCGTCTACCAATCTCACTATAGGATTGGCGCCGATCAAGCCACGCAACGCACCGGCTACCAGGTGACGGTCTATGATACGGCGAGATTTGCCGCTTGGGTGCAACCGCATATGATCACGGCAAAGCGCACCATCGCCTGCACGCAGCAGAGTTTCTCCACCCTTGCTCAACAGCCATTTCTCGACGAAGTCGACGCTGTGCGCACGTTGTCCTATCGTGGAATGATGAAGGCGTACGGCGTGGATCGCCAGCATTTTCATCCAAAGCGCCGCAACCTCTCTCGCATCTCGGCGCACGTTGCAGCGCAACTTGCCGAAGCGTTGCCTTTGCCCGAGACCCGTAAACGGCTCGGCGTGATTTGGGAAGAAATTGCATCGATTGAGTACGTTGGGGTGGAGCATGTCTATGATCTGACCGTCGAAGGACTGCACAGCTTTGTGGCCGACAACATCGTGGTTCACAACTGCGTCTATCAGGAACAAATCATTCAGATTCTAAGCCACCTCGCCGGCTACACCCCAGGTGAAGCCGATCTGTTGCGCCGCGCCATCGGCAAGAAAAAAGCGTCGGAGATTGAAAAACATAAGAAGATTTTTATTGCAGGCTGTGAAAAGAACGGAATCGATCCTGCGATCGCTGCAGAAATTTATGCGGATATAGAATTTTTTGCAAGATACGGTTTTAACAAGTCGCACGCCGCCGACTACGCCGTCATCACCGTGCAGACGGCCTATCTGAAGGCGCACTATCCGGTCGAATACATGGCGGCGCAGCTCCTGGTCGAGCGCGACAAGACGGAGAAGGTGGCCAATTTCATCAACGAATGTCGGCGCATGGGCATCGACGTGCTCCCGCCCGACGTCAACTACTCCGGCCTTGACTTTGAAATTCAACAGCGCCCCGCCGACACGCCGACGTTGGCGCACCGCGATCCGAACCTCGGCTACCCCTTCCCTGTGCCCGAAGGCAGCGCCATCCGCTTCGGCATGGCCGCCATCAAGAACGTGGGCGAAGGGCCGGTGCGGGTGATCCTGGAGGCGCGTCAGAAAGGCGGCCCTTTCAAGAGCCTGGAAGATTTCTGCGACCGCGTCGATCTGCGCCAGGTCAACAAGCGCGCGCTGGAGTGCCTGATCAAGGCGGGCGCGTTCGACCGCTTCGGCAAACGCAGCCAGCTGCTCGCCGTGCTCGACCAGATGGTGAGCGCCTCCGCCGCCGTGCACGACGCCCGCGAGAGCGGCCAACTTTCCATTTTTGACATGCTTGGGGCTGCGAAAGAGGAAGCCCATGTCTCTCCGATCAAGCTGCCGGACATCGAAGAGGTGAAGGGCCGTGAGAAGCTCCAATGGGAGAAAGAGCTGCTCGGCGTCTACTCGATCAGCCACCCGCTGCACCAGCTCAAGATCGACTTCAAACGCATCACCACTTGCTCCTGCGCCGAGCTGGACGAACGCTACGACGGCAAAGGCGTGACGCTGGCGGGAGTGATCACGAACGTGCGCGTCATCAACACCAAAAAAGGCGACCAGATGGCCTTCGTCCAATTGGAAGACCTGCAAGGCGGCTGCGAGGTGGTCTTTTTCCCCAAAGCCTACGCCGAATTCAAAGAGAAGCTTGTCGTAGATTCGGTGGTGATCGTCAAAGGCAAGGCGCAGACGCGCGAAGGCCAGACGACGCTGCTGGCCGACATTGTGCAGACGCACGTGGAAAGTTACATCGGTGTCGAGGAGGAGACGCCGGCCTTGCAGACGCCCCTGTTTCAGGATGCGCCGCCCCAGAATGGCGCTGCGCCGTCGACGAGGGGTGGAAATGGGTTCGCAAGCGACATGGAAGCGTGGGAAGAAGCGGAGATGAGTCCCTTCTACAACGAACCGCCGCAGTGGACGGACGACGAGGAAGCGGACGCCGTCGCATTGTCGCCAGCGGCGGAACCGTCGGCGATTCCCATCCACGGCGAAGCAAAAAGCCCCGAAGACCAACACAGCTTCCAGAACGGCGCTGCGTTGCACAGCGCAGAAAGCGCCGCCCCGTCAAAAATCGGGCCGGAGGCAGAACCGGTCGAGCCTGAAACGTCCGAAACGGCGGCGGATAAGACGCAGCGATCCGCCTCTGAATCATCGCCTGAAGCGTCATCCGTTGCCTCCGGCGAGGAGACGCGTCGTCCGTCAATCTCCAAAGTCGTTTCCCATCCCCGTCCGATGCGCCGGCTGTTGATCAACTTCCGTCGCACCGGCAATCTCGAACGCGATAAGTATCGGCTCCGAGAGCTCTACGAAACCGTGCGAGAGCCGAAAGGCCGCGATGCGTTCGTCATTCGGCTTCTAGACAACGGCAGAATCGTAGAGCTCTCCTTTCCTAACGACGGCTGCACAATCACCGAGAAGCTCAAGACGGAGCTTCAGAAACATTTCCGGGTGGACTATGAGATTGAGGAGCTGGCCGAACCCTGACGCGGCCTGAACAAGGCGTCATCGGGTCGAGACGGGAAGCTGCAACGGCTCCTCATGCAGCTTTCGCCAGGCGCGGTTGTAGTAAAGCAGCGGTCTACGCGCTTCTGACGCGCTGGCGGCCACCACCTCGCCGACGAAGATCGTGTGATCTCCGCCGTCATAGGCGTGACGCACGCGGCAATCGAGCCAGCCCGGCACCCCCGGCAAAATCGGCGCGCCGGTCACCGCGTTCTGAACCTCGATATCGGCAAAGCGGTCCGCCAACTCCGGCGTCATGCCGGCGAAGCGCATTCCCCATTCCAGATGCTCCACCCCCAAAATATTCACGGCGAAAAAGCCGCTCTGTTCGATCGCCTGATGGGTGAACAACTTGCGCGCCACGCAGATCAGAATTTGCGGCGGCTGCAGACTTACGCTGGTCAGCGAGCTGGCAGTGATGCCCACCGGACGACCATCCCCGCTCAACGTCGTCACCACGGTCACGCCAGACGCCCACTGCGCCATCGCATCTTTGAAAGTTTGTGCATCCACGCTCATTGGATTCATCTCCACAGTTTTCGACTGATTCAATCGTTGCGCAACGATGCGGTCGCCTCCCAGGATACGCCTTTCAGGAGGTTTTAAACTCCTTGAGAGATCGGCCAGCTGCGCAATTTCTTTGATTTCATCACAGTACGCCTCAAGTGAAATCACGGGATGTAAGGGCAACTCCCCTCACCTGCGTGCGTCTCGAAGCGACCGCTCACAAATTTTAACATCAAAGCGTTGATTGGGGGCGCAGCGCTTTTGACAGAAAAACCAATGAAGCCGACAATGGCGGACAAAAATTGTGAAAAGAAGCACAAATCGACATTCACCTGCGAAGTCTATTGGGAAGCGATCAAAAATGAATCGATCCATTGCAAGCCTTTTGTTCATCTCGGCGGCGCTCTTAAGCGCCGTGTTGGCGTTAAGCGGCTGCGGCGACGAGACGGCGACCCTGGCGACGAGCACGCCGATCGCGGTGTACACGCCCTGGTCTACGGAGCCGGCGACAGCCGCCTCTTCTCTTGCAGCCTCCCCGGCGACGCCCACCGCCAGCCCGGTTGCGACGCTTGTCCCTTCGCCGACGCCGCAGCCGACAGACACGCCATCGCCGTCACCGACGGCGACCGCAACGGCCACCGCCTCGCCGACGGCGACGCCTTCACCCCAGCCAACGCCGACCGAAGCAGCCGCCGAGCCGCCCTCCACAGACGGCGCCCCCGCCACGACCCCCTCCGCCGATGCACCGACGGACGGGCTGCCTGCGGAGCTCGCCGCGCAGCTCGCCACCGCCGATCCCGACAACGGCGAACAGCTGACCGTTGTCTATGGCTGCATCGCCTGCCATTCCTTGCAGGCAGGGCAAACGACGGTGGGCCCCTCCTGGCACAATCTGGGGGCGGTTGCAGCGACGCGCGTGGAAGGCCAGTCGGCTGAAGCCTATCTCTACTTCAGCATCGTGGACCCCAACGCGCATCTGGTCGAAGGCTTCCAGGCAGGGTTGATGCCCGCCACCTACCAGGACATGCTCACGGCGGAGCAGATCGCCGACATCATCGCCTATCTATTGACGCTCAAGGCCGATTGAGTCGATGCAGTGATCGTTCATAGCGATCGTTCATTTGGGAGGCCATCTCGGGTTTGATAAAATTCCCCTGACGATGAACGGCGCTTCTCATCCGAAAATGAAATGAAGTGAGCCTATTATTTCAATCCGGATAGCTTTGCGAATCATTCCAGACAGGTGCAAAAGGAGACGGTCACGCCATGAAAGCCATGCTCTATCTCCGCGGAAAAGAAGAGCCTGCGGCCATTCTGGACGAAGTGAAGATTGTCACCATGAATGACAACCACAAGCTCAGCCCCATTCGGGTGATGTTCAAAACCCGGAAATTCAACGCTGGCCCCACCATGACCGAGCTGCACCGCGACGAGAAAATGCATGTGCGCTTCGAGGACGGCCGCTCCGCCGATGTGTTGTTGCAACATTTTAGCCTGGATACAGAAGGCAACACCGTAGGCGTGTTGCGCGTGTTGGGCGACATCGTGGAAACGGAGCCTGCATAGCCGCTGCGGCATGGATGGAACTGCGCCGCGCTTTCTGGCGTCTGATCGAATGACGACCGGCCAGCTTGTCAGGCTGGCCGGTCTGGTTGTGCTTGAAAGACAGGTCGTAAGCGACCGGAGCGTTCACGCAAAGACGCACAAAAGCGGTTGAACTTATGTCAGCGATCGTTCCAGAGCATTCCGCATCGACGCTCTCAACGCCCCCTTCAAAGCCCTCTCGTCGCTCTAATTTCTGGGTGGGGTTCGCCGTGGGCTTCAGCCTGTTGACCATCGTCAGCTGCAGCGGCGTTGGCCTCGCCTTGGGCGTCAATCGGCTGAACCTGGCGGAGCTGCAGGGCGCCAAAGCAGCCTGGACGCCTCCTCCCTACACGCCGACGCCCACGCCGGCGCCGACGACAAGTGCAGGGCTTGCCAACCTCTCCACGCGCTTTGCGCCCCAACAGACGGTGCGCAACCTGACCAACAGCCGCGTCAACGTGCGCGCCACGCCGGGTTATTTGAGCAAGCCCGCCGGCGACGTCTTGGGCATGGTGGCTCCAGGCGCCACGCTTCTGATCCTCGGCGAAAATCAGCTTGCGGACAACCTGACCTGGTGGCGCGTGCGCGCCACGTTGACGGACGGCCGCGTGGTCGAAGGCTGGGTGGCCGAAGCGACAGCCTCAGGCGTGCAGATTCTGGGCGAGTAGCTCAGTTCGTCGCCTCATGCCAGCCCAGCAAAGAGGGCGACTCTGGATCGTGGGCGGCGTAATTGGCGGCTGCGCGGGTGAAGCTGCGGGTGGCGTAGCAATATTGACAGCCGAAAAGGCAGGAGTCGTACATGCCGATGTCGCGGCTTGTCACGCAGCCGCAGGCGTCGCGCTGTCCGGAGTCTTTTTTGAGGTCGAGACGCAGGCCAAAGATGCGCGCGATCAGGGCGTCGTCGATGCACTTGCCCGGCTGCACGCCGTAGCCGCTCAGGTCTAACTCCTCTGCGCAGCTCACAATCTCCATCTCGCAGCGCGTCGCCGTCTCGACCAGGCTGTGCATCAACCCGTCAAAATCGGGAACGCCTTCCGGCGTCTGGTCGGGAATCGTCACCCCCTGGGCGACCCGGTTGCGCAAGCGGGATTGCACTTTGCGATACATATCCACGACGCTGATCACCACGCGTTCGGTGTATCCCCGCAATTGCGCCGCGATCCAGGCGAACCGTTCGCGGTGAAACGCGGCGTCGGTGAGGGAGCTGAACAGGAGCGGGTCGTAGCGCCAGATCACGCGCTCACGCCCGACGCGCTCCGACAGCCGGCGAAAGGTCTCGATGGCCGTCTCCACCGGCGGCGTTTTTGTTTCCAACAGACGGGGATAATCGAGGATCGTGTACTGGAAATAATAGCGATACCCGCGTGCCTCGAGTTCATCGAGCGAAGCCATCAGCGGCTGCGCATTGCGCGTCCAGAAGACGATGACGTCCACATCCTCCGGCCGCAGCGAGATGCGGCTGACCTGGCGCGGGTTGAAGGGGTTAGGGACGGTGCAAGCGCCGGCGCGTATGCGGTTCATGAACCATGTTGCGTAAAAGGCAGGGATGTCGGTGCGACGACTGGCGCTGATGATCATAGTCAAAGCATACAACATCCGGCTTCGATTGCCCGAACGCTCGGGTAGGGTTTTCCCTCCGGATTGTGTACAATACAGAAAAGATGGTTGTTTGACCGTGCAAAGGTCATCTCTTATCGATTATATACGCTTTTCTGGCTTATCCAGAGGAAAACTCTATGCCCTTGCTTCCGCCCACCATCGCCATGCGCGAAGTCCCGCGTCTTCGTCCGGTGCGTCAGATTTTTCCACGCCCGCGACATCCCGATGTCTACGCCGGCGCATACGCCGAAGCCGCGGCGCAACTGCGCGCCCTGGGTGCGCGGCCCGGCGCCCGCGTGGCCATCGGCGCAGGCAGCCGCGGCATCCGCGACATTGTCACGGTGGTCAAGGCGACCGTGGCCGCCTGCAAAGACGCCGGGCTGTCGCCCTTTGTCACGCCGGCGATGGGCAGCCACGGCGGCGGCACGGCGGAAGGGCAGCGCCAGGTGCTCGAACATCTCGGCGTGACGGAGGAGAACGTGGGCGCGCCCATCATCTCCGACACGGCGGTCGAGCAGATCGGCGTGACAAGCTGGGGGATGCCGGTCTACTTCGACAAGGTGGCGCTCTCGGCGGACTACATCGTGCCGGTCAACCGCGTCAAGCCGCACACGGACTTCGCCGGCACGCACGAAAGCGGGCTGTGCAAGATGCTCGTCATCGGCTTCGCCAATCACATCGGCTGCTCGCGCGTGCATGAGGAGACCTTCGCCCGCTTTCATGAGGTGATCCCGGCCACCGCCGCCGTCGTGCTGGAGAAGGTTCCGGTCGCCTTCGGCATGGCGATTGTGGAGAACGCCTACGACGAGACCTATATCGTCGAGGCGGTGCCGCGCGAACGCATCCTGGCGCGCGAGGCGGAGCTGCTGCGCATCGCCTACGCCAATATGGCGCGCCTCCATTTCGATCACATCGACGTGCTCATCGTCGACGAAATCGGCAAGAACATCAGCGGCGCGGGCATGGACCCCAACATCACGGGGCGCACGGCCGGGGGCATTCTGCCAGGGTACACCGGCCCCACCATCACGCGCATCATTGTGGCCGGCCTGACCGAAGCCACCGCCGGCAACGCCATCGGCATGGGCGTGGCCGACTTCACGACGGCCCATCTCGCTGCGCAGTTTAAGCCCGAGCCGACCTACACCAACGCCATCGCTGCGGGCACGCCGGAGAGCGCGCGGCTGCCCGTCGTGTTGCCCACGCTCGACGACGCCGTGCGCGCTGCGCTGCATTCCTGCGGCATCGGCGACTGGTCGCAGGCGGCCATCGTGCGCATCAAGAACACGCTGCACATCGACAAAATTTGGGTCTCCGACGCGCTGGCGCCTGTGGTCGAAGCCAATCCCAATCTGGAGTGGCTGCAGGAAGGATGAAAACGGTCAGCGCCCGTTCACCCTCAGCGTCGTCTCCACGTCTTGTCCATGCGTAAGGCCATAGGGCAGGCAGAGGGGAAGCCCCGTGCGTGGGTCGGGCATCACGTCGGCGTCCACGCCGAAAACCTCGCGCAGCAGCGTCGGCGTAACCACGTTGCGCGGGTCGCCGCTGGCGACGATGCAGCCGTTGCGCAACGCCACAATATGCTGGGCATGCCGCGTAGCGTGGTTGAGATCGTGCACAACCATGACGATTGTACGCCCTTCCTCACGATTCAACCTTTCAAGCAAATGCAAGACTTCAATCTGGTGCGCAAGGTCAAGAAAAGTGGTCGGCTCATCGAGTAAAATAATATTGGTCTCTTGCGCCAGGGTCATGGCAATCCAGGCGCGCTGACGCTGGCCGCCGGACAATGCATCGACTGGGCGATCGGCCAGCGCTGCTATTCCGGTGATCTCCAAGGCTTTAATCACGGCGGCTTCATCATCCGCCGCCCACTGTTGAAACCACGACTGATGCGGGTAACGTCCCTGCGCCACCAACTCTCGCACGGTCAATCCTTCCGGAGCCACAGGTCCTTGAGGCAAAATGCCGAGCTGTTTGGCCAGCTCGCGCGTCGGGAGTCGATGAATATCCTGCCCGTTGAGTAAAACGGCCCCTCCACGCGGCTTGAGCAGCCTTGCCAACCCGCGCAGCAATGTGCTCTTGCCGCAGCCGTTCGGCCCTACGAGCGCTGTAATCTTACCAGCGGGGATGGTTAATCCTAGCGCCTCAATGATGATGGCTTTGTCGTATGCAAGCGTTAAATCCTGAGCTTTCAGCATGGTCTATCGTTTATATCCTTGGATTAACAAGTAGATAAAGAAAGGCGCTCCGATGGCGGCCGTCACCAGCCCGCAGGGGAGCTCGATCGGCGCCAGCAGCGTGCGTCCGACCAAGTCGGCGGCCACGACGATGAAGGCGCCGAGCACGCCGGAGACGGGCAGCACGCCTTCGTGCAGCGGGCCCACCAGCCGTCTCGCCAGATGAGGGGCCACCAAGCCGACGAAGCCAATGGCGCCGGCTGCGGCGACGCTGGCGCCGGCGAGCGCCACCACGGTCAAAAGCAGCAGGCCGCGCTTAAGAGCCACCTGGCTACCCAGTCCGTTCGCCACTTCTTCTCCAAGGTTCAGCGCGTTCAAATCGCGCGCCAAAAGGAATGCTGTAGGAATAAAGATAATGAGCCAGGGCGCCAGCGCCCAGAATTCGGCCCACGAACGCCCATAGACGCTGCCTGTGAGCCAGATCATAGCGCGCTGCACGTTGTAGATGTCGCCGAAAGTCATTATCAGCGTCGTCAACGCGCCGGTCACGGAGGCCAGACCGATGCCCACCAGCACCAGGCGGACAGGCGAGTCGCCTTTGCGCCAGGCCAGAAGGTAGATGAGCAATGCGGCGAGCGCCGCGCCGGCGAAGGCGGCCAAAGGCACGGCGCTCGCTGGCGCAGCGCGCACGACGACGATCAAGGTGACGGCGGCCAGGCTTGCGCCGGCGCTGATGCCGATGATGCCCGGTTCTGCGAGCGGATTGCGCGTAATGCCTTGCATGATGGCGCCGGCCACGCCCAAAGCCAACCCTACAGAGGCCGCCACCAACATGCGCGGCAGGCGCAGAATATTGACGACAAAATGATAGTCGGCGTTATCGGTGGACAGCCTCAACACGGTTTTAACCACGTCTAACGGTGCAATGGGATATTCGCCGACGCCCATGTTGATGACCATCAATGCCACCGTCGCTGCGAGGACGCCAAGAAGCACAGGGGGCACGCGTCGATCGATGCGCAGTGAAAGAGGCGGACGTTCGTTGCGCACAATCACCCAGGGTTCCGTCGTCATCGTTTCACCCTCCAACGCACCAAATAAATAAAGAAGGGTCCGCCGATCAGCGCGGTCATCACGCCGACGGGCAACTCGGTGGGGCGCAGCACCATGCGCGCTGCCACGTCGGCCATGAGCAAGAAGATGGCGCCGGTGAGGGCGGCGTAGGGCAAAACCCAACGATAGTCCACCCCGACAATCGCGCGCACCGCATGAGGGATGACCAGGCCGATGAATCCGATAGGGCCGGCCACCGCCACGGCGCCGCCTGCCAACAACACCACCGCAACGGCCGAAAGAGCCTTCACCCAGCCGGTGTTCTGCCCTAGCCCCTTGGCGATGTCTTCGCCGAGGGAGATAGTGGTAATCTGCCGTCCTAACGCCATCGCTATCACCAGCCCCACGGTCAGATAGGGCATGGCTTGAAGGAGCAAATTCAGATCGCGGCCTGCTACAGAGCCGGCCATCCAGAAGCGCACTTCTTCCAGCGTCGTCTGATCGAACAACAGGATCAGTGTAGTCAGCGAGGACAACAGCGCCGTCAGCGCCGCCCCTGCAATGGTTAACTTAAAGGGCGTTGGTCCGCCTCGACCGATGGAGCCCAGGGCGTAGACGGCGGCGGCGGTCAAGGCGGCGCCGGTGAAAGCGAAGAGCGCGTAGAGCGTCAGCGAGCCGATGTTGAAGAAATAGACTGCGGCCACGACGCCCAACGCAGCGCCCGTCTGAATGCCAAGAATGCCTGGGTCGGCCAGTGGGTTGCGCGTCAGCCCCTGCATGATGGCGCCCGCCACCGCCAGCGATGCGCCCACCATCACCGCCACGGCTGCGCGCGGGATGCGCAGCGTCTGGATAATTAAATGTTGCGTATTTTCCGAATTAAAAGCAAAGACCGCTTCCATCACTGCGCGTGGAGCAATGTCCGCTGCGCCAAAGGCGATGCTGAACACCATCGTCAGTGCAAGCAATGCCAGGCCGATGGGGATGCCAGCCAACAAGAGCGCGGTTGAGCGGCGTCGTCGAAGAGGGTTCGCCGTTTTCGGAGATGAACGGCTTGTCAAGGTGGTTACAGTCATGGGAAGTCCCCTGATTGGTGGGATCATGCAAAGTCAAGGTTTGTTTATTGCGCAGTCACCGCTTGTTCGATGACATCCAGGACCTGCAAGGCAGCCAGCGGTCCGCCGATGCTGGTCCAAACGGCGCCATCCACCAAGATGAGATGCCCTTGCTTAACGACATCCAACGACTGAACCAGCGGATCTTTCAGCGCCTCTTCCAGCGCACTGGCGCCTTCTGCATTCAATGCACCAACAAAAAGCCAGTCTTTATCGATTGACTCCAACGCTTCCAGGCTAAGGGGATCGGAGTGCGCACCATGGTTGCCTGCCAGCGTCTGCAATTCAGCCGGCGGCGTGAATCCGACGTCGGCCAAGATGCGGTTGGAGAAGGTCTGAGGCATCATCACAACCGGCCCTTGGGGCATCCAGCGAACGACGGCGGCCTCCGCTCCCGCCGGAATAGCGGTGCGAATGGCGCTGACCCTTTGGTTATATTCGGCCAGAAATGCATCTGCGCGATCATCGAGATTCAACACGTGGGCAATGCTTTTAAAGGCAGTTTTCCAATCATCGTTCGCTTGAAATGTGGCGACGACCGGCGCAATTTGACTCAACTCCGGCGCCAGCGCCTCAATCTGCGGAATCATGGCGCCGACCAGGATCAGGTCAGGCTTCAATGCCACAATTTGCTCCAACGAAGGCTCGGCCAGCGAGCCCACCGAGAGGATTCCTTCGGTCTGATCACCCAAATATGCCGGCAACCCGGGTTGGCCACGTCCGTTGACCGAGCCAACAGGCTTTAAGCCTAACGCCAAGGCGCTGTCCAGCTCGATTTCGGTGAGCGTGACAATGCGTTTGGGATGAGCTGGGATCGCGACCTCGTTGCCCTTTGCGTCGGTGATTGTGCGGGTGACGCTCTCGGCGGTAGGAGCGGCTTCCTCGGCGACCGGCGTTGTTTCCGCTGTGTCCATCGTTGCATTTGCTGCTTCTTCGGGCGCAGCGTTGGCGGCTTCGCTTATTGTCGCTTCGTGATTTATAGAAGTGGATGGCGTCACGACCGGCGCGCACGCCGTCAATATCGTAACGCTGAAAAGGATCAAAAGAGAAAGGGATTGGTTCACAAAGATGTTACGCATACACACCTCTGTCAAATTGGATTTCCATATTGAGTGAGACACTTGTATCGACAGCACGATAAAAACAATTGAAGGCGTCGCCCTTCTTCTTATTCCACCCAGCGCACCTTCTCCGCCAGCGGGCGCCGTTTCCCTTGCGGCCAGGGGACGGCCGGCCGCCCTACGTATAGAAAACCGTATAGCTGCGTGGATGGGGCGAACCCTACGACCTCCGCAACATGAGGATGAATCGCCGGTGCACCGCTAGTCCATTTGCTGGCCAGTCCTAGAGCGCTTGCCATCAACTGCATGTTGTGCACAGCGCAGCCAAACGCTATCAGTTCTTCCCATTCCGGCATCTTGGGATCGGGATGCATTCCCAGCGCAATCCACACCGGCGCCTGCCAGACGCGTTCGCGTTGATTGCGCTCACCCGCCTCTGTGGAGGGGCTGTCGGAGTTCAAAAGCCGAAACGCTGTCGCGAAGGCCTCCCCGAGGATCCGTCGCGCCTCTCCGCTGTAGACCACGAAGCGCCAAGGTTCGGTCTGGCCGTGACTGGGTGCCCAGTTGGCGGCTTCGAGCATCTGCTCCACCAGCGCACGGTCGATCGGCTCTGGCGAGAGGTCTTTCAAGCCAAAGCTACGTCGAGTGCTGATGGCGTTGAAAAGCTGCAGAGCAGTCTGTCTATCTCGTTCAGGCGGCGCAGTTCGATTGACGTCGGCTAGGTGGTCTATTGTATTGGTCTTAATCACCGTTTTTCTCCTGATGCTTTCTGTTTTTGCCAGTGGTTTCTTATGGTCCACTCAACACCGGCGTTGCGGCAGCCGCGCCGGCCAAGTAAGTGAAGAGGTCATCGAGGACTTTGTTGGCCAAAAGATAGGTCTGGGAGCGCCACCAGTAGCCTGGAACAAAGTAGGAGCGCCCATTTTTGACCGCATTTAATGCTCGCCACAGAGGCTTTTCCTCCAGCGACTTGATGAAGGCCGTCTCTTTGGCTGTCGTCTCCGGATCGGCGGAGGCGTAAGTGAAGTAAAAAATTACGTCTCCATCGGCCAAGTCGAGTCGCTCTTCGGAGATGGAAATATACTGGCTGGCTCCATAACGCTCCTTTGCAGCGTCGCCGACGAGCGACTGCGCCTCAGGGCGAGAGAGACCGACGTCGGCCAGGATGGCGCCGGGAGGCGTATCGGGCATCCATAGGGAGATGCCATAGGTGCTGACGGCCATTACCGAGACTTTTAGGGTGGATGGATCACCCAGGGCGGCGCGCAATTCGGCGACGCGCGCGTCATAATTGGCTTTCATCTCGACGTAGAGATCGGGGACATTCAGCACTTCGCTCCAAAATTGCGCACCGAGCTTCCAGTCGTTATAAATGACCGGATCGGCGACCACAACCGGGGCGATTGCAAGCGCTTGGTCTACATCGATGGTCTCGCCTGCACTGGTGCCGCCTACGGCCAGGATCAAGTCGGGCTTGAGGGCAAGCACCTTTTCCAAACTGGCGGGATAGCCCACGTCTTCCACCGAGGTCAGCCGGTCGGCGAATTGGGGAAGCATGACCGGCAATTCTCGCAAAAGCCACCCGCTCGTTGCCAACAACGTTTTGTTTGTCATCAACGTTAATTCGGCGGAGGCGACGTCCAACGCAATGATCCGTTGTGGATTGTCAGGAATGCAGATGGGATCGGTCGCCAGCAACTTGTGATCAAAGAGATGGAAGCCCGCCGCGCACGTTTCAGCGGCCGCGCTCGCCGGCTCCAGCCTCAGGATATCGGCTAAACGCGGCGCCAACTGGTCAAAGGCGATGGGTAGGCTGAGCACGCTGCTGAAGACCAACGCAGGACCGGCCAGGTCGTTGTTCCCAGAAGCGTCCAACCAGATCACGCGGCCTTCCTGCGCCACCTTGAGCGATTGATAGATCGGGTTAGCTTCGATGGCCTGGCGCTCCTCGGCGCTGACCGTCCAGATCAACACATCGACGTCGAACATGTCGAGCCGCTCGCCGCTGATGGCGCCGTAGAAAGAATCGCCCGCGATCGCCGCCAACTCGGGCGGCAGCACAAATCCCAGCGAGGTCAAAAAGCGCATGCGTTCGTGCTGTTCGCCGGAGAAGAGAAATTGACCGTCGGCCCCGGGTGAGGCGATCACCGCCGTCTTCCCGGCAAACCCCGGATATTGGGCGCGCAGCGCGGCGAAGCGCGCCTCCATTTCCGCCACTTTTTCCCGGGCGAGCGCCTCTTTGCCCAAGGCTCGACCGATGATAAGCGTCTGTTCTTGCCAGGGCACGCCAAAATCGACGTACGCATCGCTTTGGGCGATGGTGGGTGCAATTGTGCTCAGCGTGGCGTATTCCTCCTCGGTGAAGCCCGCCGAAACGCCGATAATCAGGTCCGGCTTTAAGGCGGCGATGGCCTCATAGTTCAGTTCGCCGTAAGGCATATTGAGCAGTACGGGCGGGTCACCTTGAATGTAAGGAGTGGCCCACGGCCAGATGCCGTTGGGCTGATCGCCGAACCAGTAGCGCACGCCGATCGGCGTGACGCCCATGGCGAGAATCGGGTCTTGGTCATTGAATCCCAGCGAAAGCACGCGTTTCGGTTCGCTCGGAATGGTGGTGACGCCAAATTTATGTTCAATTGTAATCGGAAAGGCCGTTTGCGCCGTGGACGTAGCGGCAGTAGATTCAGTCGCCGGCGCAGCAGTTGGCGCACACGCAGTTAATAGCGAGACAGGCCACAACAAAACAAGGGACAAGAGCAACGCAAAAGGGAAAGAAATTTTTATTGACATAACTAATTTCTCCGGTCTAATTATCTAGAGTAGTACTCAATCACGAGCTGTAAATCGCAAAGGATCGGCGCTTCATCCGGTTGGGGCAGACGCGCCAACTGCGCCGAAAAAGCGTCTTTGTCCAGTGTCACATAGGCTGGCGGATGGGCGTTGCTTAAGCTCTCCTGTACCAGCGGCATGCGTCGGCTTTTTTCCTTGACGGTGACAATCTGACCGGGTTTGAGCTGGTAGCCGGGCAAGTTGACAGGTCTGCCATCGACGTGAACATGTCCGTGAGAAACGAATTGCCGAGCTGCGTAGATGGTGTTGACAAAACCGGCGCGCAGCACGAACGCGTCGAGGCGAGATTCCAACAGTTGCACCAGCACTTCGCCTGTGACGCCCGATTTGCGCATAGCCCTGGCTACGTAATTGCGCATCTGCCGTTCATGGATGTTGTATTGAGCGCGCAGCTTCTGCTTTTCAAGCAGTTGG
>NZ_CAKZMJ010000086.1 GCF_937128415.1 uncultured Caldilinea sp.
CTCCCTTGCTCTCATGCTCCCTTGCTCTCATGCTCCCTTGCTCTCATGCTCCCTTGCTCTCATGCTCCCTTGCTCTCATGCTCCCTTGCTCTCTTGCTCTCATGCTCCCCCTCTCTGCCCTCTACGCGCTTGCATTCGCCTCCATCAGCCCGCGCAGCACGCTGGCGCGGCCCAACAGGCCGAGCAGGCGACCTTCTTCGTCCACGACCGGCAGTCGCTTCACTGCGTGCGTGGTCATCAGGCGCAGCGCTTCGCCGAGCGGCGCATCGGGATGAATGGTGATGACGGGTGTGGACATCAGGTCGGCGGCGCGCTCGCCGGCGGACGGCAACACTTGAGCCACCGCCGGTTCGCCGACGACGAGTCGGCGCAGCCGCTCCAGCAGGCCGGGATGTTGGCGTTGCTGGCTGCGACGCAGGAGGTCGCCGTCGGTGATGATGCCGAGCACGCGGCGCTCGTCGTCGACGACGATGACGCGACGTCGGCGGCTCGCCTCCAGCGCCCGGACGATCTCCTCCAGGGTGGCGTTTGGGCCGACCGTCGGCGCGTCGGTGTACATCAACTCCGTCACGCTGCGACCGGGTTTGGGTTCCTCGACTTCGGCCGTTTGGCGATCGTAATGCAGCTGGACGCTGCGGAAGACGTCGATGCGGCTCACCATGCCCATCAGCCGCCCCTCTTCGTTGACCACCGGCAGGCGCTTGAGATTGTGCTTGACCATGCGCGCCACGGCCGTGCGCACCGTTTCGTCGTTGCGCACCGAGACGACCGGCGCGGTCATGATCTCGCCTGCAGTCAGCGGAGAGCGACGCAAGGCCGCGAGGAGGGCGTGAATCTGGTCGTCCGACATCTCCTTGTGCAGCGCAATGCGCGTCGTCAACCCGGCGCGCTGCAGCAGATCGCCGTCGGTGATGATGCCCACCAGCCGGCGTTCGCCGTCCACCACGGGCAGGCTGCGCACGCCGCGCTCCAGCAACAGCCCCACCACCTCCGCCACCGAAGCGTCCGTCGTCACGCTGGCCACTTCATCCAGATCGCGCATGATGTAGGAGACCGGCTGTTCAAGCGGGTCTTTGCTGCGCCCCATCGAATAGTGCACGACGGTGACCGGCTCGCGCACGATGAGTCCGTCGTCGACCATCTGCTGAAGCTGCGGCAGCAGGCGTTCGACGCGTTGAGGCAGGTCGATCCATTCGATGCGGATCGGCAGATCGCTGGAAAGCACCTCGATATTGGAGGTGTGAATGCGGCTGCGCGCGCCGAAGCCCGCCAGCGCGCGGGTCACCGTGGCGCCCGCTGCGCCCTCGCGGCGCAAATATTCGAGGATCGCCATGTAGAGGCTGGCGCCGCGATAGCGATCGCTTTCGCCGATGTAAATGGTGACTCGGGTCACCTCCCCTGTCAGTTGCATAGCGCCTCCTTTCGCCTATGCAAGGATGCGAGCGACGGCCAGTCCGCCGATGACGGCCAGCAGGCCGATGAGATTGGTGCCGAAAATATTCAGTATGCTAAACCAGAGCGCGCCGCTGCGCGCCAGGCTAACGCTTTCAAAGCCAAAAGTGGAGAAGGTCGTAAACGCTCCCAGAAAGCCGACGGCGAAAAGCAGCCGTAGCTCCGGGGTGATCGTGATGCGCGTCTCGCCCAGTCCAAAGAAAAAGCCGATGATGAAGCATCCGATGACGTTCACCAGGAACGTCCCGTAAGGGAAATTGACGCCGAATCGCTCCGCCGCCCATATGCTGATCAGATAACGGGCGTTTGCGCCGACGATGGCGCCGATCGAGATATAGAGAAATCGTTCCATCTCTTACCCCATACTGCGCAAATGCGTCAACCGTTGAAAGTTCGTTGGCGCAACAAAAAAACCTCTGCACGGCGTCCGGTTGGCGCCATACAGAGGCTATCAGTCCGGTCGACCGAACGGTTGGCGAGCCTCATCACCGGCTCTGCATCCGCACCGATCAGAGCCACTGTACAGGCCAAGTATACGTCACGTCCCCGTTTTTTCCAAAACCCCGGCCTCTGGCTCCAGCGTGATCAGCGCCTTGTCGTCGTCGTAGGCCAGCACTTCGGCGTAACGTCCCCAGTCTACGATGGTGTCGAGCTGACGTTCGGCCTCGTCGGGAGGAAACTCCAACTCCAACGCCGCGCGCACGACGTCCCACCCCAGGCTGCGGCTTTCCGACGCGCGCAACAGGGTGATCAACCATTTGAAAATCGGCAGGCGGCGGATGCGCACTGCGAAGATGTTCTTGCGCGCCAGGATGCTGGCGTCGGCGAAGGTGTCGCCGAGCGGCGTCAGCGCCACGTCGCCTTGGGAAACATGGACGAAGCCCAGCAGCTCGGCCGCCTCGATGAGGCGCAACAGCTCATCTGAATCGACGCCCAGCCGTTCGGGCAGGCGATAAATATCGGCGTGCCCTTTCTCCTGCTCGGAGAGGTGTTCGAGCAGGCCGGTGAGGTTGTTGATGGAAACCTGAGGCAGCGGCCGCGTGGCTCCTGGCTCGCCCGGCGCCGAGCCAAGCTCAATATGTTCGGCCTGCGTCTGCCCCGCCAACAGTGCATAGACGCGATCCACCAGCGCGGTAAAGGCGGACGTGTTGCGCTGTCGCGGATAGGGCAAGCCCACCGACAGGTCGGCGACGATGCGTCCTGGACCTTTATCCATGACGATGATGCGGTCGGCCAGCATGATCGCCTCTTCGATGTTGTGCGTCACCATCAAAATGGCTTTGGTGGGAATTTTGCCCTCCAGCCACAGCTCAATCAGGTCGCTGCGCAGCGACTCGGCGCTGAGCACGTCGAGCGCCGAGAACGGCTCGTCGAGACAGAGCAGCTCCGGCTCGACGGCCATGGCGCGCGCAAAGCCGACCTTCTGCCGCATGCCGCCCGAAAGCTCGCGAGGATAGGCGCTCTCGAAGCCGTCCAACCCCACGCGGTCGATCAGCTCCATGGCGCGCGGCAGCCGCACCGCCGGCGGCAGGCCGCGCGCTTTCAGCGCAATCTCAACGTTCTCCAGCACCGAAAACCAGGGAAAGAGCGCAAAGGTTTGAAAAACGATGGTGGCGTGCGGGTTGACGCCGGTCAACGGTTGACCCCGGTAGAGCACGCGGCCGCTGCTGGGCTTTTGCAACCCGGTGATGATGCGCAGCAAGGTGCTCTTGCCGCAGCCGGATGGCCCTAACAACGCCACAAACTCGCCCTCCGCCATCGTAAAATTGACGTTTTCCACAGCGGTGAAGGTGCGTCGGCCGCTGCTGTAGCGCTGCTCTACGTTGATCAGTTGCACCAGCGTATTCGGGTTGTTCATGACGTCACTCCATGCGGAAGCGCTCTTCGGCCAGCACGTAGAGCCGGCGCCAGAGCAAACGGTTGATCGTGATGACGGCCAAAATCATTGCAAGTGTGGCTGCCAGCAGCAACGCATATTGTCCACTGGCGGTGGCGTGGGAAATAATGGCGCCGATGCCGATGACGCTGCGCACCTGCCCGCCGAACTCCGTATATTCCGCCACGATGCTGGCGTTCCATGCGCCGCCGCTGGCCGTGATGGCGCCGGTGACGATGTACGGAAAGAGCGCAGGCAAGGTGAGGGTGCGCCAGCGCGCCAGCGGTTTGAGGTGCAGCAACGCGGCGGTGTGCTTGAGATCCTGGGGAATTGCCAAAGCGCCGGCGATGACGTTAAAGAGCAAATACCATTGCGTGCCTGTCAACATCAGGACGATGGCGGCGATGTTCAGTCCATTCGGCAGGTTCAGGAAAATCAACAAGAAGGCCGGAAAGAGCGCCGTCGCAGGCACGGAGGCCGCGATCTGGACAACCGGCTGCAGCCAGCGCGCCAGCCTCTGGTTGGAGCCGATGGCCACGCCGACGGGGATCGTCCACGCCAGGGCGATCGCCATCGCAACGGCGACGCGCAAGAAGGTGGCCCCTAGCCCAACGCCTAGTTCGAGCCACTGCGCCGGCGTCACCTCGAGCAACATGCGTCCGGCCAGCAGTCCACCATAACCCACCACCGCCGCCAGCGCTGCGATCATGCCGACCGAGAGCAGCGTCCATTGCTGCGAGGACTGCGTCTCCGGCATACCCAGCGGCTTCAATCTGTGGATGAGCCAGGCGTCCAGGCGTTCGTTCCAGTCGGCGAGAGAAGCGCCCAGGCGTTGGATGAGCCTGGAATCGCTCAGCAGATCGTAGAACCAGGAGGTGGGCGGCGTCTGATCTTCGACCATCTCCAGCTTGAAGCGGTCGGCCCACGCCAGCAGCGGCCGCCACACCAGCTGATCGAGCGCCACGACCACCAGCACCAGGGCGCCGATGCCCAAGAAGAGCGCCTGGAGGTCGCCCTGGCCGGCAGCCGCCTGGAGGAATGAACCCAATCCGGGCAGGCGAAAGTCGCGCTCTCCCACCGTATAGCTTTCGGCGGCCATCAGAAAGAACCAGCCGCCCGCCCAGCTCATCATGCTGTTCCAGATCAGGCTGATGGCGCCGAAGGGCAGCTCCAGCCATTTGAGCCGCAGCCAGCGGTTGAAGCGGAAGATGGCGCTGGCTTCGCGCAGGTCGTTGCTGATCGTGGTCAGCGACTGATACCAGGCGAAGGTCATGTTCCAGACCTGACTGGTGAAGATCAGGACGATGGCGGCGAACTCGGCGGCGACGCCTTCCGGCAAAAGCGCGCTCAGGCTGAGCAAGACGACGGGTAGAAACGACAGGATCGGCACGCTCTGCAACACATCGAGCAGCGGCATCATCACCATCTCCGCCCGGCGATTGTAGGCGGCGACGTAGCCATAGACGATGGTGAACAGAAACGAAAGCGCGTAGGCTGCAGCCATGCGACCGATGGAGAGCGCTGCGTAGCCGGGCAGGGCGGTCCAGGTGAGCCGAATTTCCGGCCCCCGCACTTCGCCCGGCGCCGTCAACGCAAAGCGGAGACCCAAATATAATACGCCGGCAATCGCAAGCAACACAAACAGGTCGCCGTAGCCGAACCGCCGACTGGGCGGCGTGCCAAAGGTGAGGCGTTGTGGCAAGTGCGGTTTCCTTTCTGTCTGCGCCGACTGATTCAGTCAGGACTTTCGACGAGCGTCGACGGCGGCGGGAGCGCCTGCTGAAGGGCGCCGGCGAGCTCCTGCATCGTAAAAGGTTTGCGCAGAAGATGGGCGTCTGGCGTCGTCAGCCCTCGATGCGCAATCAGATGGGGCGAATACCCGGATGCAAACAGCACGCGCAGCGTAGGTCGGGTCTCTCTGAGCCGGCGCGCCAGCGTAGGGCCATCCATCTCCGGCATGACAACGTCGCTCAACAGGAGGTCGATCCTCCCCAGATGTTGTTCGGCGATGCGGAGAGCGGCGGAAGAGGTTTCCGCCGTCAGCACATGATAGCCGAGTTCGCGCAGCGCTTCGCTCATACTCTCCAATACGGCAGGCTCATCCTCCACCAGAAGGATGGTCCGCCCCTGGCCAGGGGAAATCTGCGTGCGCTCCAGGCGTTCAGATACAGGTGGGAGAACTCCCTCATAGGTTGGCAAAAAGATTTGAATAGAAGTGCCGATGTCAGGCGCGCTATAGACCGTAATATGGCCATGGTTCTGCTGAACGATGCCATAGACGGTCGCCAGGCCAAGGCCAACGCCGCGCCCCACCGCTTTGGTGGTGAAGAAGGGTTCAAAGATATGTTTAAGCACCTCCGGCGTCATGCCATGGCCGGTGTCGCTGACGGTGAGCGCGCTGTAAACGCCCGGTCGAACATCGGCGTGAAGCGCTGCGTACGCTTCGTCCAGCACTGTGTTTCTCGTCGTGATCGCAATCTGTCCACGACCTGTAATGGCGTCGCGCGCATTCAGGCAAAGGTTCACAACAATTTGTCGAACCTGGGCCGGGTCCATGTAAACGAGCCCCAGATCAGGCGCCGGCTCCCAACGCAGCTCGATGGCTTCGCCGAGCAGGCTGCGCACCATCGGCAACAGCTCTGCGATGGCGGCGTTGAGGTCGAGCGGGCGAGGTTCAATCGGCTGGCGTTGGGCGAAGCCAAGCAACTGACGCGTGAGATCGGCGGCGCGCTGCGCCGTCTTATAGATCTCGAGCAAATGATGGCGAATCGGCGACGTCGCGTCCAACTGCAAAAGCGCCATCTCGCTGCGCATCAAAATGACGGCGAGCATGTTGTTGAAGTCATGGGCAACGCCGCCGGCCAGTTGACCGATGCTCTCCAGTCGCTCGATCTGCGCCATGCGCTCCTGCAAGCGCCGACGCTCCTCTTCCGCCTGCTTTCGCTCCGTAATATCCATCAAGATGCCTAGAGAACCGACGATGTTGCCCTGATCGTCGAAGACGGGCACGGCGTGATCCGCCAGCCAGATCAATCGGCCATCTTTGCGCTCGAAAAGATAGTCTTTGCGCCAGATAAAGCCTTTGCCTTGTCGGGCCAGCCGGATGCGCTCGTCGTGGGGAAGGTCGGCGTTTTCACCGTAGGCTTCGATGCGCCGCAGCCGACTCGTGAAGAGGGGGCCGGTGATCTCATCGGCTCTGTAGCCGGTCAGCTCTTCAAAGCCCTCGCCCAGAAACGAATAGCCGTCGCCGGTGTAGTCTCGCTGATAGGGAACGCCGCCTGCAATGCGGATGGCTTGCCGGTAGATGCGCTCGACATTGGAGAGCGCTTTCTGTGCATTCACCTCTGCCGTGATGTTGCGGTTGATTGCCACGACGCCGACGCGATTGCCATCGTCGTCGACCAGCGCGTTGACAGAGGCATAGATGTGAAGGCGAGCGCCGTTCTTGTGGCGTTGGATCACCTGCCCACGCCACTGGCCTGTCTGCAGAAACTTTTGGAGCGCCTCGTCCGGCTTCGAGTCGATGTATTGCGTGCCGAGCAGACCGATAAGCGATTGCCCGATGACTTCCGCCCGAGTCCAGCCATAGATGGCTTCGGCGGCGGCGTTCCACTCCTGCACAATGAAGGTCGGATCGGTGACGATGATGGCGTCCGACACGCTGTCGAGCAGATTCGCCTGTCGCTCCAGTGGCGTCTCGATCCTCATAATGCAAGTAATCCTCAGGCTGCACCGGCGTTCCCTTCAATGCGCTTCTTTGAAACGAAAACCGCGCTTCGCGGAAGCGCGGTTCTGTTTGGGAGTGAAAGGTGAGCCCCCTGGGACTCGAACCCAGAACCCGCGGCTTAAAAGGCCGCTGCTCTGCCAGTTGAGCTAGGGACCCACATGCCTACAGATATAGTTTAGCATGACGACGCCTCTTTTGCAATTTGTGACCCTTGCAAATCTTGACCGGAATGAATCTGCGCCGAACTCCGAAAGGCGAAGCAAAAACAGTCGGCGATCAGGCGGATCCGACCATCATCGCCACCAGATCGTCGTCGGTGACCTCGCTGGCGAGCACATCCCCGACCTTATAGCCGCGGCGCATGACGACGATGCGATCGGCGACGGCGAAGATGTCCTGTAAGTTGTGACTGATGATGATCACCGGCACATTCTGACGCTTGAGCGTGTGGATCAGCTCATGCACTTTGCGCTGTTCGGGCACGCCGAGCGCCGCCGTAGGTTCGTCCATGATCACCAGTTTAGCGTTCCAATAAACGGCGCGGGCAATGGCGACCGCCTGGCGCTGCCCGCCCGACATCTGGCGAATCGGACGACGCAGATTGGGGATGTGAATGTCCAGGCGGTCGAGAACCTTGTTGGATTCGGCCAGCATCAGGTTGCGGTCAACCTGTTTGAAAAGGCCGAAGAGCCGTTTGGTGGGCTCGCGGCCCAGGAAGATATTGACCGTGGCGTCCAGATTCTCGCAGAGAGCCAGGTCCTGATAGATGGTTTCGATGCCGAGGTTGCGCGCCTCCAGTGGCGACGCCATCGTGATCTCCCGCCCTTCCAGGTAAATATGGCCTGCATCAGGGCGATAGACGCCGGAGATCATTTTAATCAACGTCGATTTGCCGGCGCCGTTGTCGCCGGCCAGGGCCACCACTTCGCCCGGATAGATGTCCAGGCTGACGTCGTTGACTGCAACGAGTCCGCCGAAGCGTTTTGTCAGATTGACGGCTCGAAGCACCGGTTGTACGCCTGTATCCTGTTTTTCCATCATACCCTGTCTTCCGTCATTCCTGTGCAAATTTTTCACGCGCCTGGTCGATGAGGACGGCGATGATGATGACGATGCCGACGGCGATGAACTGCCAGAACGGGTTGACGCGCAAGATCACCAGCCCGTTCGCCAACACCGAGATAATCAGGGCGCCGATCAGCGTGCCGATGACCGTGCCGGCGCCGCCAAAGAGCGACGCCCCGCCGATCACGACAGCGGCGACGGTGTCGAGCAACATCGCTTCCCCTGCGTTGGCTGCGCCGTTGGTGAAACGGACGTTGTAGACAATGCCGGCAATAGCGGCGAACGTAGCCGAAAGCAGATAAATGGCCACTAAACGGCGCGCCACCGGGATGCCGGCGCGCATGGCCGCCTCCTTATTGCCGCCAATCGCATAGGTGTGGAGGCCGAATTTCGTGCGCGAAAGAATGATGTGGGCGATGACAAGGAGCACCAGCATCACGATCACGACGAACGGAAAATAGCCGGTCAAGTTGCGCAGCTCCGCCTGCGCAAGGCCGGGCGGCGGCGACAGAAACGACCATCCGGCGGTGGGGTGATGGTAGAGCAGAAAGCCGTTGCCCAGAAACCCCAACCCTCTGACGTAGATGGGAACTGGCATGCCGCCTGAGAGCAGAAAGCCAATGCCGCGGGCGATGCCGAACATGCCAAGGGTTGCGATGAAAGGCGGCACGTTCAACCGAGCGATGAGAATGCCGTTGACAAGTCCGGCGATCCATGCGGCGAGCAGGCCGGCGAAGAGGCCGCTGAGCACCACCAGCCACAAGGGCGACGATTCCGGCAGGCGGTTCATCACCGTCGCCGAGATGACGGCGGCCATCCCCATCACCCAGCCCACCGAAAGGTCGATGCCGCCGGAGATGATCACATAGGTCTGACCGATGGCGATAATCATCAGGATCGCCATGTTGGCGAGAATCGCCTGAATGTTGAACGGCGTCAAAAAGCCATCGCCGGCGACGGAAAAGAAGGCCACCATGCCCAGCAGAAAAAGCCAGGCCCAGATTTTGCTAAGCGTATCCAGCCAGAAACGGCTTGAACGGAGCTCTACGGTTTGCAGTCTCATGCGTGAATGTCTCTATCATTGGCCAGGTCCGCAAACTGCGACCTGAAACAGGCGGCATTGAACAATTGAGTGGAATTTTGCGCTGGGTCGCCTCCGGCGAGCGACCCAGCGCAAAAAGGCGAGGATTATTCGCTCTTATAGATGGAGCGTTGCGCCTCTTCGGTGTCTACGTTCTCGCGTGTGATGATGGTGTAGCCGGTTGGATAGCGTTTGGGAATGGCGTCAAAATTGCCGTTGACCGCCGCCACTGCAAATTCAATGCATTTTTCACCCATCTCATACGGATGCTGGGCGATGACGATGTCGACCACGTTTTCGCGCAGCGCCACGATCGCGTCCTCCGGCGCGTCGAAGTTGGCGACCTTGACGACGCCCGTCAGCCCGGCATTGGCGACCGCCTGCGCAGCCCCGCGCGCGCTGAAAAGGTTGGTGCCGAAGATGCCGCCCAAGTCTGGATGGGCGGACAGCACAGCGGCGGTCTGCTCCGCCGCCTTGGCGGCGTTATCGTCGTTGTAATCCATGCCGATCAGTTGCACTGCGCCGTTGGTGGCCTCGATAGCCTTCATGCACCCCTCGACGCGCTGCTCGACGGTGCTGACGCCGGGCTGCGTCGTTTGAATGTAAAACTTGCCCGATCCACCCATCGCTTCGATGATGGCCGAGCAGCCGATTTCGCCGCCCTGTACGTTATCCGAGCCGATGTACGAGAGCATCCAGTTCAGCTCCGGCGCCGTGTAGTCGCCGCCGGTGTCGCCGATAAAGGTGTCGACGCTGATCATGTGGATGCCGGCGTCATGGGCGCGGCGCATGGGCTCGATCAACGCCTGACGATCTGTGGCTGCAATGCAGATGGCGTCTGGCCGTTGGGCGATGACGGCGTCCAGAATCGGCACTTGCAAAGTGGGCTGGAACTGCGCCGGACCATCGGCGAAGAAATTGACGCCGAGTTCCTGCGCTTTGGCGCGGGCGCCCGCCTCCATGGTGATGTAGAAACCGTCGCCGCGCACGCCGTAGATGAGGGCCACGGTGGGGGCTTCGGCGGCGGGCGCTTCCGTGGCGGCGGCCGGCGCCTGTGCGGCCGGCGCTGGGGCCACAGCAGTGCACGCGCTGAGCGTCAATGCCAGTATCCCGAGTACAACAAGCCAAAGAGGGATGTGAAAATGGCGTATCATGGGATGACCTCCGTGTAAAAATTGTGTGAAAAATGATGGATGGATAACGCCAACGAACCGTCGTAACAGCGCCCGCCGGTGTATGCTGTGCAACAAGCGCACCATGCAGTGCACTCTGTCTTTTCAATAGCCGAATTGATATCGAAGCTGTCGAAGCGCTTGCGGGTGCGCAACTTGGCGAAATGTTACGCAACCACCCTTGTGATTTTATTTTTGTTTCTCCGGAAATCGTTATCTACGATAATAGCGCTTTCGCTGGGTTGTGTCAACAGATGAAAAATCACTCACTTTGACCATCCTTCTTGTTGTAACCTTGCGCGTCCAGCTTGCATCTAACCTCACGAACAATGCTATTGCGAAGAAAGGATCGACCATGAGCGAGATCAAACCACAACCGAAAGTCATCATCTTCACCACGCCGACCTGCTCCTTCTGCAACGCAGCCAAGAGCTACTTTCGTCAGAAGGGCATTAAGTTCAAGGACGTTGACGTCAGCAAAGACCCGGCGGCTGCACGCGATATGGTGCGGCGCTCCGGTCAGCAGGGCGTGCCGGTGATCGACATCGGCGGTAAAATTGTCGTCGGCTTCGACCGACCTAAAATCAATCAGCTGTTGGGAATTAAATAAAAGAAAGCGTAAGGAGAGAAGCGACTATGAACGCAAACGGAAACAACCCTGGCATCCAACCGCTTGGCGCCCGCGTGCTGCTCAAGCCGATTGAGCAGGAAGACCGCACCAGCAGCGGCCTCTATTTGCCGGAGACGGCCAAGGAGAAGCCGCAGCTTGGCGTTGTCATCGCCGTCGGCGACGATGAGGAGATCAAGCTGCAGGTGAACGACAAGGTGCTTTTCGCCAAGTACTCGGGCACGGAGGTCAGCTACAAGGGCGACACCTTCCTGCTGATGGATGTCAGCGACGTCTTGGCGCGCGTGACCGGTTAACGCTTGGGGTCAATCGCTTTCCCTGTTGCAGCGGGGGTCGGAGGCGCGCCTTCGACCCCCGTCACTTTTTTCATCCACCGCCTGACGCCGTTCTCCAACGCATCCAGCCTCCTCGACAGGGAGCGCCGCCTGTCAGCCAAAGACGTCAATGGATGTTTTCGCGGAGCGCCTCTTCAATCAGCGCCTGCTTCAAGTCCCACAGCTTCTGGCTGAGCGAGACGTGGTAAATATGCGGATTGACGAGGCGGCGCACGCCGGGGTCGAGCGCCTCAACATCCTCGGCGCGGCGGCGGCGGATCGCTTCCAGAGGCGGCAGCTCATAGACGAGCTTGCCCTGGCGCAAAACTTCCACATGCAGCGGCTCGATGCGGCTGATCTGTTCTGGCTGCAGCGTGCGGAACTTGGTGTGATCGCTGGGGTGGCGCAGCACAAGGGGCGCCGTCGGATCGATCTGCTCATCCTCCAACGTCAGCAGGTCGGCGGTCGCCTTTTGTCGTTCATCGTAGATGCGCCAGATGCGCTTGACGCCAGGCGTCGGCGTCTTGGAAGGGGATTCGGAAATCTTGATCGCCGAGCTCCAACCGCCGTTTCTGCGCACCGCCACCAGCTTGTAGACCCCGCCCAACGCCGGCTCGCCCCACGAGGTGATCAGCCGCGTGCCGACGCCGTAGACGAGCCGTTTGATCAGGCGGTCGGCGTCCACGCCGTAGCGCGGGGCCTCGTGCTGAATCTGCGTAATGATCTGCCAGATCACCAGCTCGTCCAGGTCGCTGGAGAGCACGATCACGGTGTCTTCAAAGCCGGCGGCGTCGAGCATCTTGGCCGCCTGGATGCTCAGGTAGGCCTGGTCGCCCGAATCAAGGCGAATGCCGAGAGGGCGATGTCCTTTCCGTCGCAGCTCCTCGAAGACTTTGATGGCGTTGGGCACGCCGGAGTGCAAGGTGTCCACCGTGTCGACGAGCAAAAGGCAGTCGTCGGGGTACAGCTCGGCGTAGGCGCGAAACGCCCCTAGCTCCCCTTCGCCCAGCGCCATCATCAGTTGCACCATGCTGTGGGCGTGCGTCCCCTTCGGCGGCAGGCCGAGCACGTGAGAGACGCCGACGTTGGAGCTGAAGTGCGCGCCGCCGATGAGCGCCGCGCGCGTGCCGTCGTTGGCGCCTTCGCCCTGGGCGCGGCGCAGCCCGAACTCCAGGATCACGCCGCCGCGGCTGGCCTCCACCAGGCGAGAGGCCTTGGTGGCGACCAGCGTCTGATAGTTGAGCTTGTTGAGCAGAGGCGTCTCGATGATCTGCGCCATCGCCATCGGCCCGCGCACCACCGTCAGCGGCGTGTTGGGATGGACGACGCGACCTTCGGGTATGGCGTGGATGCTCAGCGCGCTGAAGTCGCCGTGCTTGCGCAGATAGTCGAGAAAGTCGTCGGCGAAGATGCGATTGCCCAGGTTGTTGCGATGGTTGCGCAGATACTCCAGCTCCTGCTCGCGGAAGTGCGCTTTCAGCATCCAGTCCAGGAACCACTCCAGCCCGGCGTTGATGCAGTAGCCGGCCTGGTGCTGATCGTAGTCGGGATTGCGCCGATAAAAATGGTCGAACTGCACCTCCAACTCGTGCAGGCCGAGCCGAAAATAGAGCTGCGCCATGGTGAGCTGATATTGGTCGGTGAACAGAATGCCGCGCATGGCGGAATGGTAGGTGAGTGACATAACGCGATCTCTCCGGTGACTTGACGTGCAAATGCGGTGTTGGTTCCTCAACAACGGCCCCTCCAACCGTTGCTCCCATTGTAAAACGACGCAAGGGAAAGGCCTATCTCCATGCGTGCCTGCAGACGATGAAAGTTTTCATTTTGCCTGCTTCATCTTAACTTGCACGCCGCTGCGTGAGAAGGAATTTAGAGAGGGTTAGGCGATTTGACGGTGAAAAGTTAGATTTGCAAAGGATTTTGGAATGGACTAAAATTGAATGGTCTCTTCGGGACAATTAGTGCATTCCCCATTAAAAAATTTACTGAACTTTTGACTGAATAACTGAAGGAGGGGCGATGGACGGTTGAACCCCCCAGGGGCGCTCACGCGCGTGATCTCGCCTTGCTGTAGGACGCCAGGGCAGGGCAAGTCATGTCGCAGGTAGTTTCGTTCTTTGTGCTTCTTTGACCCTGTGTAGCCTTGCTTCATAACCGACCCACCCATTCAAGGAGAAAGCGATGAACCCAAACCTCATCCGAAACGCCTGTGCAAAATACAGGCGACGTCGATTCCGGCGAGGCGCGTTATCGGCGCTGTTGTTGAGCTTCTTTGTGTTTTCTCTGTTCGCATCGACGGTGCAACCCGCTTACGCCGTCGCTCGAGGGCCATCCGACATCGAGCAGGCGGCTGAGGGCGAAGGCGGCGACGCTGCACCCGGGAATCATGTTTTCGTTCCTTTGATTTCAACCGCTTTGCAAAGTGGGCCGACCCTTCAGGACGATGCAGCCGCTGAATTGAACCCAAGCGCCTATGTCGAACCCGAATATGAAGAAGTGGCGCTGGTTGAATTTCAACTGCCCAATCGCGCGGCGATCGATCAGCTTCTCGATTTGGGCGCAGACCTGGCCGAATACGTGCGCGACAACCCCGACGGTACGATCACCATCAACGCCTTTGTGACGCCCAGCGAGCGCGCCCTTTATGAATCGATGGGCTTCCCGGCCGGCGCCACCATCGAAGACCGTTCCACCTGGGAGGCAGTGCGCGCCGAGCGCGAGGCTGCCATCGAAGCCGAACGCGCCGCCCTGAGCGCAGCCGAAAGCGAGATGGTGGGCGCCGCCAACTTCGACCCCGGCGGCGAAATCACAATCATGCGCGTCGACTACTTCACGAATTACGCCGGTCGTTTTCTGGCGGTGGCAGCCCATACTGCGCTGGGCACGGCGACCGGCGGCCCCACGTTGGCTGTGGCGTGGCGCACGGAGGACGGCGGCTACGGCTCCGCCACGACGATGTCCAGGTTCACCGACGCCGGACAATACATGTACCATCGCGTCCTGCTGCGCGTCGGCGCGGCAGGCAGCACAGAGCCGGTGCCTGCCATGGTGCGGGTGGCCTCCAGCACAGGCGCAGCCGCCGAAGCCCCGGTGAACGAGTGGGTGGCGGGCGGCCTGCCCCCGCTGGCCGACGGCTACTTGATGGACTTCACCACGCGCTACATGGACCCGACCGAAGTCCATCAACGCATCAACGCCCTGGCCAACGAATTCCCTGACTTAGCGGAGATCATCAACCTCCCCTACCTCACGAACGGCTATCAACGCAAGGCGATGGCCGTCATGGACACGAACACGAACATCCTGGGGACGCCGGGCAGCGCCGCGCGCGCCGTCTATCTGGAGTCCAAGGCGTGGGGACATGAGGGGGGCAATCAGATTCAGGCCGAATTCCTCAACCCCGGCGCGCCCAATCAGCCGCTGACCGTCGCCGTCAACGGCAATCGCATCACCGTGTGGCTGGCGACGAACGCCACCGGCGCCCTGATCAGCACGGCGGCGCAGGTGGTGGCGGCCATCAACGCCCATCCGGAGGCCAGCGCCCTGGTCACCGCCTACACCTACGGAGGCAACGCCGGAACCGGCGTCGTGGTGGCGCGTTCGCTGGTGACGCTGACCGACGGTCTCAACGCTCCTCCACATGTTCAGCGCGGCCCCTTCCAGGTGCAGGCCATTCGCATCGGCAAACATCGCGACGGCTCTAAGATCGGCGTCTTCTTCTTCTGCCAGCAGCACGCCCGCGAATGGGTGACGCCGCTCGTCTGTCTCGAAACCGCCGAGCGTCTGCTGCGCAACTACGCCATCGATCCGACGACCAAGACGATGGTGGACAACCTGGACATCTTTATCATGCCCTCCTACAACCCGGACGGCGGCCATTACTCGATGTACGACTCCAACAGCCAGCGCAAAAACATGACGCGCTACTGCCCCGTGACGGCGACCAGCGGCATGCCGGCCAGCCGCAACTCCTGGGGCGTCGACAACAATCGCAACAACGGCGTCGGCTCCATCTACGATGGCTACGCCGGCGCTTCGCTGAGCTGCACGAGCGAGACTTACGCCGGCCCCGCCAAGTATTCGGAGCCGGAAAATCTGAACGAGAAGTGGATCGTCGACACCTTCGAGAATATCAAGTTCTCCATGAACATCCACACCTACGGCGGGTATTACATGTGGTCGCCCGGCGCCTACATCACGAGTGGCCGCGTCACGCTGCCGCGGCCCAACATCGGGGTCGAGGCCTACTTCTTCGCCGGCGCCAATCTGGTGCTCAACCGCATCAAGGAGATCCGCGGCACTGTGGTGCTGCCGGAGCGCACCGGCCCGGTCGCCGACGTGCTCTATTCGGCGGCGGGAAACAGCGCCGACGATCACTGGTACCGCAAGGACATCATCGCCTACAGCTTCGAGGCGGGCGCCGATCTCTTCGTCTCCACTACGACCGGTGTTCAGCAGACCGCTGTGGGCTTCCAACCCAACTACGCCACCGAAGGCAAGTTCGAGGTGTTGGAGTTCGCCTCCGGCAACTATGGCCTGCTTGAGACTGCGCTTCAGTACGCCTTCGACAACGAGCCGCCCGTGGCGGAGCTGGTGCCGAACGGCGGCGAGTCGGAGGATCCGATCCGCGCCACCTTCCGCTATGTGAACGAGCCGGCCATCATCTACTACACGCTCGACGGCTCGGAGCCGACGCTCTCCTCCACCACCTGGGAGGCGCAGGGGCCGCGGCGGCCGGGGCAGGTCTTCCTCTTCACCCAAAACACGACGGTGAAGTGGATCGCCAAGGACATCAAAGGCAACGTCTCTGAAGTGCGCGAAGCCTACTTCAAGGTCGAAAAGCTGGCGAACATCGAATTTTCGGCGCCGGCCAGCAAGACCTATGGCGACGCTCCCTTCGAGATCGGCGTCGTCGCCTCGACCGGCCAGACGGTGACGCTCACCTCGCAAACGCCCACCGTCTGCGCCGTCAGCGGAAACGTGGTGACGATCTTAAACGCAGGCGAGTGCATCGTGCGCGGCTCCACCTTCGCTTCGCCGGGGTTTGGCGCCACGTTCGCCGAAACGAGCATCCAGATCCACAAGGCGACGCTCAACTACACGGCCGACACCACGAAGCAGTACAGCGATCCGATCGTGTACAGCTTCCAGTTCAGCGGATTCCAGTACAACGACACCGCAGCGGTCATCAGCGGCAGCCCAAGCTGCACCACCGCCGCCACTCCAACCAGCCCGCCCGGCGTCTATCCCATCGCATGCACGAACGCAACTCTCAGCGCTGCGAACTACGAGTTCAATTACGCTGGCGGTTCACTGGTGGTGACGCCCGAAGATGCACGCGCCCTCTACTCGGGGCTTCAGTTCATCCTGACGAGCAGCCCGTCGTCCAACAAAGTCAGCGTCTATCTGGCGGCGTCCATCCAAGACATCACCGACCTGCCCGGCGATCCTGCCTATGACCAGCACGGCGGCGACATTCGCACGGCGACCGTCACTTTCGTCAACCGCGACGCCAACAACGCCGTGCTCTGCACCGCCGGACCGATTCAGTTGCACAACTCGCGCAACCCGAGGGCAGGCGCTGCAAGCTGCACCTGGACGGCCGACATCGGCGGCGCGGACAGCGTCCAGTTCACCGTCGGCATCGTGGTGGGCGGCAACTACGTCCGCAACGCCTCGGAGGAAAACGCCATTGTAACTGTGGCGAAGCCGCTTTCCGGCTTTGTGGTGGGCGGCGGCTATCTCACCAATCAGGCTTCCGCCGGCGCTGCGGCGGGCGACGCCGGCCTGTGCACCAACTGGGGCTTCGGCGTCAGAACCGCCAAGAGCGGCGCCTTCTTCCCCGGCGGCGTCAATGTCACCGTGGTGAGCAGCGGCCGCACCTATCAAATCCGCAGCAACGCCATTGACGCGCTCACGGCGAAAACGCGCTCCGGCTCAAAACCCGGAACGGCCAGCCTGAGCGGCGCGGCCACCATCACGGACATCACAGACCCAACGGCGCCGGCTCCTATCCCCGGCAACTACACGTTGCAGATCACGATGAGCGACTACGGGGATGGAACCAAAGACCTGATCGGAATCACGATCCGCAACGGCGCCGGCCAACTCTGGTTCTCCAGCCGCTGGAATGGCGCGCAGACGGTGGAGCAGCTGATCGGCGGCGGCAACCTGGCGATCCGCTGACGAAGCTCCGTTTGAAGCCTTAGGCCAAACATCAACCGCTACAGAGGCGCACGACCCCGTGCGCCTCTGTGTTTTTGTTTATGAAAAGACGGAAAAATTCCCTCTTGACACGGAGGCAAATCTCCTCTATGATAGAAGGCGAACGTTCGCCCGAACGTTCGCCTAAACGTTGTAGTTCCAGAAGTTTGCATCAACCGACCTATGCCCGAACGCGTCACGCTCAAAGATGTCGCCGCGCGCGCCGGCGTCAGCTACCAGACCGTCTCCAAAGTCATCAACGGCAACGGCAGCGTCTCGCCGGAGACGGAGGCGCAGATCTGGAAAGCCATCGAAGAACTGGGCTACCGCGTCAACGTCACGGCGCGTGGGCTGCGCAAGAGCGCCACCGGCTTGATCGGCTACACCTGGGCGCCCAATCCGCCGGACCGCGGCAACCCCATCCTCGACCAGTTCCTCACCAGCGTGGTGGGCGCAGCCGAGGCGCACGGCTATCATCTGATGCTCTTCCCCCATCCGCCTGTCATTGAGCAGGTCGACGTCTATAAGCAACTGATGCGCTCCGGCCGCGTCGACGGTTTCATCGTCGCCAGCACGAACTACGATGACCCGCGCATCCGCCTGTTGATCGATGAAGCGTTTCCGTTTGCGGCCTTTGGCCGATCCAACCCGGAGTGGGACTTCCCCTTCGTCGACGTCGATGGTTGCGCCGGCATTCGCATGGCGACCGAGCATCTGATCGAGCAGGGGCATCGAGCGATCGCCTTGCTGGCCTGGCCCGATCACTCGCGCGTGGGCGCCGACCGCATGGAAGGCTACTATGCGGCGATGCAGCAGGCAGGCCTCGACGTTGACCCTGCATGGGTGCATCGCAGCGAGAGCTCCTTTCAGGCGGGCTACACGGCGGTGCAGCGCTGGCTGCAGTTGTCTGCAGAGCGCCGTCCGACCGCCGTCGTCGCCCTCGACGATACGCTCGCCATCGGCGCCATGCGCGCGGCGATGGACGCCGGTCTGCGCGTGGGGCCGGACTTCGGCGTGACCGGCTTTGACGACGCGCCGGGCGTGCAATATCTGTCGCCCCCGCTCACTTCGCTGCGACAGCCGCTCCAGCAGGTTGCGCAACGGCTGGTCGCCATGTTGATCGAGCGCATTCACGGCCGTGAGCCGGAGCCGAAGCAGGTGATCTTGCCGCCCAGGTTGATCGTGCGGGCGTCGAGCGTGAGAGGCGAAAGGTGACAGAGAAATCAGCGAATCAGGAAATCGAAGATCAGGAAAAGGAAGAGAGTTTGTGTCCCAGGCAATTCGCGCAATCTTATTTGATCTGGACGGCGTGATCACCGACACCGCCGAATTTCACTACCAGGCGTGGCAGGCGCTGGCCGACGCCGAAGGCATCCCGTTCGATCGCGCGGCGAACGAAAAGTTGCGTGGAGTGTCGCGGCGCGAGTCGCTGCGCCTGCTGCTCGACGGCCGCACGCTTTCGCCGGAGCAGGAGGAAGCCTGGCTCGAGCGCAAAAATCGCCACTATCAGCAGCTTCTCCAACAACTGACGCCAAACGATCTCCTGCCGGGCGTGCCCGCTCTGCTGGAGGAGATTCGCGCCGCCGGCCTCAAGATGGCGATCGTCTCCGCCAGCCACAACACGCCCATCGTGCTCGAGCGCCTGCAGATCGCCGATCGTTTCGACGTCGTGATCGCCGGCCCGGAGGCGGACGCTCCTCCTGGCCGCAATCGCCCCAAGCCTGCGCCCGACCTCTTTCTCCTGGCGGCGGAGCGACTGGGCGTTCAGCCCTGGGAGTGCCTGGTGGTGGAGGACGCCGAGTCGGGCGTCGAAGGTGCGCGCCGCGCCGGCATGGTCACGGTGGGATTGGGGCCGGTTGAGCGCGTGGGCGCCGCCGATCGGGTGCTTCCCAATCTCGACGGCGTGACGCTGGCGCAGCTTCTCTATGCCGCCACGTGGTCGGTGGCGGAGCCGGGCTTCGCCCCTGCGCAGCAGCGACGTTGGGAAAGTGCACTCACCATCGGCAACGGCAAACTGGGCGTGCGCGGCAGTCTGGAAGAGCGCTTCCCCGGCGATCAGCCCGCGACGCTCATCCACGGCCTGTGGGATGACGCGCCGATCGTCTACACCGAGCTGGCCAACGCCTTCGACTGGACCGCCTTTGAACTCTGGATCGACGGCGAGCCCTTCCGCATGGACCGCGGGTCGATTCAGCTCTACAGCCGTCGTCTCGACCTTCGCAGCGGCGAGCTGCGCCGCCATCTGTACTGGACGACGCCGGCCGGCGCCACCGTGGAGTTAAGCTTCCGCCGCGTCGCCAGCGTGGGCGAGCCGAACGGCGCAGCTCTACGCGTCGACGTGACGCCGCTCGACCGGCCGGTGACGGTGCGCGTGCGCGCTCGCATCGACGGGATGGTCGAAAATGATGGTCTGCTGCACTGGCGCAACCTGGAGCAGGGTGAGCGTGCGGGCGTCGCCTATCTCTGCGGCGAGACCCGGCGCACGCACAAGACGCTGGTCGAGGCCATGACGGTGCGGCAGAGCGGCGCTGCGGCGCCGATGCAGTATTATGATGCGCCCCACAACCCTTCGTTCGAGATGACGCAGCGGCTCGACGTTCACCAGAGCTGGGGGATCGAAAAGCTGGTCGCAATCTACACCGACCGCGACGCTGCGGACCCGCTGGCTGCGGCGCTGGCGAAGGCGTCCGAACTCGGCGAAGGGGGCTACACCGGCCTGTACGCAAGCGCCAGAGCGGCGCTGGCCGAATTCTGGGCGGAGAGCGACGTCGTGATCGAAGGCGACGACGCCGCGCAGCGCGGAGTGCGCCATGGGCTTTTCCAGTTGCGCATCGCCGCTGCGCAGGATGAGCGCGTCAGCATCGCCGCCAAGTCGCTCAGCGGCTTCGGCTACCGCGGCCATGTCTTCTGGGACACCGAGACCTTCATCCTGCCCTTTTTCATTTATACGCAGCCGAAGCTGGCGCGCAACCTGCTCATGTATCGCTGGCACACCATCGAGGGCGCGCGCAAAAAAGCGCGCGACAACGGCCACCAGGGCGCGCAATATCCGTGGGAAAGCGCCGAGACCGGCGAGGAGGTGACGCCGCGCTGGGTGCCCGGCCCTAAAGGCGAAGAGCTGATCCGCATTTGGTGCGGCGACATCGAGCTGCACATCACCGCCGACATCGCCTACGCCATCCATCAGTACTGGCGCGTCACCGGCGACGACGAGTTCATGGCCGGCCCCGGCGCACAGATTCTTCTGGAGAGCGCGCGTTTCTGGGAAAGCCGCGTCGAGCCGGATCGCCCTGCGCCAGGACAGTACTCGATCTCCGACGTGATCGGCCCGGACGAATACCACGAGCACGTCGACAACAACGCCTTCACCAACGCCATGGTGCGTTGGCACTTGCGCACCGCCATCGAGCTGCTCGACTGGCTGCATGTGCACGCGCCGACGCGCGCCGCCCATCTGGAAAAGTCTTTAGAGTTATCCCAGGAGCGGTTGGCGCGCTGGCGTCACATCGCCGACAACCTGGTGCTGCTCCAGGACCCCGACACCGGCCTGATCGAGCAGTTCGAGGGCTTTTTCCGTCTCCAGGAAGTCGACTGGCCGGCCTTCGCCAACCGCACGAAGTCGATGCAGGCGCTGCTGGGCATCGAGGGCGCCAACGCACATCAGGTGCTCAAGCAGCCTGATGTGTTGTTGCTCTTTGCACTGTTGCCGGAGCACTTCTCTGAGGAAGCGCTGCGCGTCAACTGGGATTACTACTGCCCGCGCACCGATCACACCTATGGCTCTTCGCTGGGGCCGGCCATCCATGCCTGGCTGGCCGCGCGGCTGGGCATGCCGGAGGAGGCGTATACGCACTTCATGCGCGCGGCGCTGGTCGACATCGAGGATGTGCGCGGCAACACCCATGAGGGCATCCATGCGGCGTCGGCGGGCGGCGTGTGGCAGGCGCTGGCGTTCGGCTTCGCCGGGCTGCACCTGACGAAGGCGGGCGAAGTCGCCGTCGCCCCGCAGCTGCCGCCTCATTGGAAGCGTCTGGCCTTCGCTGTGAAGGTGCACGGAAAGCGCTATGGCTTTGACCTGCGGCAGGGCGAGGGTGTGGCAACGGTTCGGCCATAAAACCACCCTGGCAAGATTGTCCGCAATGCGTTGACGTCTGTGCATTTGAATTGCAACGAAAGGAGAAGGTTGAAGAGGCTGAAAAACCATTTGCTCCCTAGCGTTCCCTGATTTCCCGAAGTTCCTTTGTTCAAACAGGAGACACATTATGAAAGCCAAGCATCTTGCCCTGTTCTCTGTACTGTTGGCAGTGGCGCTGGTTCTTGCCGCGTGTCCGGCGCAACCGGCTGCGCCCGCTGCACAGCCGCCGGCTGCGGCGGAACAACCGGCGGCGCCGGGCGTGATCAACCTGCAACTGATGGGGTGGGCCAGCTCCGACGCCGAGAACGTGCGCCTGCAGGAGGTGGTCGATGGCTGGAACGCCGCCAACCCGGACATTCAGGTCACGCTCAACCTGGTGCCGGACTACGACACCAAGCTGCAAACGTCGCTGGCCGGCGGCGCGCCGCCCGACATCTTCTACGTTGACAGCTTCCGTTTGCCCGACCTGGCTGCGGCCGGCGCGCTCCTGCCCATCGGCGACCAAATGACCAACGTCGATGATTTCTATCCTTCGCTGCGCGACGCCTTCACCGTGGACGGCGTCTTCTATTGCCCGCCTAAGGACTTCAGCACGCTGGCGCTCGAATACAACATCGACCTCTTCGACGCCGCCGGCCTCGCTCATCCGACGGCGGACTGGACGTGGGAGGACCTGCGCGCGGCGGCGGAGGCGTTGACCGACAAGGACGCCGGCGTGGTCGGCTTCGCCATCAACCCGGACTTCGCCCGCTGGATCGCCTTCCTCTACCAGGCGGGCGGCGAGGTGACGACGCCGGACTTCAGCGCCATGACGCTGAACACGCCGGAAGCGCTGACCGCCATGGAGTTCTACGTCGGCCTGGTGCGCGACGGCGTCGCAGCGCCGGCCTCCGACCTGGACAGCGGCTGGCCCGGCGAGGCGTTCGGCAAAGCGCGCGCCGCCATGACCATGGAAGGCAACTGGATCGTGCCCTATCTCAAGGATCAGTTCCCGAATCTCAACTACGGCGTCACCGAGCTGCCGTCCGGCCCGGCCGGCAAAGCGACGATGGCCTTCACCGTCTGCTATGGCGTGGCCGCCAACGGTCGCAACACCGAAGCCGCCACCAAAGTCGTGGATTACCTGACCGGCCCCGTGGGCATGAAGGCGTGGACGGATCTCGGCCTGGCCATGCCGACGCGGCAGAGCCTGCGCGAAGGGTGGCTGGCCATGTATCCGGAGCTGGAGCCCTTCTTGAACGGCGCCGAGTACGCTCGCAAGTGGCAGTTCCGCCCCGGCTTCGCCGATGTGTTGGACACGATCAACTCCGGCCTGCAGGAGGCCTTCAGCGGCCTGAAGACGCCGCAACAGGTGCTGGAAGAGGCGCAGTCTGTCGGCGAACAGGTGCTGGCGCGGTGAGATAAGAGGAGAGAGAGGGGAGAGACTCGCTTCCCCTCTCTCGTTCCTCGCTTTCAAAGCACGAGGTGGACAATGGCAACCGGCATCAAACAGCAGGACCGACAGGACGCCATAGCGGGCTGGCTCTTTATGACGCCGGCTTTGTTCCTGTTCGCCTTCTTCGTTTTCATCCCGATCTTCTTCGCCGTCTACTTTAGCTTCACCGACTGGAACGGCATCAGCCCGCCCACCGAAGCGCGCTTCATCGGCGCAGAGAACTTTCGCGTGCTTCTGCTGGAGGATGGCATCCGCCGCGCCGATTTTTTTAAGGCGCTCAAGAATACGGCGTACTTTTCGCTGGGCGTTGTGCCGATGCAGACGGCGCTGGCCTTGTTGCTGGCGGTCGTGGTCAATCAACGGCGGTTGCGCTTCAAAGGTTTCTTTCGCACGGCCTATTACTTCCCATCGATCACCTCATCGATTGCGATCAGCATGTTGTTCCTGTTTCTCTATCAGAGGAACGGGCTGGTCAACCAGGTGTTGCAAACAATCACCTTTGGGCTATGGCAGCCGATCGCGTGGATGGCCGACCCGCGCGGCCTCTTTCATATCATCTTTGGCTGGTTTGGACTGACGCTGGAGACGGCGCCGGACTGGATGCGGGCCAACGTGCTCAGCCTGCCCGTGTGGGACTGGATCAGCGGCCCCAGCGTAGCTTTGATGGGCATCATGTTGCTCAACACCTGGACGACGATCGGCACGATGATGGTGATCTTTCTGGCTGCGCTGCAGGATGTGCCGAGGGAAGTCTACGAAGCCGCCGAGATCGACGGCGCCAATGGCCGCCAGATTTTCTTCAGCGTCACGCTGCCGTTGCTGCGGCCGACGCTCTTTTTCGTCGTGACCCTCGGCTTGATCGGCACCTTCCAGGTCTTCGATCAGGTTTACGTCATGAGCGCGGGCGGCCCGGCCAAGACGACGCTGACCGTAGCCTATCTGGTCTATCGCAACGGTTTCACCAACTCGCAGATGGGGCTGGCGGCGGCGATCGCGCTGCTGCTCTTCATCATCATTTTCACCCTCACCCTGGTGCAGCGTCGCATCACCGAGGGAAAGAAGGAGTAAGACGATGGCCGCCTCGATGACAACCTCCGCTCCCACCGCCGTCCGTCGAGAGAGCCGCCTGCGCGAGAACATCCGCCTGGTGCTCTCCTACGCGTTGCTTTTCCTGATTGCACTGGTGTTCCTCTATCCGTTCGTGTTGGCGATCTCGACCAGCTTCAAGACGCTGCCGGAGATCAACGAGCGGCCGGTGGCGCTGATTCCGCAGACCTTCACGCTGGAAGGCTATCAGCGCATGTTCGCGCTCAACGTTGGGCGTTGGGCGTTCAACAGCTTTTTCATCGCAGCGACGGTGACGATTTCAAACGTGCTCTTTTCGGCGCTGGCCGGCTACTCGCTGACGCGCATTGCCTTCCCCGGCAGCCGATTCGTTTTTCTGGCCATCATCGGCACGATGATGATCCCCGGCATTGTGCAACTGATTCCGATGTTCATCGTGCTCAAGACGCTAGGCATGATCGACAGCTACACCGGCTTGATCATCCCCAAGATGGTGACGGCCTTCGGCATCTTTCTGATGGCGCAGTTCTTTGAAGCGATCCCGCGCGAGATCGAGGAGGCCGCGCGCATCGACGGCGCCGGTCGCTTCCGCATGTTCTTCCAGATCGTGCTGCCGCTGGCGCGGCCGGCCATCGTGGCGCTGGTCATCTTCAGTTTCCAGGGCAGCTGGAACGAGTTCATGCATCCGTTGATCGTGATCACGACCAATCAGGACCTCTATACGCTGCCGCTTGGTCTGGCCTTCCTGCGCGGCGGGTTGGGGCAGAACCTGCAATGGAACGCCCTCCTCGCCGGTTCGATGTTGACCACCGTGCCGATGGCGATGATCTTTTTCTTCTTCCAGCGCTACTTTATCGAGGGCATCAGCTACAGCGGCGTGAAGGGGTGAGAAGAAGGAAAAGCCCTGGCATCGTAAAGATGCTTACGTAAAGGTTATCGTCTCCAGCGAGCCGCGGAAGCGCACCAGAGCTGCGGCTACGAGCCGCAGCTACAATGATTGCCGGACGATTTTGTAAAAACATTGCGCGGCTTGCGTCATCACTCCCAAAATCTACGCGAGACAGACAAGTCACCGGTTTTGGGGCGAGTCGTTTACTTCACCAGCAGCAGCGTCACGTCGTTGACGTTCGTGCCGGTCGGGCCGGTGATGAGCAGATCGCCACTGGCCCTTAAGGCCGTGTAGGCGTCGTTGTCGGCCAATGCCCGTTGCGCATCGACGCCCTGCGCGGCCAGCCGCGCCGCGGTCTCGCCGTCGACGATGCCGCCGGCCGCATCGGTTGGCCCATCGGTGCCGTCGGTGCCGACGGAGGCCAGAACCACATCGGGCAGACCGGCCAGCGCAATCGCCGCAGACAACGCCAGCTCCTGGTTGCGTCCTCCCCTGCCGGCGCCGACGACGGTCACCACCGTTTCGCCGCCGCAGAGCACGGCGCACGGCGGCGCCAGGGGCTTCTGCTCGCTGCGCACCGAGCGCGCAATCGCCGCCAGGAAGCGGCCCGCCTCGCGCGCTTCGCAATCCAGCGTAGTGGTCAAAATCAGCGGACGATACCCTCGTTCCTGTGCAGCCTGTGCGGCGGCCTCGACGGCGACGCGCACGCTGCCGATGATGTGCGTCTCGACGTTGTCAAGCGCCTTGGGCGTTTCTTGCTCCAAAAGTTGGCGCAGCTTGGGGGACAGCGCAAGGCGATACTTGTCGATGATGGCTCGCACCGTCTCGACGGTCGTGGCGTCGGGATAGGCCGGGCCGGAGGCGATCGTGTCGAGCCGGTCGCCAAGCACGTCGGAGAGCGCCAGCGTCAGCACGCGCGCCGGCGCGGCGCGCCGGGCGAAGCGCCCTCCTTTGACGAGCGAGAGTCGCTTGCGAATGGCGTTGATCTCCACGATGTTGGCGCCGGAGCGCAGCAGCTGTTCGTTGATAGCTTGCAGATCATCGAGCGTGACGCCTTCGGGCAACGCCTCGAAGAGCGCCGACCCGCCGCCCGAGACAAGAAAGAGCACGAGGTCTTCCGCACCCAATGGATCGACCAGTTCCAGCGCTCGTTGCGCCCCTCGCAGGCTGTTGGCGTCGGGCAGGGGATGACCGGCTTCATAGACCTCCAGGCCGGGCAGCTCGCCCTGGCTGTGGCCATATTTGGTGACCACCACTCCCTGCACGATGGCGTCTCCCCATTCGGCGAGCGCCGCCTGCGCCATGCGCCACGCCGCTTTGCCGATGGCGACCAGCGTCACGCGCGGCGGAGGCGTGACGCTGCGCAGAAAATTGCGCACGGCCGGCTCCGGCGACACCGCCTCGATGGCGCGGTCAAGAATGAAACGGGCGTCTTCGCGGAGTGCAGCAATCATCGCTCCTCTCTTTCGGAGTCATGGGGGGATGTTTCGTCTTCGAGTCCGTCGGCGCCGCAGACCCTCACCCCCGGCCCTAAGGCTGGGAGAGGGGGGATGGGAACATTGTAGCTGCGGCTCGTAGCCGCAGGTCCTCCACAGAAAGGAAGCCCTCACCCCCTGGCCCTAAGGCTGGGAGAGGGGGGATGGGAACATTGTAGCTGCGGCTCGTAGCCGCAGGCCCTCCACAGAAAGAAGGCCCTCACCCCCCGGCCCCCTTCTCCCAAGGCTGGGAGAGGGGGAGAAACCGGCGCATCGCCTCCATCACGTTGCGCCTGCAAATTCGCCGGAGGCTGCGGCGCGCTGCGCCTCCTCGCGGATCAGCGTCAACACCTGGCGACGCAACGCGGCGAAGCGCGGGTCGCTCTCCGTGTCGAGCAGGTTGCGCGGCCTCGGCAGATCGACCACGACCTCCGCCTTGATGCGCCCCGGCCGCGCCGTCATCACGTAGATGCGGTCAGAGAGCAACAACGCCTCCTCGACGTCGTGTGTGATAAACAGCACCGTAGTCCGATGCGTCTGCCAGACGTTGAGCAGCAGCTCCTGCATCTGTAGCCGCGTCTGCGCGTCGAGCGCGCCGAAGGGTTCGTCCATCAGCAACATCTCCGGCTTATAGACCAGCGCCCGCGCAATGGCTACGCGCTGGCGCATGCCGCCGGAAAGCTGGTTCGGATAGGCCCGCTCGAAACCTTCCAGGCCGACCAACTGGATGTGCTCGCGCACCAGCGCGTCCTGCTCGCGACGCGAGAGCTTGCTCTTCTTCAATGCAAAGCGGATGTTCTCCTCCACCGAGAGCCAGGGAAAGAGCGTGTAGCTCTGGAAGACCATGCCGCGATCCGCGCCGGGGCCGGTGATCGGCTTGCCGTCGATCCAGATGTCGCCGGCGCTGATCGACTCCAGCCCGGCGGCCATCATCAGGAAGGTCGACTTGCCGCAGCCGGACGGTCCTACGAGCGAGACGAACTCGTTGACGCCGACGTGCAATGAAAGGTCCTGCACGGCTACAACTTCCGCCTCCCGTTGGCCGCCGAAGATCTTCCAAACGTGTTGGGCTTGTAATTTTGCTGATGGAATCATTGAATCTATCTACCGACTTTGCAGCGCCCACGGAAAGAGTCGACGATACGACCACTTGAAAAGATAGTCGGTGAACAGCCCCAGCAGGCCGATGATCAGGATGCCAAGGATGATCTGGTCGGTCTCCAGGAAGCGCTGCGCGCGCATGATGCGATAGCCGAGGCCCACGTTCGCCGCCACCAGCTCCGCCACGACGAGATAGGTCCACGCCCAACCTACGGTGATGCGAAAGGTGTCCCAGATGCCGGGCATGGCCGCCGGCAGAATGACGCTGCGCAGAATCTCCCACTGCGAGAGGCCGAAGGTGTAGCTCACCTGGATCATCTCGCGCGGGACGGTCTTGACGTTGTCCATGATCATCAGCACTTGCTGAAAAAAGACGCCGATGAAAAGGATGGCGAACTTCTGCGCGTCGCCCACGCCTAACCACAGGATCGTCAGCGGCACAAAGGCGACGGCGGGCATGTAGCGCACCAGGTCGATGAACGGCTCGAACAGCCCCTCGAAAAAGCGGAAGTTGCCCATCAGCACGCCGATCGGCACAGCCAACACGGTGGAGAGCACCCAGCCGACCATGATGCGATAGACGCTCGCCCACAGGTCCTGCCAAAGCACTCCGCTGGCGGCCTGGCTGCGCAGTTCGGCGAGCACGGCCAGCGGCGAGGGCAGGAAGATCGGCGAGACCCACTGCCCGGCGGTCAGCGCAATCCAGGCAATGAGAAAGAGGGCGATGAAGCCGACCCCGGCGCCGAGGTACCAGCGCCGGGGAATCTCTCTGCGCAGCTCAAGCAGGCGAACCGGCTGACGCCGGAGCTCGGCCGGCCGCTGCGAAGGAACAGACCCGCTCATCGGCTCACGAAGGAGGCGTCGATCAGGGCGTCAAGGTCAACCGCCGCGTCGATCAGGCCGATGGCGATCGAGACTTTCTGCACGTCCTCCATCACCTTGCGGAACTCGCCGTCGGGCGCCAGGCCGGCTGCGTTTTCGGCCAAGTCGTAGAAGACGACGCCGTCGAAGGCAGTGGCAAGCTCCTCCGGTGCGCTGCCGACGGCTCTTGCGATGATGGCGCGGCCTTCGTTGGGGTTGGCGCGCAGGAACGCCACCGCCTCGTCCCAGATCGTCATCAGCGCCTTCATCGCGTCGGGATTCGCTGCGGCGAACGCCGTGCGCGCGATCAGCACGTCGGAGATCAACCCTGGATCGGCTGCGCCGGTGTAGAGCTTCTGGATGTCCGGATTCTGGTTGATGGCCTCGGAGATGTACGGCTCATACGTGACGGCGACGTCCACCTGTCCGGCGATCAGGGCGGCTCCGGCGTCGGCGGCGGGCATCGGCGCGGCGACAATGTCGTTGATGCTCATGCCGGCCTCCGCCAGCGCATAGTTGAGCAAAAGGTCGCTCGTGCTGCCCTCCTCGAAGGCAACGGTCTTGCCGGCCAGGTCGGCGATCGACGTGATCGACGACGGGGCCAGGATGGCGTCGGCTTCGTAGGAGGCGTCCTCGACCAACACCACGCGCAGGTCGACGCCGTTGGCGAAGAGCTTGATGGCGGTGTGCGTCGCTACGTTGGCCACGTCCATGTTGCCGGAGGCGAAGGCGGCGTTGACCTCGGTGTCGGTCACGAAGTCGATCAGCTCGGCCTCGATGCCATGCTTGGCAAAAAGACCCTGCTCCTGCGCGATCCACCACGGCCCGTAGCCGATCCAGGGTTGCGTGCCGATGCGCACTTTGGTCAACGTCGTTCCGGCCTCGGCGGGCGTCTGAGGCGTCACCGCTGCGCAGCCGGCGAGCGCCAGGATAAGCGTGAACGATAGAATCAAGGTGAGGAGACGGTTCATCGTGCTTTCTCCGACTTGTGATGCCGATTTGACGGCTGCGAATCGATAGCTCTGCCAAACGATTGTACCCAAGATCGAAGCAAACGGCGAAACATTGGAAATGCACGCTTGCGTTTGGGATTGTGCGGTTCCCCACTTGGGCGCCGATCGAAGAGAAGGAAATGAGGGGGTGACATGTCGAGACCCCCATAAGCTTGTTTACGCCTATAAGTTTGTTTACGATCACAAGCCATAAAATTTCGGCGGGGCAATCGGGTGAATTGTGACTTCAACTACAGAGAGAGACGACAAAATGTTAACGTTTTTAGTGCAAGAAAGTAAGCATGGGCAATTCCTTAACTCCTAGAGATCCAAGGAGACTCAACCGGCGAAATCTGCGTGGCGAAAGGACATAGAGATGAAGAGCAAGCTGCTCCTATTTGTGATTGCTCTGGCAGGCGTCACGCTTGGGTATCTGGCTGGTGGCAACAATCGAGAAAACGATGCAGCAGCGCAATCGAAACCCATAACGACCGCCTATCACATTGTGTATCTGAGCGACCCAAGCGTCGAGCACGGAAAGTGGACGCTCGAGATGGCGCAGGCGTATGGTTTTCAGTTGCTAGAAAGCTGGACGGAGGTGCGCAAGGTTGCAGAAGTGCACCCGCTTGATGCGCTGGTGGCGGCGCAGAGCAAATTCGCGGAGTTAACAGAAACCGATCGCACATGGCTACGCTCCCAGATCGAGGAAGGTCTTATCATCGCAGGGATCGGGATTGACATTGAGCCATTTTCCGCCGCACTAGGCTTGCCGAATTTGCGCAATCCTGGGGAAGCGCGCATTCCTATCGGCGACGATGGATATATCCTGTTCTATGCACTTTTGCTGGGAACCCCTCAAGATATGCAGCTCATGCGCAAAGCCAACTGGTTGGAGCATTCCATCCTAGGAGAGCCGGTAAAACTTGACACCCCAAATGTCATGATAGGGCACCTCGGCAGATCCAGAGGAAAATTGACAAACGAGCAAGAGATTGAAAGTTTCGTTCAGGATTTATACGGCGCCATCGATTATTTCGATCGGGTGCGTGCTGAGATGGCGGGAATCAACAAGAATTAGAACCAGGCGCTACGAGCGAAAATTGTCCTCGCAAGTTATAGCACTCCGCAATATTTAATTTTTGGGAGAATAAAATGGCTTACCAATTCGCAAGAAAACTTGCCATTGTATTTATTATTGCGTTGTTTCTTGGTGCTCAGATTGGCCGACAGGTTCGCGCGGAAACTAGAAGTGTCTGGGTGGATCCGGTGGGCACCGTCGGGACTGCCTCAACCACAGGATTTCCAAGTCAAGGAAGCATAGGTAGTTCGTCCTCTTCGGTGACACTTTACTGGCTGCGGGCATACACAAAAATCTGGCATGCCGGACCGATCCTGCAAAATTATCATGATGCCTGGAATACAAATACCCGTTTTGTTCAAACACGACGGCTCATGTCTTCTGGTTATGGAGATTATGCAGTGACGCGCCACGAGTTCATATATGTGCCATCAAAACCAATGTCAGTGACCTACACCTCGGATAATGGAGCTCGTTCATGCTTTCAGGCATGGGATACTTATGTCCAGAGATGTTGAATTGTAAGGGATTAAGAAAGGCGTACGTCGCTGGGCTTTGTTGGTTTCCCTTATAGCTCTATGCTTGGCCAAGGACGCGCGGCTGGGAGCCGCACCCACGAGAAACCATTGCTTTAAATCGGGCAATGGCGCAACGATGACAATGCCCAAACAATACGGTGCAATTCGCACAGAATTGTAGAACTTTTCGACCTTGATTCACGCAACAGGGCGGCGCATTGCCCCTATTGCAAGGGCGCCATCCCGATCAAAAGTTGAAGTCAGTCAGGGGAAGGGCGAGAAGGGGGCGCCCCTCCCTTGACTGCTGCGATGAACGCACGCAGCTTCGCAGGATCCTTGCGCCCCGGCGTCGCCTCCACGCCGCTGGCGACGTCGACGCCCCACGGTTTCACCGCGCTCACCGCCTCGGCGACGTTCTCCGGCGTCAAGCCGCCGGCCAGGAGCAGCCGCTCCACTCGCTGCGCCACCGCCGCCGCCACATCCCAGTCGCCGCGCCGCCCGCCGCCGCCGAACAGATGAGGATGATAGGCGTCGATCAGAAGCTGGGGGCCAGAGGGTGAACCCAAGGGCGCATAAAGGGTGGCCAGCGACAACGCCTCCGCCACCTCTTTGGGCCGCACCGCCTTGAAGCCTCGACCCTCAAGCGCCTGCAACGCTTCGACCGATTCATCGCCGTGCAATTGCGCCAGGTCGAGGCCGGTGCGTTCTAACACGCTTTTCACCTCTGGCGCCGGCGTATTGACGAAAACGCCGACGCAGAGGGGCGGATCGGCGAACGCTGCTCGCATCTCTCTCACGATTGCAGCGACCGTCTCCGGCGCTACATAGCGGGGTGAGCGCGGATAGAAAATAAATCCCAGCAGGTCGGCGCCCGCCTCCGCGGCGACCAATGCGTCCTCCAGATTGGTTGTGCCGCAGATCTTCACGATCGTCATACGCTTCCTGAACCGCCTTTCGTCAGCCATTGCGCCTCCGCCTGAATGCGCTCCCACGCCCGCTGCACATGTTTTAACTGCGTGTGCGTCTGGCCGATGCTCATGCGCAGCGTCAGCTTGCCGTCCAGCCGCGTGTGGGTCAGAAAGAGATCGCCGCTGCGGTTGAGGCGATCCATGAGCTGCTGGTTGACGGCGTCTCCGCCTTTGTGCCGGAAGCAGACCAGGTTGAGCGGCGCGGGTGCGGCCAGCTCGAAATCTGCGCTCTCTCGCACCCACTCGGCAAATTGTTGGGCAATGCGCACATGTTCTCGCACATGAAATTGTAAGCCTTCGACGCCGTAGTGACGAATGACAAACCAGAGCTTCAGCGCGCGGAAGCGTCTCCCCAGGGGAATTTGCCAGTCGCGGTAGTCGATCACGGCGCCGGTTTGGGTTGCTGCATTGCGCAAATATTCGGGCAGGATGCTCAAGGCGTCGATCAACGCCTTGCGGTCGGCCACGAAGAACGCATCGCAGTCGAAATTGGTGAACATCCACTTGTGCGGGTTGAAGCAGTAGGAGTCGGCGAACTCCAGGCCGTCGTGAATCCAGCGAAATTCCGGGCAGAGCGCGGCTGCGCCGGACATGGCCGCATCCACGTGCATCCATACGCGCTCGCGCTGGCAAATTTCGCCGATGCGGCGCAGCGGATCGATGGCGTTGGAGGAGGTCGTGCCGACGGTGGCGCACACGAAAGTGGGGATGCAGCCTGCTGCGCGGTCGCGGGCGATCTGCTCCGCCAACGCTTCAGGGCGCATGGCGTAGCTTTCATCCACGTCGATCATGCGCAGGTTGTCTCGCCCAATGCCGGCGATCATGACGGCCTTCTCCACCGAAGAATGCGTCTGCGAGGTGATGTAGACGGTCAGATGACCTGCGCCGCCGGAGCGATTGGTCTGAAAGTGCGTTGCTCGCTCGCGGGCGGCGAGCAAGGCGCAGAGGGTGGCGCTGGAGGCCGAATCCTGAATCACGCCGCCGCCTGTGGAGGTCGATTTGAACTTCTCCGGCAGGGCCAGCATCTCCACCAGCCAATCCATCATGTGCGTCTCCAGCTCCGTGCAGGCCGGGCTGGTGAGCCAGAGCATCCCTTGCACGCCCAGGCCGGCCGAAAGCAGCTCGCCAAGAATGGCCGGGCCGGAGGCGTTGGCCGGAAAGTAGGCGAAAAAATTGGGCGACTGCCAGTGCGTGACCCCGGGCAGGATCACGCGATCGACGTCGGCCAGGATGGCGTCGAAGGGTTCGCCGTGCTGTGGCGGCGAGGTCGGCAACATGGCGCGGATGTCGCCGGGCTGCACCTGCGAGAGCACCGGAAAGGACTCCACGCGCTGATGATAGTCGGCGATCCAGTCGATCAGCGCATAGCCGTACTGACGAAACTCCTGCGGCGTCATGTGATACGAAGGGTGCGTCATAGTGGGATGATTGCTCCGTCGATTGAATTATGGATGGGTAGAGCGTGTTGCGTATTGCGTATTGAGAAATTGGCTTTGTTTCCGGGAAGCTCTTTAACAAACGCGAAGGCCGGCTTCCTTGTAAGTGCAGCTCCCAGCCGCACGCTCTCGATGGCCCGCAAGGCCTTGGGGAATGCAAGGAAGCGCAGCTCGCAGCTGCGCCTACGGGTTGCCCGAATCTTTGTGGAATTCCATCCGGATTCCTGAAAGGTTGTATTCTTCGAGAAGGCGTCATCGAACTGCGCACCATGAGAACGTAAGTCTCGCTATACTCTGCCATATAGACAGGATGAAGCGCAAAGCCGCAGAGGTGATCTACGGCGTTAGACGGTTGTTTCGTTCTTCACGATAACTCTATAATGTTTTTAGCGCTTGAAGATTTCTTAGTCCGTTGTCCTCTCGTGATCGGCTTGTTCAAAGCCTTAATTTTATGCTTCAGTGGACATTGCAAAAAGCGCGGCGGAGCAGATAAATTTGAAACCCAATCCGTCCTCATCGCCCGAGCCGCCCGCAGAGGCGCAACCTGCGACGGAGCTATCGACGCTCTTTCAGATCGGGCTGGCGATCACTTCCGGTCGCACGATGACCGAGGTGCTGCACGCCATCCTGGAAGCATGCCGTCGCGTCTTGCCGGTGGACACGCTTTATGTGGCGATCTATGACGCCGACAGCGAAAGCTATGAGATCCCCTTGTTTTACGATCTCGGCGTGTACCGTTCGCTCGATCGCATTTATGTGCGAGAGCGAGCAAGCTTGACCGGCTATGTCATCCAGCATCGGCGCACGCTTTACGTCCCCAACATGCGCGATCCCGAGGCGCAGCGCACCTACCCTTATCTGATGGTCGGCCCGGCGCCGACCGTTTCCTACGTCGGCGCGCCGATGAGGATAGGCGACCGCGTGGTGGGCGTGCTGTCGATTCAGAGCGTTGAGGCGAACGCCTACACGCCCGAGCAGATTCGCCTGCTGGAGACGATCGCCATGCAGGCGGCGGTCGCCGTCGAAAACGCCCGCCTGTACGACGCGCTGCACAGGGAGCTGGAGGAGCGCAAGGCGGCGGAGGAGCGGCTGCGCGAGCTAAACCAACAGCTGGAGCAGACGCTGGCCGAGACGAGACGGCTGGCGAGCGAGGCCGAGGCCGCCAACCGCGCCAAGAGCGAATTCCTGGCGAACATCAGCCACGAGATCCGCACGCCGCTCAACGCCGTGATCGGCATGACCGCCCTGCTGCTGGATTCGCCGCTGACCTCCGAGCAGCGCGAGTTCGCCGAGACCATCCGCATCAGCGGGGAAGCGTTGCTCAGCCTCCTCAACGACGTGCTCGATTTCTCGAAGATCGAGGCGGGCAAGCTAGAGCTGGAGCGCATTGCTTTCGATGTGATGGCGTGCGTCGAAGAAGCGTTGAGCATGTTCGCCCGCCAGGCTTCGGCCAAAGGCGTTGAGCTGGTCGCCTCGCCGGAGCGCGCGCTGCCGCTCAGAGTCACCGGCGATCCGGTGCGGCTGCGTCAGATTCTGATCAACCTGATCGGCAACGCCGTCAAATTTACGCATCAGGGTGAGGTCGTCGTCACGCTGTGGGTGGAGTGGGACGCCGTCTCGCCGCCCGCAGCCGGGGCGATGAAAAGCCTGCCCTGCACCCTTCACTTCGCCGTGCGCGACACCGGAGTCGGCATCCCGTCGGAGCGTTTGGATCGCCTCTTCCAGGCGTTTTCGCAGGTGGATTCCTCCACCACCCGCAAGTATGGCGGGAGTGGGCTTGGGCTGGCCATTGCGCGCAATCTGTGCCGGCTGATGGGAGGCGACATGTGGGTGAAGAGTGAGGAAGGCGTCGGCTCCACCTTCTTCTTCACCGTGCGCGCCGAAGCGTCTCCTGATGCGTTTTGTCGGAGAGAATCCTCGCTTGCGGGGCGAACCTTGCTCGTGCTCGATGACAATGAGGCGGCGCGCAGGGCGTTCCTGTTCTGGGCGGAGTGTTTCGGCATGGAACCCATCGCCGCCGCCTCGCAAGAGGAGGCGCTTCGAGCGTTGGAAGCGTCGTCGCCCGATCTGGCCCTGGTGGATGGAGACTTCTCGCCTCCAGTGGAGCCGCTGCTGCTTCGCTTACGGGAACGGGGCGTCCCCGTCCTCTTCACGACGATTCAACAAAACGGCGCTCCAAACAGCGGCCTCGGTGGAGACCTCTGGCTGCGCAAACCTGCACCCGTCGCAGTTTTGCTGGAGCAGATGCGCCGCGCATTGATGCAGTC
>NZ_CAKZMJ010000087.1 GCF_937128415.1 uncultured Caldilinea sp.
CGAGTTGGTCAAGCAAATTCACGCGGATATCGCCCAGGCGCGTGCATGGTTCGCCTCCGAGGCGCAGAAAGCGGCTGCGGAGCAATAGCGCATCGTTTCAAACGTGAGAGGTTTTTACAAAATGGTTGTCAGAATTCGCACAATCTGGATGCTTGTCTTTTCGGCGACTTTACTGGCAGGCTGCAGCGGCGCCCTGACCGCGTTGCTCAGCGGGCCAACGCCCCTGAGCGGAGGCCCCAGGCCGCCGATCCTCGACCCCAACCTCCTGGGGCAACCCCACCGCAACATTCAACTGATCAGCAATTTGGACGAACTCAAAGCGTGCATCGACCTGGGCGCCTCGGCCTTCGGCGCCACACTGCAGACCACCAATGTGCGCAGCCAGCCGGACGTCGACTCCTGTCGCGTGGGCAAGATCGAACGCGGCTCGCTGGTGGAAATTGTCGGCTACACGGTCGTGGAGCAGATCGATGCAGCTGCGGCCCAAACGCCGACGCTCGCCGCCCTCTTGCCGACGCCGACGCCCACCGTCCCCGTTGTGCAGGGACCGCAAATCGGCTTCGTGGAGGACATCCAGCCGATCTTCGACCGCAGCTGCGCCGCCTGCCACAGTGCGGCTGCGCGCATCATGGGGTTGCAGACGACCACCTACCGCGGGGTGATGGCCGGAAGCGACAACGGCCCCGTCGTCATCCCAGGCGATCCGGAGGCATCCAAATTGTGGGAAATGGTGAGCCAGGGCAAAATGCCCGTGACCGGCCCGCTTCCGCCCAATGAGCAACAGCTGATCTACGAATGGATCAAACAGGGCGCGGCCGAACGTCGCGCCGCTCCATCGGCTCCTCCAGCGCAGCGCGCGCCGACGCAAACGGCTGCAGCGCAGACCGCCGCCAGGCCGGTCGTCAGCACCTGGCTGACCGTGGGCCCCGGCGTTAAAATGGCGGAGGTGCCCGACGCCTGCAACGACGGCCAGCGGCACGAGACGCTGGTCAGCAGCGACCTGATCCTGCCCATCAGCTGCGGCGCCATTCCCAATGAGGCCGACCTGGCGCGCATCCTGGCGCGCGTCGGACTGCGCCTCGCCTCCACAGCCGCGCCGCGCGGCGCAGTTGCGTCTGGAACGGACGGTTCAGCACAAACGGCCTCAACCGAAAGCACAGCGAGCAATAGTGCGACGGGCGATAGTGCAGCGGGCAGTGATGCAGCGGGCGATGGTGCAGTTGCTGCGTCGCAGGCGGCTGCGCCGCAGCCGGTGGCGGCCCGGCCGGCGCCGCTTTCTGGAGCCGCCCCGATTCGCGTCAGCGCCTTGGGGTTGTCTGCGCCATCTGAGGATGATCCCTACATGACGCCGCGCGGCGGTTTCTGCATCGAGCAGCGGCTGCCGGACAATACGCGCAGCATCACGGCGATCGCCTTTGCGCCCGACGGCCGCATGTTCCTGGCGCTCGACAGCAACTTATCTCGCGACGTCGATCCGATGATCCTCTACGACGCCTACCATCCGAGCCGGTCGGTGGCGGTCTATGATTGGATCAACAACCGCACCCGCTACGAGGAGATTTTCACCGAATCGAGCCGCATCACCGGGCTGGATTATCACGACGGAGCGCTCTACATCAGCCGGTCGGGCGAGGTCGGGCGCATTCCCGACGGCGGCGGCTACGAGAAGCTTGCCGACGGCTTTGCGGTCAACAGTCAGCTCTTCCACGCCAACAACGGCATCGTCATCAGCAACGGCTGGGTTTACGTCTCGGCGGGCGCCATGCGCGATGGCTATGTGGAGGGACCGATCACCGGCGTGGGCGAGGAGGGCGCGCAGCAGATCGTCTCCGCCGGCAATCCCTACGCAGCGCGCATCGTGCGCGCGCCGTTGGACGCCCTGCTCAGCCAGCGCACGATCGGCGTCTTCTCCACCGCCGCGCGCGGGGTGCGCAATCCCTACGGCATCACCGCCGACCCGGCCGGCCGCATCTGGTTCACCGACAACGGCGCCACCAACGTGCCCGACGAAATCAGCGCCGGCGACGAAGTGAACATGCTCGATCCCGCTGCAATTGGCCCCGGCGAGGGGGCGACGCCGCACTACGGCTTCCCGCTGACGTTGAGCGGCGAAGGCGCGGAGTGGTACACGCCGCCGGTGGTCGATCTGGTCAACTCCGCTGCGCCGACGGGCATCACCTGGGCGTACGACACCGTCTACTTCGGCGTCTACGGCCGTTATCCGGGACTGTATCGGCTGGGACGCGCCGCCGATGGCGGCGTCATCGCCGAGCGCATCTTGCACGGCTGGCCGATCCTGGCCGTCGCCACTGCGCCCGATGGCGCCCTCTGGATCGGCATGGGCAACGGCGGGTTGTATCGGCTGACGCCGGGATGCAGCAATTGAGCAATGAAAAAAAGAAGCGAGAAGAGGGACGGCGGACAGGGCGTCGCTTTTGAGAGATCGGTGGAGCCCCGATGCGTTTTCTGTTCGTTTCGGCGCCGCTGCCAGGCCACCTGGACTGGGGCGGGTTTCTGGCGACGGCGGTCGCACTACAGCGGCGCGGCCACGAGGTGATCTGGGCCTCGGGCGAGGCGGTGGCTGCTCAGGTGCAACAGGAAGGCGTCCGCTTTGCGTCGCTGACGGAGACCGGCTGGCGTTGGCCGCCGCCTCCGCCCATGGCCCGCCCCGCGCAGATGGCTGACGCGGCATGGCGACGCCTGCGCAGGCTGCGCGCGCTCGACCAATGGCTGGAGCCGGCGCGCGTGGAGGCAGGCATGGCCGCGCTCGAGGCGGTCGCCGCCGAGGTGCAGCCGGACGCAATCGTCAGCGAGATGTTCATCGTTGCATCAGGTCTGGTCGCCGAACGCATCCGGCGCCCTCTCATCGTAGTCGGATGGCCTGCTGTGGAGATTTCCACCGGCGCAGAGGAGGATGTGATGGCCGAGGCGAGCGCCCGGATGGCGCGCTTGCTCCGCATCGGCGGCTGTGAAGGCGTCAACTTCACCCGACAGGGTCCGCCTGCGCTGCGTTCCCCCCATCTTCACCTCACCTTCTGGTCGGAGCGCTGGTATGCCGGCCTTGCGCTGGCGCCGCAGACGCGCCACGCAGGCGGTCTGCCGCTCGACGCCCTCCCTGCGGATGCGACGCTGCCTTCGCCAGAGGATGCACCGTGGGTCGTCATCACCCTGGGGACAACCTTCAACCGCGATCCGGCGTTTTTTCTGGCGGCGGCGCGCGCTGCGGTGAACCTGGGCTGTCGGCCGATCCTGCTGTTAGGGCGCTCTATTGACCCTGCAGGGGATGACCGCTGGCTGGAGCGACTGCCCGCCGAGGCGGTCGTGCGCGAATTCGCCGACTTTCGCACCCTGCTCCCATATGCTGCGGCGGCTATCCATCACGGCGGCGCGGGCACGACCCACGCCCTCGTGCGCGCGGCGGTTCCGCAGATCGTCGTCCCCCATGCTGGCGAGCAGCTTCATCAGGCGCGCGGCGTGGCGCGCACCGGCGTCGGCCTCCATCTGCCGCCCGAAGAGGCGACCGTCGAACGGCTGACCGCCGCACTGGCTGCGCTGCTTCCCGACCTCTCTCCCTATCGAGCGCGCGCCGCCGCCCTGCGCGAGGAATTCGCCCGGCTGGGCGGCCCACCGGCGGCTGCGCAGATGGTGGAGCGCTCGCTTGCGTAGAGGGTGTGCGCTGCCGCATTTCTTCGCTTCGCCCAAGACCCAGGCCACCGGCAAATGCCAGATCATCCGCCAGCAGCCGGTGGAAGGGATGATCATCATAGCCGCCTCTTTTGATGCATGTGGTCAAGGAATATCTTGCCGACATGGTCGGCGGCGGACCATTTGGCTTGCAGCCGGGCCAGTGGACGGACGATGCGTCGATGGCGCTCTGTCTCGGCTACAGCCTGGTGGAGTGCAACGGCTTCGATGCCCACGACCCGATGACGCGCTACGTGCGCCGGTGGAAAGAAGGCTACCTGAGCAGCACCGGCGTCTGCTTTGACATCGGCGTCACTGTGGCGGGTGCGCTGCAGCGTTTTCAGCAGACGGGCGATCCATTCGCCGGTTCGACCGACCCGCACAAGGCAGGCAACGGCTGCATCATGCGCCTGGCGCCCGTGCCGCTCTACTACTATCCCGACATTGACGCGGCTGCGCACTACGCGGCGGAGAGTGCGCGCACCACGCACGCCGCGGCGGAGTGTCTCGACGCCAGCCGCCTCTTTGCGTGCATCCTCGTGCGCGCCCTGCGCGGCGACGACAAAGCCGCTGTGCTGCTGGGCGACAGCGCAACGTTCACCGGCGCACCCCAGATTGAGGCGATTGCGCGGGGCGACTATCGCAGCAAGCGCCAGGCGCAGATCCGCGGCTCCGGCTACGTCGTCGACAGCCTGAAAGCCGCGCTCTGGTGTTTCGACCGCACCGACACCTTCGCCAGCGCCGTGCTGCTGGCCGCCAACCTGGGCGACGACGCCGACACAACCGCAGCCGTATGTGGGCAGGTGGCCGGCGCGTTCTACGGCGAAGCGGGGATTCCGGCCGCCTGGCGCACCCAATTGACGATGCACGACGAAATTGTAGCGTTGGCGGACAGGCTGTGTCGTTAGATCGGCAGACGTTTCGCTAGAAAACGCGCAGATTCCCCTTTGGCGACCAGCGATCTTTGTCCAGAGCATCTGTGTCAGTGCTTTCATCTTGAAGCTGACCGGGAGATAGACGCCATCGGGCGTCAGCATGCGGCGGCGCACAAAGGAACTGCGTTCAAGCACGTCGATGATCATCAGATCGCAATCTTGAGCATTCATGCTAAAATGCTCTCACACTATCAAATTTCCAAAACAAATCGAATCCATCAAACACAGTAAGGAGATTCGCAATGGCCGAAGGAGCAGGCTTCACCTCGATGGCGGCGGCCGCCGCCGAAGCTCAGGCGCCCGAGATCGGCGTCGGCATGTTGGGCTACGCTTTCATGGGCAAGGCGCACAGCAACGCATTCAAAAAGATTCCCTATATGATGTATCCGCCGCCCGCAATCCCGAAGCTGGTGGCCATTTGTGGCCGCAACGAGGAGGCGACGCGAGCGGCGGCGGTGCGCTTCGGATACGAACGCTATTACACCGACTGGCGCGCGCTGATCGACGATGAGGCGGTGCAGCTCTTTGACAACGGCGGACCGAACGATGCGCATGCCGAGCCATGCATCGCCGCTGCGCAGGCGGGCAAGCACATCCTCTGCGAGAAGCCGCTGGCGCGCACGGCGGAGGAAGCCAAAACCATGCTCGACGCCGTGCAGAAGGCGGGCGTCAAGCACATGGTGGCTTTCAATTATCGCTTTGTCCCTGCGGTGCGTCAGATGCGGCTGCTGATCGAGAGCGGCGCGCTGGGCCGCATCTACCACTTCCGCGCCGTCTACCTGCAGGAATGGATTATGCCGCACTACAATATGCCGATGATCTGGCGGCTGAACAAGCAGGTGGCCGGCAGCGGCGCGCTCGGCGACCTGGGTGCGCACATTATCGACCTGGGCCGCTATCTGGTCGGCGAAATTGAGAGCGTCAGCGCCATGACGCGCACCTTCATCAAGGAGCGCCCCTGGCCGGACGGCACGATGGGCACGGTCGATGTGGACGACGCCTTCGCCGCCGTCGTCTCGTTTGAAAACGGCGCGTTAGGCACGGTCGAGGCGACGCGCTTCGCCGCCGGCCGCAAAAACAGCAACGTGATCGAGATCAACGGCGAGAAGGGCAGCCTGCGCTTCAACCTGGAGCGGCTCAACGAGTTGGAAGTTTACTGGGTGGACGAAGAGCCGAAGGAGACGCGCGGCTTCCATCAGGTGCTCGTTTCCGAGCCGTATCATCCGTGGTGGGAAAACTGGTGGCCGCAGGGGCACATCATCGGCTGGGAGCACACCTTTGTGCATGAGATCACCCACCTGCTCGACTGCATCGTCAACGACAAGCCGGTGGCGCCGATCGGCGCAGACTTTGAGGACGGCTACCGCTGCGCCGTGATCTGCGACGCCATCCTGGAGTCGGCGGAGACCAGGCGCCAGGTCGACTGCAAGTACTGAGATCGACTCTGTCCTATATCGACTCTGTCCGCTGAGGAAACGGCCGCGGTTGCTGCAAACTCGCCGGATGCAGCACTTGAACCTGTGCGCATCCGCCGCATGCGCAGCAACCGCGGCCGCAATTTACAGGGCGTTGCGGTAGGCGTAGGTGCGACGATAGCCGTAGTCGGTGCTGAAGCTGCCGAAGACCTTCTTGCCCGCCTTGGAGAGCGGGTACCGTCCGAGCGAGCGCAGGCCGCGACGCGCGATCTGGTACGGGCTGTAAATTTTGCGGCAGAGCCAGTCGTAGGCGGCGCGCAGCTCATCGACCGTGAAGTTTTTGGGGATGAAGGTCAGATGCGCGGTGTCGTAGTGGCTCCACGGCACGTCGAGCAGGCGCCCCTCGCGCTCCACCACCTCGCGGAAGGGCGTGCCGGGATAGGGCGTGAGCATGGTCGTGCTGACGCTGTCCAACTCGCTGGTGCGGATGAAATCCCACATCGCCTGGAAGGTCTCCGGCGTGTCGGAGTCGAAGCCCATCACGAAGAGGCCGACGACGCCCACGCCGGTCTTGCGGATGGCGCGGATCGCCTCGCGCGTCTGGTCGGCCTTGCCCTTGGACTTGCCGCCGAGTGAAGAGCGGTTATTGGGATTGATGCTCTCGAAGCCGATGAAGTGCTTGTCGAGATGGGCGGCGACGCTCATTTCCAGCAGTTCTGGATGTTTGGCGATGCTCATCTCCGACTGACAGGTCCAACCGTGCAAGTCGAGCTTGGCGAGCTCCTCGAAGAGTTCGGCGCAATAGTCGGGCGCGATCGTAAAGTTGAGGCCGAAGTTGTCGTCGGTGAGGAAGAAGCGCTTGATCTTGCGGCGCTTGATCTCGTCGATGACCTCGTCGACCGGACGGAAGCGCATGCGCCGTCCGCTGACGCGAATGGCGGTGCAGAAGTCGCAGTTGCGGGGACAGCCGCGCGTGATCTCCAGGTAAGGCGTCCAGTAATTTTTGTTCTCGTCCACCATCGCAATCACGCGGTCGGTGATGGTGGCCAACCCTTCGAGGTCCGCCCATCGCTGATCTTCGTAGATCGGCTTCATCCCCTTGACGCCTTCGGCGGCGAAATCCTGGATCAGCTGCTGCCAGGTGAAGTAGCCTTCGCCGACCATGACGCTATGAGCGAAGGTGGCGACATGTTCAGGCATCAACGTGGCGTGCACGCCGCCCACGACGACGCCGGCGCCCTGTTGCATGGCTTTGCGCGCAATGCGTTCGGCGCGCTCGATCGTCACCGTCATCGAGGTGATGCCCACGAGATCACCCTCGCGCAGGGTGTCCAGCTCCAGATCGCGCAGATTCTCGTCCCAGATTTCCACCGGAATCTCTTCGGGAACGAGGGACGCCAGACGCATCAAGGTGTATGGCGAACCGGGCGCCTTTCCAAAAATTCGTCCATCGCGGCGGGGTTGAATCAGAACCACGCGTCGCATAGCTCCTCCAAAAGTCAATCTTTCTTCATGTTGAACGTCCGGCTGCTGTTCCGGCCAATTGCGCCGATCATAGCACAGAGTGTTGCGCAGAACAAGCCATTAGTTGAAAGGATTTCAGAAAAATTCGGTTGCGCGCTACAGCCAGTCGCGCCCGAGGAAAAAGAGCAAGGTGTAGATAATGCCGATCAAGCCGCCGACAATCACCTGCAACGTAGTGTGACCGATCAGCTCTTTGAGCTGCGCGTCGGTGAGAGGGTGACCGTTGAAGACGGTCTGTAGAAGCTGGTTCAGCACGCGCGCCTGCTTGCCGCTTTCCTGGCGTACCCCACGCGCATCGTACATGACGATCACCGCCAGCACGACGGCGACGGCGAACAGGCCGCTGTCCATTCCATACTGATAGCCGATGGCGGTCACGAGGCTGCATACGAGGGCGGAGTGGCTGCTTGGCATACCGCCCGCCTGCGCCATCACGCGAAAATCGAAGCGGCCGGTCTGCACCCAATAGGCCACCACCTTGTAAAACTGCACGATCAAGGCGATCGAAAGCGGCAGCCAGAGCGCCGAGTTGCTCAACAGTGCGAGCATAAATTGCTAGGTTTCTCGCCACGCATCAAATGGAGTCGTCTGATTCCCTTCCTGCCAGCGACGCACGCGCAGCTCCGCTTCATCCAGGCGGGCTGCGCAGAGTTGCGCCAGGAGCGCGCCTTCTTCGTACAGCCTTAACGTCTCCTCCAGCGGCAGGTCGCCGCTTTCCAGTCGATCCAGGATGCGCTCCAGTTGTGCGAGGGCTGCATCGTAGCTCAGGTTGGAATCAATTTGCACAGTTATTTCGCTCACAGACAATCCTTGCATGACTGAGGAATCATGTGTTGCAAGAGATTTCAGTATATCAAATTTGCGAGGCTACGGCCATTTTCTTTGGGATTGATTTTTCATCATGACGCAACCTCTACGATCCGAACCCACTTTACACCAGCCGGCGGTCGTCTGTCTGGAGCCGGACCTTTTTTTCGTTCCGCGCCTGTGCGACGTGATCGAACGTCAGGGCGGACGGGCGGTGATCGTAGAAACGCCCGAGGACTTCGTCGAAGCCGTCGACCGCGAATTTCCGAACCTTGCCCTGGTTGACCTCGGGGCCGAAGGCGACTGGAGGCGCGCCATTGCGCGCTGCAAGATGCGACCGCACACCGCTCAAATCCCGATCATCGCATTCGGCAGCCACGTCGACGCGGAGACGCTGCAAGCGGCGCGGCGCGCTGGCGCGGATCACGCCTGGGCGCGCAGCAGAATGATGGAGACGCTGCCAGAGGTCGTGAAGCGCTATCTCCATCCGCCAACCATCTATCCCGAGGGCTGGGACGCGCCGTTGAGCGCACCGGCTCGCCGCGGGATCGAGGAATTCAACCGCGGCGAATATTTCGAGCAACATGAGTGGCTGGAAGAGGCCTGGAACGAAGAGACGCGGCCGGTGCGCGAAATGTATCAAGGCATTCTCCAGATTGGGGTGGCGTTTCTGCAAATTCAGCGCAACAACTGGGCGGGCGCAATCAAGATGTTCCGCCGCGGCCTGCCCCGCCTGCGCACGCTGCCGCCAATCTGTCAAGGGGTGGACATCGCATCCCTGCGCGCGGCGGCCGAAGCCATTCACCACGAAATCACCGCTCTGGGGCCGGAGCGCCTGCACGAATTTGACCAGAGTCGCTTCCCCAAAATCCAGCTCGTAGAATAGCACACTTACAGTTTGGTCGATTTGGCGGCTGTTGGGGCGACGCCGGCGATGACGTCTGTATTTTGGGCGCCATCTGCGAGGCTGCCCGGCGCAGCGATCGACTCGACGGCGTTGGACTGCTCCATTTCCGAAAGCACGCGCGCGAGTTGGCCGATCGCCACGCGCTGTTTGCGATAGAGGTCGCTCTCGCTGATGGCGAGCCGGTCGGCGATCTCGCGCACTTTGCGTCCTTGCACGAAACGCATCTCCAGAATGTTGTACAGCAACCATTCGGGCGCCGTGAAGTTCTGCTTTCCTTCAGGGCGCAGCCGCTCCAGCGCCTGCCCGAGTACGAGGCGCAGCGCGCGCGTGGGGTCGTCGTCGGCCTGGCTGAGCATCTCGCCGACGACGCGCAGCTTCATCAACGGGCTGTGCGTCAATTTAGGCCCGCCCCAGTAGTGGCTCAGCGCGTCCTTGACCCAGGCCTCGAACTCCGGGCTGTGGATCGGGCTGGGATCGAGCAGCGCCTCCACCGGCTCCTGGGCGCTGTCCGGCGCAGCGTAAGGAACCACCCCGCGCAACTGCTGAATGTGCTCGATATCCGGGATGATGTAGCGCAAGTTGGCGAGCACGCGCTGTTGCAGCTTGCGGTCGACCAGCGCGCGCGTGGTGCGATGCAAAATGACGTCGATGACGCGCGCCTCATCCGAAGTAAAAAGAGGCGCCTGCGTGCGCGCCTGCACGCCGAGCAACCCGATGACGCGCACGCCTTCGTCTTCCGGCGCGCGATCCACCAACGGCCAGAGCCAGTAGCCGCGATGGGAATAGGGCTGTGGCATGCGCCCCGGCTGCGGCTCCTTCCGCTCGCGCAGCGCCCGTCCCAAGGCGTCCGACCAGTCGTCGATCGAGAGAATCTGTTTGCGCTTCTCCTCCGGCCCCACCATCGCCTCCAGCACCAGGTCGGGGCCGGAGACTGCAGCCACAAAGGCCGACGGCGCGCGCAACAGCTCACACAAGGAGATCAGGTTGTTTTCCAACAGCTGGCGCAGATCGCTGGTCGTCAACATGCGGCGATCGAGCTCGCGCAGCCAGGCGATCTCATCGCGATACTCGCGATAGATGAGGCGGTCCACCGCCGACTTGGTGACGCTCAAGGCGAGCTGGCTGAGCACGATCACGCCGGTGATGATGCTGAACAGGATCACGTTGCGCGGCAAACCCAGGGTGCGTTCGATCGGAGGCGTGATCTGGATCGCCAAGATCACGAGAATGGCGACGAAGGGGCCGCGCATGAAAAACCGCAACAGCCGATAGCGCACCACGCGGTCGGGCGTGATGACGCCGAAGTAGGCCACCGTGTAGCTCATCAACAACAGCAGAAAACCCACCACGACATTGCCGATGATCGAAAGCAACAACACGAACCAGGCCGATTCCCGCGGGCCAAAGAGCAGGGCGAAGGCGATCAGATATGGGAAGACGGAGACGCCCGGCGCAATGAAACCCACCAGTAGATAGGTCATGCGCGCGCGTGTGCTTTCGGTCAGGCAACGTCGCCGCGCCTTCCAGATGTTGGCCCAGGCCAGAGCGGTGACAACGGCGTAGTAAATCGCAAAGGGCCAGAAGAGCGGCCCGCCCTCCAGATAGCTGAGCGGCGGTCGAAAGTGAACCTGACCGACGATGGCGTTGCCCCAGATGGCGTCGACTGCGCTGGCCGTCGAGATAAGCAGCGCTATCACGCCCACCCAGCGCCGACGCCGCACGCGATAGTTGGTGGTCTCCAGCACGGAGACGGAGAAGAGATAGGCGGCCGCCGGGGTCATGGCGATGCCGAGCCACTGCAGCCGCAGCCAGCGGTTGGCGGATGCAGCCGTGGAGACGCTGTCCAACGCCACGTCGGCGGCGAAGACGACCATCAGGAAGGCCAACATCAACGCAAAACGCCGCGCCACCGGGTTGCGGAAGTTATAGGTCAACGTGTAGGCGAGCAGCGAGAAGCACAAAATCACCAGCACGCTGGACGCCAACACGTTGATAAAATTTAGAAGCGCCGTCATGCCTTCAACTCACCCATTCGATCTGTTCATCAACCACCACCCAGAAGCCATGTCGCTTCTGCAAGGTCAGGCGAAAGCCGCCGCCAACCGCCGGAGAACGACGGATGTGGATACGAATGTCGGCGTCCTGCAACGTGCGAAAATCGATCATTTCCAACTCCACGATCGGCCCCTGGGGGGGCGGCGCCGGCTCATCGGCCAGCAGCCACAGCGTTTCTCCCTCGAATCCCAAATCTCCTTGAACCTCAGCCGGATGCGCACGCACGCGCAACTGCGCAGGGTTGCCGTTGGCGTCCGGCTCCAGATAGCGCAGCTGCCCAAGCTTGTGGATGAGCGCCGTGCGGCGAATGCGCAGCGTGTCCGGCTCTTGTTTGTCCGTAGAGCGATAATAGCGCGCCAACGCGTAGGTCGGGCCGAAGGCGTTCTGCTGGCTGAGCAGATGGATCAGCTCCTCGCGCACGCTGCTCCATTTGTAGCGCCATTCATGAGTGCGAATCTGATCGCCGTACTCCAGAAGCTCCAGCGTAGCTTCGGCGCCCAGTCGGCTGATGATAGCGATCGGAGCCAGCCGGGTTGGCTCCTGTTTGAGACGAGCCAGCAGCATCTGCGGGGTCGCCTCCACTTCGTCCGCCGCCAGAAAGGGACGTCGCGTCGTCAGGCTGAAAAAGAGACCCACAATGACGGCGCCGCTCAACAAAATCACCAACGTCCACGCCACCGGATCCATCGACGCCGCGATGCGCTCCAGCAGCGATCCGGAGCCAGCGCCCTCGAATAGTGCACGAATTGTCTCTGTGAGCTGCGCCATACGCCCATCGGTTCCTCTCTTTGCCTCGATTGTACCATTTCGATGAAAAAATGGTGAGAATGGAAGACCCATCACCTCGAAAATTGCCGCTTGCCACTACTCTGTACAGTAATTGAACAATGAATGCACAATAATTGCATCAGCATTTACGTTCAATCAATCACCGGATTCCAGCACTGTACACACGAAAGGAGAAGCAGCATGCACTTCATGAAAACGCTAGCCTTCTTGCTCGTCGTCGCCCTCGTGACGGCGGCCTGCGCGCCGGTTGCGCCCGCTCCTATGGCGACGGCGGCGCCAACTCCCACCGAGCCGCCCGCCGAGGCGCCTGCGGATGAAGGCCCTGGCACGATCGTGGACATCGCCGTGAGCGCCGGCAACTTCGAGACGCTGGTGGCGGCCGTTTCCGCCGCAGGGTTGGTCGAGACGTTGCAGGGCGAAGGGCCCTTCACCGTCTTTGCGCCAACCGATGAGGCGTTTGCAGCTTTGCCCGAGGGCACGCTCGAGGCGCTCCTCGCCGACCCCGAAGGTCAACTGACGCAGATTCTGCTTTATCACGTTGTGCCTGGGAAGGTGATGTCTTCTGACCTGAGCGACGGCATGACGGCGGAGACGGTACAGGGTAGTCCCGTGACCTTCTCCATCGCCGACGGCGTCGTGAAGGTGAACGATGCAACCGTGATCGCCGCCGACATCGAGGCCAGCAACGGCGTCATCCACGTCATCGATAAGGTGATCCTGCCGCCGGGCGAAGAAGAGGCTGAAGAGGCAGCTGCTGAGGCGCCGGGCGCCATCCCAGAGGTGGCAGCCGCTGCAGGCAACTTCCAGACGCTGCTCGCCGCCGTCACTGCAGCTGGCCTGGCCGATGCGCTGGCGGGCGAAGGGCCCTTCACCGTCTTCGCGCCGACCGATGAGGCGTTCGCCGCTCTGCCGGAAGGGACGGTGGAAAGCCTGCTCGCCGATCCACAGGGCGCCCTGACGCAGATTTTGCTCTATCACGTGGTGCCGGGCAAAGTGATGTCCAGCGATCTGAGCGATGGCATGACGGCGGAGACATTGCAGGGTGCGCCGGTAACGTTTAGCATTGCCGACGGCGTCGTGAAGGTGAATGATGCGACCGTGATCGCCGCCGACATCGAGGCCAGCAACGGCGTCATCCACGTCATCGACGCTGTGATCCTGCCGCCAAGCGAGTAATCGGCCCTCTTCCGCTGCGATTGGGGGGCAGCGCTCCACGCTGCGAGCCGCCGGAGAAAAACCTTCACATAAAATCTAAACAGGGGCGGGTAAATCATCCGCCCCTGTTCAATTGCGCATCTACGATAGCCCTCACTCGTGCGTGGCCGCCCAGGCGTCGAACTCGGCCAACCATTGCGCCTTGAGCGCAGGCGGCGCAGCGCTGACCTCGAAGGCGTTGCGGGCGATGCGCATCAGATCCTTGTGACTGTAGCCGAAGGCGCTCGCCACCACCTCATACTCTGTACACAGCGTGGTGTTGAAAAGCGGAGGGTCGTCGCTGTTCACCGTCACCTTGACGCCCATGCGATCGAGCTGCGGGAACGGATGCTCCTCGACGCGGTTGTAAATGTGGAGCTGCAGATTGCTGATGATATTGACCTCGAGCGGGATCTGGCGTTCGCGCAGCACATCGACCAGACGAGGGTCCTCGATCGAACGCACGCCGTGGCCGATGCGATGGGCGCGCAGCGCCTCGATGGCGCCCCATACGCTGGCCGGGCCCTCTGTCTCGCCGGCGTGGGGCGCGCACAACAGCCCCTCGGCGTGGGCGCGCGCAAAGGCATGGGCGAACGGTTCAGGCGGCGCGCCCACCTCGTTGCCGCCTAAGCCGAAGCCGATCACGCCTGCATCCCGCCCCGCCAGGGCGTACTCCAGCGTGCGTTCGGCCGGATGGGGGTCGTAACCGCCTGTGGGCGGAAAGCTCAGATTGCGCGGCACGTCGAAGATCCAACGCATCTCCACGCCGAAATCGGCGCGCGCAGCCGTGCGCCCCGCCTGCAATCCTTCCAGCAGCGCCTCGATCGAAAGCCCCTTGCGCTGATAGTCGATGTGGGTGAAGGGCGTCACGGTGATCTCTCGATAGCGGATTCCCTGCGCCGCCATGTCCTGACCGCAGCGATAGGCGATCAGGGCGAAATCCTCCGCCGTGCGCAACAGGTCGGAGATCGTCAAATAGACTTGAATGAAGTGAGGGAAATCGACGAAAGAGAACCACTGTTGCAACGCTTCAGGCTCGGCGGAGGGCAACAGGCTCAAGCGGTCGCGCCGCCGCGCCAACTCCAGCAACGTGGCGGGGTCCACGCTCCCTTCCAGATGAATGTGCAGCTCGGCCTTGGGCATCGCTCGGATGAAACTGCGCGTCGCTTCGGACAGCGACTCCAACGGTGGATGGATGGAATAAGCAGATGAACCGGGCACAAAACGTTCTTTCTAAACTCAACGGCGAAAAAGCTTCCAAATATTAGCCACTCAAATATTAACCACTATAGTATACCCACACCGCCGTCGGTGATAAAGGCGAGGCGCACGAGGTTGTTTGACAGAGCGTCCAGGCCAAAGTAGAATCCACCATGACCGTTGATTTTGCCCGTCACCAATCCAAATCACAGGAGGAATTGATATGGCTGTAAAGCGCTTCCTGCTCCTGGTCTCGCTGGCGTTGCTTACTCTCCTAGTTTTGAGCGGCTGCAGCGCCCGCCCCGGCGCCGGTGAAACCGCTGCGGCTGCGGCGGAAGCTCCCCTGGCGCTGGACTTGCCGGCGTTGACCATCGACATCGACGCCAACGGCGCGCCCAGCATCGCCGGCGCGCCGCTCTCCAGCTTCGCTTCTTTGGCGCCCGGATTGGCCGATTTCAGCCTGGGCAGCGACCTCGTCTCACAGCTCATGCAGGCCAATATTCAGCACATTCAAATCAGCACTCTGCCGGACGGCCTGCGCATTTTGGTCAACGGCGCGGCGCTTCCCAGCCTGCGCTGGGATGAGGAGCGGCTGGCGAATCTGAGCGAGCTGGTGGACATGCTCGGCCCCGCCGTCCCGTCTGTGGTGAAAGCCGTGTTGCCGCTCATTTCCGACGTCGGCGTGGGCGTGACGCTGCGCTTCCCGTTGGCGCAAGGAGCAGACGTGATTCCGCTTCAGGCGGAGCCGGCGACGGTGGCGACGGCGGCGCGCGAGGCAGTGCTCGCGCAGCTCGGCAAGGCGCCGGTGATCCGCATCCCGGTCGTCTATGACATCGAGGGCAACTACACCGTGCAGGGCATCACCGACGCCGAATGGCAGGCGCTGACCGGCGCGCCCTTCGGCCAGCTCAAATTGGATGCAGAGCTGGTGAAGAACGCTGTGGCCGCCGGTGTGCGCACCGCTACGGTGCGGACCGACGCCGAGGGCATCCACATTGCGCTGAACGACAAAGAACTGCCCGTGCTGGGCTGGGGCGAAGGCGAGCTGCTCAACCTGGTGAAGCTGGCCGCCGGCGCCGGCGTGCTCCAGGGGGCCGGCCTCGACGCAGATGCGCTGGTCGGCCTGCTCGAGGCCTTGCTGCCGGTGATCGAGGCCAGCGACGTCTCGATCCACGTCACCTTCCCGGCTGCGCAGTAAATTCTTTACTCTACGAAGGGACGCAAAGATGCGCGAAGGAACGTTTGTCTCTCTTCGTGCTCTTTGCGCCCTTCGTGGAGCCTTTATGATTGATGCAAGAGCGTGAAGCTGCGCCGACGAAGTCTGTCTTGAACTTGCGTTTTGCCTATCTACACCCTCCTGACTGCCCCTAAAGCGTCGCTTCCTGTCCTCGCCTTGGCATCTCATAAAACTTTTCACCGCATGACATATTTGTTCGATAACAATTTTGTGCTATAATAAAAATCGCCATGGGGATGAACGGTCTCGACGGGGCAGGCTGTTCTGAGATGGCAGGCCGTAGAGCGTCGACTACGTAAAAACAGGCGCAAACCTACAAATGCCAAGAACACTGGCAAGGCCTTCGCGTTCGGCGCCCCGGCCACCTCGGTGGCCCTGGCCGCCTAATCGCAGGCCAACACACTGACCTTCAGAGCAAGGTCACGGCTCGCTTCGATGGTGCGACCAGGTCGAGCGTAAGCCGTCATCACTGGAACGCTGCGACGGCGGAAGCCGAGGCCGCCGTCTAAGAACAATCGGCTGGTCTGACGCTGAATCCCGTTGCACGGAGTCGGTCAGACGAGAAACAAAAGTGCAACTAAGCCTGTAGAGGTCTCAGGACGAATGTCTCGGACGCGGGTTCAACTCCCGCCATCTCCACCTGAAAAGAAAGGTTCGCTGCGCAGCGAACCTTTCTTTTTGCGAGAGCAACAGCGCATGGTCAAACAGGCATTCACCGCAGCGGAATTTGTGCAGGCGCGGCGCCGTTTTTTGCGTCATTGCGTCCTCGGCGCAGGCGGGCTGTTGCTGGCGGGCTGCACCGCCCCCTTTACTTCGGCGGCGTCGGGCCAGGAGCTTGCAGCCTTGGTGGCGGCGGCCAGCCGCAGAGGGAGAAAACCACCGATGCCTTCTGAAACGATTCGCCCTGCGCTCGTCAAACCTGACGTTGCGCTGGAGGTCAAGATCGGACAGATGCTGATGCTCGGCTTTCGCGGGACGACGGCGCAGCAAGACCCCGCCATCGTGCGCGCCTTGACCGAGCAGCATGTCGGCGGCGTCGTGCTCTTCGACGTCGACGTCGGGGGGCGACGGCCGCGCAACATTGCGTCGCCGCAGCAGGTCGCTGCGCTGACTGCGGAATTGCAGGCCCTGGCGACCCTGCCGCTGATCATCAGCGTCGATCAGGAGGGCGGCAACGTCGCCCGCCTCAACGAGAAGTACGGCTTTCCCGCCACGCTCTCTGCAGCCGCGCTAGGAGAGCGCAACGACCCGGAGTTCACGCGAGCGGAGGCGGGCAAGATGGCGCAGACGCTGGCGGAGGCGGGCGTCACCCTCAACCTGGCGCCGGTGGTCGACGTGCGCCTTAACCCTGACAGCCCCATCATCGCCCGCCCAGGGCGCAGCTTCTCGGCGGACCCAGCCGTTGTCGCTGCGCAGGCGGAAGCCTTCATCGACGGCCATCACGCGCACGGCGTCCGTTGCACGCTCAAACACTTCCCAGGTCACGGCAGCGCATTGGGCGACACGCACCTTGGCTTCACCGACGTCACCGAGACGTGGCGCGAGGACGAGCTGCTGCCCTACCGCGCCCTGATCGCCAAAGGCAAGGTGGACGCAATCATGACCGCGCACGTCTTCAACGCCCGACTTGACCCTGAGTTGCCCGCCACCCTCTCTCCGGCCATCGTGACCGGGCTGCTGCGACAGACGCTCGGCTATGAGGGCGTCGTCATCAGCGATGACATGCAGATGCGCGCCGTCGCCGACCACTATAGCCTGGAAAAAGCCTTCGAGCTGGCGATCCTGGCCGGCGTGGACATCATCGCCGTCGCCAACAACATGACCTACGCCGGCGCGGTCGCCGATCGTTTTGCGACGACGGTCATGCGCCTGCTCGACGAGGGGGTGATCGACGAAGCGCGCATCGAACAATCCTATCGCCGCATTCTGAAGCTCAAAGGGCTGGCCTGAACGTAGACGAGCGCAGCCAGCAGCATCAGCGCGGCGGCGCCCCACAACACTGCAGCGCCGCCGGACGCGTCCCACAGCAGGCCGCCGACGATGGCGCCGATGGCCCAGCCCAGCCCGCCCTGCGCAGCGCCGACCAGCGCCTGACCGGTGGCGCGCAGCCCCGCCGGCGCCGACTGCGCTGCATAGTCGACCACCGCCATCCAAAAGGAGGCGTAGAGCACGCCCAACAGCGGCGCTACACTCAAGATGTAGATTGGCGCCGGGGAGAGCGCCATCACGATATATACGGCGGCGAACCCCACCAGCCCGATCGCGATCAACGCCCGTGTGCGCACTCGCGCCAGCAACAGCGACCCGATGAACAGAATCGGGATTTCGGTGACCGCGTTGAGCGCGTAGACCATTCCCACCTCCGCCTCGGAGCCGCCCAACGCCAGCAAATGCAGGCCGACAAAGCCGATGAAGCTGGCTGCACCCGCGCCCATCAACACGTTCATCAGCAAGAAATTGGGGTATCCCGGCTGTCGCCAAAGCTGCGCCAAACCGGAGAGCAGCTTCGGTCGCGAGGCCAGCCGTTCGATCGGCAAAAACAGGCTCAGTCCGGCGCAGACGACGGCGAGCAACAGCCCGTGCAGCCAGAAGATGGCGTCCATGTTGTGCGGCGAAAGCAGCTGACCCAGGCCGTAGCTGAAGGCCACAAAACCGATGCTGCCGAACAATCGTTGACGACCGTAGCTGGCGCCCGTCCGCGCCACAAGGTCCATCACCGCGCTGTCGAGCAACGCAGGAACCGGCGAACGAAAGAAAATCATCAGGATCACCAACAGCAAGAGCGGCCAGAAGCCGCTCACCCACAGAAACGGCAAGGTCAGCAGACCGGCGCCCAGCGCACAAAGCGCGAGCACCTGCTGATGGATCTGCCAGCGATCGGCGACGGCACCCCAAAACGGATTGGCCAACAGCGCAATGATCGGCGGAATGCTGCCCAGCAGCCCGATCTGTGCGCCGCTCAGCCCTTGATTGCTCAGATGGATATTGAAAAAGGGGGCCAGCGCGCCGATGGCTGCAAAAAAGGAAAGGTAATACAACTTCGCCACCCACAGGCCGGTGGAAGGCGTCCCAGACTGAATGACGGCACGAGATAGTGGCCACGAAATGCGCATCATAGAACGAACAGCCTGCTTTCTTTGAGTTCAAATGAACAGACAATCAACCGTTCACAATACTGCAACCCACAACTTTGTGCAAATGACGCACATATCTGCAGCAAAGACAAACCAACGGCTTTGACTGCCTAAAAGCCTCTGGCATAATGCCAAGCATAAGTAGTCATTCAATCAGTGAAGGAGTCATTTTATGCCCGCCAATAAGTTCCCACCGCCCTTTTATCGCTGGCGCCCGCACCCCTGGCATGGCCTGGAGGTCGGCCCCAACCCGCCAGAGGTTGTGCATGCATTTATCGAGATCACGCCGTTCGACCTCATCAAATATGAAATCGACAAACGCACCGGATATATCCGCGTGGATCGCCCGCAGCGCAGCTCGTCGCAGCCGCCTGCCCTGTACGGCTTCATCCCGCGCACCTACTGCGACGAAAACGTGGCCGAGCTTGCCCTCAACGCCAGGCGAGGGGACGGCGATCCGCTTGACATCTGCGTGTTGAGTGAACGGCCCATCAACCGCGGCGAAGTGATCGTGACGGCGCGCGTCGTCGGCGGGCTGGACGTCAACGACAACGGCGAGGCGGACGACAAGATCATCGCCGTGCTCGAAAACGACAACGTGTGGGGCAAGGCGCGCGATATCAGCGACCTGCCGGAAGTGCTGGTCGAGCGCTTGCGCCACTACTTCGCCACCTACAAGATGGTTCCCGGTCAGGAGCTGGCGCTGTCCGTGGATCGGGTGTACGGTCGAGAGCATGCCCTGCGCGTGGTGCAGGCGGCTATGCAGGATTACATTATCGAATATGGCGATTGAGCCTGGCATGATGCAGGGGCGAAACGCTCGCAGAAAGCGAATGTTGTTTCCAGCATGACCTCCAGGTGTCTATGACGATCAAGATTGTGCGGGCCACGCCAGAGCACGCCGTGCGACTCACGCAGATCGCCCACGCCGCCAAGAGCTACTGGGGCTACCCTGCGCAGTGGATCGAGCTATGGCGCAACCAGTTGACCATCACCGAAGCCTACATCGAGATGCACGAGGTCTACGCCGCCGTGGACGCCGACGATGTGATCCTGGGCTTTTATGCCCTCGGCGGCGAGGGAGAAAAACGCACGTTGGACCACCTTTGGGTGCAGCCCCAGTCCTTTGGCGCCGGCGTGGGTCGCCAGCTTTTCGCCCACGCGATCGCACGCGCGCAAGCGTTAGGCGCAAAAGTGCTGGAAATTGAAAGCGATCCGCACGCAGAGGGCTTTTATCACCGCATGGGCGCAGAAACGATCGGCGAGGTCACCTATGAAATGGAAGGTTCGCCGCGCAGGCTGCCTTTGATGGCGTACACGCTTCAACCGCCAGACGCGCCCTTGCATCTCGACAGCCGAAGCGAATAGAAACCGGTTTATGGGACTCGTATCCATGTCGATGGCGTTTGCTGCGAAAGAGGTGACCCCGCCATGACCGTTCACTGGGTGCAACGCCAGATCATTCTTGCTAGGCGTCCGCGCGGCGTCCATCTGATCACCGACGAAGTGCTGCGCCAGTTGCCGGAGATTTACGATTACAAGATCGGTCTGGCGCACTTTTTTCTGCAACACACCTCTGCATCGCTGGCCATCAACGAGCGCGTCGACGCCGATGTGCGCATTGACATCGAACGGCGCCTCAATCAACTTGCGCCGGAAAACGCCGGCTATCTTCACGTCAGCGAGGGGCCTGACGACATGCCCGCCCACATCAAATCCATCCTGATCGGCTGCGAAGTCACCGTGCCGATCGTCAACAGCCGGCTGGCGTTCGGCGCCTGGCAGGGGCTATATCTATGCGAACATCGGGACGAAGGCGGACATCGACGCCTGATTGCAACGCTGTGGGGCCAGCTGCTTTAGAGGGGCGAGCGACTCCTTACGTTTGTCCCAAAGAGAATGGTGCACTTTTCACTGTCGCTGCACCGCCGCCTCAACTACACTGCAACCGGATTGCAACATCGGTTCGCTACCGTAGTTGCATCTTCCCAAGCCGTACAAGTGCAAAAGCGTTGCTGGATCAAAAAATCAGGGTGATTCCATGAACAACACACTCACACGCCTGGCCGACGTTGAGACCACGTCCTATCTAAACGGTGTGCGCGTGGCCATCACGCACGACAAAGAGCAAGCGCAGGATCAGGCCGACCTGTTCACAGCGCTGGGCGCCACAATCTACTACTATCCCTGCATCCAGATCATTCCATACGAAGACAAAGAGCTGGAAAACGCCGTGCGCGAGGCGGCGGCGGGCAAGTACGACTGGTTGGTGCTCAACGACGCCGACACCGCCTGGGTGGTGGGAGAGGCGATGCGCGCCGCCGGCATCGACCCGAACCAGATTCCGCGCCGGCTCAAGGTCGCCACGATCGGCTGCATGACCGAGATCTACACCAAGGAATTCCTGGGGCTGGACTCCTCCTTTGCGCCGGAAATCTACACGCCGGAATATGTGGCGGAGGCGCTGCGTCTCAAGCCCGGCGACCGCGTGCTGCTGCCCCAATCGTCGATGACGCGCGCCAGCCTGGCCAAATGCCTGCGCAACACCGGCGCCGAAGTCACCGCCATCAACGCCTATCGCACGGTGATCGGCCGAGGAGGCGACCCTGTGCCAGAGCTGCTGTGGGAAGGCAAGATCGACGTCATCACCTTCACTTTCCCGACCGCAGTGCGTTACTTCGTGAAGCGCCTGGAATACGAAGGCGGCAGCAAGGCCATGCTCGACGACGTCTGCATCGCCTGCATCGGCCCGCTCACAGCCGCGGCCGCGCGCGACTACGGCTTCCACGTCACGCTCGTTCCGGAGAAGCACACCATCGCCGGCCTGGTCGAAGCGGTGAACGACTACTTCAGGGAATAGCCTCTCTGACGCCAAAAAGAGTCAAAGGAAAGAGGCAGGGCGCAACGCAAAGCATAAGCGCGCTTGACGCGATTCTCATCGTTCGTGGCTAGCCCAAGCATGGCTTTTGCTTTGAAAATAGGCATCGGCGCCTTCCAGCAAGCTTGACGGGACTCAAAGAAAAGAATCCGGTAGTGCTGTGGAAGCTGCGACGAATTGTAGTTAAACTCTAAAATTTGGACACATTGAAGGGTGGGGATACATCAGCATCGGCGGCGTGCTGCACCCCCTAATCGCAGTGGTGGATGCCTGGCGCTGGATAGTGCGTCAATCCCTTGCATAGAGCGGTTAACACCAGGAGATGGTCCTGGTCTCGCCCCAAGCGCCAGGCTTATGTAGAGCGCGTGAAGACATCCATAACCACGGCCAGATAGCTAGACTCTTGTTAGCAAGGGAAAACTGCTGGCTTAAAAGGGTGCTCTCGGTAAATTTCTGCTTTCATTTTGAGCCCCTCAACTCTTCCAGCACGCCTTATGCTTTGGGGACTACTACAGTGCTTATACAGTCACTGCCTCGAAGGCAACTTGCAAGCGCGTTGGCTGGGAAAGCAGAAAGTTTAGTTTTTCAAAACCAATTACGCGCCCGGTTTTATCTTTCATCAGAATCACTTCGTCGCCTGTTTCTTCACAGACATATTCGTCCTGAGGGTTGCCAAACCAAACAGTGAGAGTATTTCCCATTTGATCGTAATATATTTTTATTTGAGCCATATGCGTGCTCCTTCCTTTATTGCGTCCGTCGGGTAAGTTGTAATCAGATAGCCATCATCGTCGAGCCGTTTGACTACAGCACAGACCCAACGTCCAGTCTGTTCAGCTTTATAGAACAGGTACACATTGGGATCACTTTTGCTTTGTCGAACTTCATCTGGACTTTGCAGCGTTTCTTTCACATCACTTTCGCGCCCTCCCATAACTGGATGTTTCACTGTGACAATCAACTCCCAGTATGAATGTGTGACGCGCACGCGAAAACCCACGGGCGTCGAAACCTCAAACAACAAATTGCGAGGGGGTATTTCTTCGTTCACAGTCATTCCAGTTGATACATGCTTATCTCACGTGGCAGGCGGCACAACAGATGATGCGTGAGAGCGAAGCAACTGAACGGAGCGCGTCGACTCAACGCGCATGTTGAGCTGCCAAAGATAGCCAAAGAAACTCGTCAACCCAGAGACCAGTGATTCATCTGTGCCCCAACTTAGTACGTGCATTCTCAGACAACATCAATAGAGAATCAATAGAGAAAGCCAATCCGTCGGTTTATGAGCGGCTTCAAGTTAACAGTGTAACCGCTCGGTAGGCTGAGAACAAACTCATCTTCGGTCTGCTTGACCACGGACACAAATACCAGCGCTTTCGCTGGAATTCCTCTTTCTATTTCCCAGATCAAACCCATTGTTCGTCATTCAGGTCATATCTGCTCATACCCTCATTGTATCATCATCAGGCACTTTTGAAATGACTTCTAAAGATTCAGAGTAAGTGCGAACCGCCCTCCTAACTTGCCCGATCCTCTCTCTCCTGATATACTTGACCTGTGGAGAGGTCGCATAGTCTGGCCGAGTGCGCGGGCCTGGAAAGCTCGTAGGGGTAACACCCTCGAGGGTTCAAATCCCTCCCTCTCCGCCAGAGAAACGAGGCGCTGCGCCGGAGATGCTTCCGGCGGCGCCTCCACACGAGCGATTCGTGTGTTTTCATAGCTTCGTCAGGCGCTGGGTCCTGTGCGGCAGGACACTGCGAACCCCGCCAGGACCGGAAGGTAGCAACGGTAAGCAGACCGTCCTGGGTGACATGGGGCAGCCTGGTGGCCTGGCGGAGCTATGAGAGCACACGAATTTTTGTGTCCAAATCCATAGGAGCCAAAATTTCATGATCGCCGTTGCTAATGATCTTCGTCTGCATTCCTCAAACAGCGCCTTGACATCCTCTCAACCCGTCACGATCTATCTCGCCCGGCACGCCACGCCCGACTGGAACCGCAAAGACATCCGCTACGACGTGGCGCCCGGCCCCGACCTGGTCCCCCAAGGGGAGCAGGAGGCGGAAAAGCTCGGCGAGTTCCTGCGCAACGCGGGCGTCACGCGCATCATCGCCAGCCCACTCGTGCGCACGCGCCGCACCGCCGAGATCGCCGGCGCAGTGGCTGGAATCCCGGTCACCGTCGAAGAAGCCGTGCGCGAGTATAGTCGTGAGGAAAACGACGACGTCGTCTTTGCGCGCTTTTTGCCGGCGCTAGAGGCGGCGGCTGCGCTCGCCGGCCAGGAAGGGCCGGTGGCGATCGTCACACACGGCGGGCCCATCCGCGTGATGTTGGAGCGCTTCGGCGCCGACCCTGACCTGCTGTGGCATTATCGACGTCAGTTCGATCACCAAAACCCGTTGCCGCCCGCCGCAGCCTGGGAGCTGACGCGACGCTGCAGCGACCAGCCCTGGGGCATGCGCCTCGCCTTTGCGCCAACGCCCTTCGTCGAGCATTCGTCCGTGGTGAGCTATGTCTGATTTCTTCACAAAGCTGGAACAGGCCGTCGAGCGCAACGATTCTCTGCTTTGCGTCGGCCTCGACCCGACGCCTGAGCAGCTTCCCGCCCGCTATCGCAGCCAGGCCGGGAGTGTAGCCGACGCCATCGTCGCCTGGAACCGCGCCATCATCGAGCAGACCGCCGACCTGGTCTGCGCCTACAAACCGAACATCGCCTTTTACGAGGCGCTGGGCAACGCCGGGTTGGACGCCCTGCGCGCCACGCTGGAAGCGATCCCCGCAGACATTCCGGTGATCCTGGACGCCAAGCGCGGGGACATCGGCAGCACTGCGGAGGCCTACGCCAAAGCCTGCTTCGAGGTCTTCAGGGCGGACGCCGTCACGCTCAGCCCTTACCTGGGACGCGACAGCATAGAGGCCTTCGCCCGCTACGCCGACAAGGGGCTGTTCGTGCTCTGCCATACCTCCAACCCGAGCGCCGGCGAGTTTCAAGAGCTGGAGATCGCCGACTGGCGCAGCCTGGACCGCGAGCCGAACCAGCCGCTCTACATCCACGTGGCGCGCGCCGCCGTCGCCTGGTCGCCCAATGTGGCGTTGGTCGTGGGCGCCACCTTCCCAGAGGCGGTGGCGCGCGTGCGCAGCGTGACGCCGCAGCGCTGGTTTTTGATTCCCGGGATCGGCGCACAGGGGGGCAACCTGGAAGCCACGCTGAACGCCGGCCTGCGCAGCGACGGCCGCGGCGTAATCGTCAACGCCAGTCGCAGCATCGCCAACGCAAGCGATCCCCGACGCGCCGCACAGGAGATGCGCGAGGCAATCAACGCCGTGCGCAGGCGCTTCCTGGCGGCGGCTCCGCCTGGGGTGGAGTCCTCAGGAGGCGTGAGCGAGACGCTGCGCGCCCTCGTTATCGAGCTGGCCGACCTGGGCGCAGTGCGCTTCGGCAATTTCACATTGGCCAGCGGCATTCAATCGCCCATCTACATCGACCTGCGCCTGCTGGTGAGCCGTCCGGCCCTGCTGGCGCGCGCGGCGGAGGCCTACGCGGCGCTGCTGGCCGACATCCCCTGCGACCGCATTGCTGGCGTGCCGTATGCGGCGCTCCCGATCGGAACCGCCGTGGCCATCGCAGCCGACAAGCCGCTCATCTACCCGCGCAAGGAGGTGAAGGACCACGGCCTCGGCAAGCTGATCGAGGGCGCCTGGCAGCCGGGCGACCGCGTGGCGATCATCGAAGACCTGATCACGAGCGGGGGCAGCACGATCAAGACGGCGGAGCTGTTGCGCGAGGCCGGCCTGGTCGTGGAGCACGCCGTGGTGCTGATCGACCGCGAGCAGGGCGGCGTGCGCAACCTGGCTGAAGCGGGCATTGCCGCCCACGCCGTGCTCACGCTGACGCAGATGCTCGACGTTCTGGTCGAGGCCGGTCGTCTCGACGCCGACAAACGGCTGGAGGTGCTAAGGTTTCTGGGCAAAGGATGATCGCATGGCCGAACTCTCCACCCGCTTTCTCGATTTCACGTTGCCGACGCCGCTCGTGCTGGCCAGCGGCATCTGGGGCACGACGGTCAGCTTACTCGTGCGCGCGGCGGAGGAAGGCTGCGGCGCGGTGACGGCCAAAAGCTGCGGCCCGACCCCGCGCGCAGGGCACGTCAATCCCTCTTGTCTGGACTGGGGCCACGGCCTGATCAACGCCATCGGTCTCGCCAACCCGGGGGCGCAGGTGGAGGTCGAACTGCTGCGCGCCGCCAAAGCGAAGCTCCACCCAATGGGCGTCGCCCTGATCGCCAGCATCTTCGCCGGCCCGCCGGAAGAATTCGGCGAGGTCGCCGCCATTGTGGCGCAGGCTGCGCCTGACTTCATCGAGGTCAACATTTCCTGCCCGAATGTGCACAGCGAATTTGGCGAACCTTACGCAGGCGACCCCGACGCCGCCGCCGAGGTGACCGGCCATGTGAAAGACGCCGTGCGGGCGGCGGGGATTGCGGTTGTCGTCAAGCTGGCGCCGAACGTCCCGAGCATCGGCCGCATTGCGCGCGCAGTGGTGGCCGCAGGCGCCGACGCCCTCTGCGTCATCAACACCATGCCCGGCATGGTGATCGACGCCGAAAGCGGCCAACCGATCCTGGCCAATCGCAGCGGCGGGCTGAGCGGGCCGGCGCTCAAGCCGATCGCGCTCAAATGCGTCTACGACGCGCGCAAGGCCTGCCCCGAGACGCCCATCATCGGCACGGGCGGGGTGACCACCGGCGTGGACGCCGTCGAAATGCTGATGGCGGGCGCAACTGTGGTCGGCGTGGGCAGCGCCATCTACTATCGCGGCCCCTCGGCGATCTCGCTCATCCGCGCAGAGCTGGCCGCCTGGCTGGATGCACACCACATCGCCCGCGTGGAAGAAATCCAGAATTGCGCCCATCGGGAGCGCATCTACAGCGTTGCGCCCACCGGCGCGCCGATCCCGCTGGCCCATTGACGACGCTCCTGTGGTATACTTCAGCGTTATGACGAACTATGACACTCGCCAGGAAACCATCGACGCCATCGTGCGACGCATCTCCGATCTGAACGAGCAGTCGCTGACGCAGCTCTCGCAGTACATCTCCTATCTCAAGTGGCAGGAGGAGCTGTGGCACAGCCTGGTCGAGGACGAGCGCGTCACCGACCCGGACCAGGCGCTGCTGTGGCAGTTCGACTTCATCGAGGCGTTCCCCGCCGCGCGCAAGGTCGCCACGCGCACGCCGCAGATGATGGAGATCAAAGTCGGCATGGCGTCGTGCGGACTGGTTCAACAGATGGCGATCTGGGAGCATCCGCCGGTCGCCGGCGCCGCAGTCTGCGAGTACACTGTGCAGATTCCGCCCGACATCAACGCTCTGAAACTGCGCTTCGCCGTCGGCATCCGCGATGGCGCCTTGATGGAGGGCGACAACCTGTGCGCCTTCCGTATTTATGTCAATGGCGTGCGCCTGTGGAGCACGACGAAGCAGACCAGCAAGTGGGAACGCCACATCATCGACCTGCCCACCCTTGCAGGCCAGGAGGCGGTCATTCAGTTCGTCACCGACGGCCTGGGCGACAATCGCTGGAACTGGGCGGTCTGGGGCGAGCCGCAGCTGCTCGGCTACGGGCCAAAGCGGTTCCAATCTCAGAAAAAATAGGTTGATCCACGAAGGCGCCAAAAAACGAAGTGTGGCGCATTGGCGCTAGCCCAACCCTTTGCGCCTTCTGCGAGTCGATGAAACCATCTCTCATTTCTTGCAACGGAGCAAATCTATGGCCTTCTTCGATAAACCGCTCGCCGAACTGAAAACTTATCTGCCTGAACGCGAGGAGCCGCGCGATTTCGACGCTTTTTGGGAGCGCACGCTGGCGGAGGCGCGACGCCATCCGCTCGACCCGGTCTTCACGCCGGTCGATTATGGGCTGCGCACCGTGGAAACCTTCGACGTGACTTTCAGCGGCTACGGTGGACATCGCATCAAAGGATGGCTGCTGTTGCCCCGCCATCGTGAAGGCAAGCTCCCCACCGTGGTGGAATACATCGGCTACGGCGGCGGACGCGGCTTTCCCATCGACTGGTTGACCTGGAGCAGCGCGGGCTATGCCCATCTGGTGATGGACACGCGCGGCCAGGGGAGCGCCTGGCTACGCGGGGATACGCCGGACCCGGAAGACGGCGCCAATCCTCAGTTTCCCGGCTTCATGACGCGCGGCATCCTGTCGCCGGAGACCTATTATTACCGCCGGGTGTTCACCGATGCCGTGCGCGCTGTGGAGACGGCGCTGGCCCATCCTGACGTCGATCCGGCGCGACTGGCGGTGACGGGCGGCTCGCAGGGGGGTGGCATCGCCCTCGCCGTCGCCGGTCTGGCGCCGAAACTGCTCGACAACGCCATCAATGCGGCGATGCCCGACGTGCCGTTCCTCTGTCACTTCCGCCGCGCCACCGAGCTGGTCGATACGCACCCTTATCAGGAGATCGTGCGCTTCTGCAAGGTGCACCGCGACCAGGTGGAGACGGTCTTCCGCACCCTTTCCTATTTCGACGGCGTCAACTTCGCCGCGCGCGCCACAGCGCGCGCGCTCTTCTCCGTGGCGTTGATGGACGACATCTGCCCGCCTTCGACCGTCTTTGCAGCCTACAATCATTATCACGGCCCCAAAGACATCCGCATCTATCCCTTCAATCAACATGAAGGCGGGCAATCTTTCCAGCGACTGGAGCAGTTGCAGTTTTTGGCGTAGATCAAAGAGGACAAAAAAAGCGCCGTTCGTTGTCCCCCGACGGCTGGATTGGGGCCAGCCACAACGAACGGCGTATTTTTAACTATACACGAAGAGAATGTGAGAGTCAAATTTCACAATCGCTTGTCCGCACTAGAAGTTACGCAGTCGAGCCTCGCAATCAATAGAGCAAGAACAGGCTGCCCCAATGGGCGGTGTGACGGGGGTGCAGCTCACAGCTGCGCGTTCTTCGGCGAAATGCAACCCTGGAAGAATTCGAGGAGGCGCAGATGCGAACTGTGTCTACAGGATGCACCAGTTTCATCGTAGCTGCGGCTCGCAGCCGCAGGCCCTCGATAGACACGTAGTCCTTCGATAGACACGTAGGCCCTCGATAGACGGCCCTCGATAGACATATGATTTTGACCGACGATGCAAAGCCGGCGCCGAGTTCGAATGCTTCCTGTTGGCGCAGCTATCATCCCCGGACATTCACAGTTAACACCTGCTCTGTCACGCCAACCCCATAGGCCACCAGCTTGTATTCGTACAGCCCCACTGCATCCGGGCAGTCCTGCGCCGAGCCGCCGGAGGGTCCTCCCGCCACGATTGCGCCTCCGTTGCGCAGCAGGTTGACGCCTTGGGCGTTGTCAGCGCTCCAACTGAAGTTGACGCAGCTCCCCGGCGAGATCAGGTTGCTGCTGACCGAGAAGCGCCGAATCGCAGGCGGTTGTTGGGGAGAGGGCGGAGCGTTGACGTTGATCGTCACCTGGCGCGTTTCCTGGCCGCCGTCGCGCCGAATCACCGTCAGCGTATAAGTCTGCGTGGCGCCGGGGCACACTTCGCGCGCGCTGACGCCGGGGACGCCTTCATTGTTGAGATAGACGGCCTGGACGTTGCGCACATCCCAGCGCAGCGTCGTGCACTGCCCACCGCCGAGGTTGACGTTGTCGGCCCAGAAGTGAACGGTGTAGTCGGGCGCAGCGTTGACGACGATCGTGATCGGGAAATCATGGACGCCGCCGTTGACGTCCACCACCTGCAGCGTGTAGGTGGTCGTGTCGCCGGGGCAAACGGTGCGCGCATCGTGGCCGCCGACGCCCTGGAGGTTTCCGCCCTCGATGAAATAGACTGCGCGCACGTTTTCGATATCCCAACGAACGGTCGTGCACTGGCCGGCGCCGATGAAATTGGCGTCGGCGCGCAGGTTGGGATTGAGGTCGGTGGTCGTCGGCGGCAGTGGAGGCGGTGGATTGGGATCCGGAACCTGGATGCCCACCCAAACCACCTGACCGAAAGATTGGCCGAGGTCGTCGCGCATCTGCCAGAAGCCCTGGAAGAGGCCGGGAACTTGCGGCGCGCGCAGAGAAACCGAAAGATCGATCGTTTCACCCGGCCGCACGACGCGTCCGACCGCCGTGGGGTTGCCGCTCATCGAGGCCTCGATGCGGTTGCCGCGCACATAGGCCAGCGTAAAGTTCGGCTGCCAGTCACAGGTCCCATCGTTCAGCACGCGCCAGCTTTTGACAAAATCCTGCCCCGGCGCCAGGACCGGCGGGGCCGTCATGTTCTGGTCGTCGAAATTCAGGTCGGCCACGAACGCCATGTTGTGGACACAGGGGATAGGCGCAGGCGTCGCAGGCGCATTCTCAACCACGGCCTCATCCGGATCAGGCGTCACATGGTTCGGGTTGGTCTGCAGGTATTGCTCCACCAACCGGGCGAAAGTTCCATTGCTTTGTAGAGTGATCAACGCTTGGTTCAAGGGCGCAACCAGGTTGCTGCCCTTCGGCGCAGCGATGGCGAATTGCTGTTGGTTGAACGATAGGCCGACGATATGCAAGTCGGAATTGCGTTGTTCCGCAAGTTGGGCGGTCGCCTGTCCCAACAACCCGACGTCGATCTCCCTTGCGCGCAGGCTGCGAATCATTTCGCTCGGCGTGGCATAGGGAACCAGCATCTCCTGCGCAATCACTCCCTTGTCCACGAGATTGCGCTGCGCCCACTGCTGATAGGTGCTGCCAAGCTGCACGCCCACGCGCAGGCCGGCGAAGTCGGTCGGCGAGGTGATTGTGCGCGCAAAGTCCTTTCTCGCCAGCGCAACGCTGTTGCCGATGTAATAGAGATTGGTGAAGTCGACGAGCTGCTTGCGCTCCGGAGTCACCGAAATGGCGCCGATGGCGGCGTCCACCTGGCCGAGCACCACGGCGTTGAGCAGCCCATCGAAGGCGTAGTCCCGAAACTCGACTTCCACGCCGAGCGCAGCGCCGATGGCGCGCGCCAACGCAATGTCGAAGCCGTCCAGCTCGAAGTTGCTGTTGTAAAACTCAAAGGGCGGATAATCCGCGGCGGTGCCGAAGACCAGTTTGCCTGCGGCTTGCACGCGCTGCCAGTGGTTCGCCGGATCGATGGCCGCCTGCCGGAACGATGACGACCCTACGGCGGAGAACGCCTGGCCCGGCGCAGGCAACAACAGCGCTCCCACCAACCAGAAGAGTGCGAACAAAAATCGATGCAGAGATGTGGAGATGATGGCGTCCGTCCTTTGGCGTGCGATTGACCGGAGAGGCGCAGCAATTTGGCGGTGCGTTTGAAACGTTCCGTCCATTATGATTGACCGGCGCTTTTTCTGCAAATCCATTTCACAGTTTGCCTTCCTCGTCCCACGGGGCTACAATCCAAGTGCGCAAAGCGCCAACGTTTCTTCCCTTCCGAAGCGATATGTCCAACGCCCGCGGCTTTCCTTTCGATCAAGAGATCGTCTGGCGGCCCAATCCGGATTGGATTGCAGCCAGCAATTTGCAGCAGTTCATGCGCCGTCATGGCATCGGCGGCTATGAGGAATTGCACGCGCGCGCCCGCAACGACATCGCCTGGTTCTGGGAGGCGGCGCTGGCCGATCTGGGCATTGAGTTCTATGCGCCCTACTCGCAGATCGTCGACCTGAGCGAGGGCGTCGAATTTCCACGTTGGTGCGTCGGCGGCAAGCTCAACATCATCCACAACTGCCTGGACAAATGGCAGAAAACGGAGGTGCGAGAGCGCATTGCGCTGCGTTGGGAAGGCGAAGAAGGGGCGGCGCGCGCCTTCACCTACGCGGAGTTGTACGGCGAGGTCAACCGCTGCGCCAACGCCTTGCGTTCGCTCGGTCTGGGGAAAGGGGACGCCGTCGGCCTCTACATGCCGATGATCCCGGAGCTGGCGATTGCCTTTCTCGCCGTCGTGAAGATCGGCGGCGTCGTCCTTCCGCTCTTCAGCGGCTACGGCCCCGGTGCAGTTGTGACGCGGCTGGCCGACGCCGGCGCCAAAGCCGTCATCACCGCCGACGGATTCTATCGCCGCGGTGCGCAGGTCGCCATGAAGCCCGTCGTCGACGCAGCCTGCGCCGAAGTCGCCAGCGTGCAGCATGTGCTCGTCGTCCAGCGCATAGGACTCGCCGACCTCCCCTGGACGCCTGGCCGCGACCACCGCTGGCATGATCTGGTTTCCCAGCAGCCCGCCGAAGCGCCGACCGAAGCGACCGACGCCGAAGATGTATTGATGATCATCTACACCAGCGGCACCACCGGCCGGCCCAAAGGAGCGGTGCACACGCACTGCGGCTTCCCGATCAAGGCGGCGCAGGATATGCGCCACAGCATGGACCTCAAGCCGGAGGACGCGATCTTCTGGTTCACCGACATGGGCTGGATGATGGGGCCGTGGCTGGTCTTCGGCGCGCTGCTCAACGCCGCGACGATGGTCTTTTACGACGGCGCGCCCGACTTTCCCGACGTCGACCGGCTATGGGCATTGGTGGAGCGCCACCGCATCACCCACCTGGGCGTTTCACCAACTTTGATCCGAAGTCTTCGCCCCCACGGCGCGGCGCCGGTCGAGCGCCACGACCTCTCCTCGCTGCGCGCGGTGGGCTCCACCGGCAGCCCATGGGACCCGGAAAGCTGGCTGTGGACCTTCGAGACGGTGCTCAAGCGCGAGAAGCCGATCCTCAACTACTCCGGCGGCACCGAGATCAGCGGGGGCATCCTGTGCGGCGACTTCTTCCGCCCACTTAAGCCCTGCGCCTTCAGTGGCCCGGTGGTGGGCATGGACGCCGATGTGGTCGATGAGCAGGGGAATCCTGTGCGCGGGGCCGTCGGGGAGCTGGTGATCCGCCAGCCGTGGATCGGCATGACGCGCGGCTTCTGGCGCGACCGCGAGCGGTATTTGGAGACGTACTGGCGCAAGCTGCCCGGCCTTTGGGTGCATGGCGACTTTGCGGCGATCGACGAAGACGGCCTCTGGTACATCCTTGGCCGCAGCGACGACACGATCAAGGTGGCCGGCAAACGGCTGGGCCCTGCGGAAGTGGAGGCGATCCTGAACAGCCATCCGGCGGTGAAGGAATCGGCGGCGATCGGCGCGCCCCATCCGCTCAAGGATCAGGAGGTGGTCGGCTTTTGCGTGCTCCGTGAAGGCGTGCAGCCGAGCGAAAGTTTAAGGGCGGAGCTGATCGAGCGGGTGACGGCCGAGCTGGGCAAGCCGCTCAAGCCGCGCACGGTGCTCTTCGTCTCCGCCCTTCCCAAGACGCGCAACGCCAAAGTAATGCACCGCGTGATCCGCGCCGCCTATCTCGGCGAGCCGCCCGGCGACCTCAGCAGCCTGGAGAATCCCGAGACGGTCGAGGCCATTCGCCAGGCGGTCTGACTATTGGTTGCTGACCAGTTGCACAGCGTCGGCGGCCTGCGAACCCTGTTTCGCCGTCAAGACCTTGAACGCCTCCAGCTCGGCCTGACGCGCCAGGTTGATCGAGTCCGCCAGCACCCGCGCCGATTCCTGTGGGCTGTGGAAGCCGGTGCTGTTCTCCGACGAAATGAAGTCCCAGCGCATCTGAGAGGAGCGATGGAGCTGCAGGGCTGTGTTGAGCTCCTCGTCGGTGGCGCCCGCCTCGCGTGCCGCGACGATGGCGTCGATGGCGGCGAGCAGCGCCTCCTCGCTGCTGCGCAGCAGCTGCGCCGTGCGCGTCTGGATCGTCTCGATGCGTTGGATCAGCTCGGCCTCCGAGAATTTGTGACAGGTCTGGCAGGCGGTGGCCACGTTGACCTTGGGGCTGCGGATCCAGTGGTCGGAGACCTTCACGCTGCCCACGCGCACATAGGGCATGTGGCAGTCGGCGCAGGAGACGCCCGACTGATAGTGGAGGCCCGTCGTAAAGAGCTCGTACTCCGGATGCTGAATCTTGATCATCGGCGCGCCGGTCTCTTTATGCGTCCAGTCTTTGAAGCCGTACTCGTTGTAATAGCGCTCGATGTCGTCGACGTTCAGCCCCTTCTCCCACGGGAAGACGAGCTCCTTCTTTTCGCCGGCGAAATAGTACTCCACATGGCACTGGGCGCAGACGTAGGAACACATCTCCTGGCGGCTGGCCTGGGTGACGTCGACGCCGCGTTTCGCCAGCGCGTTGACCAGCGCCGGCCGCGTGATGCGCAGCGCCATTGTCTGCGGGTCGTGGCAGTCGGCGCAAGATGAGCCGAAGTGCAAGCGATCTTTCAGATCGTTGTAGGGGGTGCTGTTGAACGCCTCCCATCCCATCTCGGCGATCAACAGCGGCGCTTCGGCGGCGTGACAGTTGATGCAGGCGCCCGGTTGATTCGCCACCTGCACGCGCTGCGTGTTGCGCTGATCGATCTGAGAGTAAAAATGGCCGCGCTCCTCGTTGTGGTCGACGCTGAAGGGCATGCCGGCCCAGAGGCGCACCATCGCCGGGTAGCGTTCGAGCTTGCTATACGGCTCGGAGCCGCCGTAAGTCGTTGGGCCGTAGTTCTCCTCCGTGCGTTTGAAGGAATCGTATTGGATCGGGAAATTCAGCCCCCACACCGCCGGATCGATCTCGTTGTCGGCGATCTCCACCACTTTGGCAGGGTAGAGCCTGGCTTCGTCCTTTCTGCCCTGAATATTCATGAGCAGCGCAACGACCACAATCGTCGCCGCCGCCGCCGCCAAAAAGAGCCCGATATAAAGCCACAAGCGGCCTTTGCTTTGTTTGGGTGCTTGCTCGGTCATGGACATCTCCCCTTTGCTGATCGATTCGGTCGCTTCTACGGTTTGGCTTCACGACGAAAACTGAACGCCGAAACACCGAGAGCGTCACATCTTCCGTTCAGTCAACCTCTGTGCGCTCTGCGTCTCGGCGGCGAGATCGCTCACGGACCGTGCGCCACATTGCCGTGCCCGACATTGCCATGACAGCGCACACACTGGAGCGGCTCATCAGAGACAAAATGCTCGATGGCGCTCACCATCGTGGTGTGACAGTCTCGACAGTTCTGCTCGGCGATGCGAGCGTTGAAGTCGCGGATGTGCAGGTGCTCAGGATAGGTGTCGAGCGTAAAGGCGAGGCTATGGTTGAAACCGTTGACGCCCTTGACGATCCATTTATCGATGAACCCGTGGGGCGTATGGCAGTCGTTGCAGGTCGCCACCGCCTTGTGGGTGGAGCGATTCCAGCCGTCGAACTGCTCGCGCATGATGTGACAGTTGACGCAGGCGTTGGGATCGTCGGAGAAGTAGGAAAACCCCTCGGCGTAGACAAAGGTGAAGGCGCTCAGCCCCACCAGTACGCCGAACATCACAGCAAGCCCTGCCAGCCAGTAGCGAGCGCTTTTCGCAGAGGCGCGTTCGTCAGTCATGGCGGTGCTCTCTTTCTGTGGCGTCGCCGCTCTAAGAAGGTTAACGACGCATTATGAATGGAATCCAGATTACAATATTAAAATAACATGAATTTAAGCAACCGACAAATTCAATTTCAGTGTATGCAAGGAGGCCGACAAGGCATGTGACAAAAATCACAACCGATCGTCACACTTGTCCTCTGGCGGAATGGGAAGCGCGCCAGAGGCTCAGAGCGCATGCTCCAATTCGTTCAACCGTGATAAAATTTTGATGAAACACAACGCTCAGGAGCTGACACAGGTCGTCATGTCCACCTTCGGTGAACTCCTAACCAAATATATCGAGCGCGCCGGCATCAGCGACGCGGAGCTGGCGCGCAGCACCGGCGTGCAACGGCAGACCATCTTTCGTTGGAAAGAGGGGTTGACCGCCCGTCCGCGTTACCGCGAGGACGTCGTTCGCATCGCCGCCAAATTGCGCCTCTCGCCGGAGGAGCGGGACGAGCTGCTGCTGGCCGCGGGTTTCCCGCCGGAGCATCTGAAGCCAATCGCAGGCGTTTCGCCGGTGGAAGCCGCAGCAGGGACGAGCAGAATCGCGGCAGAGCAGGCAAGCGGCGCTCTCCCCCCTGCGCCCGGCCAT
>NZ_CAKZMJ010000088.1 GCF_937128415.1 uncultured Caldilinea sp.
AACTTGTCATTATCGAGCAAATGACTGATGAATTCTCCCTAACAGCATAATATCATGCAAAACGAACAATATGATCCCCCAAATGACCGATTGAGCAGCAAATCGGTAAACTATGCACAACGGTTCTCTGGAGCATGTCATCATAACCCGCCAATCTGTGGAGTCACCTCATGGCTGACAAACCGAAAAAACTGCTCGACCAGGTGCGTGACATGTTGCGTCTGAAGAACTACAGCTACGCCACTGAGAAGACCTATATCGGTTGGATCAGGCGCTATATCCTCTTTCATCAGAAGCGCCATCCTGTGGAAATGGGTAAAACAGAGATCGAAGCGTTTCTCACCCACCTGGCAGTTGAGGGCAATGTGGCGCCCTCCACGCAGAACCAGGCGCTGCACGCATTGCTCTTTCTCTATCGGGATGTGCTGGAGCAGCCGATTGTGGGCAACGTTGAAGCGCTGCGAGCGCGTGAGCGGCGGCGGTTGCCGACTGTTTTGACGGTGGAGGAGACGCAGCGCGTGCTCAACCATCTGGAGGGCGTCTACCATCTGATCGGGCTGCTGCTCTATGGCAGCGGGCTGCGCGTGCAGGAGTGTCTATCGCTGCGGGTCAAAGACGTCGACTTTACGCGCCGGGAGGTCATTGTTCGTAGCGGCAAAGGCGATAAAGATCGGGTGACGATGCTGCCGGAGAAGGCGATCCCCGAACTGGAGGTGCATCTGGCGCAGGTGCGGGTGCAGCACGAGCGCGATCTGGCGCGCGGCCATGGCAGGGCGCCGCTGCCCGACGCCCTGGCGCGCAAATACCCAAATGCGCCGCGCGAATGGGCCTGGCAATTCGTTTTTCCGTCTGCCTCTCTCTCCAAAGACCCGCGCAGCGACGACGGCGTCCTCTATCGTTTTCACTTGCACGAGAGCCAGGTGCAGAAGGCTGTCCGCAAAGCTGCGCGACAGGCTGGCATCGACAAGCCGGTCAGCCCGCACACCTTTCGCCATTGCTTCGCCACCCACCTGCTCGAAGCCGGTTACGACATTCGCACCGTGCAGGAGTTGCTTGGACACAAGGATGTGAAGACCACGCAGATTTACACGCATGTTCTCAACCGTGGCCCTCGCGCCGTGCGCAGTCCGCTTGATCGCTGAAACGAACAACAAGACGAAGCCGTTGGTGAATTGCCCTAGAAACCGCATTGTCTCTACGACCCCAAGCTCACAGTAAAGTAATATTGACCCGTTTTGATGGAAAGAAAATTAAGCACCAACCTTTTCGGCGCACTGAGGGCGCCCAAGTGACGCCGTTCAAATTCCACCGGACTCAGATAGCCAAGAGCCGAATGACGACGGCGCAGATTGTAAAAGCCTTGATGTAGAGGAGGATGTCGCAACGCGCAGCGGCGTGCGATGCGAAAGGCTGCTCCTCGACGAGTTCGGTTTTGAGCGTGGCCCAGAAGCTCTCCATCAAAGCATTGTCGTAACAGGCGCCGCTTGCTGACCTGCGCCTGGGCGACCTGCAAGCGAGCCCGGTAGTCGTGGCTGGCATGCTGGCTGCCACGGTCAGAATGGTGCAGCAGCCCCGACGGCGGCTGGCGCGTGACCAACGCTGCGTCAAGCGCACGCTCGACCAGTTGACTTGTCATGCTTGCATCCATTGCCCCCCAACGACTTTCCGAGAAAAGACATCCATAACCACCGCCAGATAGAGCCACCCTGCATCGGTGGGAATGGAGGTGATGTCAGCCACCCACTTTGTATTGGGCTGCTCGGCCGTGAAATCCTGCTGCAACACGTTCTCGGCCACCGGCAGCTTGTGCTGACTCTCCGTCGTGCAGATACGCCGACGCCCTTTGCAGCAGACCTGCCTGGCGCATCACCCGCTTCCGGCCATAGCGCATCCCCTGCGCTTGCAGTTCAGCATGGATGCGGGGACTGCCGTAGCGCTGGCGGCTCTCTGCATGCACACACCGAATCGGCTTGCTCAACCGTTCGTCTTCCTGCTGGCGACGGCGGGGTTGGCGTTTCCGCCAGGCGTCATACCCGCTCGCCGAAACCTCCAGCACTCGACAGAGCAGGGTCACTGCACACCCTTTCCGCTCCTTTTCTACGAAGGCGTACTTCGCTTCAGCTCCTGCATGAAGATAGCGATCGCTTTTTTAAAACTTCCCGCTCTTGGCGCAAGATCTCATTCTCACGCCGCAGCCGCCGCATCTCTTCCTCTGTCGCTTTCAGGCGACCGGGGCCGGGAAATGCTGCTTCTCCGTCCTGTTTGGCCTTTCGCACCCACTGCTTGAGCAGCCCCTCCGACAGCCCTCATTCGCGTTCGACTTCGGCTAGCGACCTGCCACTCCTCGCAGCGAGTTCAACCGCTTCGCGCTTGAACTCGCTGCTGTATGTTCGTCGTGTCTTACTCATTGTCATCATTGCCTCCATTCGTAGTGTAAAGGATTTATC
>NZ_CAKZMJ010000089.1 GCF_937128415.1 uncultured Caldilinea sp.
GTGATCTTCGCCAGTTGGGATCCGCTGCGTGCGGCGTTAGGCTCCTATCTGTTTGGCGCCATCCGTCGCCTGCCGCTTGATTCACAAAACCTGCCTTTCTTCCTGGCCTATCCTCAGTTGGGCTACTTCATGAACATGCTGCCCTATCTGTTCGTCATCCTCCTGATGCTGATCAGCGCGCGCAGCGAGATGCGCCGACGCATCGGTGCGCCGGCGGCATTGGGGCAGCCATACGTCCGCGAGGAGCGCGGCGTCTGAAAACCACAAACAACGAAGAGACAGCACCCGATGTTGCCCACCTCGCACATTGCATACACCTGGCTCGCCCTCGACCTGGCGCAGGACTGGCTTGGCGTTGCGCAAGAGGCCGATTACCGGCTGGTCGCCGTCGCTGCAACCGGCCCGGACCTGATCGACAAGCCGATGGCCGCAGCCCACTTCTACCGGCGTTATAAATCCGCAGTGCTCTTCGCACACACCTTGCTCTTCAACCTGGCTGTATTCTGGTTGACGGTGGGACGCTTTCGGCGCCTGGCCGTCTACGCCGCAGCGTTTTTGGGGCACGCCCTGCTGGATCGTCTGTGGATGTTTCCGGACACTTTCTACTGGCCGCTGCGCGGGTGGCGCTTCCATGTGTGGGGCAAGCGCGGCTCCGAACAGACCGAGATCGGCAAGGCGTACTGGTACGCCTTCACGCGGCGGCCTGAGTTGTGGGGATGGGAATTGGGCGGCCTGCTGGCGTTGGCGCTCTTCGTTTGGCGTCGACGTCTGTATCGTTGGGAGAATTTGCGCACGTTTCTGCTGACCGGCCGGCCGCCCAAAAGTCGACGTTTCCACATGAAATAGCCGTTTTGCACCGAACGCATCGGCGATTCTTCGGTTTGCGCCCGCAGTGCTACAATCCGAAATATGGTTCAACCGGCCTCCTCGACGTCGCCCGGCTCTGGCGTCATGCACACCGGACGGCGCGTCTTGATCAACACCGGCGCGCTCACCGGAGCCAGCCTCTGGCGCATCCTCATCAGCTTTGTGCTGCAGGTGTTGATTGCGCGGCGGCTCGGCGTCGAGGGCTTGGGACACTACACCATTGCGCTGGCCTACCTCAACGTCAGTCAGGTCATCTCCGAGCTTGGTCTTCCCACGCTGCTCGTGCGCGATCTGGCGCAAAACCCGACCCATCGCCGCGCCTATTTCCGCTGGTTGCTTGGCATCCAGTTTCTGACCAGCCTCCTTGTCTGGCTAGCTTTGATCGGGCTGAGCATCGCCTTACCGTTTGGGCCGGTGACGGCAGCCTCGCTGTGGCTCGTCGGAGCGTCCTTGCCTTTGTACGCCGTCACGTCGGCCACGCAGACGCTCTTTCAGGCGGGGGAGCGCATGGAGCTGGTGATGGGCGTTGAGGTGACCATCAACACGCTGATCCTGCTGATCAGCCTGGGCGTGCTTTGGCTGGGCGGCGATGAGCTGGCGCTGATCGGGGTCATCATCGTCACTCAGGCGATCTCGGCGCTTCTGTGTCTGGCGCTGCTCGCCCGCAGTCGGTTGCTGGCGCTTCCTCAAGAGCCCGTCTCCGTCAATCTGCGCACGCTCTTGCGTCAGACAACGCCCTTTTTCGGCCTGGCGCTCTCGGATGTCCTCCTGCAACGGCTGGACATTCTGTTGTTGGGCGTCATCGTCGGGCCTGCGGTGACCGGCATTTACAGCGCGGCCTACAACATTGTGCGCGTGCTGATGAAACTCATCCAGAGCTTCTGGCGCGCGCTCTATCCGACGCTCAGTCGGCTGCACCGTCACTCCCAGGAGCGCTACCTGCGACTGCGCATCCTGAGCTTGCGCTTTGGCCTGTTGATCGTCTTGCCAGCCGCTTCGATCAGCTTCGGAGCAGCCGCAGGCATTCTGCAGACGCTTTTCGGGGCCGATTACGGTGCATCGGCGGAGGTGTATCGGTGGTTGATCTGGGCGGCGCCTTTGTTCCTGCTGGAAGTGTATGCAATCACAGTCTTCATGATCGAGCGCCGTCTGCGCGCCAGCCTGTGGATCAGCGGCGCCCACATTATCGCCACGCTGGTTTTTCTGCCCGGTTTGACGCTGCTGGCGGGTGTGGCGGGCGCCGGTCTGGCCGTCGTTCTGGCGGGCGCAACCGGTGCGCTGCTCGGTGTGTGGTGGTTGCATGCGCATCAGTTTGCCAGCCCTGTCGATAAAAAGGGGGGCATGCTCATTGCAACGTTCCTATCGGGAGTGCTGGCGGCCATTTCACCGTTTTCGTGGATGGTGAACGTCGTGCTCTCAGCCGTCGCCTATGCAACGCTCTGTTGGGTGACAGGCGTACTAACGGCTGGCGATTTCATGACGCTGCGGCGCATTCTCCTGAATAAACCTTCGGAATGATTTGGGCGCGCTTCGGCCGGTGCGCTACAATCGGTCTGCGGCGAACTGTGCGATAAAGAATTTGGGTGAAAAAGTCGCTGTATCAGCATGGAGACGGAAACGCCAGTGAATGAACGCACCTTCCGGGTGTTGATGATTGCGCCGACCAGCTTCTTCGCCGACTATGGATGTCATGTGCGCATCCTCGAAGAGGCGCGGGCGTTGCAGCGGCTGGGTCATCGCGTCACGATCGCGACTTACCGCAACGGCCGCAATCTGCCGGATCTGGACATCCGGCGCACGCTGCCTATCCCCTGGCGGCAGCACTACGAAGTGGGATCGAGTCGCCATAAAATTGCCTTCGATGCTTTGTTGGGGGCCAAAACCCTGCAGATTTTGCTGCAGGAGCGCTTCGACGTCATTCACGCCCACCTGCACGAGGGGGCGTTGATCGGTCTGGTGCTTGGGCGGATGTTTGGGCTGCCGGTGGTTTTCGATTTTCAGGGCAGCCTCACCGAGGAGATGATCGACCATCGTTTCTTGCGGCGGGACGGATTATTTTATGCACCGCTGCGCAAGCTGGAGACCTGGATCGACCACACGGTCCCGCTGATTCTGACCAGCTCCAACAATGCGGAACGGATTCTGGTCGAGGAATTCGGCTGCGATCCTGACCGCATCCGTCCCTTGCCGGACTGCGTGGACGTAACGACCTTTGCGCCGCTGACGGAAGCGGAGCGAACGCAGCGCAGCGCCGAACGTCAACGGCTGGGCATCCCTGCGGACGCGCCCGTGATCGTCTATTTGGGGCTTCTCGCCCCCTATCAAGGCACCGATCTGTTGTTGCAGGCGATGCGACATATCAGAGCTCGACGCGCGGACGTGTATTTGTTGCTGATGGGTTTTCCGGGCATCGAGATGTATCGCAGCCAGGCGGAACAACTCGGAGTCGCCGATCGAGTTGTTTTCACAGGGCGCATCCCCTATGAACAGGCGCCCGCCTATCTCAAGCTGGGCGACGTCGCCGTCGCCCCGAAGTTGAGCCTGACCGAAGGCGCCGGCAAGCTGCTCAACTACATGGCGCTGGGCTTACCGACCGTGGCGTTCGACACGCCGGTGGCGCGCGAATACCTGGGCGCATGGGGCGTGTACGCTGAACGCGGCAACGCGGAAAGCCTGGCGGAGAAGCTATTGAGCGTGTTGGCGGATAGGGAGCTACAAGAGCATTTAGGCGGCCAACTCCGCCAGCGCGCCGCCGAGCTGTATGACTGGAACCACGCAGCGCATCAGATTGTAGACGTCTACATGGAAGCCCTGGGAGGCTACAGGCGAAGCGCAACCTCCTCTCCCCAAATCCGATCCGTTGACCAACGCTAAATCGAAGTTCAGGGCGAAGCATATGAACAGGCAGTTCGCACATCCGCCAGCCGAGTCGGCCGGAGCCGCTCCATTTATGCATTCCTTCGGGAAGCGAATTGCGCTCCTTGCGCACTACCGCTTTCTCATCTACAACCTGGTCGTGCGCGATCTGAAGGCGCGCTATCGCAACAGCGTGCTTGGATTTTTGTGGAGCCTGCTGAATCCTTTGGGCATGATGCTGGTTTTTACGATCATCTCGCCGCTGTTATTTCGCGACCACGCCATTGTGAATTATCCGGTCTTCCTGTTGAGCGGCATCTTGCCCTGGAATTTCTTCTCCGCCAGCATCATGACGGGGACGAACAGCGTCGTCGCCAATGGTCATCTGATCAAGAAGGTCTACTTCCCGACAGAAGTGCTTCCGATCGCCACAATCCTGGCCAATCTGATCAACTTTTTGCTCGCCTTGCTCGTTTTATTCGCACTGATCTTCATCTTCGGTATTCAATTAAGCCCCTGGATCTGGCTTTTGCCGGTCGTGATCTTGATTCAAACGACCTTTACACTGGGTCTCGTCTTCTTTTTGAGCACGTTGCAGGTCTACTACCACGACACGTTGCTCATCATGGATGTCATCATGCTGGCCTGGTTTTTCTTGACGCCGGTGTTCTACTCGGCGTCGATGCTTCCGGTGGCTTACGAGGCGTTTGGCGTCACCCTCGAGGTTCAACGCCTGATGTATATTCTGAATCCGATGGCCTCTCTGATCAACATGTATCGAGACCTCTTGTATTGGGGGTATCGAACGGATATTGATTTCTTCCTGCGCACTTCGATCACCGCCCTTTTCGTTCTGGTGAGCGGTTACTGGTTCTTTGTTCGATACAGCAGCAACTTCAGCGAAGAGGTTTGACATGTTGAAGTTGGCATTCGCATCGAGAGCGCAACGTTCAGAAAGATTTAGAAAATTCCTGCGGCTTTGGCTGTGGAAATCGCTGGCGCTCCTGTGTGGAGCCGCAATCGCAGGCGGTGCGCTGCTCTTCCCGCAGGGAGCCAACGCAGTAACGTCGACGGTGAAGACGTTTCCTCTTCCTGCAGCCCCTTTCGACGTAAAAGTTGGCGGCGGAAAAATATGGTTCACCTTGCCTGACGCCAATAAGATAGGTTCTCTGGAAATCCTTGCTTCGGGGCCCATCGAACAATATCTATACACCTTTTACTCGCCTCCGACGCCGAACAGTGAACCCTATCGCCTCGCCGTAGACAGCGACAACGTCTGGTTTACGCAAAGAAGAGGAAATCGCATCGGCCGCCTTTCAATTGCCGACGGCGTGATCACCGAATATGAAATCCCGACCCCGGCGAGCCAGCCAAGCGGAATCGATGTCGCGCCCGATGGCCGCGTCTGGTTTGTCGAGAGCAAAACAGACAAAGTTGCCTTCTTGACGCCTTCCAGCGGCGTCATTCAGGAAATCGATGTCGGCTACGCCAACGCCGGCCTCGACAGAATCGACGCCACCTCGACTTCGGTTATCTGGATGACGGCTCCCGGCGTCGAAATGTTGCTCGGGTATCGGCCTGCCTTCAACGACATCGTTCCTATTTCGATTGTCGATCATCGGCCCGGCGCCGGGGCTGGCGCAGTGAGAGGACTGGCGGCCACAAGCAGCGGGGTGCCTTGGATCTCTACGAAAGAGCTGCCTAAATTAGCAGTCTATATGTATGGCACACTGGCGACATGGATCTGGCAGTCCTATCCTCTAGAATCCGCCGATTTGGTTGACATTCTTCTGGTGGTTGAATCAAGCCAAACTTTCCTGTGGGCGCTCGATGGAGCCAATCGGGAGGTTGTACAGATTGACAGCTCCAACATGCAGCTGATCCATAGGGTTGGGGTTGGTGCAAGTAACAGCGTGTTGACTTCACTGGCGCTGGAGCCTGTAAACAAAATCGTCTGGGTGGCGGACGCAAGCGCGTCTGCACTCCATGCGATAGCGCCTCCTTATGCGCTTAAGACCTATTTGCCTGTAGTGGCGCGTTAGCTCACGAAAGGACATCGTTCTTGCCTCGCAAGCGCTGGCTGCTGTTGGCGGCGCCGCCGTCGATCCTCTATCTGATGCTGGCGACGCTCTATTTCCTGGCGATTCCGCTGGGTGAGAGCCCCGATGAGCCAGGGCATATCCAATGCATCCAGCAGGTGGCGTTATACGACCGCTTGCCGATCGTCGATCCGAAGCCGCAGGGGGAGTGGTGGAAACCGGGCGTCACTTTGTCCGGCCGCATGTGCTACCACATGCCCCTTTATTACGTAGGGGCGGGATTGTTGCAAAAGGTCATCGGCGCGGCGACGGGGAGTCCGCTGGCTGTGGACTTTCCAGAATACAACGAAGCGTTCGGAGAAACTGGGGTGATGTTCCTGCATCCGAACAAACAGCGGCTGCTGCAGAGCGAGGAGCCGGCCGTCGTGTCCGGCGTGCGCGTCGTCTCAGTTCTGCTGGGGCTGACGGTCGTGTGGGCGACGATGGCGACGTCGCATCTCCTGTTTCCCCAATTTCCGATGATTGCCCTGGTTGCAGGCGTTTGGATTGCGGGCTGGCCGCAGTTTCTGTTTCTGAGCCGGGCGATCAACAACGATGTGCTGGCCACAGCCCTCGCCGCCATCACATTGGCGGTGTTGCTGCGCGTTGGACAACCGGACCGCTACCTGGCGTTGGCGGCGCTTTCAGCCCTGGCGGCGCTGACAAAAGTGACGATGCTCTTTGTAGTCGGCGCAGTTGCAGCAGTCTGGATATTGGAATTTGTCCGATTTTCGCTACAACGTCGCGCACTGGTGCGAGGCGCAATCGCTACGCTGATTGTGTGGACTGCGACCGCGACATTGGTGCATCTGACGCCGACAATTCGAGCCAATTTCTGGTCGAGCGCCCGAACATTTAGCGCAATTAACGAGCGGGTCTTTCAAATAGAATACTGGTTGGAAGTCGGGCGATTGACCCTGAGCTCGGGTTGGGTCAGGTTCGGCTGGATGAATGTGGCGGCGCCGGATGCAACGGCCTATGTATGGTGGAGCATTGTATTTAGCCTGGCGCTGATCGGCTCTGTATGTTGGTGGCGAAGCGCCCCGTCTGAACGCAATTTGCTGGCGATGGTTTTACTCATCTGGTTTCTTGGCGCCATGGCCTCTTACGTGCGCATCAACACAGCGGTCTTCCAGCCGCAATTTCGATTTCTCCAAAGTCTGCTACCCATTTTAAGCGCACTGGTTGCGGGTGGTCTCCTCTGCATGACGCCACGGCGTCTGCGTCCTCAGATCCTGCTTAGCGGAGCCTTGATCATTGTTGCTGTCATCATTAATGTTGTGATCATCTGGGGAATCGTCATGCCCCGCTATGGATTATCGATCTGAAGGATGATCAAGACGGTCCGTGAGCGCATTGCTTTCGCACTCATTGCCTCCGGGTCAAAACCGAGACGTCGCAGAGCCATGATCAAGACGGTCCGTGAGCGCGTTGCTTTCGCACTGTAGAAATGCAAAGGAGTATTGCAATGAAGAAAATCCTAACCAAAAATCGCACACCCCACCTTTCGTCCCTGGCTTTGGCCCTCTTGTTATTGGCGGCGTGCCTTTTGCTGATCCCGAGCACGGCAAGCGCAGCCTCCGACGTCTACATCGACCTGCGCGGTGACCTGGATGCAGATGCTCCGGAGCCAATCCTCGAAGCCAGCGCCACAGCGCCCAACTGTCGCTACGGCGTCACCGCCTCGCAGAAGGGCGCCTCGCAGATTGCTCCGATGAAGCTCGGATGGGTCGTCACCTTCGGGCCGAGCAAACCGAGCTGGGTGCCTTCCAATGTCTCGCACACGCCGATGATCCGGTTGAAGCAAAATCGAGATGCAAACGGCAATCGGCTTCCCACCTATTCAGCGAGGCCCTCCTTGACAAACAGCGGTTTGGGTCAGCAGATTCAGGCGAATCCCGGCGCCGTCTGGATCGTCGGCAACGAGGTGGACCGCGTCTTTTGGCAGGATGACCTCATGCCGGAAGTCTATGCCGACGCCTATCATGACGCCTATCACTTCATCAAGCAGAAAGACCCGACCGCCAAGGTGGCGGTGTCGGGGCTGGTTCTGGTCACGCCGGGGCGCCTGCAATATCTCGACAAGGTGCTGGACGCCTACCGCGCTAAATACGGCGCGCCGATGCCGGTGGACGTCTGGACCTTCCACGCCTATATCTTCCCGGAACGCATCGAAGATTATGTGCGCCCGGGGGACGGCGCCGTCCCACCGGACTCGGGCAAACCGGTCTTCGCATCGGTCGCCAACGGTACAGATCCCGCCATCGCCATGAAACTGCCTCATTGGTGGCGCCCCCTTTCGGAACAACTGGAGCTGTGCAAGCGCGATGACTACTACTGCATCTACGAACATGACAGCCTCGATCTATTTGCGCAACAAGTGATCGCCATGCGCAGCTGGATGAAAGCGCGCGGCTACCAGAACACGCCGTTGCTGCTGACGGAATGGTCGTTGTTGCATCAGTACAAAGTGGACGCAAACGGACAGTGCATCGCCACCAAGGATGAATACGGCAACTGCTTCACGCCGCAGCGGGTGACCAGGTTCATGGAGGAGTCGATCCGCTATTTGGAAAACGCCACGGACGCGAATCTCGGTTATCCGTTGGACAACTATCGACTGGTGCAGCAGTGGGCGTGGTTCTTGCTGGATGACGGCGACCTGGGCGCCTTCATCGACGGCAATCCGAGCCTGTTGATCGACCCGGTCAGCAACAATCTTACGCAAATGGGCCGAAAGTACCGTGATTTGATCGCCGCCACAACCACGCAGCCGAACCTGGTGATCGATCGAGTCTTCGCCGATCTGGTGGACGCCGATGCTCAAAGCGGCGTTGGGACGGCGATCCTACGCGTCAGCATTCGCAACAACGGCAACACACCGACGACCGCCCCCTTCCAGGTCAAGTTCTATCGAGACGCCGGCATGACGCAACTGATCGGCCAGGCGACGGTGCCGGCTGGATTGGAAGGATGCGCCGTCAACGACACCGTCGTCGAGGTCGAATGGGAAAACCTGAACCCGGGCGTCTATCGCTATTGGGTCTCTGTGGACAGCGAAGGGGCGATCGGAGCAAGCAAGACGGGCAGCTCGGTTGTCATCATCGACCCCAAACGGCTCTTCTTGCCGATGCTACAACGATAGCGCGCCCCCGATCTTGCGTCCTCTTTTCAAGGATTTCTACCTTGAGAGGGAATCCTGTGGTAATATAGGACGCATGTTGGGTTCTAAGCATGGCTGAAGAACAGATGCAAAGCAGGCTGTATGGCGATACAGCCTGCTTTTGTTGCCGGAAGCAGCCTGTAGAGACAACGTCTCATAGTTAGGAGGAGTGCACCATGATCCCCCTTCGCAAGCGATCCAAAATCAGGAGTGTCCGGGCGTCGCTCATCGCTTTTTGTCTGACGACTGCGTTGATGTTTTCCACGACGACGCCGGCTCAGGCCACGCCGACGGAGCCGCTGTGCCGGTTTGGCGTCAATCATCACGGTCAGCCCAACCTCGCGTCCATCAGTGGCATCGGGTCACTGAAGGCCGGCTATTTCATCGACTACACCGCAGACGCAGCAGCCAAGCCCTCGGGCATGCGGCAATTGCGCATGGTGCGTCTCAAGCAACCTGATAAAAACACCACGAACTACACGGTCAGCCCTAGCCTTTCCACCATCACGGCTATCGCGCAGGCCAACCCCGGTTCATTCTGGTTGATCGGCAACGAGCCAGACCGCATTGTCTATCAGGACGACTTGACGCCTGCAGCATACGCGCGCGCCTATCGAGAGCTGCGTCAGACCATCAAGGCGGCGGATCCAGCCGCTCTCCTGGTGGCGGGCAACATCGTGCAGGCCAGCCCGCTGCGCCTGAGATATCTCGACCAGGTGTTGGCGGCGCATCGAGAAGCCTATGGCGCCGAGATGGAGGTGGACGCCTGGGGCATTCATGCGTTTATTTTGAATGAGCAGCCTGGGCAGTGGGGCGCCGACATCCCTCGCGGCGTGTCCTCTGAAGGGGCGTGGGCGCTAACAACAGACCGAAACGCCGATTTTGACCTGTTTCGGCAACAAATTGTCGCCTTCCGCAACTGGATGTATCGCAACGGCTATCGCAATAAGCCGCTGTACATCACGGAGTACGGAGTGTTAATGCCGGACTATCCCGGCTATGGACCATTTTCTCCTGCAGAGGTGAGCGCCTACATGACGCGCACCTTTGACTATCTGCTCAACGCAACCGACCTGAAGATTGGGTATCCCGCCGACGGCTATCGCCTGGTGCAGCATTTTTCATGGTACAGCGTCAACGACAAAGCTAAACTGGTGAACGGTCAATGGCAAGGGTTTAACGGCTACCTGTTCGACCCCGATCTGGCCAATCAACGCTCCCCGATGGGCGACGCCTATGCGAATTACACCGCCCAACTGACGAGCAAGACAGACTTGCTCATCACGGATATGCGTTTTACGCCCCCGGCTCCACTTGCAAGCAACGGGCCGGTCACGGTGACGATTCAGGTCGACGTCGGCAACGCCGGCAATACGATCTCCGCCAAGGATTTCACGCTGCGCCTCTATCTGGGCGATCCCGACCAAGGCGGCGCGCTCTTGACAGGCGCCGAATTTTCCGGCGCGCTGAAGGGCTGTGGAGATAGCCGCACCTTTGAATACGTATGGCCCAACGTCGCCCCAGGAACGTATGAAATTGTGGCGGTCATCGCGCCGGGCGCCGGCATCACAGACGTGCATTCCTTGAACAATCGGCTGTCGCGCCTGTTTTTTTTCGCCACAGACCTGATTCACCTGCCGCTGGTGCACCATCCATGACGAGATGTGGTGCAGATCGATAATGCTGGACGGCATGAACGCAAAGCGCCAGACTACAGAATCCGACCGACCGTTGATCGAGGTCGTCAACGTCTCCAAACGTTTTCGTCTGCAACGCGAGCACGAGCGCTCCCTTCAGGACGTGTTCATTCGGCTGTGGAAACGCCGCCGTTCGCAGCCCGAATATTTCTGGCCGCTGCGCAATCTGTCGTTGCAGGTCTATCCGGGCGACAGCATCGGCATTCTCGGGCAGAATGGCTCCGGCAAGAGCACATTGTTGAAGGTGATCACCGGCGTGTTGCCGCCCACCAGCGGCTACGTGCGCATCAACGGGCGCATCGCCTCCTTGCTGGAGCTTGGCGCAGGCTTCCATCCCGACCTGACCGGACGCGAAAACGTCTTCCTGAACGGCTCGATCTACGGCATGGACAACGCCACGATTCGCCGGAAACTGGATCAGATCGTCGAATTCGCCGAGATCGGGGACTTCATCGACACGCCGGTCAAACACTACTCCTCCGGCATGTACGTGCGGCTGGGCTTTTCCGTGGCGATTCACACCTCGCCGGACGTCCTGATCGTCGACGAGGTGCTCACGGTCGGCGATCAGATTTTCCAACAAAAATGTCTGCAGCGCATCTACGAGATGAAGGCGGCCGGCGTCGCCATTGTCCTCGTGTCGCACAACCTGGAGGACATTCGACGGCTGTGCGACCGGGCCATCTGGCTGCAGAACGGCGTCGTCCGCGCCGACGGGCCGGCGGCCGACGTCGTCGACGATTATCTGGCCTACACCAATGAACTCTACTACGCCAAACGCCGCGCCGAGCAGGCTGCCGCCGAAGAAAGGGCTCCAGAGCATCCAGCACCGAGCGAGCAGCGGCGCTGGGGGACGCATCAGGCCGAAATCGTGCGCGTCGAGCTGTGCAACGAAAAAGGCGAAGTGGTCGATCAATTCCGACAGGGATCGACGTTGTGCGTGCGCATGCATTACAAGTGCCGCGAGCGCATCCTGCGCCCCACGTTTGGCCTGGCCATCTATCGCCAGGACGGCGCCCATGTGAACGGGCCAAACTCGGTCGACGAAGGCTACCATATCGACGCCATCGAGGGCAGCGGCGTGATGGAATATCGCATCGACTCTCTGCCGCTCAATCCCGGCCGCTATGAGCTAACCGTGGCGATTTACAATCGCAACTCCACGATCGCCATCGACCATCACCACCGCATGTACCCCTTCGACGTTCTGCGCCCACGCGGGCGCGCCGAGGAGGGCGTCGTCCACATCCCGGCCACCTGGCGTCACACGCCGACCATAGAGCCCACCATTGTGGCGGAAAAACTATGACATCGATCCAGGCCCCGTTCGTCGAAATTCTTCTCTTTGCGTTGAGCGTCGCCGGATTTCTGCTGGTGGCGTTCTTTTATCTGACGCCACAATTGAGGGTGAACAAGCAGGAGCCGGACTGCGTTTTGCGGCTGTTCGTCTCTGCAGTGAGCGTTCTGGTCGTAGTAGGGTGGTTCGCCACGACGCTGGCATTGATTGGAGCGTATGCATTGAGGTGGGTGGCGCTGCTTTTGCTGGCGCTCGACGGCGTATTGCTCGGCGTGGTCTTTTTGCGACGACAGGCGCCTCGGCTTCGATGTGCATGGGGTGGATGGAGCGAGATAGGTCTTCTCGGGTTGATGTTGATCGGCGCGGCGTTGTATCTGCGGCCTCATGAGTACGTGTTGGGAGGCAGCGATGCAGGCAGCTATATCAACATTGCTGCGGCGACGGCGCGCACCGGCGCTTATTTGCAAAAGGACGAATGGAACCGGTTCCTGGCGGAGCACAAAGAAGTGACGCTGCGCACTCAGCCGCAGCCAATGCTCACGCGTCATCTGCAGTTCGTCGGCTGGTACATCGACGACGAGGATGCGGCGATCTCCAGACCTCAGTTTTTCCCGTATCATCCCGTTCTTTTGAGCGTCGCCATGAGCGTCGGCGGCGTGCGAGCAGGCTTCTACGTCACTCCGCTCGTCGCCGTGTTAGGAATCGCCGCGCTCTACCTTTTGGCGCGGCGGCTGTTCGGGCGATCGGTCGCCCTGCTGGCGGCGCTTTTTTTGACCATCACCAGCACTCAAATCTTTTTCGCCCGCTATCCCACCACCGAACCGCTCACGCTCTTGTTGCTGTTAGCAGCTTTCCTGGCCTTTCAGGCGCTCTGGGATGACGCACAGGCGTCGCCGCTGTGGGGCGCGTTCGGCGGCGCCGCCCTGGGCGCTGCATTGCTGACGCGCATCGACCTTCCGTTGGTGTTGGCGATCGTGGCGGCCAGCCTCGTTTGGATCGCCTGGCAACGGCGCTGGCATGCAGGATGGAGCGCCTTTGCGCTCACGCTTTCGATCTTCGTTGTGCAGATGATTCTGGTCGTCTGGCTCTTTACCTGGCCCTACTTTTGGAACACCTACCTCTCGGTGTACGGACTGCTCGTTCGCGCGCCCTGGCTCGTCGCCGGAGCGGCGATCGGCCTCCTCGGCGTCCTCGGTCTGGCGCTTGCGCTGGGGCCGGAGCGATTCCGTTTCCAACTTCGGCAGCTGGAGCGTTCGACTTCCGTGCGTTGGACGCTGGCGATCCTGATCGTCGCCCTGAGCGCTTACGCCTACTTCCTGCGTCCGATTCTGGAACCGCCGCGCACAGCCGTCGCCTGGCCCGGCAATGTTGAATTCCCAATTTTGAACGGGCAGAACTGGCTGCGCATGGGTTGGTATCTGACTCCGCTGGGCATTGCGCTGGCGACAATGGGGTTGGCGATGATCGTCGTGCGCGAGCGGCTGGCGCGACTGGCGGTCGTGCTCGGCATCGGCGTGCTCACTACGTTCCAGTATGTTTACAACATCATGAACACGCCTTATCACATTTACGCCATGCGCCGCTACGTGCCGATCGTGATCCCGATGCTGTGGATCTTCGCCGCCTACGCCATCGTTGCGCTTCCGCGATTCTCCAGGCCATGGGCGACGCTCGCCGTGCGCGGAATTCTGGTGGCGGCGCTGGTCGGCGGCCTTGTCTATCAGGATCGCTATGTTGTCAGAGCGCGCGATTATGCGGGATCCCTGGCGCAGCTGTATGGACTTCGCCAGCAGATCAAAGAGGACGCCATTGTGCTGTTCGCCGAGCCAAGCCAGAGTCTTTTCTCCGACGCCTTTGGCATTCCATTGCACTCGATTTTCGCCCATCCGGTGGCGACGGTGCGCACCGGCGATCCCTCTGCAAAGGAAGATGACCCGACCGCTTTGTCGCAACACGAGCAGGAAGTCATCCAATTTTTGGACGCCCTTCTGGGGCGCGCCGAGGCGCAGGGGCGGCCGATCCAACTGTTGGCGGTCGACCCCATTCCGGCGACGGTGCGCAACCATCTGGCGTTGCGACCAGCCGGCAGTTACGCTTTCACCACGCAGATGTTGATGAACACATACGATGACTTTCCATCGGTGACGCAAACGGTCCATTATGGGATCGAGATCTACGACGTGCTGTCGCCGGAGAGTGCAAGAGAGGGGCTGGATAGCATCGAGGTGGATGTCGGCTCGGTGGATGGAGCATACCTGGATGAAGGCTTTTGGAGCAAGGAATATATGCCCGGCGCGCCCACCATGCGTTGGACCAAGGATGTGGCAAAGTTGACGACGCCGCTCCCGCGCCTCAATGGCAAGGCAGGGGAAGAACCCCTCCTGGAGATTCAGGTGCGGGCCATGATCTATCGACCTGAAATGGTGGCCCCTGCTCCGGTGACCGTCAAGATTGGCGAGTATGAGCTGGGCGCGTTCACACCGACCGAAGAGTGGACAACCTATGTTTTTCGCGCGCCGTACTCTGCACTTCCGGCGACGGATTCGATTCAGATTCAATTTTCCACAGAGACTTTTACACCGGCTGAACTGGGGCTAAGCGGCGATAACCGGGCGTTGGGTTTTCTACTCGACTGGGTGAAGATTCTTCCTGCGCATTAGTCCAACAACGAACACAGCGCAATCCATGCATCGCATTTTCCTGCTCATCGGCGTGTGCGCCCCACTGGCCATTTTTTTCACCACGCGCCTTCCCATTACGGCAGACCCTCGCATGGTGCTTCAGCCATGGCTGCTCAATCAAGGATTCATCCCTTTTCTTCACATTGCCGATGAACATAGTCCTCTGTTGCCGCATCTGCTGGCGTGGGTGCAGAGCCTGGTTGGGAATGATGGCATTCTGGCGCTTCGACTGGCGCATGGGACGACGTTGACGCTTTTATTCGTTCTGGTGAGCAGCTGGCTGTGGATGCGCTATGGAATTTGGGCGGCTGCAGCGGGGATTGCCTTTTTTTGGGCGTTTGCGGTTCGATTCGGATTGACGACATTCTGGTATAACCTGGCGCTGGCGCCGGTGTTTTTTGGATTTTTCCTTTCGTTGAGCGCCTTTTCCCTGGAGCGACGCTATCTCTGGCGAGTCGCCTTCAGCGGTGCGTTGGTCGGAATCGGCCTGTTGTTCAAACAGCAGGCTGCTATCCTCGTCCCTGTTTTTCTGATCTGGCTGGGTCTGATTTTCTGGCGTCTTCAGGGCGATCGGCGTTCCGTGCTCAGGGCGCTTTTCCTTTTTCTTACAGGGATCACGACGCCTGTCCTCTCATACATCGCCTTTTATCTGGCGATCGGCGGCAATCTGACCGCCCTGGTGGAGTGGACTGTCCTGTTCAACCTGACAAGCGGCTATGCTCGCTTAGGCTTTCTGCTCCCCACGCATTTTGATATGCTCGCCATCTGGCCGGCGTTCTTGTTGGTTGTTCCATTTGTCGCATCGCTTGCGATGTCCGACTTTTTTTCCGCTCAGGAGCGACGGCTGCGGCTCTGGCTGCTGATTTGCGCTTTGAGCAGCCTGATCTTTTTATATCCTCGCTATTCTCCTCCGCACTGGGCGGCGGCGTTTGGGTTTGTGGCTGCGATGTCAGCGATTGTGAGCGCAGATATTGTCAGGGCAAGCGCAGCAGCGCCGTCCTCCGCCGCGCGTCTTTTCCGCACTTTCGTCGCCTCGCTTCTGGTCTTTTGGGGAATCTATGGCGCCTTCCTGTCGTGGCCCGGCATGGTCGGCGCCGGCCAGCCCAGACTCTTGAAATTCGATGACCCGCGTGAACTGGCGGAATTGCTGAAACCTGCGCTCCCTCCAGAAAGTACGCTGGTGTTCGTTCCGGACAACGAGGCGGTCAGCAACGCCTACTATGTCCTCCAACGGACTCCTCCTCGTTTCTGGATGATGCACTATCCCTGGTTCATGCAGCCCCACATCCGCGAGCGCTGGCTTGCCGAACTGGACAAGCATCCGCCCGACTTTGTAGTGTGGATTGACGACCTGCAAGACCTCTCTTCGACCGGGCCGGAAATTCGCCCCTTTCTTTTCGATCGATACGTAGAAACATCCAGCTTTGTCTGGCAAGGACGCACCGTTCATCTGCTGCAGCGCAAAGATCCAGGCTGAAATTCGTAGGGCGAAAAGCGGCGATTCGCCTCCTTCAGGTGGAGTTGGTTCGAGCGATTTGCGCTACATTATAAGGTTATTAATGATGTTGGGTTCAAGGTCGAAGCCCGCCGCAAGTCTTATTTATTCAGGAGAGCGCCATGAGACTTCTGCACGCAATCGGCAATGCATTCAAAAGAGGGGCGGTTCGACGCCCAGATGGAGCGCCGCCGCTCCTTTCTCCAGCGCCAGAGGTCGAGCCGCCGCATCCACCGGATCGGGAGTCCTTGATTGCGCTGGTCAACTCCTTTCCCTACTGGTATCAGCGCATTTATCTGGGCCAGGGGGTTTACACCTTACCCACCTTGCAGCTTCACAACTACGTCTGGCGCGCGGTGGAGACGATGTTGCCGGAGGGCTTTCAGGGCGCCTCGGTGCTTGACGTCGGAACCAATGCAGGCTACTTCTGCATCCAGGCCAAGCTTAAAGGCGCAGGTCGGGTGGTCGGCGTCGACTTCGACGACAGGTACTTGAAACAGGCAGAAGCCTGTCGAGCCATTTGGAAGCTCGATATAGACTATCGGCAGGCCGACATTGACCAGCTTCAACTTCACACGCTGGGGCAACGCTTCGACGTCGTGCTCTTCACCGGCATCTTATACCATCTAAAAAATCCACTCGGCGTGCTGGAGCAGGTGGCCGGCCTGTGCAATGACGCCATCGTCGTCGAGACGGAAGTGATTTCACCTGCTTACAGGAACATCGTCCACGTGCGTCAAGGGCCCTTTGGACGCACGGTCGTCACGCCCTGCACCTCAGGCTTCATGAAATTTATCGAAAAGGATGAGTTAAACGGCGACAGTTCAAACTGGTGGGTTCCAGACGAGGCGTGCGTGCTCGGCATGCTGCGCACGGCGGGGTTCAAATACTTCTCACAACCTCGCTATCTCGGCGAGACGCGCATGCTGGTGGTTGCTACGCAGCAACCGCAGTCCATCTTTCGAATTACGTAATGTCTGCCCCCTTGGCTCGTCTTGCTTCCGAGGCAATGCAAATTCACTCCGCCTTCTATGAATTGCGAGCGACGCCTGAACCGTCCTCATACCGAATCGGTCAAATATGGGGGGGGGGGAGGAATTCAGCCAGCCGCCTCAAGACTTGAAGAGCAAATCGCAATATCCTGTGGAGTGGAGGCTGCATGTGAATGGAGAGTGACATGACAGGATCATTATCATTTCACAAGAAGAGCATCGCTGCATTCTGCACATTCGCCATCGCTTTGGCTCTTGCGCCCATCTCTTCCTATGCACAACCAGGTTACGAACCCCATGCTAGAGTGCTCTATGTAGACGCGCAAACGGGCAATGACAGCGGCAATAACTGCTTAAACCCGACGGCGCCCTGCCGCACCTTGCAACATGCCGTCAACCAGGCCAATAGCGGCGACACCATTCTGGTTGCCGCCGGCGTCTACACCCACACCGGCGTCGACAACCCCTGTGAACGTTATTTGGGCGGGCAAAAGGCGGTCGTATGCATCGTCAACAAACAGGTGAAGCTGCGTGGAGGATACGCCAACGGCGACTGGGTGTCGGCGAACCCTGCCGCCAATCTAACCGTGATCGACGGCGAAAATCGGGTGCGCGGGGTCTGGGTGCAGGGAACCGAGCCGAAGAACCCTCTGGCGGCCGGCGTCGAAATGGAGGGTTTCACCATTCGCCGAGGGTACGTTCAAGGGGCGTCCGGCGGAGGCGACGCCCAGACATTTGCATTTGGCGGCGGCATGTTGACAGACCGGGCGACCGTCGTGCTTCGCAACCTGCGTTTTGAGAACAACGTCGCCAAAGGCGGCGGCGCTCAGAACGAATATGGCGGCAGTGCATCCGGGGGCGGCCTGGCCCTTCGGACTGCGCCCACGCGCGCCCAGCTCGAGCGCCTTGTCTTCGTCCATAACCGGGCGGAAGGCGGCTCCGGCCGCGTGCGTGGAGGATACGCTCTCGGCGCCGGCCTGTATATCCTCTGGTCAGGAGCAGAGGGCTCTGCGCTTGAGTTCTATGACAACGTCTCCCAGGCAGGAAGCACTTCAGGAAATGGCCGCACCTCCGATTCGCAGACAGCCGACGCCTTTGGCGCAGGCGCCACCATCATGGGCTACGCAGATGTGACCCTGTGGAACATAACGGCCCAACGCAACCGCAGCATCGGCGGCAACGCAGCGGTCAACGCCGGCGGCGCATTCGGCGGCGCCATCAAGATTGAAGGAGCTCCTGGCGAAGACTTTAACGGCGACGGCGTCTATGAAACGGCGACGGTCCGCATCATCGGCTGTCGCTTGTCGGATAATCTCGCTCAAGGAGGCGACGCCGCCAACGGCGGCATGTCAGCCGGCGGGGCGATCGAGACCATTCATAGCACGCTCTGGCTCGAAGGCTGCAAAATTCTCAATAACACTTCGCAAGGTGGAAATGGAAGCAACGCGCAGGGGCCTGCGGGCGGCGGCGGACTGTATCTGCAGAACATTTTCTACGGCGAACCGACCGCCACGGTCAAAAATTCGGTGATCGCCTTTAACAAAGTTGCGGCCGGTCAAGGATCTGCGATGGGGGGCGGAGGCGGCGGCGTGTGGCTTCAAGGCGTGACGGCGACGCTCCGCCACAATACGATCGTCGGCAACCGTATGTTGACCAATCCCCTTCAGGGTGCAGCTATCCTGGTCATGAGCGACGGAGCGACCGGAGGACCGAAACCGGCCGACATCCGCTACAACATTATCGCCAATCACGCCGATGCCGGCTTTGCTGCGCTGCACGTCAAGCCATCCAACACGGCCAATCTGTCCAATAATCTCTTCTTTGGCAACGCCGGCAACATCAACACCTCTCAGGTCGGTTCGATCAACGGCATGGAAACCTCCATTCTGCAGGATCCGCTGTTCCTGAACGATCCTACAGGCGAAAATCCATTCCGCATTCCTGCAACCTCGCCGGCGGTGGATCGGGCAAAAGGGAGCGACGAAACGACGGATGTGGAGAACAGTCCACGCTACGGCGTTCCGGACATCGGCGCCTACGAAGCGGCGCCTTTCCGCCTGAAAGCTTTTCCGACGGCGTCCAACAGCGTTCGAGTGCACTGGGGTGCGCAGATCGGGGTGTCAAGCTATCAGATGACGGTGAAATGCCCGCCGTCGGCGAATCCTCCGGATGGTTTCGCCTGCAATCAGCCTGTTCGTCTCAGAGGCGATGCTGATGGCGCGCTTTTAACCGGCCTGACGAATTATGCAGCCTACACAGTGCTTGTCAGCGGGCTTGATGGAAATGGCAATGTCATTCTCTCTGCCGAAACTACAGCGTTTGCCACCGATCTCTTCGTTTACGCTCCTTTGATTAGCCGCTAAATGCGACACAGCAGCCCAAGGGGAGTTCGAAAGCCTCGCCCTTGGGTTGCTTGCCTCTGCAACGCAATGTAGAATTGACCGCTTTCGGAAACGCTGTCAAAAATTCTTGTGTGATATAATCCGATGCTATGTTAACCAGCGTCATTATCCCGGTCTGGAACGGGGAGGCTGTGCTAGCGGAGTGTTTACGCGCCGTTTTCACGCATGCGGGCGAACATGGGCTGGAGGTGATTTGCGTCGACAACGCCTCCATCGATGGCAGCGCAGCGCTTATCCGCTCTCAGTTTCCAGAGGTGAAACTGCTCCCCCAACCTGTCAATTTAGGTTTCGCCGGCGGCGTCAACGTCGGCATGGCGGCTGCCAGCGGCGAAGTGTTTGTCCTGTTGAACCAGGATTGTCTGGTTGCTCCCGGCTGGTTGGATGGGTTGCACGCCACCTTCCGAGAGCAGGCCAATTGCGGCATCGTCGGCGCCGTGCTCGAAGATGCAAACGGCGCCATCAACCACGCCGGCGCGTTTATCACGCGCCCTCTCGGCTATGGCCGTCACCGCACTGAAACGCCAGCGAACGATGTAGCGGTTGACTATGTGACCGGGGCGCTCTTCGCCATCCGTCGCGCCACCTGGGAAACGATCGGCGGCATGGACGAAGAGTTTTATCCCGCCTATTACGAAGAGAGCGACTATTGCTATCGCGCGCGACGTCGAGGGCTCGAAACCTATCTCTCCGTGCGCACTCGTGGACGCCATCTTTTCAGCAGCCGGGAATGGCTTCGCGAACCGATTCGTCACACCGCCAACCAACATCAATCTCGCTATCGCTTCATCTGCAAACAGTTTTCAGAGGCGGAGCTGATTGAATTCGTCGACGCAGAGGTCAAGGCCGCCGCAGCGGAACCCTCTTTTCACGAGTCGATCGGCCGCGCCCTGGCTTCGGCATCCATTCGCCAACATCTAGAGGAGATTTTCCAACAACGGATCGTGGACGGGAATAGCGCTCTCCCTCCACCGCTGAAGCGTTTGCTGCAAACAGGCATGGCGGAAATCTACTACGCAGCATATCGACGCAGTGAGCAATTGACCTTGCCCCAAACAGACAATGATGGCTCTTCAACGTTGGAATTTGAGCAATGGCAGCGAGAACTTGCACGAATTCACGAGCAAATCCAGGCCAGTTTCAAGGCGCTTGCAGCGCAACGCCGAGAAATCGAAAAGCTATATCAACCCTTGTGGAGCAATCCGTCTCTCCCTCTCTACAAAAGGATTCAATACGCTGTATACCAATTCCTCGGCCTTGCCAACCTTCATCAGTTTATGCAATTGAGGTCCTTACAAGATGCTCAGGCCCAAAACCTGGAAGATCTTGCCCGCGTGCTCGATCATCGACTGAATTTACTAGAAACTCAAATTACGTTGCAAGAGTATCGCCGACGATTGTCCGAGCTATTGCTTGCCCATGCCCAACGTTGAACATACATTTTCGGTGATTGTCAATACAACCGACCGCGCTGCTTCGTTAAAAATTTTGTTGCAGGCGCTCGAACATCAGTCCTACCCTCATTTTGAGGTCATCGTTGTGGTTGGGCCGACACGCGACCACACGCTTGATATTTTGAAAGAGTACGAAGGCCGGCTCCGCGTCCTTCATTGTCCGGTGGCGAATTTGAGCGTCTCGCGCAACATTGGCCTGCGGGCTGCGCGCGGCGAGATTGTCGCCTATATCGATGACGACGCCGTGCCCTCTCGCAATTGGCTCTTGCAATTGAATCGGATATTCGCCAATCCTCTGATAGCCGCAACCGGCGGCGTAGTCTATCTGGTCCATCCCGCGCATTCTGCGATCCAACATAGGCTGGGAATCATTTCTGCGCTGGCGGAGCAATATGACGTCCGCGCAGGACTGCTCGACAAATTGCCGCCTGAAGGGCTGGGGCGTTTTTGGACGATGCGAATGATGGGCGCTAATATGGCCTATCGCCGCAGCGCATTGATGGCTATCGGCGGGTTCGATGAATTCTATGAATGGGTGTACGACGACTCCGATGCGGCGGTGCGGCTGGCCAGCGCCGGTTTCCTCGTACAGCCCACAGCAGAAGCGCCCGTCTATCACGTGCCTGCATCGAGCCGCAATCGCGTCGCGTTTACGTTCCAGGGAAGATGGTGGATTCAAACCAAGGCCGCCGTCTATTTCTCTATTCGCAACGGACGGAGTCTGGGCGCGCCGCCCCGAGACATTTTGCGGCGCATCGGCTACTTTGTCCATGGTCATTGGCTCTGGAATGTCGATTTGCACCGTCACAAGAAAATCTCTTCAGGACAATTGCTCAAAGCAAGCATGCTAGAAGCGAAAGGGGCTTTTCTCGGCGCAACCAACGCCTTGTTTCGGCCCCCTACGCTGTTGTCGCAATCAATGCACCACGAAGAAAACACAAGCACAGAACCCATCCAACCCTATCTCAATCAGGACTCCGCCCTCCAGCCTTCCGTCGACCCGGTCAGTGGAAGACGCTCCACCGTGACGCTGGTGGACCCGCCCCTACGCGTTGCGTTGTTGAGCTTCAATTATCCGCCGGAGCGCTATGAGGGGGTTGGCAGACACACCAACTTAATGGCGAAAGGGCTGTTCGAGTTGGGGCACACCGTCCATGTGCTTACGCACGGCAAACAGGAAGGCGTCAGCTTCTACGACGGCGCCTATGTGCATCGCGTGCCGTATCGCCTCAACCGTTACCTTCATCTGCGCCATCTGCCCAAGGTGCACCACTTGCTGAACTACAGCCACGCTGTGCACGAGCGACTGGAGCGCCTCCTCTTGAACGATGACATTCAGATCGTTGACACACCGGTCTGGCAGGCGGATGGGTTCGTGACCGCCGTCTCCGGCATGTTGCCGGTGGTGGTGCGTCCACAAACTGCGCAGCGTCAGATCGGTCAAATTGAACGAGATTTTTCTGACGATACCCGGTTGGTGGGAGAAATCGAAGAGACGTTGCTCCGACGTGCGGCGCTCATTGCTGCCAACTCGTTTGCCACCACGATAGCTTTGCAAAAGGTCTATCGAGTGTCCGATCAATCCGCCCCGATTCAAATCATTCCTCATGGAATTGAAGCTGTCGCCGACGAGGCGACGCGTCCTTTTCCACTGGATCGTTTGCCCGCCAAATTAACCGTGCTCTATGTAGGGCGGCTCGAAAAGCGCAAAGGCATTCAAGACCTTTTTACTGCGATTCCAAAAGTGCTGCGTCGGCTACCGCACGTTGAATTTATCATTGCGGGCGCCGACAACAGCGAAGCTGACGGCTTCAAGCGCAAGACCGGCCTTAGCTACCCCGCCTATTTCCGAAAGCGTTATCCGGAATGCACTGCAAGCGTCCAGTTCTTGGGGGAAGTCTCCGAGGAGAGATTGCAGACGCTCTATCAAAGCTGCCATCTTTTCGTGGCGCCTTCGCTCTACGAGTCGTTCGGCCTGATCTATCTGGAAGCCATGAACTACGCCAAACCGGTGATCGGATGTCGCGCCGGCGGCATTCCGGAAGTGGTTGACGACGGCGTCACCGGCCGCCTGGTCGATCCGGAAAGCCCAGAGCAACTTGCAGAAGCGATGGCGGCGCTGTTGCAATCGCCGCGCACGCTATATGAGTATGGCGTCGCCGGCCGACAGCGACTGCTGGATCGTTTTACACACATCCATATGGCGCGCGGCTTTGAACAGGTCTATCGCCGCGTGCTTGCCGAAACTGCTGCGATGGCGCAAAGCCAGCCAACGCCTGTCCAGAAAGCAGAGAGCACATCATGAAACGTCCTGTCACGGTCGCCGATATTCTGAACTCTGTAGAGTTTGAATTGCTCCAACATTCGCTGATGCAAGATGACGTCTCTGAAGGCATTCAACGCCTGCGCGCATATCAGGCTCGCACGCGCGTCGAGTTGTTCGGGCAAGGGAAGTCTCCAGCCTTTGAGGATGTCGTGAGCGCCCAGTTTAACGCCAACGAAATGATGATGACGTTAATTCAGGTGCTGAATGAGCGCCTGGAAGCATTGCGACAAGAAGTGCGGCAGGCGGCGCATCTCAAGCAACATACACCCTCGACGGCGGACTCGCCGCCAGACTGGGGAGCTCTTTCGGATCAGCCGTTTGGTTCGAGCTACGCCCATTTCTACGCGTTCGATTTCGCCCCTGCAGCGAGCGCAGACTTGCCCGATAGAACCCATGCCCTGGAGGCGCTCGCCGAATCGCTCCAGGACGCATCCACCGTCGTTGAGATGGAGGTGCGCCAGAGCCATCTTCCCATCATCGGCGGCCTGTTGAATCGCATTCGCAGAGCCTTGCACGAACTGGTGCTGTTCTACACGAACAAAGTCGTCCGCAGACAGGCGCAAGTCAACGATGCGTACAACGTTGTCCTGCAGGAACTGGTCGCTCTCAACCGGGCGCAGGCGCAAGAAATTGCGCAGCTGCGCTGGCATCTCCAGCGCCTGACCGCTCCCGGAGCGCAAAACGATCAAGCTTCGAACGGATAAAATTCTGGGCGCAACGATTATGCCACCGGCGATGTTCATAGACGATGCACCCTTCTCTAATTCGTCGCCTTGAACCGACCTCATGCGCATTCTGCATGTAACCCAGCGCTATCTTCCCGCCGTGGGCGGCGCCGAACTGCATCTGGCCGCCATATCCAAGCGCCTAGTCGCCGAGGGTCATGACGTCACCGTCGTCACCACCGACGCATGGGACTTTGAGCTGTTCTGGCATCCGAGTGCGCGTCGGATTCCAGAGGCGGAATCTGTGGTCGAGGGGGTGCGCGTCCTGCGCTTTCCGGTGCGCCATCTTCCGGCGCCCCAGTTAAGCTATCCTGCGATGCGGCGCTTGCTTTGGACCTTGGCGCGCGCGCCAGCGCTGCCGTCTCCGTGGCTGCATCGGTTGGCGCGCTTCACGCCGTGGACTCCTGAACTCTTTCGCTGGTTTGCCACAACCCAGGAGCGCTTCGACCTGGTGGCCGGCATGACGATCGTCTTTGAGCCGTTGATCGCCGCCGCGCAACACTTTGCCCATCAAAATCGAACACCTTTCGTAATTTATCCTCTCACGCATCTTGGCGTCGGCTCAGAGCCGGGCGAAGACGCCGTGAGCCGGTTCTACACCATGCGCCATCAGGTGGAATTGGTGGTCAACAGCGCCTTCCTTCTTGCGAACAACGAGGATGAGGCCGCTTTTTACCAACGCCGGGGGATGCCCGCCGAGCGTATCGCCGTGGTCGGGCCGGGCGTGACTCTCGCCGAACTCCAGGGAGGCGATGGCGCCCGCTTCCGTCGTCGCTATGGGCTGGAAGGGCCGATTGTCGGCGTGCTTTCCACGATGGCCTACGACAAGGGCGTGATGCACGTCGTTGAAGCGGTGCGCGCACTGTGGCGCAAAGGCTTCCACGTCCACCTGGTTCTCGCCGGCGCCATCCTCGAGCAATTCCGTCGCTATTTAGACGATCTGCCGGCGGTGGACCGCGATCGACTGGTCGTGCTCGGCAGCGTCGACCATGCGACCAAACTCGATCTGCTCGACGCCATGGACATCCTGGCGCTGCCTTCTCGCACCGATTCCTTTGGCATGGTCTTTTTAGAGGCTTGGACCTACGCCAAACCGGTGATTGCAGCGCAGGCCTGGGGCGTGCGCACCGTCGTCGATCATGGTCGAGATGGCTTGTTAGTCCCCTTTGGAGACGTGCAGGCGCTGATGGAAGCCATTCAGACGCTTGCCGAAAATCCTCCGCTTCGGCGACGGATGGGGGAAGCAGGTCGCGCCAAAGTGCTCCGCCAGCATACGTGGGACTATAAATATCCGCTCATTCGAGATATTTACAGCCGACTTGCGAACGAAGGAGCTCCGGCGCAATGAAGGTGCTCCACCTGGTTCACCAGTATCCGCCGGAATTCGTCGGCGGCGTCGAGCTTTACACCCAAGCGCTGGCGCAGGCTATTTCGCGGCGAGGCTGGCAGAGCGCCGTATTTCATCGCTCCTATTCTGGAAAAGAAGCGCTCAGAATAGAACAACAGGACGCCGTCACCCTCTTTCGCGCTTCCGCCGGCGCCTTCTCCCCTTCATTGCGCTTTTTATCGACATGGCGACAGCCGGACATTTTCAACTTCTGGAAAACGGCGGTGAAGCAGTTCAGACCCGACGTCGTGCACGTTCAACATCTGATGGGCTTGCCGGTCGCCCTGCTTGAACATTTGACCCGGGTCGGCATTCCCTATCTCGTCACCCTGCACGATTACTGGTGGATCTGCGCCAACGCCAATTTGCTGACCAATTACAGCCATGTCTCTTGCGATGGCCCACGCGGGTATTTCAACTGCACGCATTGCGCCGTGGCGCGAACGGGGAAGCGTTCAGCCTGGGCAGGAGCGCCGCTGCTGTGGGGGCTCCTTGTAGATCGCAATCGCAGGCTCAAGAAACTGCTCCGCCAGGCTGCTGTGTTGTTGACGCCGTCCGACTTCGTGCGCCGCTGGCACAGTGAGCACGGCATTCCTGACAGACAGTTGCGGACCGTCAAACTTGGGATTTCGCCGCCAGACGCGACGCTCCTGCAGCGCAGACCCAAACAAGACGAACTCGCCCTTCTCTACGTCGGCGGGCTGGCGCCCAACAAAGGCGTCCATATCCTGTTGGAAGCCTTCCGCAATGTGAAGGGCCATCTTCGCCTCTCGATTGTCGGCGATCTTTCGTCGCATCCACACTACACCCAACTGCTGCGCCAGATGGCGGACACGCGAGTGACATTTCCAGGCAGGCTGAGCCGACAAGAAGTCTGGCGGGCCATGGCTGACGCCGACGCCGTGGCCGTTCCCAGCCTTTGGCACGAGACCTTCTGTCTGGTCGCACATGAGGCGCTGGCAGTCGGAACTCCGGTGCTGGCATCGGCAATGGGCGCTCTGCCGGAGGCGATTCAAGATGGCGTCAACGGGCTGCTGTTGCCGGCGGGCGATGTGAGGGCATGGAGCGACGCGCTTCAGCGCCTCGTGGACCATCCTCAAACGCTGGAAGCGATGCGAAGCCAAAGCGTGGATTTTTCGTCGTTTGAACAACACGTCGATCGGATTGAATCCATCTATCGAGAAATCCTGGAGAATCGCCCATGAGCCACCTCCTCGCCGGCCTGACGCTGGGCTTCGCCGCCGGCGTCAGCCCAGGTCCACTGATGACGCTTGTGATCACGCGCACGTTGGAATATGGCCTGGCCGCCGGGCTGCGCGTGGCCGTGGCGCCCTTGATCACCGATGCACCGATCGTCGTGCTCACGGTGCTGTTTGTTTCGGCGTTGCCCTCTGGCGTAGAGACAGCGCTGACGCTGGCCGGCGCCGCCTTTCTCCTCTACCTGGCCTGGGAGATCGCCCGCGACGCACGCAGTGCAACACTTCTACGAACCGGCCCGGCTGCGCAGGCTTCCGCCGTCGCCGACCTCTGGCGCGGGGTGATGGTGAATTTTCTAAGTCCGAATCCCTGGCTCTTCTGGATCGGCGTCGGCGCACCGCTCTTCACGCGCGCCTGGCAAAACAGACCCGCCCTGGCGATCGTTTTTCTGGCCAGTTTTTACGCCCTGTTGGTTGGCAGCAAAGCGTTGGCCGCCTTCGCCGTCGCCGGCGGACGGCGCTATCTGAACGATGATTGGTATCGACGACTCCTCTTCGCCAGCGCGCTGCTGCTGGCGTTTTTTAGTCTGCGTCTCTTCTGGCAGGCGCTTCAAGACATGATCGGGTAGAATACATTGCGATGAGGAAAGCTGTACGTCGGCAAAAAACCAAAACATCCGGTCCTGTTCCAGCATCGAACCCTTGATGAGACAGACGCCAGAATCCAGCCTGACCTATCGGGCGACTTCGCTGTATATTGCGCTCGTCGGCGCCAGCGCGCTAGCCGTCGCTTTGTGCGCGTGGTCGCTGTGGCGCCAATTCGACTGGGTCGTGTTGGTTTTTCTGGTCGGCTGCCTGTATGCGGCGTGGACGTTCGGCGTGCAGTGGCGCTCTCATGTGACGCTCGACGACCAGGGGCTTTCGCTGCACTCGCCCATCCAGAGGCTTCGCATCGAATTTCGACAGATTGACGCTGTGCACGAAAGTGGCCGGATCGCTCGGCGGCTCGTGGTCACCTATCATCCTCTGCAAGAGAACGGTCTACTTGACCTGGAAACGCTGCGTGCAACTGCGCTGCCCGCCGTTGAACGACAGGGCGAGTTGCTGGCGACGCTGCAAGCCCAAAAATCTCATCCGTCTTCCAGACAGACGCCATGACGCTGCCGTTTGCGCCCACCCTGGTGATCAGAGAACTGACGTCGGAAGACGTCGAGCGTGCGCTTGACCTGCTTCACCCTGCGTTGTCAGGCTCCATTTACACTCGGCCTATGACGCCCGCCGAAGCCGCCGACCAACTTCTGAACGAAGCGCCGCCGACCCTTCTGCCGGTGCGCTGGCGCAGTCACGCCGTTTTCATTGCACTGCGCGTTGGGGAGATGGTGGGCTTGCTCGATGCAGCCGTCGGCCTGGACAGTGAAAGCCAGGAGCGCCCTGATTACCAGCCGCTCGGGCTGCTGCGCTTTTTGGCGCTGCCCGCTGATGAAACCCTGCGCGACGAAGTGGGGCGTCGTCTGCTCGTCGCCGCCTATGCCTACTGGCGAAGCCATGGAGTCGCCGCAATCAAGGCGTATCACCCCAGCACCGGCTATCCCTCCTGGCAAGGAGGGTTTGGGCTGCTGCCGTCCGACTGGACGGACCAGGTGCGACTGTTGACCGCCGAAGATTTTCGATATACGGACCGCTTTTACTGTTTTTTCTGCACCCTTCGCCAGGAGCTTTTGGAAGAGGGCGTCCCGCAATCAGGTCTGACGTTGGTCTTTCGAGGAACCTCCGCGGACCGACGCTATCAGGTCTTCTTTCGACGCACCGAGTTGATCGGCGAGGCGCGCGTCGTCCGGTGCACCGTCGAGGTGGAGGGACGTTCGCTACAAGTTGCGCATCTTGTGCACTGGGAGGTCGATCCTCCCTGGCGCAATCACCATATCGGTCGCTGGATGTTGCGCAGAATTCTCAATGACGCCGTCCACCAATCGCTCGATCAAGCGATCGTCTTTGTGCGTATCCACCAGGCCGCCGCCATCAACCTGTTGGCGCAGCATGGTTTTGTCGAACATCCCTACCGCGGCTACGTATTGACGAAAACATTGCAGGCGTAGACGATGCACATTCTCTTCGTGACCGGCGAATACCCTCCCATGCGAGGCGGCGTTGGCGATTACACGCGTGCTCTGGCGCTGGCGCTGCATGATCTCGGCGCGCGCGTCAGCGTGCTGACTTCGCAACGCGCTGTCCAGCCCCACTGCACCGACTTTGACGAGTGTGTGCGGGTGTTGCCGGCCATCGAGCGATGGGACTGGCGCATCCTGCAAATTGCGCCCGAACTGGCGCATGAGCTGCGCGCCGATTGGGTGCACGTGCAATATCAGACGGCAGCCTACGGCATGCATCCCGCCGTCAACTTCGCTCCCTGTCTCTGGAAACGCAAGGGCGTGCGCACGGCATGGACCTATCATGACCTGCTGCCGATGTACCTCTTTCCCAAGGCGGGTCGCTTTTTGCGACGTTGGGTGACGGAAGTTCCGGCGCGTTGCGCGGAACTGGTCATCACAACCACAGAGACCGATCGCCTGGCGCTGCTCCAACATCGCATCGAGGCCGTCGCCATTCCGATCGGCAGCAACATCGTCAGCGTGCAGCTTTCCGAAGCAGAGCGCCGCGCCCGCCGTCGCCGGCGCGGCTACGCCGATCACCACCTGGTCATCGGCTTTTTTGGCTTCCTCAATCAGAGCAAAGGCGGCGTGGAGCTGGTCGAAACGCTGCGCCGTCTACGCGGGAAGCGCAACGACGTGCGACTGCTCATGATCGGCGACAAGATCGGCGCCAGCGACCAGACCAATCAGACTTACTTTCGCAAGGTGGAAACTCTGATTCGCAAATATCAATTATCGGAGCTGGTGCAATGGACAGGCGCCGAGCCCGACAGCGAAGTGGCCGCCGACCTCAATGCTTGCGACGTCGTGCTTTTGCCTTTCGCCGACGGCGCCAGCCTGCGCCGCGGCACGCTGATGGCGGCGCTTGCCAACGGCTGCGCCATCGTCACAACGCGACCGCTCGCCCCCTTGCCTGAATTGCAGCATGAGCGCGAGGTGCTTTACACCGAAATCGGCGATGCGGACGCCATGGCGGAGGCTGTGCTGCGCCTCGCCCACGATCCTGTCCTGCGCGCCCGGCTTCAAAATTATGCGCGCCGCGCCAGCGCTCAGTTCGGCTGGGAAGAAATCGCCCGACGTCACCTGGAGAGATACCAATATGGCGTCAGCTCCGTTCAAGCATAACTTGCCAGATGTTCCAACCCCTGCTTTCCCCTTGCGGGCGGCTCGACGGCATTTGCCACTCCTCATCGTTCTGCTCATCTACAGCGCCTGCGCCGTACAGATCGCCTTTCGGTTGCCCGCCTTCGCCAGCCCCAACGAGGCGCTGCACTACGAACATCTCGTCTTGATCCGCAAGACAGGGCGCCTGCCGGACTTACACAGCTCAACGCGCGCCGATGAGCGTCATCAGCCGCCCCTGTACTACGCGCTGGCTGCTTTGTTCAGCTGGCCTTTTCCCGATCCTCCGCTCGACACAGAGCTGCCGCCCAACCCCCACTTTCTGGCGACGCGTATCGGGAACCTCAATCCCATCGTTCCGATGACGCCTTCCGAATTGCCTGCGTTGTACGCGGCGCGATTGGCGTCCACTGCGCTGGGGTTGCTGGGGCTGGTCGGGATGTACATCGGCGCCCGGCGCATCCTGCCCGACGCATACGCGCTGCTCATCGTCAGCCTGACGGCGTTTCAGCCCATGGTTCTATTTCTAAGCGGAACCGTCAACAACGACTTGGCCGCAACCGCCTTTTCCGCCCTTGTGGTCACCTGGAGCGTAGTCCTGACGCTCCAGGACGCCCCGCCTCGCTCGTTTGCGGCGATCGGCGTGTTGCTGGGGCTTGCAATGCTTTCGAAGGCGAACACCGTTTTCTTGCTGCTGTTGATTCCTCTCTCCGCCTTTTTTCTCTGGATGAAAACGCGCCGGTGGCGAAAGCCGATCCTGGCTGCAACGTGGTCCGTCGCCGGCTTTGCGCCGTTGTGGGGGCTGTGGCTGGCGGCCAACGCCTTGCGCGGGGAGGATGTGTTCGGCGTCTCGCGCAGCGTGCCCATCCAGGCCATTCTCACTGCGCCGCTCACCGACCTGCTTCTTCTCCCGCCCCATCTGGAGGTGATCTTTCGCACCTTTTGGTTCGACTGGAGCATCGGAGGCGTCGGTTTTGCGCCCGGCTGGCTCTATACGCTTTCGGCGGCCGGCGTCGTGGCAGGTTTCGCCGGCTGGCTCTTCTATCGTCGCAACGCAACGATATCGACATGGACGCCTGCGCTGCCGGTGATGCACGCAATCTGGGCTGCTGCGCTGGTGGGCGTCTACCTGCTGACGCGCACACTGGCGATCCGTCCCCTGGGCGGCGTCATTCCAGAGGGCCGACTGCTGCTGCCGATCGTTCCAAGCCTGGCCTGGTTGACGGCTTGCGGCTGGCTCTGCTGGTGGAGCGCGCGCCGGCGACAGTCCGTCGCCCTCCTCAGCGCGCTGGCTCCGGCGCTGCTCGGCGTTGCCTTTGCGTTCTTCTGGCTTCCCGACCACTATCCGCAGGCGCAACGGCTGACCCATTCAGCGGTCGCCGCCCTCAACCGCTTCGAGGAGCCGCTCCTCTACGGCGACGCCATCGCCCTGCACGGCGTCGAGAGCCAGCCTCTGTATCACGGCAAAATCGCCGAGGTCACGCTGTACTGGGAGGCGCTGCGCCGGGTTGAGCGAAACTACACCGTCTCTCTTCAGTTGTTGATCCCAACCTCTCCTTCCTGGACGGTGAGCGATCAACAACACAGTTATCCTGGAGCGGGGCTTTCGCCGACGCAACGCTGGCGGGCGGGGGATTGGTATGCCGACCGTTACCGGCTGTTGCCCGCCGCAGATTTGAACGGCCCCACGCGTGCGCTGCTCGGCGTCTGGTTGCTGGAGAACGTCGGTGAGAATGAGGCTCCGCTGACGGTCCTGCGCGCCGGTCAAATTTACGATCCGCCGATCGCATCCGAAGTCGTGATTCGCCCGCAGGCGCCTCTACAGCCTCCCGCCGAACATTTGCTGGCCGAGCCTGTCCGGTTCGGAGACGTCGCTGCGCTGATCGGGGTCGAATGGCTGCCCGCCGCGTCAGCGCAAAGCGAGATCGCCGGCGTGGTCCTCTGGTGGCAGGCGCTCGACGCAATGGCAACCGACTACACGATCTTTGTCCACGCGACGGACGCGAACGCTGCGCTGCTTGCGCAAAACGACGGCCCTCCGAATTTTGGGCTTAGCCCGACCCGGCTCTGGGCGCCAGGGGATGTGATTCGAGATGAGCGTCTCTTCGCAGAGCCGCTCGCATCGGCCCGCAACCTCCTGGTTGGTCTCTACGATCCGCACAGCCTGACGCGTCTACCGGCCTATGTTGAGGGCGCCAGGTTGCCCGGGGATGCGGCCAGCTTCACCACGCCAGGCTCGCCGTAGACGTCGATGGAGCAGCGCAGACATCTTCGTTCCGGTGAAGCGTGAAATTTTCGGCAGCCACGGTTTCGATGTAAGCTCATATGCTTGTGATGGCGCAAACGTCGGCGGGGAAGCCCGCTTCATCGGATCAGATAGGCGTCGGATCGGCGAACAGGAGCGCCGCCGGTTGGCGACGTCTTTTCCTCCTGGCGTTGTTGATGCTCAGCTTTGCGCATGCTGTGATTCTTCTCGACGCCAAAGACCTGTGGTGGGATGAAAGCCTCAGCCTGCAGCGCGCAGAAGAAAATCTGCCCAATCTGCTGCTCGGCGTGCTGGTGATCAAGGACGGCTTTAGCGAGCTGCGGACCATTGACCAACATCCGTTTTTCTATTTCGCGCTGCAGGCGCTGTTGATCCGCACGGCGGGAGAGAGCGTCTTCGTCCTGCGCTACGGCTCGGCGCTGGCGGCGACGCTCTTCACCGCAGGCGTCTATCTCTGGGCGCGCTGGATGGAGCGCCGCGCGCTTGCGCCCGCGGCCACGGCCCTGTGGGCGACGGCGCTGGCGGCGGTCAACCCTTTCCTGCTCTGGTACGGACAGGAGGCGCGGCCCTACGCGCTGTGGGCGGCGCTGGCGCTGCTCGCCACCTATCTGCTGCTGAGGGCGACGGAGCAGGAAAGATTGAGCCGCCCCCATCTCTTCGGCTTTCTTCTGGTCGAGCTGCTTTTTGCACTCACGCACTATTACGCCGTCTTTTTGATCGCCATCCATCTCCTCATCCTGGCGGCCTGGTCTTTCCGCCATCGCGTACGCTCCGGGATGATTGCGATCGCCGTCGTCGCGTTCGCCAGTGCAGTCGTGGGCGGCTACGCGCTGTGGAACGCCGTCCGTCAAGGCGCAGGCGAAAACTTTCCCAAAATCACGGCGCGCATCGTCGTCCCTGACCTGGTCAACGCCTTCAGCCTGGGGCCGAGCGCCGATTTGGCGCTGGCCTGGCCGCTCGACCTGCTCTTCGCGGCGCTCGCCGTCATCGGCGCAGGATGGGGGCTGCGCTCATGGGAGTCTCTGCGTCGCGGCGGTTGGGTGACGCCGGTCGTGCTCATGACGCCGATATTTTTGATTTTGACGCTGAGCCGCTTTCAACCGCTGTACATGAACTCGCGCCATCTGGGCATGTTGGTCGGGCCGTACACGTTGCTGGTCGGCGCCGGGCTGGCGGCGCTCGGTCGCCTGCGCCTATGGGCGCCCTGGCCGCTGGCGCTGCTCCTGTTTGCCGGCGTCGGCTGGAGCACGCTCAGCTACCACACACTCGAACAGTATGACAAAGACGACTATACGCGGCTGGGCGAGATCATGGACGGACGCATCATGCCCGGCGACGCGGTGCTCTATTACCCGCCCTCTTCGTGGCGCATCTTCGAGTATTACCTGCCGATGGCGCCGGTGCACGAAGCGATTGCGCACGGGGCGCGCCTGGGCGTTTACGGCGCGCCGCTGCTCAACCGCCCCATGGAAGACACCTTTGCCTGGCTGGCGGAGCTGGGCGAGCAATTCGACCGCATCTGGGTGATCAAGTCGACCACACACCCCTATTTCGATCTGGAGGGCGACGTCGAGCGCTGGCTGCTGGAGCACTTCCTGCGCGTGCGCGACGTCGAGCTCTTCAGCCAGTCCTCGCTGCGCATCCATCTTTATCTGCCCAAAATTCCGGTGTTCGAGGCGCTGCCCGAAACCGTGCAACACCCCATCACCGCCGAGTTTGGCGACCTGATCCGGCTGGCCGGCTATGACGTCAACGTCGACCCGGCGGCGGTGGGGCTGCCCTGGCAAGTGCGCCTCTATTGGCAGGTGTTGGAAAAGCCCGACCGCCGCTATCGCTACATCTGGCGGCTGGTCGAGGAGGACGCCTCCGGCGCCGAGCAGACGCTGGCCATGGTGGAGCGAGAGCCATACGAAGGCGACATCCCGACGCTCTATTGGGACCCGGGCAAGACGATCATGGAGTTCGTCGAGTTTCCGCCCTCTGAACCGGGCGCGGGAGGAGTCCGTCGCTTTTACACCTTACAGGTCTATGACGCTGAAACGTGGGAGAAATTGCCGGTCACCCGCATCGAAGGCGGCGAAATCGGCGCGGATGGCGTGACGGCGCGCTTTCCGGCGGAGGCGCCATGAAAACAACCGGACTCATTTTTGCGCTCTTCCTGCTCCTGGGCGTCGCCTATAGCCTGGTCGTCCCTGCTTTCGAGACGCCGGACGAACCATTTCACTACGCCTTCGCCCGCCATATCGCCCAGGGGAACGGCCTGCCGGTGCAGGACCCTCGTTCGCCCGGCCCCTGGGCGCAGGAGGGCAGCCAGGCGCCGCTCTACTATCTGATCACCGGCGCAGCGACGGCGCCCATCGACCAGAGCGACTTCGAGGCGATCGCCATCCCCAACCCGCGCGCCAACATCGGCGACCCGCTCTATCCTGGCAACAAAAACTTCATGCTCCATTCCGGCCGCTGGCGTGCGTTGACGGGAGCCAATCTTGCGCTGCATGTGGGTCGCTGGCTGTCGCTGCTCATGAGCGCGTTGACGCTGTGGTGCCTGTATCGTCTGGCGACCTTCACCTTCGCCCACAACAAGACGCTGGCGCTAGGCGCGACGGCGCTGGCCGCCCTGATCCCCCAGTTTCTCTTTCTGAGCGCCTCCTTTTCCAACGACAACGCCGTGATTGCCGCCAGCGCCTTCACCCTCTTCTGGCTGGCGCGGCTGCTCGTAAAGGCGGAGAAGGAGCCGATCCGACGACGGGAGTGGGTTGTGCTCGGCGTTGCGCTGGGCGCCGCTGCGCTGAGCAAGTTGCAGGGGCTGGGGTTGATCCCGCTGAGCGGCCTGGTTGCGCTCTTTTTGGCCTGGCGACGCAGGACGCCGCGCCTTGCGCTCGAGGCGCTGCTCTTCACTGGCCTGCCGGCGCTCTTGATCGCAGGCTGGTGGTATGCGCGCAACATTGCGCTTTACGGCGACTGGAGCGGGCTTTCGCACCTGATGGAGATCAACGGCCGACGTCAAGAGCCGCTGACCTGGAAAAACTTCTGGCCCGAGTTCGACGGCCTGCGCTACTCGGCCTGGGGCGTCTTCGGCTGGTTCAACATCCTGCTGCCGGATTGGTTCTACAGGACAATGGACGTCGTGACGGTCATCGGCCTGAGCGGCGCAGCGCTGGCGACCGTCGCATCGCTGCGCAATGCAGCTTCGCATTCTTCGCCCTTCAGTCCCCGCCTCTTGCTTCTCCTCTGGCTGTGGCTGGGCATGATGGCCGTCCTGTTGCTCTACTGGACTTTGCAGGCGACCGGCAGCCAGGGGCGGTTGCTCTTTCCGGCGCTGCCTTCCGTCGCCATTCTCCTGGTCGTCGGGATCGAGTTCTGGCTGCGCTGGCTGCCCGCGCTGTGGCGACGCCCGCCGCTCATCGGCGTGACGGGCGTGCTGGGGGCGATGTCGATCTACGCGCTGGGCTGGCTGCTCCCCAACGCCTACTACGCACCACCGCCTGTGACAACCATCGACGCCCGCGCAACGCAGCTCGACGTGCGCTACGGCGACGAGGAAAGGCTGCGCCTGCTGGCCCTACGCCTCGACGCCGAGCGGGTGCGCGTCGGCGAGAGCCTGCCTGTGACGCTCTATTTGCAAACCACTGCGCCGTTAGAGCAGGATTATCAGCTTTTTTTGCAGCTTTTGGATGAAAACGGCGTTGAAATCACCAATCTGACCACCCATCCAGGCTGGGGGCGCAATCCCACCACCTTCTGGACGCCCGGCGCCATCTACGCCGACGCCTATCTGCTGCGCGTGACCAGGCGCATCGACTCGTGGGCGCCGCTAGCGGCGCGGCTCTACGTAGGCTTCATCGACCCGGCGACTGAAGCGGAGAGAACCTATCTGCCGCTGCCTGCATACAACTCTGCCGGTGAGGAGATCACGCCTTTCATCGGCGTCGTAACGGTGGAGCCGCCGACCGCGCCGGAGCTCAGCCTGCCGGCGGAGGAGGTGGGCAGCGAGTTCGGCGGCGTGATCCGACTGGATCAAGTCGCCGTGCAGTGGAAGGACGAGACCCGCACGTTGATCGTGGAATTGCTCTGGGAGGCGCTGGGGCAGCCGGCGACAGACTACACGGCGTTCGTCCATGTGCTCGACGCTAAAGGAGAGCGCGTGGGCGGATATGATCAGACGCCCGCAGGCGACCGCTTTCCGACGCATCGCTGGCGCGCAGGGGACCGCGTCCTGAGCCGATTTGAAATCGCACTGCCCGACTCGCTCTCTGCGGGCGACTATGAGGTCTGGGTCGGATTGTATGAATCGGCGAGCGCGGGCGCGCTGCGTTTGCCGGTGACTTCAGCCGGGCTTGTTCTCGCAGGAGACGGCCAGGTGCGAGTTGCGACGTTTGCGCCCGAGTGACAAGTTCCCTTCAGGGCGTCACGATGGCGGTCACTGCAAGCGAGTCCAGCCACGGCGCAACCGAAACGGGCAGGATGACGGCGCCGCTTTCGAGCTGCGCCAGCAACGTCATCATTGCTTCGGCCGAAGGCGCGGTGGTGACGCTGCATTCAAGCCCGCCGGCAGTCGCTTCTTGGGCGAACTCGTCGGCCTGCGGACGAAATTGAGGCAACGCCAGGATGCGAATGCTCGTCCCGCGCGGTCTCGCCAGCTGCGCAGCCAGCTGAACGGCATGATCGGAAGCTGCATCTCCTAAGTAAACGACTGTGAATGGGCCGCTCAGCGGCTGCTGTGCGTGCACGAGCACGGGCCGCTGCGTGTTGCGCGCCACGGCCTGGGCCGTCGAGCCGATGCGTTTGCCCGGCGTCGTGCCGACGCGTCCGAGGCTGACCATGTGCGCCTCGGAGCTGGCGGAGAGCAACTCCGAGGTCACCCTCCCACGCACGACTTTAAAAGACCAGGAGAGTCGCTGGCGGCCGGCGATCTCGGCCATGATCTTGCGCAACTGCGCCGCCCGCAGCTGGAATTCGCGCTCGATATGAGACTGCACCAATCGGCGGGGCCTGGCGGTGAAAGAGCCGATTTCAAAACCAAACGGCAACCCACACAGATGCAGGAGATCGGTGTCCTCTACGTAAATGCCGCGCAGTTCCAGGTTCAACGCGGCTGCAATTTCGGCGGCGGCGGCGAGCGCCGCTGCGCTGTAGGGCGAGGCGTCCAATGCCACGAGTATATATCCCGGCGACGATGTTTCGCCGCGTTCTTGCCCGCTCATCCAGTATACTCCTAAAAAATGACCAGAGCTCACTTGAGCACCTCTCACTCCAACTTGGGCGTCTCCTCGTTGGCGCCGGATTTGGCTTCCTTTTGCGCCTGTTCTTTGCTTTCGAGCGCGCGGCGTTTTTTCGCCATTTTCTCCAGGCGATCGATGACGGCGCGGTTGACCGTTCCCTTTGGATACTTGCCCTGCTTGTTGGGAACGCCCGCGGGCATGCCGGTCAACAGCTCGATGCCTTCATCGATGTGCGAAACCGGGTAGATGTGAAACTTGCCGGCGGCGACGGCTTCGATCACGTCGTTGCGCAGCATCAGGTTCTTAACGTTGGTCTCCGGAATCAACACCCCCTGATCGCCGGTCAGGCCGCGCGCCTTGCAGAGATCGAAAAAGCCTTCGATCTTTTCGTTGACGCCTCCGATCGCCTGCACGCGTCCGTATTGGTCGACCGAGCCGGTGACCGCAAGCCCCTGCCGGATCGGAATGCGGCCGATGGCGGAGAGCAATGCGTACAGTTCGGTCGAAGAAGCGCTGTCGCCTTCGACGGCGCCATACGATTGCTCGAAGACAATGCTGGCGGAAAGCGCTAGCGGCTGTTCGCTCGCGTAGCGGGCGTTGAGAAAACTGGCCAGAATGAGCACGCCTTTAGAATGAATCGGCCCGCTCAGGTTGACTTCGCGTTCGATGTTGACGACGTCCCCGCGCCCCATCCGTACGGTGGCGGTGATGCGCGAAGGTTGGCCGAACGTGAAGTTGCCCAGCTGCAGCACGGAAAGGCCGTTGATCTGCCCGATGACCTCGCCGGTGGTGTCGATGTGGATGGTGCGGCGCAGGATTTCGCTTTGAATCAATTTTGCCACGCGGTCGAGGCGAAAGATCTGGGCGTCGATGGCCTGTTGCACATGTTCGGCGTTGATCACTGTGGCGTTGGCCTCCGCCGCCCAGTAGTTGGCCTCTTGCAGCAGATCGACGATGGCCTGAATCTGCGCCGTCAACCGCTCGCTGTCGCTGACGAGGCGCGCAGCGTGGTCGATGACGGCGCCGACGGCGTAGCGGTTCAGCGGCCGCAACCCCTCTTTGCGCACGATAGAGCTGATCAACTGCGCATAGGCCAGGTGCATCTCCGGCGTGCGCTCCACCTCGTCGGCGAAATCAGCCGCCACCTTGAAAAGCTCGTTGAAATCCGGGTCGTACTGAGAGAGCAGATAGTACAACAGCCGGTCGCCCAAAAGAACGACTTTGACATCCAAGGGCATGGGCTCAGGTTCCAGCGAAACGGTGCTGGTGAGGCTGAGGATTTGGAGGACGGATTCGATGCGCACTTCACCGAATTCCAGCGCGCGCTTCAGCCCTTCCCAGGCGTAAGCGTTGGAAAGCACCTTCAGCGCGTCCAGGATGAGGTAGCCGCCGTTGGCGCGATGCAAGGCGCCTGGCTTGATCAACATGAAGTCGGTGACCAGTGCGCCCATCTGCGCCATCTGCTCGATGCGACCGTTGAGATTGGTGTAGGTGGGATTGCTCTCATAGACGACAGGCGCCCCCTTGACGTCGGCGGAGTCCACCAGAAGATTGACCTGATAGCGACGCAGCGGGGAGACGCTATCGAGGAGGGCCAGCGGATTTTCGCCATCGGAGGCCTGACGCTGTTTTTCGCCCGCCATCAAGAAGTCGCTCAGATGCTCCTGAACATCTCGCCGCACCTCCTGAAGATATTCCAGCACTGCAGGCATGTCGGCGTATGAGCCGGCAAGTTCAGAGATCAGATCGTTGAGCACAATGCTGGCGATCTCTTGATTGAGCGCGCGCACCTGATTGCGCAGCTCGCGCTCCCAACGCGGGGCCTGCGAGATGACTTTCTGCAGCTCCTCCTGCATCACCTCGACGTCGGCGCGAATGCGTTTTTGCTCCTCTTCAGGCAACTTCTCGAACTCATCCGGCGTCAACACTTCGTCGCCCTTCAACGGCGCAAAGGCCAGTCCGGCGGGCGTGCGCAGAAGGGTCAGGCCGCGTTGGCGCGCCTGTTCCTGAAGCTGCATGAGCGTGGCTTGTTGTCGATCCTGAAATTCGCTTTCGATCGCGCGCCGCCGCGCCTGATATTCTTCGCTCTCGAAAGCCGCGGAGAGCGCAGTCTGCATATCCTCGACGAGGCGCGCCATGTCGCGCTTGAACTCTCGCCCCCGCCCCTGCGGCAACCGCAGGATGCGAGGCCGGTAGGGCTGGCTGAAATTGTTGACGTAACACCAATCCGAAGGGGGCGGCTCCTGAGCAGCGCGCTCTTCGATAATGCGGCGCACCAGCGTGTGTTTGCCCACCCCAGAAGGGCCCAGTGCATAGATGTTGTACCCTTGGCGGCGCATCTTGACGCCAAAACGCAAGGCGCTGACCGGGCGCTCCTGCCCGATCAAGGCGACGACGCCGTCCAGATCCTCTGTTGTTTCAAAAGGAAATTCCTCCGGGTTGCAACGACGACTTAAGGCTTCGGGAGACAAAGGATTTATGGGAGACAATGGTTGCTCCTCTCCATCATGCAAGGTGGCAGTGAATGGATAATTTTTAATTGTGAAACACAACCTTCCAGAAAGTCTGGAACTTTCTGGAAGGCGCCCAGCTGTATCTCTTTGCTCGTTATTATTATATCACTATCGATCAAACCGACAGTGCAAATCGATAGTCCCACCAGTCGGGCTCTCCTTCGCGCCAGTGCTGACCGTCGCCGCTGCGGGCGGAGATGGCGCAAATCTCGGGAAGCGGAAGGCGTTGAAGCTGAAGGCGCGCCTCTGCGTCCCGAAGCGAGAGCAGCATCCACGCCACCGGGTATTCGATGGTTCCAGGCAACGTTGCAAAAACGCAACGGCGACCTGAATGCAAAGCATATTCCTGAATATTCAGACGATGCGCGTGTCCCTGAAAAACGGCGCGTACGCGCTTCGAGCGGCCAATGAGACTCAACACGTCTTGCGCATTGTGCACGCCGTAATAGTCTTTCCAGCTCTTCCGATGGTTCCAGGGCAACAGCACCTGATGCGTGAAGAGCAGCGCCGGTCGGCTGTCAGATGAAAACAGTAGCTCCTCAAGACGTCTTAGCTCCCTCTGGGAGACCATGCCATAGACCGGGTCGCCGTCCGGGGCGCTTTGAATCTGCTCCGGCGAGTGCCCCATGGTGTTGAGCAAAATAAGCTGCGCCTGCGGCAGATCGATCGTTTTGCCGAGACCTTCCTGATATTGCCATAAGCCGTAAAATTCGCGAAGATCGCCCTTGCCTGGATAGAGATCATGGTTGCCGGGCAAGGCGACGACGGGGACGTCGAGTTCATGGAGACGCCGGTGAACGTAGCGCATCGCCTGCTCATATTCCTCGCCCGGCATCTTATAACCTCCGCCGCCGCAGACAAGATCGCCCAGGTGCACAACCAGATCGAGTTGCGCTGCGCGCAAAGCGTCCAACAAGGCGTTCAAAATTTGCTCCGACCAGGGTTGAAGTTGTACGGCCCCTTCAGAAGTGACATATGGCGTGTCGCGTTGCCAGTAATGAGTGTCGGTGACGAGTCCAATCTTTACTTCTGCGCCATTGCTCATGGTGCAACGTCCTCCGTCGCATGATCGGCAAACCAGCGACGCTCCAGTTCGTCTAGTTTGCCATCGGTCTTGAATTGGTGGAGAGAGTTTTCAAGCTGCCGTTGCAATTCATAGGCTCTGCGGGGCATCACGATCACATAGGGGATGCTCTCCAGAGGTGCATTCACAGCGCGCAGCGGCAGGCCGGCAGCCTGCGCCTTCCGCAGCATCACGTTGTCGATCAGAATCGCTTCCACGCTGTGCGCCTCGACCAGCGCTGCGATCATCTCCTCCGGCGTCTCGAAGGGGTGCAGCGTCAGCTCAAGCCCATCGCGCTGAAGACGCCGCCCGACCATATCACCCAGTCCTCCCCATTCTACCCCCACGCGAGTTCCCGATAAATCGGACAATTCGTTGATTGTTGAACGATTGTGCACGGCAATTCGTAGGCCTGCGTCAAAGTAAGGCGTGGAAAAGAGGAAATCCTGAGTCAGTCGCTCGTCGTAGGGATAAGCGCTCACAATGCTGTCAATTTTGCCGGCTTTCAGGGCGTCGGGCAGGCTGTCGAAGCCGACGGCGACGATGTCGGCGCGCACGCCCCAGCTGGCCGCCAATGCATGCGCCAGCTCCACGTCATAGCCGATGGGCGCTCCGGAGGCGTCCAACATTTCAAACGGCGGAAAACTGGGATCCAGCCCGACCCGCCAGGCGCCGCGCTGCTGAATCGCTTCCCAGGTTCCGTCGCTGCGCCAGAAAGAAAAGAGCAACGCCTCTTGCACGCCTTGATTCAACCAAACGCCGCCAAGCGCGAGCGCCAGGACGACGCCCGCCACGACGAACAGGATGCGCCCTCGCTGCATCAAGGGGCGAATGCGCGCAGATATTGTTGCACCTCCCGATAAATAGGTTTTGGTTCAAAATCGGTGCGCACGAAGGTGAAATAATCTTGATAGGAATTTTGATCCCAGGGAAATCGAAAGACCCAAAAACAGAGCGCCTCCAGCCAGGGCCACTCTTCTTGCGCGATCTCATAGGCGCGCAATGTGTATGCGATCCGCTCCCCGGGTCGAACCGCGCGCGTCCAGCGCGGATGGTCGTTCCAGCCCCCTTCTGTGATCATGACCGGTTTCTCGCCGTCGCCATTTTCGACCATGATGGCGCGCAACAGCTCGGTGCGGCGGAAATTGACCACCTCCGGATGAGGTGGGCTGTCTGGATCGAAGTGCCACCCATAGGCGTGAACCGCCAGAATATCGAAATAGTCCCTGGCGCCGGCGTCATACATCGCCTGCAAGAAAAACAGGTCGTTGACGCCGAACTCGCTGCCCGGCGGCGCCAGCGTGGGCGCCAGCGCGCCTCCCAACACCTGAACTTCCGGGGCCACTGCTTTGATCATCGGGTAGACGGTGCGCAACAATTGCGTGTATTTTACCGCATCCGGCGCAGCATAGCCCCACTCCAGCGCCAGGTTTGGCTCGTTCCAGAGAATGACATGCTCGATGTCGCCGCGATAGCGCTCAACGAACTTCGCAGCAAAGTTCCCGAAATCGACGAAATGCTCTTCATCCAGATAGAGCGGCGTCGTGTCTTTCGGTCGCGCCCATTCCGGCACAAACCCCAGCCTGGCGATGATGCGCAGCCCTTGCTGACGCGCGTGTCTCACCACCATATCGGCGTGCGCCCAGTGGTAGCGGCCGCGTTCACTTTCAATGTAGGCCCAGGGAAAATACTCGACGATCCAGGGAGCGCCCATTTCGCGCACCATCTCGAACGTGCGTTTGATCTTCCACTCTTCTACTTCGTCGGTCAGCCGTGTATGAACGCCTGCTTTGGGGTTGACGGTTTGCACCGTCTGTGGGGGGCCGATCGCCACGCGTGCGGCGCGTTGTTGCATCCAAAACAGACCGGTTGCAAACGTCAGGAAGATGGCGAATGCAACCCACAGAAGCCAGTGCTTACGAAAATCGACCACATGTCGATAATAATCGGATGAGATAGTTTTGTCTAATCAACCCTATATCTTTTTGACTCCTATATGAGGCGCCCACCTCCCTTAGATTTTCCGGGTGTGCTGTGAGATCGTGGTTACTCTCATTATATGATATGATATGCTTTGCGTATGTATGTCTGTCACGTCAAACTACGAAACTGGAAAAATTTCAAAGAAGCTGAGGCCGACCTCAGGCTGCGCACTTTTGTCATCGGACCAAACGCATCTGGCAAATCAAACTTGCTCGATGCCTTTCGGTTCCTGCGCGATGTGGCCACCGATGGACTAAGGAAAGCTGTCGATGACGAACGCGGCGGCGTTTCGATGATTCGTTGCCTGGCTGCCACGCGTTACAGTAACATAGATATCGAGATGCAACTGGCGGAGCGAGATCAACCGATCTGGACATATCGCCTTTCGTTCAATCAGGACAACAACCGTCGCCCGGTGGTGCGTGAAGAAGTCGTAAAACGCCATGAGAAAGTCATTACTCAGCGCCCCAATGAGGCTGATGAGCGAGATCCTGAGTTATTAACCCAGACTGCACTGGAGCAGATTTCGGCAAATCAGGATTTTCGCGAAGTGGCTGTTTTCTTCAAGTCCATTTCATATCAGCATCTTTTGCCTCAGGTTGTGCGCGACCCGCGCAGTTTTTCGCCGCTTCCGATTCAGGACGACCCCTTTGGTCGCGACTTTTTATTGCGCCTTTGGCGAACTCCATCGAAAACGCGCGACTCGCGACTACGCAAAATTGCCGAAGCGCTACGTCATGCCGTTCCTCAGCTTACGGATCTGAGCGTTGAAATGGATGACACCGGCGCGCCTCATCTTATTGGGAAATATTCTCATTGGCGGATTCATGCAGCCAAACAGAATGAAAGCCAATTCTCCGATGGCACACTGCGTTTGCTTGGGTTGTTATGGACCATCTTTGAAGGGGATGGTCCTTTGTTACTAGAGGAGCCGGAAATTTCTCTACATCCCGAAGTGGTGCGTCAGTTGCCGGCCATTTTTCACCGTATTAACCGGAACCGCAAGACGCCGCGTCAAATTATTATTTCTACGCACTCCGAAGAGATTCTCCGCGATCCTGGCATCGCTCCAGAAGAAGTGCTCCGTTTGGAGCCAAGCGCCCAAGGCACGTTGCTACGTCATGCTGATGAAGCAGACCGTCAAGCGATGAGCGCAGGATTGACTGCAGCCGATGTCCTGATGCCGAAAACAGCGCCCGCCAACGCACATCAAATGGTGCTCGAATTTCCATGACTTTGGTGGTTGACATTTTAGTCGAAGGCTTATTAGATGAAACCGTCGCTCGTCGGTTAATCGAGCATTGTGGACACACACCAGGACACAGTTTTGGGAAGAAAGGCGTCAATTATCTTCGCTTAAAAGCTCAAGGGTTCGGGGTGAAAGCGCGCTATGGAAACCCAATTTTGATGTTAGTAGACTTCAAAGACACTGGTTTGGAGTGTCCGCCTGCGGTGGTGACAACTTGGCTTCCTCAACCTTGCACCAACCTGCTGCTCCGCGTCGTTGTCCCTATGATTGAAAGCTGGCTGCTGGCCGATCGGGAGGGATTAGCAGCCTTTCTCGGCGTTTCACCCACCTTGCTCCCAACGATGCCTGAAACTTTAATCAATCCTAAACAAGCGTTGGTAAATCTCGCCCGTAAATCGCCCCAGAAATCTGTGCGTGCAGCGTTGACGCCAGCCAAGGGTGTGTCTGCGCTCGTCGGACCAGAATATGTAGCGGCGCTGCAAAAGTTTGTCTTCCAAACATGGGATGTGGAACGGGCGAAATTGAGCGCTCCAAGTTTACAACGCGCTATTACACGACTTCAGGCGCTGCATAGATAAATTGTTTTTTGCTACGAGTGATGCCTTCATTGCAAACATACATTAAACACTGGCAATTTTTCTCAAGCATCGGCATAATTTTCAAACCATTTTCGAGACAGTTTGTCAAACAACCTTAGACGCATTCCACCTTTCACGTCCCTTGAAACGCTTAGAAACGCCCACGCTGACTACAAACATCGCGGCGGAGAGCGCCACCATTCGCCAGTCGAGGCCAGGCAGCTCACCGTTCAAGAAAAGACGAGACAGGTCCTCCGGCGCAAGCGAAGCGCCCATCCACACAAAAGCGAGGGTGCCTGGAATCGAGCCGAGCGCCGTGGCCAGCAAAAAAGGCCCGTAGCGAATGCGCAAAAACCCGGCCAGATAGCTCACCAGGTCATAAGGAAGAAAGACGCAGCGCATGATCAACACCGTTTCAAAGCTGCTCTGGCGCATGCGCGACGCATAGCGCTGCATCATCCCCTCCGTGGCGGCCTCGGTCAGGAGTTCCTGCCCCAAAGCGCGCCCGATAAAAAAGGCTACAGTCGCAGAAAGATTGGCGGCGATCACCGTCCAGAAGACGCCCCACAGCGGACCGAAGAGAAAGCCGCCTGCAAGCGTCAGCGCCACCGAAGAAAACAACGTCAACGGACGCAGGGCGTAAAGGAGAAGATACACCCATGGCGCCAACGGGCTGACCTGTCCCCACAGGACGACGCTCAGCGCCAATTCAGCAAGATTCAGATCGTTTGCGCGCATGAGAAAAAGCAACGCAGCCAGCGCGCCGCCCCAAATGGCTGCAACCGCCACTTTTCGTCGGTGCTTGACCCACCAAGAGGAACGCATCATCGCCTGGATTATCCAGGCTTTGCCTGTTTTGCGCTGTAAGGGCACCTACTGCTCCTCCCACTGCGTCTCGCCGTCCCACAAGTCATGACAGAGGCGCAAAGTGCGGAGATCGTGTTCGGCGGGGAAATCAAAGACCTTGCATGCGCGGCGAGGCAGCACCCAGAAGGCGTCGAGCACGGCCTCCATCTCGTCTCTGAGGCCGGCGTACGCCGCTCGCAGGTCATACTTGCCCGCCTTCAAGTCCACAGGCGCATCGAACACCAAGTCAAGCCAGAGGTAGTCGCGATCGGGCGAGGTGGCCTGAGCGACGATGGCCTGATGAAGCGGTTGCGCTGACGCCTCCCCCGCCGGCGTCAGAGCGACTGAAAAGGCGACGTCCAGCGGAGAAACAGTTCGGGCGCTTGCTTCCGCCTGAAGCGGATCGACCTTCGTCACAAGCTCCAGCGGCAGGAGGTTGGACGGCGTATCGGGGTCAAGCCCAGACCAGTTGATAAAACCGCTGAGGCCAAATCCCATGCCGGCGTCGAAATAGAGCCGGGAGCGCTTTGCAGGATCGAAGTTGTTCAGGCTCTTCCAGGAGATGGCGGCTTCGTAGCGATAGCCGTGCTCCGTTTCCGCCCAGGCCAGCCTGGCTTGCGGCTGAAACGCCTGCGCCCGCCAGTTCCAGACCTGCGGCCCCATCGGCGTCTGCGCCAGCGTCAGCTTGGCGTCGAGGCTGCGACGGTCGCCGAGCAGGTTGAAATAGAGCCAGAGCGCATCCCCTCGCCACACCGAAGGGCCGACCTCCGGCTGGACGTGCTGCTCGTCGAACACCTGGGCGGCCACGTACAGATTCGCCTCGTCCCAGAGAAAAGCGAGCCGAAAACTGGCCTTTTCCGCTCCGGGCCAGGCGCTCGCGCCGCGCAGGATGTTCTCCGGACGGTCGACGCTCACCCACTGCGCCTCCGACCACTCGGCCAGGTCGCCATCGATCTGGATGGGCTGGACGGTGTGGGCTGCCTGCACGACTCGCTCCGGTTTGGGCGCAGCGCGCACGAGGTGTGATGCGTAGAAGATGTACGGCCCTTCCTCCTCGATTTCAAGCGTGGCCGAAATCGCATCCCCGCGGCGCAGCGCATAAAAGCGGTCGTTGGAAAAGCGCGCCTCTCCGGTCCAGCCTCGACGCCCGTAGACGGGGGCGCCGGCAATGCGACGCGCGTTTTCTGCCTCTACAATCTGGCCGACGTGCGAACGCTGCGGCCTGGCCTGATAATAGCGCGTGACCAACGGATGATCCTCCACCATGAGCAGCGCAAGCAGCGCCTCGATGGTGGACTCGGCGCCGGCGTTGCGATTGACGCGGAAGGGCGTCGGCCCGTCGATGCCGTCGAACGTTCGTCCTGTCTCCGGGTCATACATGGCGACGCCGGCCATGTTGTTGCCAAAAAACCAGGCGTTGCTCAAGCCGGCGTATCGCAGATATTTTTCATCGCCTGTGGCCTGGAACAGCTCCCAGAAGCCGGCGGTCATTACCTCCACGCCATAGGCGATCTGGCCGCGGCGCATCGGCAGCGGCAGCATCTCGTTGAGAAAATCGGTGGCGAGCAGGCGCACATAAAAGCCATCCGCCGACGCCTGGGCGCTCTTGATCCAATCCTGGCGACCGAGCAGGCGACCGGCCAGCGCCAGCGCATGCACCTGATGGCTTCCCCAGGCGTGCCAAAGCGCAGTGGAGGTGGTCGTGGAGGGAAACGCGCCGAATGGGTAGCGCCGGTTGTCGCCCAGACGATAGTTGGCGATGCCGTTGGCCAGGTTGGTCATCAGGTGGCGGGTGCGAATGTTCGGGTTGACTTCGTAATAGGTCGCCAGCCCGATCACCGCCAGCGCGCTCAGGTCGGAGCCGTTGCCGATCAACCAGGCGGGGACGGGAACGCCGTGCAGTTGATTATAGGCGCCGACCGGCCCGATGGCGCGAGCCAGCGCAGCCTCCCCGCGCAGGTAGGCCTCTTCCAAGCGCGAGGCGTAGTCAGGGTCAAGCGCTCGAAAGACGGAGATGGCGCTCGCCAGCGCCCACTGCGCTCTGGCCGCCCACCAACTCCAGGATTTGAAGCTGGTGGGGCCGTCGCGGTTGATGGCGCCGCTGCGGTCCAGCACAAAGTTGTAGTACTCTCCATCTTCAGCCTGCATGTAGAGCACGAAGTTGAGCGCCGCACGCGCCAGCTCGAGCGCATGGGCATCCCCGGTGCGCCGGTAGTGCAGGAGATAAACCAACGCCGCGCGGGCGACGTCGTCCACGCAGGCGATCCCCTCGCCGGATGCGTCCACCCACCCGTAGTTCGGCGCCTCGGAGTAAATGTGCACAAGCGCGATCGGCTCACCGTTCCACTCCACGATCTCGGTCAGGTGTTGCAGATGCGCAAGATTGATCATTCCATCGCGCAACGGATGTGGGACAGGCGTTGGGGCGGGATCGAGCGAATTCGGCAAGATCAAGTCATCGGACGACATCGGGCTGTTCGACCTCGAGAAAGAGAACGCCGACGCAAAGCCGGGCAGCAAGATAGAGACGATAAAAGCCCACAAGAGCAACCTGCGATGCGCGCATCTGTCTTTCATCTTTTCCCCCTTTGCGCCAAAACACGGACTGCCTATATCGTATCGCCTTCCCGTCCCTTTGCCAAGCACGCATCTCTTTTCCAGGAGCGCAAACAGGGATGGTGGAGCAGTTGATTTCCTCTGAGGGCGGCTTCTCCGAGACGCTCGCTTTTGCCCCCGGCCCCTTGCTTCCCTTCCACTGCCCGCTCCGTAGACTCCCCCACAGAGCACATCCAACAACTGACGTATCGTTTGAACGGGTGAAACCATGCCCCCTCACCGTTTACGCAGACCAGGTTGACGCAGACATCGTCATCCATATTGATTGGCGCGGAGCGTTTCATGCATCACATCCCACATACTTACAGCGGGCATCCTGATGGAGCTGCAGCAGCCGACGCCGATCGCCGGCTGCTCGCCAACGTTCGTCCGCCCGACTGGAAAAACCCCAAACCTTCCGGCAAATACAATCTCATCGTCATCGGCGGTGGATCGGCGGGGCTGGTGGCCGCCGTCGGCGCAGCGGGGCTAGGCGCTAAAGTGGCGCTGATCGAGCGGCGTTTTCTGGGCGGCGATTGTCTCAACGTCGGTTGCGTGCCCTCCAAGGCGGTGATCCGGTCGGCCAGGGTGGCGGGAGAGATCGCCCGCGCTCCTCGCTTTGGCGTGCAGGTGGGAGAAGTGCGCGTCGATTTTTCCCAGGTGATGGCGCGGATGCGTCGCGTGCGCGCCGAGATCGGCGAACATGATTCGGCGCATCGCCTGGCCAGGCTAGGCGTCGACGTCTTCTTCGGCGAAGCGCATTTTACAGGAGCGCATGCCGTCGAGGTGAGTGGGCAGACATTGACCTTCAGCAAAGCCTTGCTCGCCACCGGCTCGCGACCGACCGCGCCGCCGATCCCGGGGCTGGCCGAGACCGGCTATCTCACCAACGAAACGATCTGGAACCTCACCGACCTGCCATCGCGCCTTGCTGTCATCGGCGCAGGCGCAGTCGGTGCGGAGCTGGCGCAAGCCTTCCGTCGCTTCGGCAGCGAAGTGACGCTCTTCGACGCGCTGCCGAGACTGTCAGGCTGCGAAGACAAGGACGTCGCCGCGTTGCTTCGTCGCGTTTTCGAGCGCGAAGGAATTGCGCTGGCATTGGGCGCTGAAATCCTCCAGATCGCTCCCGTCGATGATGGCAGACAGCTGGTGTATCGACTCGATAGAGAAACGCACGTGAAGGTTGTCGATGAAATCCTGGTGGCGACGGGACGAACGCCCAACCTGGAAGGGCTGAACCTGGAGGCGGCCAATGTAGCCTACACCGAACAAGGCATTGAAGTGGACGACGCGCTGCGCACCACCAATCCAGACATCTATGCAGCGGGCGATGTAGCTTCCCCGCATCGATTCACGCACATGGCGGACGCCACCGCGCGCATGGCGTTGCGGAACGCCCTTTTCCCCGGCCCCAAGCAAAAGTTGAGCGATCTCATCATTCCCTGGGCGATCTACACCGATCCCGAGGTGGCCCACGTAGGCATGTACGACTGGGAGGCTGAAAAAGCCGGCGCCCGCGTGCAGACTTTTGCGCACGCCTTCGCAGAGACCGACCGTAGCCGCACCGACGGCGAGGTCGAGGGCTTCGTCAAGATTCATGTGAAGAAAGGGAGTGACGCCATTGTGGGCGCCACGATCGTCGGTCGTCATGCCGGGGAGCTGATCAGCGAAATCACCGTCGCCATGCACGGGAGGCTAGGCCTGCGCCATCTTGCAACGGTGATCCATCCTTATCCCACCGAAGCGGAAGCCATCCGCAAAGTGGCCGACGCTTACAATCGCACGCGGCTGACGCCGCTGGTGGCAAAACTCTTCAAAAAATGGTTCGAGTGGCGACGCCGATAACGCGCAGAAAGCAAAAATTAATAGAAAACGTGACAGGGAGCTGAAAGTTATCTTCACCCAATTCTTTTGTAAACTGGCAGTAGATAAATTTTGAGTAAGGTGGTAAACGGTCAAGTTATGGTGAAGAAACGACTCAGTCCAACCATTTGCGGGAAAACATCGCCGAGTTCATCGCCGCCCCTGTAGCCCGTTCATCGCGACAATTCCATCCATACTCACAAACAAAACAATAAGTAAGTTTTAGTCCAGGCTGCTGGAATGAAAGGGCAGGAGGGTTTAGGTATGCGCGTGTCTGAAAAAATGATTAGAACATTTGTTCTGGTTATAGTATTATTCTTTGTCGCTGTGTGGGCAATGCTGACGCCTGCTGCAGCGCAGGCGGTGACAAATGCTCCGGCGTCTCCCGCCGATACAGCGGTGCGCGAGGCTGCGGCGACGACAAATGTCTTTTTGCCGCTCGTAAACGCCGGGGCCTCGACAGCTTTCAGTTTAGTGCAAACCGCGTCCTCAGCTGAGCTAAAGGCCCTCGTCCCCGATGCAGCGGGATGCCAGGGGGAATGCTACACAGTCGAGTTGGTCAGCGTCCTATACAACGCCTCGGAGAACACGACGACGCTGACCTGGCGCGTGACCAATCGATGCAAATTCGGCCTGAGCCACGTGGCTTTTGAGCTGTCGAAAGAATCGAAAGCAATCGCGCCGGCAAATGGAGCTATCTACACATCGGCGACAGGCCGCCAGTATAAGGTCGAAAACCCGACCAACAATCCCTTCTATAGCATTAAGTTTGAGACGGTCGGCGCAGGCATTGCCAACGGTGAGTCAGACCTGTTCGTGTATACGATCGCAGGAACTTTTGACCCGAATGCGGTGATGAGAGTGCAGGCCAAGGGTGGTCAGCAGATCGATCGTTTTGAATTCAAGCCAGGGGCTTGCACGGTTCC
>NZ_CAKZMJ010000090.1 GCF_937128415.1 uncultured Caldilinea sp.
CCGGCCAGCGAGCGCGCGCCGCAGGCGCTCTACGCGCTCGGCTTTGGCGCCTTCGCCCTCGGCCTCTACGAGCAGGCGGTCGAGGCGCTGGCGCGGCTGCAGCGCAGCTATCCAGACTATCGTTGGGACGCCGTCGGCTACTGGCTGGGGCGCAGCCAGGCGGCGGCCGGGCAGGTCGAAGCGGCCCGCGCCACGTGGCAGGCGGTCGTGGATCGCGCGCCCGACATCTACTTTGGCATCCTTTCGCACTATGCGCTGAAGGGCATTGCTATGACCGACGCCGCCATGCTGACGCGCATCCGCGAGGTCGCCGGTCCGGCCAGTCGCGTTCCCGGCGACGACGGCAGCCAGGCCTTCGCCGAACGCTGGCTGGCCAACTGGCTCGGCCTGTCGGTGGAGCAGGTGCGAACGCTGCCGACAGCCATCGCCAACGATCCAGACCTGGCCAAGGGGCGCCTGTTGCTCGAACTCGACCAGCGCGAGGATGCCCTGGTTGCGCTGGAGCGCGTCTATCAGCGCCATCGCGACAGCGCGGCTGCGCTCTATCCGTTGAGCCTGGAGTTTGCACGGCTGGGGGCGTATCGGTTGAGCATTCTGAGCGCCATGCGGCTGTTGCAGTTCAGCCCGGCGGGATGGGTGGAGAACGCGCCGGCCTTTTTGCAGCGACTTTCCTACCCGCGCCCCTTCGCCGAGCTGATCGAGCGCGAGGCGCGCGCCCACAACCTGGACCCGCTGCTCTACTACAGCCTGATTCGCCAGGAGAGCCTCTTTGAGGAGGGCGCGCGCTCGACCGCAGCGGCGCAGGGGCTGGCGCAGATCATTCCTGACACAGGGCAGTGGATTGCGCAGCGCGTCGGTCATCCCGAATACACCAACGACATCATCTATCGTCCGGTGATCAATCTACGCTTCGGCGCCTATTATCTGGACTGGGCGCGAGGCTACCTGGGCGGCAACCTGATCTCGGCGCTGGTCGGCTACAACGCCGGCCCCGGCAACGCCGACGCCTGGCGCAAGCGCTTCGGCCCAGACGACGCCCTCTTCGTGGAACAGCTCACCTTTTCGGAGCCGAGGCTATACATTCAGCTGATCCTCAGCAACCTGTATCATTACACCCGGCTCTACGGTTAGCAACGCTTTTATTCCTTCACCGCGCCTAACATGATGCCGCGCACAAAGTAACGCTGCAGGAAGGGATAGATCAACAGGATCGGGATCATCGCCACAAACAGTTTGGCGGCGTTGAGCGTGGCGTTGGAGAGTTCGGCGAGCAGGCGCGCTTGCCCGCCGTGCAGCGCCGGACGGTCGGCGATGACCAGCTGCTGAATGTAGGTTTGCAGCGGGTAGTTATTGGGGTTGTTCATCAAAATCAGGCCATCAAAGAAGGAATTCCAATGCCCCACGATGCTGAAGAGCGTGATGGTCGCCAGGGCAGGCAGCGAAGTGGGTAAATAGATGCTCCACAGCAGTTGCCAGGGGCCTGCGCCGTCGATGCGCGCCGCCTCCTCCAGCTCCCTGGGAATGTTGCGGAAGAAGTTCATCAAAATGATGACGTTCCAGATCGGCACGGCGCCGTGCAACACCAGCGCCCAGAGGTTGTCGATCAGTCCATAGCCGGCGATCGTGAGATACCAGGGAACGATGCCGACGTTCAGAATCATGCCGAAGACGAAAAGCCACATAAAAAAGTCTCGCCCGGGAAAGGCGCGGGCCGTGCGCGAGAGGGGAAAGGCCGTCAGCACGGCCAATGCGAAATTGAGCGCGCCTCCCACCGCTACGCGCCAGAGCGAGACGCCAAACGCCCGCCAGAATTTTTCATCTTGCAGGATGTAGGCGTAGGCGTTCAGATTAAAGCCGACAGGCCACAGTCCCACCATGCCCCCGCTCACCGCCGCCCTGTCGCTCAGCGAAATCGCCAGAGTGTTGAGCAGCGGCAGTAAAGTGGAGACGCCCACCATGAGGAGCAAGATGGTGATGATCCAATCGATGATGCGGTCAGCCCTGCTGCGCGCCAGCATGTCCTCTCCTGCAGATTAGAAAATCCGGTAATTGGCGTAGCGTCCGGCAATCCAATAGGAGATGCCGATTAAGATGAGCGCCACCACCGTCTTGAACAGCCCCACCGCCGTGCCCAAACTGTACTGTCCCTGGATGAGGCCGATGCGATACACATAGGTGTCGATGATGTCGCCGGTCGAATAGACGATCGGGCTGTATAGGTTGAAGATCTGATCGAAGCCGGCGTTGAGGATGTTGCCAATGCTCAGGCTGCCCACCAATACAATCACCGGCGCAATGCCCGGAATCGAGATGTACCACATCTTCTGAAAACGATTGGCGCCATCCAACTCTGCGACCTCATACAGCGTGGGGTCGATGGCGGTCAGCGCAGCCAAAAAAACGATCGCCTCGAAGCCAAACTCTTTCCATACATCGCTGAAGATGATGACCCACGGGAACAGGTTCGGCTGCCCCAAAAAATAGATCGGCCCAATGCCGAAGAAGCCGAGAAAATTGTTGACCATGCCGTCGCGCGCCAGGATCGTGCGCAGAATGCCGGCGAGAATCACCCACGAGAGAAAATGGGGCAGATAGACCATGGTTTGAATCGAGCGGCGAATCGCCAGCGCACGCACCTCATTGAGCAAAAGGGCGAAGAGCACCGCCGTCAGCAGCATGAAGACGATCTTCATCGAGGCGATGAACACCGTGTTGAAGAAGACCTGACGAGCGTCGCGCAGCGTAAACATGAACAAAATGTTGTCCAGCCCCACCCATGGCGAACCGGTGACCCCTAACGCGGGGTTAAAACGCTGAAATGCGATCACCGAATAAAAGAGCGGCACAAAGGTGAAGGCAAAAAGCAGGACGAGGCCGGGCAGGATCATCAAATAGTAGGCGAGGCGGTCGGTGTTTTTGAACATGGCGATCTCAGAAGATGGACCGCGGATGGGACGCATCGGAGGAATGGGCGCAGCATTTTTATCTGCGCCAATCCCTCCGATGCATTCACTCCCCAGCCGATGCGTGCTTATTCCTGATTCATCTTTTCCAACAATGCAGCGCCGCCGCCGTCATACCACTGCTGCACGAAGCGGTCGAAGTCATCGACCGGTCGAGAGCCGGTGATAATCTGCAGGAAGGTCTCTTCCTCCAACTTCTGCAGCGAAGGCCAGGTGGAGTCTGTGGCAAGAATGCGAGTGGCCACCGGGTCGGTGCGCACTTCGTCGTAGCCGCCGGCCAACAGCAGGGCGGCGTCCAACCGCGCCATGCGCGTCGCCCAGTTCGAGGGATTGCTGCGAGGGGCGGCGATGTCGGCCTTGATCTGTTCGAACTCCAGCTTCATAGCGTCGCTGAAGGTCGCCGGATCGCGCACGCCGTCCAACGCCTCTTTGTATTCGATAGCCATGCGCTCGACGACGTAGGGCTGCTCGATCAGGAAGGGAATCGGGAAGAGCAACCCCCAGATCTCGTTGAAGTTCGGATAGTACTGCGGCGCGTCGTTCAGGCCGTAGCTCAGGTCGTTCTGCACGTTGAGAATCTTGAGCGCCAGCTCCGGATGGGGGTAGCCCTTCTTGACGACCACAAAGCTGTAGGTGTACTGGCCCATGGCGAAGGTGTACTTGCCGTTCTTGTCCTTGATCAGGAAGGGCTGCCAGTCGGCGTTCGGGTCGTTGCTGACCGAATCCGCCAGCGGCCACCATGGAATCCACCACGGCCCCATCATGATGCCGCCTCTGCCGCCGACGATGATCTCGTTGGCTTTGCCGGTGTCCTTGGTGGCGAATTCGGGATCGATCAAGCCTTCCTTGTACATCGCCGCCAGCCGCGCCAGCGCCTCTTTCGTCTCCGGCTGCACCGAGCCGTAGACGATCTGTCCGTCGGCGTTGCGGAAGAAGATCTCTGGGAAAGCGCCGTAGGCGTTGAAGATGGCGTCGAAACCGTGCAAATTCGAGGGCACCTGCACCGGATTGAGCGTGCCGGTCAGACCATAGGTGTCTTTGGCGCCGTTGCCGTCCGGGTCCTGCTCGATGAAGGCGCGGGCGATGGCCTCCACGTCATCGACCGTCTCCGGCCCTTTCAGCCCCAGCTTGTCGAGCCAGTCCTGCCGCACCCACGCCATGATCGGCGCATCGGCCTGCGGCTGCACATTCGGGATGCCCATGATCTTGCCGTCGATGGTGGCGGCCGCCAACGCCACGCTGCCCGTCTGCCGCCAGTTCTCCAGCAGATCGGCGTTGGCGTATTTCTCGATGTAGGGCGTCAGATCCTCAATGGCGCCGGCCTCGGTCAACTGCTCGAGCTGCACCGGATCCACGATCATCATGTCAGGAATGTCGCCGCTGGCGATCGAAAGGTTCAACTTGTCGCTGAAACTGTCGCTGGGCGACACCCAGGCGAAGGTGATGTCTACGTTCAACGTATCCTCAATGTATCGCAGGGCCCGGTTATCCTCGATCGATTCGCCTTCGGGCATGAGCGCCGCATTCTCCTGCCCTCCCTTGACCAGCACCAG
>NZ_CAKZMJ010000091.1 GCF_937128415.1 uncultured Caldilinea sp.
CAGGTGCGCATCCTGGAGTTGCTAGGCTTGTCGCCTGCCGTCTACACCGCCCTGGCCCAAAATTGAGCAATGTCACCGTTTTTTCAGCGAATGAACAGTTTCTATCGTGAATCTTTTTTGTAATTGAGGAGAGTTTTTAATCATGTTGATGAATTTAAAAGATCTACTGACTGTAGCCCGCACCCATCATTTTGCAGTCCCAGCCTTCAATATTAGTAGCAACATGCTACTGACTGGCGTGCTAGAGGCCTCAGAGGAAAAGCAATCACCCGTTATCTTAGCAATTCATCCGGATGAGCTAAGATTTATTCGCCCTTCTTTTGTAAAAGCTGCTATTGAAGAAGCAATGAATGCCTCAATCCCTGTGTGCATTCATTTAGATCATGGCTCTTCTCTAGCCCAGATTGTAGAGGCAATCCGCTACGGTTTTACCTCTGTCATGATGGATGCATCCCTCTATCCTCTAGAGGAAAACATTGCCATATGCAAAAAGATCGCCGAAATCGCCCATGCTGTAAACGTTTCGGTTGAGGGGGAGTTAGGGACAATCGGAGTGACTGATCCAGAAGCAGAAACAGGTTCCGAGGAAATTATCTACACCAATCCTGATGACGTAGAGACTTTTGTCAAAGCGACAGGCGTCGATGCGCTGGCTGTGGCCATCGGCACTTCTCACGGTATTTATCCTAAAGACAGAAAACCGGAAATTAGGCTTGATCTATTAAAGGAAATTCGTTCTCGAGTAGAGATTCCGCTCGTTTTGCACGGAGGGTCGGCGAACCCCGATGAGGAAATTGTCGCTGCCATTCGATTGGGGATAAACAAAATCAATATTTCCAGCGATATTAAAGATGCTTTCTATCGCAAGTGCCGAGAAGTGTTAGCGAATTCCTCCCTCCGAGAACCGAATTCTATCTATCCACCTTGCATCGAAGCGATGAAACAAGTCGCCCGCTTTAAGATTGATCTCTTCGGTGCGGCTGGCAAGGCGACGCTCTATTAAAATCAATTTTTCATCTTGAAATTGCTCACCAAAAGCTATGTTGGGAAAAATAGCCCTGGGGTTCGGCAACAATGTCGATTTTGAAGTTCATCTAGATCCCCGCGTTTTTCAAGACATGATTGACCTCTACGACATCCATCCTGGCGAATTGAATCAGCCTAGAGAGATTCGTACAGAACGCGATTTGATCCTCTCGATCCTTGGCTTCTTACACTCCGGAAGCGGAGGGGAACGCTTTGTTTTATCCTCAGAAATTATTGAGTGCTTTTCTCAAAAATTTCATAAAAAGGTAACTTTGGGCGGCACTTCAGTGCGAGCAGCATTCGCAATGTGGGCTTTGGGGCATCGGCCAGTTCTGCATCTTGTCACGATCAATGACTATGTAAGAAAACTGATGCCGAGCGATCTCTTGTACGTATGCAGCAATTCTCAAGACACCCTGTATCCCCATTTAATCGTGCAGTTTGATGAAGGGGTGACGGTTTATGTCGACAACATTCAGATTCGTAGCTCTCGCGCCAACCGAATCATCTATCATAACGATATCGACAATATCCAGATGCATTTAAACGAGGAGTTTGCCCACCTGATTACAAATGCAAAAATTTTGCTGATTTCTGGGTTTAACGCAATGCAAGACCCCGATCTCTTGACTGAGAGACTACAAACGTTAAGAAAAATTTTGCGTTACTTACCTCCAGACGCGGTAGTTTATTACGAAGACGCTAGCTTTTACGAACCAAGTTTCCGAAAACTCATCCACGCCGCTTTGGCCGAAGATATCGACATCTACGGCTTGAATGAAGATGAACTTCAGTCGCATTTAGGGAAAGAAATCGACCCGTTGGATGTGGTTCAAGTCCAAAAAGCGCTCGAGGAACTGCATGAACATCTCAAGGTTCCCCTGATCGTCGTTCATTCCATGTATTGGGCGTTGGCTTATGGAGAAAATGCAGGAGATGTAGAAAAAGCTCTTCAAGATGGCGTGACGATGGCGACAACACGTTTTTGTTATGGGGATAACTTTACTCTAGAAAATTATAGACAGGTGAAGAAATTGCCGTCAAACCCTAAAGGAGTTGCATTAATAGATAAGATTAAGTCTCTTTTAGGCAATAAAATTAGCTGTGCGCCCGTACCCCATGTTGACCAGACGAATGCAACGACGGTTGGGCTCGGCGATGCGTTTGTCGGTGGTTTTCTTGCTGCGCTTTCCCGGTAAGGTCTTTCTTCCGTAGAGAAATCAAGTTCTAGTGCCGAGCGCCAACCTGTGACCCCGCTCACCCGGCCAGTTGGCGCCGGCGGTAGTGCTCATCCAACCGGTTGTCGATGCGGGCGGCCTCTGCGTCGGGCATGTAGTTGGGGCCGCCGAGCGCGTATGTCCCCAGCAGGATGCGCGCCCATTTGTCGGCCATCAGGGTGATGTTGAGCGCCTCCTGCATGGTTCGACCGAGCGCCGTGATGCCGTGGTTGACCATCAGCAAGAGCTTCGGCGAGACGCCGTGCGCGTCCTGGTAGCGGCGCAGCTCGGCGCGCACGGCCTTAGCCAGTGCAAAACCGGGGTCGACGTAAGGCACGACGGCCGGATAACGTCCACAGACGACGATGCCATCGGGGAAAAGGTGACGCAAAAACGGCTCGGCGCCCAGCCGGCTGCACAGGATGGCGTTGCAGGAGATAGGATGCGTGTGCGCCACCCAGCTGGCGCCGCCTTCGGAGAGGCACAGGGCGTGAAGGAAGGTCTCCACCGAAGGACGTTTCTGTTGAGGGTCCACCATCACCTCCGGCCAGATCGCCTGCACTTCTTCCTGGCTCATGTGATCGCGCTCCACCAGCGCCAGGATGGCGTCCATCTTGACCTGGGTGAAGCCTGCTTCGGTGATGGTTCCGAGCTGACTGCCCGAAGCTTTGACCCAAAAAGTGTTTTCGTCGATGCGGGCGCTGGTGTTGCCTTCGCCCAAAATGGCCAGTTGGCGTTCTTCTCGCCCCAGCTCGTGCGAGAGCTTGACCAGAGAGTGCAGCAGTTCGTTCATGGTGGCGTGATCTCCAGGTGCAATGTTGTCGTTGTGGAATGGATTGCCCGGCTGTTGCGTGGTGCGCGCTTCATGAAAGCCATGTTTTCGTGATGCGTTATGAATGACCGGCGAGCGCCGCGCGCATCAGCCGATGGATGCGATCGACCATGTCCGCCACAGAGCCTTGATAGACGCCCTCGAGCAGCTGTAAATTGTCAAAAAGTTGTTCGATCGCCGGGTCAATCAGCGCGTTGTTCGGCTCTTCATCGACGAGACGGGCCAGATCGGCAATCATCGGGTGGCGGCGGTTGATTTCCAGGATTTTCGCCGGGGCCACGTAGTTCTCTTCAAGCACGCGACGCACATATTGCAATTCTCGCGCAAAGTCGTCCTCCGGCGAGACAAGGCGGGCGGGGCTGTCCACCAGCGTTTTGCCCTCGCGCACCTCGCGCACGCGCTCACCAAGCACCTGCTTGATGCGGGCGACCAGTTTGTCAAACGCCTGCGCGCTGACCTCTGATTCAGCTGCCCCTTCCTCGACTTTGGGCAGCTCCAGATTGGGGTCATCGACGTTTTGCAACGGCCTGTCGTGGACCTCGCGAAGCTGGCTGACCATGTAGCCGTCGATGAAATCGGTCAGGAAGAGCACTTCGATGTCGTGCTTGCGGAAATAGTCGAGGTGCGGGCTGCGCATCGCCGACTTGAGGCTGTCGCCCAGGATGTAGTAGATCGCCTTTTGGTCGGGCTGCATGCGCTCGATGTATTCTTGGAGCGTCGTCCAGCCTTCGGCGCCGGTGCGCGTGCTGTGGAAGCGCAACAGTGCAAGAAGCGCCTCCCGGTTGGCGTAGTCGGAGGCGACGCCTTCTTTGATGAACACGCCGAACTCCGTCCAAAAGGTGTTGTACTTCTCAGGCTGCTCGTCCGCCAGGCTGCGCAGCTCCTTGAGGAGGCGACTCGTCAGCGCCTTGCGGAGCTGGCGAACGAGCGGGTTGCTCTGCACGGTCTCGCGCGAGACGTTGAGCGGCAGGTCTTCGGAGTCGACGACGCCTTCGACGAAGCGCAAATACTCCGGCAGCAGCTCTTTGTTGTGCTCCTGAATCAAAATTTTGCGCGAGTACAGGCGCAGGCCATATTCGGGGCGAAGGCGCAGTGAGCTGCGCTCGCGCTGCGCCGGCACAAAGAGGATGCCGCGCACGTTGACGGGCGAATCCGCCGAGATGTGCACGTGCAAAAGGGGCGGGCGATCGTCGAAGGTCAGCTGCTTGTAGAACGCTTCGTACTCGGCTGGCTCCACCTTCGAGGGCGGCTGCCGCCACAGCGCAATGCGCCGGTTCACGACCCGCGGCTCCCCGTCTTTGCTCTTCAGATAGATGGGGAAGGAGACGTAATCAGAATGGCGCTTGACGATGGTCTCCAGTCGCCACGGCTGGGCGAATTCCGCAGCGTCCTCCTTCAGGCGAATGCGAATCTCGGTGCCGCGGTCTTGTTTGTCCGCCTCGCCCAGGCTGAAGCGGCTGTCGCCCGTGGAACGCCACAACGCTGCACGGTCATGAGGGCGGTAGGAGCGAGAGATGACCGTGACTTCCTCCGCGACCATAAAGACCGAGTAGAAGCCGACGCCGAACTGGCCGATAATTTCTTCTAACGCACTCTGATTTTGGTTAGCATTCTGAAGAAATGCACGCGCGCCGGAATGTGCAATCGTGCCGAGATTTTCGACCAACTCGTCACGATTCATCCCGATGCCGGTGTCGCGAATGGTGATCGTGCGTGCGTCGCTGTCAGCCTCGATGTAAATCGCCAGCTCCGCCTCGGGATCGACGACGTCGTGGTTGGTCAGCATCTCGAACTGAATGCGATTGAGCGCATCCGAAGCGTTGGAGATCAGCTCGCGCAAAAAAATTTCACGATCCGTGTACAGAGAGTGGGCGAGGATGTCGAGCAGTTGTTTGACTTCTGTGCGATATTCGAGCGATTCCAGCTGCGTTTCAACCCCTTCTGACATAGCTCCTCCTCTTCGACGCAATTGTCGTCCTACCCTTTGTCAGAAGCTTTATTGTACGCCCAGCGGATCGCTCAAGCAAGAAAAATGAAGCTCGATACGCCTCACTCCTGCACGACGATTCTCCCCCCGCGCACCGTGCTGCCCAGCACAATCGCCGCCGTAATCAAGGCGAGGTTCTTCACGATGTACTGACCCTCAATGGTCAGGCCGAAGGGGAAAACGGTGAAAACAGCCTCCGGCAAAATCACGATCGGCAGCGCAGTGCCGGGCATCTGCAAAAAGAGCAGCAGAAGCGTGACGCGCATGAATTGCCCGCTGATCAGGCCGATCCCAATGACCACCTCCCAGATCGCCAAAATCGGCTGGAAGATTTGCGGATCGATGAAGAAAACGGTGTTGCGCACCAGGTCCTCAGCAGGGCTGAGTCCGGGGATCAATTTCAGCGCGCCGAACCAGAAAAAGATGATCCCCAATGCGATGCGCATCAGGGTCAGACCATAGCGCGCCATCCACCGGGTGAGTCGCCGATCCAGCTCGTCCAGTTTCGGGAAAAAGGGCAATTGTTGCAACAATCGATCTTCCAGCGTCAGTTTGCGAGGCGTCTGCACGGAATTGTTGAGCATCGGTCTTTTCCTCCATGTCTCTCCCTACGCCAATTGTGAGCCGCTTTTCATGCAATCAACGATCGTTCGCAGTATACTAAAGGAAACAGATCGGTTATGTGAAAATTATCACGAATTGAGCGCTCTCTGAACGAGTAACCCATGAAGGGCGCAAGGAGCACCGATATGACGACGCACGAAGCGCTATCCGCGATTTCATCCTACACTCGACCGGTGGACTTTCCCGGTCACTGGCTATGGGGCGCGGCGCCCGCCTTCAACGCCGATCCGCTCGGCGCCATGATGGCGGCTGCGCAAATGGGGCGCATCGTGCGGCTACGCTTTTTCAACACGAGCGCCTACCTGTTGCGCGAGCCGGAAGACGTCAAGCATGTGCTTGTGGACCATCATCGCGCCTATCACAAGGGCTATGGACTGCAGGCGCTCAAACCCATCTTGGGCGAGGGGTTATTGACCAGCGAGCCGCCGTTGCACACCCGCCAACGGCGCATGATTCAGCCCGCCTTTCACCGTCAGCGCATCGCCGCCTACGCCGACATCATCACCCGTTACGCCGATGAACATCTGGCGAGCTGGCGCGACGGCGCTCAGCTCGACCTCCACGAAGAGCTGATGCGGCTGACGATGGTGATTGTGGCGCGCTGCCTCTTCGACGTCGACGTGAGCCGAGAGGCTGCGCAGGTCGGTTGCGCCATCACCGATCTGATTCAAATGTTCGACTTCAATCGCATCGGCCCGCTGGGACAGTTCATCGATCGCCTCGACCTGCGCAAGCGACGCGAGCGCGAGCGACGTCTCAAGGTGCTGGACGATCTGATCTACGCCATGATTCGCGCACGCCGCGCCGAGGGCGTCGACCACGGCGACCTGCTCTCCATGATCGTGCTGGCCCAGGATGAAGAAGCGACAGATGCCGTCGATCGTCACATGTCCGAGCGCCTGGCGCGCGACGAAGTGCTCACGCTCTTTATCGCCGGCCACGAGACGACAGCCATTGCGCTGACGTGGACTTTCTATCTTCTTGCCCAACATCCGGAGGTCGAAGCGAAGCTGCACGCCGAGGTGGACGCCCTGCTAGGCGATCCGCAACGGCCGCGGCGGCTCACCTGGGATGATCTGCCGGGCCTGGAGTACACGCGTCGCGTCTTCGCTGAGGCGATGCGCCTCTATCCGCCCGCCTGGGCGACGGGACGGCTCGCCATCGCCGACGATGTGATTGCGGGCGTATCGATCGGCAAGGGCGCCAGCGTGCTCATTAGTCCGTATGTGACGCACAGACTAGAGCATCTGTGGCCGGAGCCAGAGCGTTTCGAGCCGGACCGTTTTGCGCCCGAAGAGGAGCATCGCCGCCCCAAATTCGCCTACTTCCCCTTCGGCGGCGGGCCGCGACGTTGCATCGGCGAGCCGTTCGCCTGGATGGAAGGTCAGCTCTTGCTCGCCACGATTGCCCATCGTTATCAGGTGCGGGTGACCCCTGGCTATGTGGCCGAACTCGACCCGCAGATCACGCTGCGCCCGCGCCATGGCATGCCTGTGATCTTGAAGCGGCGAAACGCAGCCGGGATTCCAGAGGGCGAAAGCGAGCGTTTCAGCGTCCGTCTCGATTGACATTTGACCTTCTTCGGCTAAGATTGGATGCATTACACCTGTTGAGTTTGGGGAAGCTACATTGCAAACCACCTATCGCGCGATTCAAGAGGTCTTTTTCTCATCGAACCCCATCTTGCGTAGGCTGGCGCCGGCCGCGCTCCTGCTCGTCGGCGCGCTGACGATTGCGTTGTTCGTCGGCGCCGCCGGCCCGCTTCTGGCGCTTGCGGCCGCAGCTGCACTGATCGGCGGGACGCTGCTCCTCAAGGACACACACTGGGGCTTTGTGGCGTTGTGCGCCGTTGTTTTTTTGCTTCCCTTCGCCAGCCTGCCTTTTTCGATCGGATTCAAACCCACCTTTCTCGACCTTGCGCTGGGCGCCCTCTTCTTCGTCTGGCTTTTCAAACTGGTGATTGGCCTGCAGGAAGACTTTGTGGCCTCGCCGATCGGCCTGCCGGTGTTGCTCTTCATGCTGCTGGCGCTGTTCAGCTTTACGCTGGGCTTGTCGCACAGCCCGGCCAATGCCTTTTTGCTGCGACGCTTCCTGGAAATCTTGATCGGCATTTCGCTCTTCTTCGTCGTCATCAACACCGTGCGCACCGAAGGGGAAGCGATCTGGGTGACGCGTTGGGTGCTGCTGGGAGGCTGGGGCGCGGCTGCGATCGCCGTGCTCTTTTATGTCCTGCCGCAAGAAACCACCGTGCGCATTCTCGACAGTTTAGCGCGCTTTGACTACCCGGGCGGCTTCGGCGCATTGCGTTTCATCGAGGACGATCCGAACGGCGTCATGCGCGCCATCGGCACCGCCGTTGACCCCAATGTGCTCGGCGGGATGATGATCCTGGCGGCGGCGTTGATGCTGCCTCAGCTCGTCTCCGGCCAACCGATTTTCCCGCGCTGGCTGACGTTTTTCATGTGGACGACGGCTGTCCTGGCGCTCTATCTGACCTATAGCCGCTCCGCGCTGTTGGGGCTGGCGTCTTCGATGGCGCTGCTGGCCGTGCTTAAGTATCGCAAGTTGATCCCGCTTGGCCTGGTCGGCGCGCTTTTGCTGCTGCTGTTGCCGGTGACGCAGGAATACGTCGCCCGCCTGATCGAGGGTTTCGCCGGCCAGGACCTGGCGACGCAGATGCGCTTCGGCGAGTACAAAGACGCCCTGGTCTTGATCGAGCGCTACCCCCTCTTTGGCGTCGGTTTCACCGGTGCGCCCGACCTGGACATCTACCTCGGCGTCAGCATGCTCTATCTCATCATCGCCGAAAACATGGGGTTGATCGGGCTCGGCATGTTTCTTGCGGTGATGATCGGATTTTTCGTCATCGCATGGAAAGCGTGGCGCAGCGGCCTCAGCGTAAAGATGGAAGCCTTGCTGCTGGGCTACACCGGCGCCGTGCTCGGCGCGCTGGTCAGCGGCGTCTTTGACCACTACTGGTTCAACATGACCTATCCACACATGACGGTGCTCTTCTGGCTTTATATCGGCATGGCGACGGCGACGGCGACGACGCTGATCCACGCAAAGCAGCCGCAGGCCCGCCTCGCCGACGGAGCGCCTCTTACAGGCAGAACTGAGGGCAGTTGATATGGCAGCCAATATCATGCACAACGAATTCGGCGTCATCACGTTGGAGCCGGCGCCTTCGCCCACCGGCGGCAATCTCACGCGCGGGCGTCGGCCTGAGTGGCTGCGCGTGCGCGCCGCCGACAGCCCCAAATATCGCGAGTTGATGCAGCTCTTCCGGGGCCAACGCCTGCACACCGTGTGCGAAGAAGCGATGTGTCCAAACATCGGCGAATGCTGGGGTCGCGGCACGGCGACCTTCCTGCTGATGGGCGACACCTGCACCCGCTCCTGCGGCTTCTGCAAAATCAAGACCGGCCGCCCCGGCCCGCTCGACCCAGACGAACCGCGCCGCGTCGCCGAGTCGATCCGCCAGATGGGGCTGAGCCACGCCGTACTCACCAGCGTCAACCGCGACGAGCAGCCGGACGGCGGCGCCTGGGTCTTCGCCGAGAGCATCCACTGGATTCGCAAGCTTGTCCCCGGCTGCACGATCGAGGTGTTGATCCCGGACTTCAAGGGCGACTGGGCGGCGCTGCAGGTTGTGATGGACGCGCATCCGGAGATTCTCAACCACAACACCGAGACAGTGCCGCGCCTCTACCGCACGGTGCGGCCGCAGGCCAAATACCAGCGCAGTCTGGAGCTGCTGCGCCGCGCCAAACAGATGGACCCCGAGGCGCTCACCAAGTCCGGCATCATGGTCGGCCTGGGCGAGACCTGGGACGAGGTTTTGCAGGTGATGGACGACCTGCGCGCCCACGACGTGGACATCATGACCATCGGGCAGTATCTGCAGCCGAGCCGCTTTCATCTGCCGATCGTGCGCTACTATACGCCCGATGAATTTGTCCGCCTCAAAGAAGAGGGCGAAAAGCGCGGCTTCAAGTGGGTGGAAAGCGGTCCGCTCGTGCGCTCGAGCTACCACGCCGACGGGCAGGCGCACCTCAGCCCAAGGCGACAGTAGCCCAGATAGCAGCAAAATGGGCGCTCTGCACCCACGACCGTTCCTGAAATGGGCCGGCGGCAAAACCCAGCTCGCCGACGCCTTGCTGCAGCGTCGGCCCGCGCGCTTTCAGACGTATCATGAGCCATTCGTCGGCAGTGGAGCGATCTTTTTTCGCCTCTATCGGGAAGGACTGATTCAACGCGCCATTCTTTCAGACGCCAATGCAGAACTGATAGACGCCTATCGGGCGATTCGCGACCATGTGTCAGAAGTGATGGAAATCCTATCGGGGCTTCCTCACAGCAAAGAACTCTACTACGAGATTCGTAGCCAGGACCCCTGGTCGCTGAGCCTGCCTGAGCGGGCAGCCCGAATGATCTATCTGAACAAGACGGGATACAACGGCCTGTACCGCGTCAATCGACAGGGACGGTTCAACGTGCCGTTTGGACGCTACAAGTCGCCCACATATCTGGATCGAGAGAATTTGCTGGCGGCGTCACGGGCGCTGCAACATGTCGAACTCCTGTGCGCGCCGTTCGATACGGTTGTAGAGAGGGCCGAAGTCGGCGATTGGGTGTATTTTGATCCTCCCTATGTTCCTGTTTCTCAGACGGCCAACTTTACATCGTATTATGCAAATGGCTTTACATTGCAAGATCAAGAACGGTTGCGAGACATCTGCATCGCGCTGAGTCAAAAAGAGGTTTATGTGATGGTCTCTAACTCTGATGCGGCGATCGTGCGTTCCTTGTACGCTTCTTCATATTTTGCCATGGATGAGGTGCAGGCGAATCGCGCAATCAACTCCAATGGAGCCAAGCGCGGCAAGGTTACCGAACTGGTGATCACGAATTATCGAGTCGATCAATTCCTGGAGCCACGCCTGCAATAGAGCGCGCCGACCTTGTCTTGGCTTTTGGAGCGCCGCTCGTCAGGCGTCTGTGTGAATCGCTTCGCTGCTCTACCAACCATCATCGTGAAGGGCAGCCCATGACCCTGCAGACTATATGCAAAGCATGTCCGATCAAAGATTGTTAGACTATTTCCATCGTCGTCAGGGTGAAATTCTCGAGACTATCGGCCTCTTCGTCTCTCATGAGACCCCCAGCCATGACAAACCTCGGTTGGACGCCTTCGCCGACCTGCTGGCCAGACGTCTGGCCGCGGTGGGCGCAAGCGTAGAAGTGATCACCCAACCCACGCGCGGCAACCACCTGCGCGTCCGTTACATCCACGGCAACGCAACTGAAAAACCGGCCCTGGTGCTCTGTCATTACGACACCGTCTGGCCGGTCGGTTCGCTGGCGACGCATCCATTCCGCATCGAAGATGGCAAAGCCTACGGCCCAGGCATCTTCGACATGCAGAGCAGCCTGGCGCTGGTCGAATATGCGTTGCGCGGGGTGGGCGAGCTGGACATCCAACTGCCCAGGCCGATCACGCTGCTGATCACCTCAGATGAAGAGATCGGCAGCGGTTCGTCGCGCGCGCTGATTGAGGAAGAAGCGAAGCAAGCCGCCTACGTGCTCGTCATGGAGTCGCCGCTGCCGGGCGGCGCGCTGAAAACTCGCCGCAAGGGCACCGGCTCTTTCACCGTCGAGACGATCGGCCGCGCTGCGCACGCCGGCGTCGATCCCTATCAGGGCGTCAACGCCATCGAAGAGATGGCGCATCAGGTGCTGGCGATCCATGCCCTGGCCGACCGAGAAGCAGGCACGACGCTCAGCGTCGGCGTCATCGAAGGGGGCACGGCCACGAACGTCGTGCCGGCGCGCGCCAAAGCGCGCGTGGACGTGCGCGCCTGGACGCAGGCCGAAGCCGATCGCATCACCAAGGCCATGGCGGCGCTGCAACCTGTGCTTCCCGGCGCGCAGGTGATCGTGCGCGGGGGCTGGAATCGTCCTCCGCTCGAGCGCAGCGCCACCGGCGCGCTCTTCGAACGCGTGCGCAAAATCGGACGACGACTCGGGATGGAGCTAGAAGAGGGAGGCACCGGCGGAGGCAGCGACGGCAACTTCACCGGCGCGCTTGGCGTGCCCACGCTCGATGGCCTCGGCGCGCCCGGCGCAGGCGCCCACGCGGATCACGAACATATCCTGATCGATGAAATTCCAGGCCGAGTCGCTCTGTTGACGGCCATCTGGAAAGAGTTGGAGCCGCCATGACGTCAACCCTGAAACCCGCAGCGCAAAAAGTTCAGGACGCCCTCCGAGCCAGAGGTTTCCGCAACGAAGTGATCGAATTCACCGCCTCCACGCGCACCTCGGCCGAAGCTGCAGCTGCTGTGGGGTGCACCGTCGAGCAGATCGCCAAATCGCTTGTGTTCGTGGGCAAGAGCAGCGGTCAAGCGCTTTTGGTGATCGCGTCGGGCGGCAACCGCATCGACGAAAAGAAAGTGCAGGCCCTGGTCGGCGAGAAAATCGCCCGCGCCGACGCAGATTTTGTACGCGCCCAAACCGGTTTTGCCATCGGCGGCGTCCCTCCGCTCGGCCATGCTCGCCCTCTTCGCACCTTCATCGACGCCGATCTCCTCGCCTACGCAGAAATCTGGGCGGCGGCCGGCCATCCGAACGCCGTCTTTCGCCTCACGCCGCATGAGCTGGTGCAGATGACCGGTGGAACGGTGGCGGACGTCAAGGCAGCGCCAAATCCATGAGGCAACCTTGTACAAACTTTATCGGCGAATCGTGCTTGACATCTTGTACAAGCGCCGGTAAAATTCTGGATTAAGTAAGCTGCATTCTCATTTTAAAAGTTGTTGACCGATGGTGCAGCCACCATTGTCGTTTTGATTTCCCACGAATCTGCTTGAACTGAACAGTTTTGAACTGAGCCACTGTAGTCGACATTGACCTGAGCGTTTGCAAGTTTTCCATCTTTTCGGCTTGTCATTTTCTTTGTTCAATCGAAGTCGGTTCAATTGAAGTTGCACCAAAAGGAGAGACTCATGATCGGTGGTTTCGTCAACCGCGTCGCCTGGATCGATCTCACATCCGGCAATATCGAGTACAAAGGCATCGATGAGAACGATGCGCGCAAGTATATCGGCGCACGAGGGTTGGGGGTGAAGTACGTCTTCGACAACGGACCGGACGTCGATCCTATGTCGCCGGACAACATCCTGTGCGTAATGAACGGGCCGTTGACAGGCACCAACGTCAATATGAGTGGACGCCTGGCCGTCGTCACCAAATCGCCGCTCACCGGCACGGTCGCCGACTCGCACATGGGCGGCTGGACGGCGGCGAAGCTGAAGTGGGCCGGCTTCGATGGACTGGTTTTTAAGGGCAAGGCAGAAAAGCCGGTCTACGCCTACGTCGAGGACGGCAAAGTGACGCTGCACGACGCTTCGGACTTGTGGGGCAAGGGCATTCACGAGACGTTGCGCATCCTGCGCGAGCGTCACGGCGAAGATTGCGACGGCATGGCGATCGGCCAGGCGGGCGAAAACCTGGTGCGCTTCGCCTGCTGGGTGAACGTCGACGACCGCGCCGCCGGACGCAACGGCACCGGCTGCGTCGCCGGCAGCAAGCATCTCAAGGCGATCGTCATCAGAGGCGACAAGAAGAATCGTCCTGAACCGGCCAATAGAGACGCCGACCGCGAGGCGCGCAAAAAAGCGCTGGCAGCCATTATGGCGGAAGAGAACATCACTTCTCCTCGCAAGGGTGGTCTGAGCGTCTACGGCACCAACGTGCTGATGAACATCACCGACAGCATCGGCGCCTTGCCCGCCTACAACGCGCAGAAGACCGCCTTCGGCAAAGAGAACGCCGAGAAGATCTCCGGTGAATATGTCAACGAGCACATTTTGATTGACAACCCCACCTGTCACGCCTGCCCGGTGGCCTGCAAGAAAGAGGTCGAGGTCAAGGAAGGCCCCTTCAAGGTGAAGATGGAGAGCGTTGAGTACGAATCGGCCTGGGCGCTTGGCTCCAACTGCGGCAACAACAACGTCGAGTCGATCGCCTATATGATCAACATGTGCAACGACTACGGCATGGATCCGATCGAACTCGGCAACGTGCTCGGCATGTACATGGAAGCCAGTGAAAAAGGCTACACCAACGGCGCAGGCAAGCTCGCCTGGGGCGACGCCATGGGCATGGTGGAGACGATCCACAAGATCGCCAGGCGCGAGGGCGTCGGCGATACACTGGCCAACGGCACGGCGCGCGCCGCCGCCGCCTTTGGCCATCCAGAGATCGCCATGACCGTCAAGGGCCAGGCGATCCCCGCCTACGATCCGCGCGGCCTCAAGGGCATGGGCATCGCCTATGCGACCAGCAACCGCGGCGCCTGCCACCTGCGCGCCTACACGCCGGCGGCGGAGTTGGGCGTCATGCCCTTCGGCTCGCTCAAGGTCGACCCGCTGGAGTGGAAAGGCAAAGGCAAGCTGACCAAGGTCTTCCAGGACGTCCACGCCGTCTCCGACTCGCTCGACCTGTGCAAATTCTCCGCCTTTGCAGAGGGCATGCAGGAATACACCGAGCAGTTCAACGCCGTCACCGGCCTCAACTACACGCCCGATGAGCTGCTCAAGTGCGGCGAGCGCATCTATAACCTGGAGCGCTACTACAACAATCTGGCCGGCTTCGGCGAAGGCTCGGACTACCTGCCCAAGCGCTTCACGACCGAGCCAAGCACGATGCCGGGCTCTGAAGGACATGTCTGCGAGCTTGACCAAATGTTGGAAGAGTATTACGCAGAGCGTGGATGGGTCAACGGCGTCGTGCCGGAGAGCAAGCTGCGCGAGCTGGAGATCATCTGACCTTCAGTGCAAACGCAAGACGTTGCCGCATGGCGTTGTTTGTGTTGTAGATTTTAGACTGTCGCCAAAAGCAACAGCCTGACCCTCGGGTCGGGCTGTTCTTTTTGTAGAAGGATCGATTCATCGCGACGCCTCAGCCATCTGCTATAATCTTGTTCATGTTGCTGGCAATGGACACCGCCTCGACCACCGCTTCGGCGGCGATCTATGATCTGAAGAAAGCGCAATTGCTGGGTGAATGCACCTGGGAGGGCCGACGCAGGCAGACGCAAAATCTGCTCGTCATGGTGCGTCATCTGATGACGAGCGTCGACGTAGAGCCGACCGACCTCACCGCATTGGCGGTGACGACCGGCCCCGGCAGCTTCACCGGCGTGCGCATCGCCGTCAGCGCAGCCAAAGGCATCGGGCTAGGGTTGCCCAGCCCACCTGCTGCGATCGGAATCCCAACGCTCACGGTCACGGCAGCGCCCTGGCATGCACTTGCATCTGCATGCAGCGCTGCGCCTACGCTTTGCGCTGTGATGTTCGCCGGGCGAGGCCGCTATCATTGGACGCTCTTCGCCGCCGATGAGCCGCTCCATCGCCCCGACGCCAACGCGCATCGCACCGGAACGGCCGCTGATTTGGGCGCCTTTCTAGAGCGCCTGAACCTCCACCCATGCTGGCTCGTCGGTGAAGTGGACGCCGACCTCGCCGCCGCTGTGGATGCGCTCGCTCACGTGGTTGTCATCGAACCGGTCTATGGCCTGCGTCGCGCCGGGGTGCTGGCGCACGTGGCGGCCAGATTGCTGGAAGCAGGCGTCGTCGAATCGCTGTCCTCCCTGCAGCCTCTCTATCTGCGCGAACCTTGAGCAGCCGATATGAACGCACCCGAGGTCACCCTTCAACCGATGAGCATCCATGACATCCCGATCATCGAAGAGCTGGAGAAGCGCTGCTTTTCAGCTCCCTGGTCGGGCGAAGTCTATCGTCACGAGTTGACTTCCAATCGACTCGGTTCGTACTGGGTGATGCGCCGCGCATCAGGGTCAGGCGAAGGGACGCCTCCAATCCTGGCTTACGGCGGCTATTGGCTGATGGGACAGGAGGCGCACATCGTGACCATTGCCACGCATCCGGACTTTCGTCGTCAGGGCCTGGGGCGCCGTCTGTTGCAGGCGATGATTGACAAGGCGATCGATGCTGGCGCGCTGGAGATCACACTCGAAGTGCGCGCCAGCAACTATGCTGCTCAGGCGCTATACAGATCAATGGGCTTTGTCGTGGTGGGCGTCCGGAAACATTACTATCACGACAACGGCGAAGACGCCATTCTCATGACGCTCTTTGCGCCCACGCAAGAAATGCTCAATCGATGACCCCGAGCGCCGCCTCCAGTTCATGCAGCGCCGCCCATTCTTCTGGACTGATGCGCTCCCCGCCGAGGCCCAGAAAACCACCTTCTTTAGTCGCCTCCGCGGCCCTGCGCGCAAGCGTTAAAAGCCAACGGCGAAAAGCCTCCATTTCCTCAGGCGCTTTCTGCGCCACAGTGCGAACCGCTTGTACGCAATCTGCAATCAGATACGCTCTGGCTTCTGCAGGATTGTCCGGCAGATCGGCGGGCAGATCAAAGTCATCGCCCTCCCGCGCTAGCATGCGCTCCGTCACTGCACGGATCAGAACACTGTCCACCTCCGATTCGAGCGCCTCGGCGGTGTCGAAGACGGCATAAAGCTCCTGCAGCCAGCGCCTGGGATCGGAGAGATCGCCTACGGCAAGGCCGGCTTTCATGGGTGCGCTTTCCAGCAGCCTCCATTCCTGGTCGGTGAACTCCAGTGCTCCGGTCATTTGTTATTCTCCTGGATGCAGGTGGAAAAATGTTGAACGATCGGGTGTTTGGCGCCTCAGGCCACATTCTCGCTCAATCATAGCGCACTGTCAATCTGTTTTTATTTCCTTTCAAGCAACGTACAATTTGACAGTTATAGTCGGGAGGTGTAGATTTAGGATTTGTGCCCTGCGGGAGGGCGAGGCTGCTGACGGGGAGGCGAGAGGCGCCTGCGTCGG
>NZ_CAKZMJ010000092.1 GCF_937128415.1 uncultured Caldilinea sp.
AATGTTTGCAGATAGGTTTCTAATCGTTCTGAGGTCAACGCGCCGACGTGGCGTGCGACAATCCGATGGTTTGCATTCAGAAAATAAGTAGTTGGGAATCCCTGAATAGCATAGTCGGCGGCCACTGCGCCATCGGCGTCCAGCAGAATTGGATAAGCGATCTCGTGTTGAGCCATATACTTCTCAACAAGGTCGCTTGTCTCTCTCACATTAATTCCTACAAATTCAACCCCAAGCGCTTGCCAGCGGTGATGCGCCTCGACCATCACCGGCGTCTGGCGCAAGCAATAAGGACACCAGGTCGTCCAAAATGAAAGAACGGTCGGGCGACCGCTGAAGTCCTGCAGCGTTTTCACCGTGAAATCCGGCATTGCCGGCAAGCGGAAAGCGGGCGCAAGCTGCCCCACTTCGACGCCGCGCGGCTCAGCGACGATCTCGGCGACTGAGTCCACAGCAGAGGGAACGGTCGATGCTTCCACTTCATCCGTCTGGTTTTGCGCCCCTGGAGCCGATGCAGCATCGAACAACCCATCAGCGGCTGGCCCGAAGCTGATCGGCGTTTCCTGGCGCCAGATTTGCAACAGTTCCGCCGATGTGGCGTCGGTCGCCGCCTGCTGGGTGCGCAAATATTCATCGGCGGCGATCAATCGGACGAAATATCGCTCGAATCGCTCCCAGGCAATGCCTTGCGCCTCAAGCGCAGCCTTTAGCTCCGCACGAGTTCGATGATGCGTCTGTAAGAATTGGTCGAGCGCCGCACTCGCCTGGGCGCCCTCCACCCTCACTTCGTCTCGATGCAATACGGTCGCTATATTGATCAACTGTTCGAGAATTGCGCTGGCCGATGCAGATTGCACCCCCGCCCACGCGGCCATGAGAGCGTCGATGGCGACTGCTTCCTGAAAATCTCGCAAAGTGATCGCTTCGCCGGCGACCACCGCAACGATCTCCCGTTTCGCTCCGTCGTCACGGGCGGCGTCCTGCATGTCTGCGGTCTCAGGCGCCGGCGCTTTTGCAATCGCGTCCGCCGTTCCCTGCATCTGGGAGAAAGCCTCTGGCCGAGGCTC
>NZ_CAKZMJ010000093.1 GCF_937128415.1 uncultured Caldilinea sp.
AGCGGCGCCTGCATCAGAATTAACAAAGCGCAGACGCCGATCTCCGCCGTCGCCAACAACACTATGGCAAGGACATCCCGGCTGTTTGCCAGCATGCGCATTTCGCCCCAGTAGTGCACGACCCAACACGCCGCCAGGACCAACGGCGACCAGTTGCTTCCGAACTCCTGCGGCGTCATCTGCTGCAACACCAGCACCCAGGGCAGCCCGATGGCGATCAGCGCGGTCAGAAGCAGCGGAATCCCCTCCAGCGCGTGGCGGGCGATCCATCCCAGGATGGCTAGAAGCGCCACTGTTGCGGTCAACAGAAGCGCCTCAATGCCGAGCACCGCCGCCGCCAGTGCGGCCAGCAGCACCGTCGGGAGCGCAACATGAAAAGCGAGCGACCACACATCGCTGTGATCGCCGGAAAAAATGCGCGCGGCCGGCGAACCCGGCTGCAGATAAGGCAGCCATATTGGGGCGCGCGGCAAAACGCCGGGATGCAACGGCAACAGTTGGCGCCGTCCACCAGCCAGACGCCAGACGCTTCCCCAAAGCACATCGACCAGCAAGAGCGCCAATGCCAGCGCTCGCCAGTCGATCGTGTTTTGCGTTGCACCCGCCGAAAGCGCGCCGGCGACGCCCGCCCAAAACGCCGCCGGTCTCCAGAAGGAGTTTTCCGACCAGAACTGCGCATTCAGCAAGCCCGAAGTCATCACCTGGGCGGCGGGCAACTGCGCCGTTCGCCAGCTTGCCAGCAACCGTCTCCAAAGAGGCTGGCCTGGAGCGACGCGTTGCGTTGGATACGATGTCGGCGGCTCTGTCCCTGGAGCGCTGAGTTGTGGTGGATTCATTGCCTTTGCACCTATGAATCGGCTCTGTCGCCTTGCCCGCCGATTCCCTCCGCCAAGAATACCGCCCATGCGAAGCGGCTCATCGCATGGGCGGTCGCCCGGAACTCTCATTATATCAGAAGACGAAAACCACACCGAATACAACGCGTTCCCTACGCCATAACGAGTTTGCCCTCCTGAAGGGTGTTCCATCGGTGAGACGCAGCGCGTCCAGGGCCCCTGCGCATTGCGCTCATTGCGCTCTCTGCATCTCGCCAGTGCGTTTTTATCGAGAAGCTCCTCGTCAAGGGAGCCAAAGCGGGAATTGTCCTGGGGAGACGACCTGCCATTGCTTCCCGCTGGCGACTTCCATCACCCACACCGAAATCACAATGTCCGGCCCTTTGATCGGAAACTTGTGAAAGAGCAAATATCGCCCATCCGGCGACCATGTCGGCGGGCCGTGATCGATGTCAGGGTCCATCGTTAGCGGGCGAGCCTCGCTTCCGTCGCTGCGCATGAGCCAAAGCTGCTTGGTGAGCGTGGCATTGGGGCCTTCGGTGATGTTGCGTCGAAAGGCCAGCCACTCCCCGTCGGGCGACCACGCCGGCGCGCCGTCTTCGACCCTGGCGTCCTCGCCGCTCAGGTTGATACGCTCGTCGGCGATTGGATCGACTAGAAAGAGATGAATGGCGCTGCGGTCGCCGAGCATGCGCTCCTGATTCATGGCGAAACGCATTCGCCCTGGCTGCCAGGGTGCCGCCTCGCCCGCCTGCGTCGGATAGAAGCGCTCTTCCCCGCTCTCGAGATTATAGACGCCAATGCCGATGAAATCCGGCGAAAGATAGGTGATCCAGCGATTGTCGGAGGACCAGCGCGCTTCAAAGCCGAGCTTCTGGCTGTCGCGAAAGACCGGCGCCCGCTCGCCGCTGGCCACATGCATGATGGAGAGCCTGGGCGGACTCACGGCGGCGGCGGCGTAATCGCTGGCGCTGCGGCGAGCAAAGAGCAGCAGCTCGCCGTCGTTTGACCAGGAAGGGCTGCTGCAGAAGTCGTCGCCGCAGTCAAGCAACAGCGTCGGCTGGCCGCCGGGCGCCATGAGCCAAAGATGGCTTCCCCCTGTCTCCGTCAGCGCTGAAAAGGCGATGCGCGCATCTACAGGGGAGACGGCGAAATCCCAGACGCCGCCTTCGCTGGAGGTGAGCTGCCTGGGCTGCGCATCGGCGTCCTTCGCCTCAACGGGAACCGGAGCGACAAAGAGCTGCTCTCTACCATCGACGGAGCGGGTGAAAAGCGCCTGAAGTCGCCCGGTCGTGAAGCGCCAGACATAGGGCGTGTGCAGCGCATGCCCGGTTGCGCTGCGCACGCCGGCCTCCAGTCGAGCTGTGTACAGCGTATCCGGTTGGAGCGCTTTCGGCGTGAAGATCAGTTGACTGCCGTCGACGCGCACCTCCGTTTCGACAGGAGGATCGAGCGCCAGCTGCGCCGACGCAGCGTCCTGGGCCAGAGGCTGATCGAAGGCGATGCGGATCTGGCTGCGCGTGGAAACGCCAGCGCTGTCGTCGGCGGGCGCGACCGCCACCACCTGGAGGCCGATCTGATCCCCGCGCCAGATGACCACGCCGAGCGTCACAAGGATGGCGCTCACGACGCCGAACACCGTCAGGTCAAATGCACTGATGCGAGATTGAGCATTCACCGTAAAAATTGCACGCAACGCCCGGTTGCGTTCTGTCGAGAGTCCATCGAGCGATTTTCAAACGGCCAAAATATCTCACCGGTAGAGATACGGCTGATTGGGCAGCGCGGTGGGGATCACTTCTTGCGCGACCACGATCGGCAGCGCCCTTCCGTTAAACTCGCCGGGCTGCAGGACCCCCTTCACCTGCACCCACGCATCGTCGGGCAGTGAGGCGGCGTCGGGCCAACGCACGACCATCGAGACCACGCTGGCGTCGGCCACGCAGCAGCTGACGACGAAGCGGTTAACCAGCACTTCGTTTTCGCCCAGGCGCTCGTCGTGATAAATGAAGCCGATCACGTCGACCGGCTGGCCTGCGAACTCTTGAGCCGGATTCGGCGAGGCGGAGAAGGCGTGCAGCCAGTCCAGCAGGTTGCGATCGGCGGCGTCTTTCTGCGCAGCGGCGCGCACGGCCGCCGGCAGGGCGGAGCGCGCCTGCGACGCAACGTTAATTTCCCGATTTTGCATCGCCGCCGCGCCCAGAGGTTGAGGGGGCACCAACAGCCCGAGCGCAACCGGCGCCATCACGATCGCCAACCCCGCCCAACCCAGCCGATGATGGCTGTGAAGAGCGCCGTCGGCTTCGTCTCGACGCGCCATCGGGCGATAGCTGAGGGCCACCACCACCAGCCCGACGATGGCGAAGATCGTATAAGCCATGAAGCGCTGATTGATGTAGAAGAACAGCACGCCGCTGGCGAGGCGCGTGTAGAGAAAGACGGCCATGGCCAACAGCGCCAGCGCTTTGAGCGCATTTTGAAATCTTGGACGATTCAACACATCCATTGCACAAATCCTCCAACGCGCCTGCACCCTTCTCAAGTTGCAAGCGCGGTCACCCTACCAACGCACGTTCAGGTTCCACCAGACGCCCATCAGCAGCGACAACAACATCGGCAGCGCGATCAGGTAGACCACGATGCGGCGCCGGAAGACGCCCAGGAACATCAACGAGCTTTTAATGTCGACCATCGGGCCAAAGACCAGGAAGGCGAGCACCGAACCGGTCGTAAAGGTGCCTGCAAAGGCCAGCGCCAGGAACGCATCCACCGTTGAACAGACCGAAAGCACAAAGGCCAGCGCCTGCATCGCCAGCACCGAGATCACCGGCCCCTGCCCAATCGCCAGCAGCGTGCTCTGAGGCACAAGCGTCTGCATGCCGGCGGCGAGCATGGAGCCGAGGATGAGATAGCGGGCCATGTCGAAGAAATCGTCGCCGGCCAGGTTGAACGCCTGTCGAAAGCGCAGTCCCAACGGAGCGTTGGGGAGATAGTGGCTGTGATCGTGCTCGTGGCTGTGGACGGGATGGGACGCATCGTGATGCAACTGGCACACAGCCGGCCGCAACACTTCTTCCGGCTGCGCGCGACCGAAGAGAAAACCCACGACGGCGGCGATCAGGAAGCTGAAAACGATGCGCCCAACAAAGACAGGCCCCCAGCCGAAGGCGCTGTAGGTGCTCAGGATCACGATCGGGTTGACCACGGGCGCCGCCAGCAAAAAAGCGACGCCGATCGAAAGCGGCAGGCCTTTCTCGTAGAGACGCCGCACCACGGGCACCACGCCGCATTCACAGACCGGAAAGACCATGCCCATGCCGCCGCCGACCAGAGCGGCCGGCAACGCCGCTTTGGGAAGATAGCGGTCGATGGCCGCCTGATCGACGAAGACGGCGATCAGGCCGGAGACAATCGAGCCGGCGATCAGGAAGGGAACCGCCTCGATGAAAATGCCCAGAAAAATCGTGACGAAGGTCTGAACGCGCTGATAGAGATAGACTGCGCCCCCGCCGCGCAACGCATCGGAAAAGATGGCCGCAAAGGCTGCAGCGACCACTACCAGGGTCAAGCCCCAACGCATCAGACGCACGCGGCGTTCAGATGCACGCGCCGGCGAAGGCGTTTCGACCGGCGATGCGGCTTTCGGTCGTTCCACAATCATAGCCGCAAATTCTATGCCATTTTGCGCCGTTCACAAAGAATGCGCGATCGGCGTGTCTACTCGGCCTCGCTCCAATCCCGGTCGCGCGTCACATAAATCAGCGGCATGCTGACCAGCGTCACTGCATATTTCAACAAGAGATTGAAGAGGAAAATTTCACCGACGACGCTCCAGGGCAGGACGCCGCCGAATGCGCCGACGGCGAAAATCAAGTTGTCGATCGGCACGCTGACGCTGTTGCTCACGAGCACGCGCGCCCACTGATAGCGCCGCGTGATGCGCGTCACAAACCAGTGATAGATCTCCGTGTCCACCAACTCGCTCACCACCTCGGCCACGATGGAAGCAAGGACAATCCGCCCCAACAGCGCCGGATTGAAGACTGCGCTCCATTCGGCGGCCAATCCCCAGGCCGGGTCGCCGGGCACGCTGCTCACCCACCAGATGTAAAGTGCAGCGAACAGATTGATGATCGCCGCCATCCAGATCAGCGTCTGGGTGTTGCGTTTGCCGATCGTCTTGTGCGCCACGTCGCGCAGGGTGAAGGTGATGGGATAGATAAACGTGCCCATGTCCACCGCCAGGCCGGCGACGACGCCGATCTTGAGGCTGGTGAAATCGGACAACATCTGTGCGCCGATGTAGACGGCGATCACCACCACGGCGGAGCGGGTCAGCGCCAGGGTGAGCGGCGCAGAGGCTCCCTCTCTGTTCTGTCTGGTTCCCTGCAATGGGATGGCATTTTGAGCGCTCACGCAAAATCTCTCCTGTATCAGGTCTTTCTATCGTTGCTTTATCCACTTTGGCGTCTTTGGGGGGCCTTTTATGCTTTGCGCAGTTGGGCGCGCCAGCTGTCGAGCAGATCGCGCAGCGCAGTGCGCAGGTCGATCTCCGGGCGCCAACCGGTGGCCTGCACGAGGCGACGATTGTCGCAGTAAGAACAGGGGACGTCGCTGGGGCGTAAACGAGCCGGATCAACTTCGACGCGGATCTGGGCGGAGGAAAGTTCGAGCAGCGTCTCCAGCAACCAGCGAATTGAATAGGGTTTCCCCGAGCCAACGTTATAGCAGAGGCCGGCTTCTCCCTGTCGCACCAGCAGCCAGTAGGCGCGCACGACGTCGCGTACGTCGGTGAAGTCGCGCTCGGCGTTGAGATTGCCGACGCGCACCACCGGCTCGCGCAGCCCGAGCTCGATCTCGGCGATCTGGCGGGCGAACGCGCTGGCGGCGAAGTCGTCGGCCTGCCCCGGCCCCAGATGGTTGAAGCTGCGCGCCCGGATGATGGGCATGCGATGGCTGTGGAAATATTGCAGCCCCATCATGTCCTGCGCGATCTTGCTGACGCCATAAGGGGAATTGGGGCGAAAAGGCGTCTCCTCGTCGATCGGCAAATCTTCTGGCTGCACAAGGCCGTAGACCTCGTTTGAGGAAACCACCAGCGTGCGACAGGTCGGCTGCCAGCGCCGCAGCGCCTCCAGCAAGTTCAGTTGGCATTGAATGTTGAGCTCATAGGTGGTCCAGGGATGATGCCAGCTTCCGCCTACGTCGCTCCAGGCCGCCAGGTGCAGCGCGTACTCGGGCCGCACCTGTTCGATCAGTTCGCCAACCCATACGGCGTTGCGCAGGTCGCCGCGATGAAGGTGAATGCGGTTGGCAAGGTGCGCGATGCGCCGATCGTGGCGATGCACCACACCGTGCAGCTCCACCTCTGGCTCGCGCACCAGCAGCTCGGCTAAAAAACTGCCGGCGAAGCCGGCGATGCCTGTCAAGAGAACGCGCACAATTTCATCCGTTCCTGCTTGTCTGTCGCTCGCCCCTTTCAAGCGAGCAATCCCCATTCAAGCGAGCAGTATAGACGATTCCTGCGACGAACCCAAGCCGCTCAAGCCTCCAAGTCTCCGTACTTTGCAACCCGTAGAGGCGCGCAAACGCTTTGCTGACAATCTACAAATCTGTTGATAACAAAGCACACGCGCGCTTCTAACATAAAACCGCTATAGTGGAGGCAACGATTCAGAAAACACACGATTCAGAGCACAGCAGCCATCGCCAAATTCGAACAATTCAGGCCGAGTTGGAACAATTGGGGGTCTGCTCAACAGACAGAAAGGAGTTGAGAACGATGCGCTTCAACAACTACAACCAGATGATTCGCGACTTTGTCGAGATGGCCGACGCCATGAGCCGCCGCCTGAGCGAGCTGGAGCAGGAGACCGGAGAGGCGGTTGAATCCACGCGCATGCTGCGGTTGCCGATCGACGCCTACAGCACCCAGGATGCGTTCGTGGTGCAGGCGTATGTGCCGGGCGTCAACCCCGAGGACGTCGAGATCGTCCTGGCGGACAACGACCTGACGATCCGCGGCAAGTTCCAGCCGCTGCTGGAGGGCGTCGATTACATCAAGCGTGAGCTCTACCACGGCGGCTTCGAGCGACGCATCACCTTCAACGTGCCGGTGAACGCCGAAAAGATCGAGGCGACCTATAGCCAGGGCGTGCTGACGCTGCGCGTGCCCAAGGCCGAGGCCGTCAAGCCCAAACAGATCAAAGTGCAGGTCAAATAATCGTAGCCAATCTTCTCTGCTTAACAGGTCAGGGCGCCGGCGCCCTGACCTGTTATTTTTACGGCGGCTCCCTTGCCTCTGACTATTCGTCCACTGTATCGCTGGGCAAGCCGTCGATGCTGAGACGATTGTGCTTTCGCCGATATTCTTCCAGCCCGGCTTCGCCTTTTTTCAGCGCCCAGTCGATCAAGGCAGGTCGCTCCCCCTTGAATTCATAAAAAGGCACGCCGAACCCACAGGAGGTCTGCGCCGAGTGCACGTCCATCACTACGATCTGACGCGCGCCCGGCAACGCAGGAAAACGAGCGATCATTTCCGACCAGGTCGGGTCGTTCTTCAGAATTAAGCGCCCACGCCCATATAATCGTAAGATGCGCGGGGCGGCGTCGAAACTGCAGAACATCAGTGTGATGCGGCCGTCGGCCTTGAGATGCGCTGCGGTTTCATTGCCGCTGCCGGTGAGATCCAGGTAGGCCACCGTGCGCTCATCCAGCACGCGCAGGGAGTCCATTCCCTTCGGCGACAAATTGATGCGGCTGTTCTCCGCAACGGTGGCGACGAAGAAAACATGCTGCGCCTCGATGAACGAACGCAGCTCCGGCGTGAGCGCGTTGTAGAATTTAGCCATCTCCCTCTCTGCGCTTTGTGTAAAAAGATGAAAACCGATGCGAAAAGAAACCGGCGTGAAAAATGGTCAAACGCGTATGAGCAATGATAAGATGCCATATCAACAACAGCAAGAAAGGACGCTCCACATGAGCTACGCAACCGCCGATCTTTGCGACCAGTACGCCGATCAGGTGCAGGTGGTCGAGCCGATCTTTCGCGACTTCGGCGGCGTGATTGCATTTCACGGCCCGATCGTCACCGTCGACGCCAACGAAGACAACAGCGCCGTGCGCGACCAGCTCTCGCAGCCGGGGTTGGGCCGTGTGCTGGTCATCGATGGCCGAGGCTCGCTGCGCTGCGCCCTACTCGGCGACCAGCTGGCGCGGCTGGCGGTGCAGAACGGCTGGGCGGGCGTGGTCGTCAACGGCTGCGTGCGCGACGCGCAGACACTGGCGACGCTCCCGCTCGGCGTCAAAGCGCTGGCCGCCCATCCACGACGCAGTGAAAAACGCAGCGCCGGCGCCGTCAACGTCGATGTCACCTTCGCCGGCGTGACCTTCAAGCCCGGTCATATGCTGTATGCAGACGGCGATGGCATCGTCGTCTCCGAACGGGAGCTGGCTGCCTAGCTGTACGTTCATTTTGATCACAATCAAATAAGAAAGGACTCCGTGCTGAATGCAGTGGTTGAATGAACCCAAACGCTGGCAGGTGGAAGCGGGCGCCATTCACGTCCATGCCGACCCCGGCACCGACTTCTGGCGCAAGACCCATTACGGCTTCATCCGCGACAACGGCCATGTCTACTACGAGAGGGTGCAGGGCGACTTCACCGCGTCCGTCAAGGTGACCGGCGCGTATCGAGATTTGTACGACCAGGCCGGCCTGATGGTGCGCCTCGATGCGGAACACTGGCTGAAAACAGGGATCGAATATGTACACGGGCAGCAATTTGTGAGCGCCGTCGTCACCAACGATTTCTCCGACTGGTCGGTGGCGCCGTTGCCGCAAAACCCGCCGTCGATCTGGCTGCGGCTGATCCGCAAGGCGGAGGCCGTGGAAATTTTCTACTCGTTGGACGGCGCCGACTATACGCTTCTACGCATCGCCTACCTGCTCCCCGGCGACGAGGCGATGGTCGGCGTGATGTGCGCAGCGCCTGACGGCGGCGGTTTTGACGCCGTCTTTGAAGAATTCACCGTTGCGCCTCTGGCGGCGGAGGATCATTGATGGCGCGCGCACATGCTTCAAAAAGTGGCTCCAAGGGCGTCTGCGCCTTCTGCGAGCAGGAAGTAGCAGCCTCCGCCATGCTCAAACACCTGACGAGCTGCGCCGCGCGCCAGGCCGCCATCGAAAAGGCGGAGGCCAGCAAACGCAAGACACAGCCGCTCTATCACATCGTCGTGCGCGACGCCGTCGATGGGCGCTATTGGCTTCACCTGGAGACGCCCGCAAGCGCCACATTGCAAGACCTGGACGCCTATCTGCGCGCCATTTGGGTCGATTGTTGCGGCCACATAAGCCACTTCGTCTTCGGCAGCACCCGCTATCAGGAGCTCATCGACGGCTTCTTCGCCATCGGTGATCAGAAGAGCCTGACGACCCGGCTCGGCGACGTCTTGCGCCCCGGCCTGAAGGGCAAATATGAATACGATTTCGGCTCCCCCACCGAACTAAAAATCGAAGTCGTCGCCGAGCGCACGGGCAAGCCGCTTTCCGCCAAACCGGTGACGTTGATGGCGCGCAACCAATTGCCCGCTTTTGCGTGCGTCGAATGCGGGGAGCCGGCGACGCACATCTGCATGCAATGTTACTACGAACGCGGGGAGCCGGCCTGCTACCTGTGCGCGGCCCACGCTAAGACGCACGGCTGCACGCTTTACGGCGGCCCTCGCCTGCGCTACAACTCCCCGCGCACCGGACGCTGCAAGTACAACGGGCCGGCCCGCCCGCCCTATTAAATCTCTGCTTGCTTTTGCCTGTAAGCCAGCTTGAGCGGCTGCCACTCGCTCCATCTGAGCAGCGTATTCCAACCCGCCGGTCTCGCCAGAGGATGCGCCGCCGTCTGCGGGTTTTCGACCAGGTTCATGATCACCGCCACCTCGTCGCAGCGATGGAATTTGGGGCAATAGATGCACGCCTGCCACACCTTGGGGCTGATGCTCCAGCGATCGACCGGCTCGAAGCCGAGCCGCACAAAGAACTGTTCGCGCAGCGTCAGCGCACAGATCTGATGATAGCCGCGCTCGCGCGCCATCTGCACGAGATGGTTCACCATGTGGCCGCCCAGTCCCTTGCCCTGCTGGCTGGGATGCACCGCCAGCGAACGCAGCTCGACCAGCGTCTCGGTCAAAGGCACCAGCGCGCCGCACGCCAAAATCGGCGGATCGTTCGGGCCGGCGTCCGGATCGACGGCCACGAGCCAGTCCGCCAGCGTCTGACGCACGCTTTCTTCGGTGCGCGGCAGCATTAAGTTCTCCGCCGCAAACAGATTCACCAGCTCGGTGATGGGGAGCACATGCGACTCTTCAGCCGGTTGAATGATGATGGGCATTCCCTGTTCCTCTACACATTCCCCAACAACGACGTTCCTCAACGACGACAAATCCTCTCATCCATTCGCACCCCACGCTGAGGCGTCACGCGGGCTGCAAGGCGCGCGTCAGACGTTCAACCACCTCGTGAATTTCCGCTTCGGTGATCACGAGCGGCGGCACCAGACGCAGCACGTTCGTCCCTGCATTGACCAGGATCAATCCTTCTTTGTACCCTCGCTGGATCACCTCCGCCGCTTCTATATCGAGTTCGACGCCGATCATCAACCCTTTGCCGCGAACTTCTCGGATGTGCGGGCTGTTGATCTCCTCGATCAGGTCGCGCAGCAACTTGCCCTTAGCCTCGACGGCGGCCAGGAAGTCGGGCTGCGAGATGCGGCTCACCACGTGGTGCGCAACGTGCGTCACCAACGGGCCGCCGGCGAAGGTGCTGCCGTGATCGCCCTTTTGCATCACCTCGGCCACGCGCTGGCGCATCAGAATGGCGCCGATCGGCAGGCCGCCGGCCAGCGGCTTGGCCGCGGTCAGGATGTCCGGCTCAAACGCGCAGCCTTTTTCGTCGATTGCACCGTTCCCCTGCTTGCAGTAGCCCTGATACGCCCACAGGCTGCCGGTGCGACCGACGCCGCACTGCACTTCGTCGTAAATCAAGAGCGCATCGTACGCATCGGCCAGCGCTCGCAGTCCGGCCAGAAATTCAGGCGTCGCCGGATGGACGCCGCCTTCGCCCTGCACCGGCTCGACGATGATGGCGCAGACCCGTTCGTCCATCTGTCGGCGAGCGCTCTCGAGGTCGTTGAATTCGGCGAAGCGCACGCCGGGCATCAGCGGCTTGAAGGGGTCTTGATACTTGGGCCGCGGGGTGGCGGCCAACGCGCCCATCGTGCGCCCGTGAAAGGCATTGGTGAACGCCAGGATTTCGACTTTCTCCTCGCCGCCGTGCGCGCGTCCGTATCGACGCGCAAATTTGAACGCGCCTTCGTTGGCCTCGGCGCCGCTGTTGCAGAAATGCACTTTGTCCGCAAAGCTCGTTTCGCACAGCAGCGCGGCCAGCCGCGCGTGCGGCGCAGTGTGATACAGGTTGCTCACGTGCAACAGCCCTGTCGCCATCGCCTCCTGCATCGCCTGCATGACGCCCGGATCGTTGTAGCCGAGCGCGTTGACGGCGATGCCGGCCACACAGTCCAGATAAGCGCGGCCTTCTGTGTCGTAGAGCGTGCTGCCCTCGCCTCGCTCCAGCACAAAAGGCGCCCGCGCATAGACGCCGAGCACGTGCTGTTGCTCCAGTTGAATGACCTCCTGCGCGTTCATGCCTCCTCCTTGGACTTTGGTGAGAAAACTTCACGCAAAGAAACGCAGAGCCGCCATGCTTCAAAGCTCTACACTTCGGCGGTGAGCACTCTATCGACTGCCGATCACGCCGGTGCCCGTGCCGTCTTGCACGCCGGCGAGGTTGGTGATGACCGCCTGCGCCACGCCGTTGCGCACCGCCTCGATGGCGCTGCGCACCTTGGGAATCATCCCGCCGAAAATGATGCCCTCCTCGATCCATTCCTCCGCCTGCTCCGCCGTCACGGCGCGCACGACGCGACCGGCGACCAAGATGCCCGGCACGTTGCTGATGAAGACGAGCTTGATGGCGCCGAGCTTGGCGGCGATGGCGGTGGCGGCGTGATCGGCGTTGACGTTATAGCTGAGCGCGTCGAGCGCGCCAAAACTCACCGGGCTGATCACAGGCACAATGCCCGCTGCGATCAGCGTGCGCAATAGATGATCGTCGACGTCCTGCACCTCGCCGACGCGCCCCAGGTCGCCGAAGGGGTGCCACATTTTTTCGACGTAGAGCGTGCCGTCGTCGACGCCGCTGAAGCCCGCCGCGCGGATGTGCGCGTTGACCAGCGCGCGCACGATGCGCTTGTTCATCAGCCCGCTCAACACCATTTCCACCACATCCATGTCGGCGTCGCTGGTGACGCGCAGCCCCTCGATGCGCTGCTCCTTCAGCCCCAACTTCGCCTGAAGATCGGTCACCGCCTTGCCGCCGCCATGCACAATCACCGGGTGATGCCCCTCCGCCATAACGGCCTTCACTGCGTTGACCAGCCCAAACAGAAAATCCGGATCGTCCAGCTCGTTGCCGCCCACTTTCAGGACGACGATGTAGCGCTCCTCGTGGTTCATCTCTTCTCGCATTCACCCTGTTTGAATTCACAAAAAATGCCACTCACAACAGCCCGGCCGTCTCTGGGAATCCCAACGCCAGGTTCATGCATTGAACCGCCTGTCCGCTGGCGCCTTTGATCAGATTGTCTTCGGTGGCGACGATGATCAGGTCGCGACAGGTCGGATCGTCGGGCAGCTCCGGCGTGATGCTGATGGCGCAGCGGTTGGTGTGCACCGTGTGGCGCAGCGAAGCCTGCTGGCCGGCGGGCAGCAGATGAATGAACGGCTCGCCGGCGTAGGTTTCCTCATAGAGGTCGCGCACCTGCGCCTCGGTGACGCCGCTCGGCACACGCACGTACATCGTGCTGAGAATGCCGCGATTCACCGGCAGAAGATGCGGCGAAAAGGTGAAGCGATAGCCGCCGTTGGGCGAAGCCGCGTTGAGCACCATCTCCATCTCGGCGATGTGGCGATGACGATAGCCGATGTTGTAGGGCGTCATGTTCTCATTGGCTTCAACGAACAGATAGGGCGTCTTGAGGGTGCGTCCGGCGCCGCTCACCCCGCTCTTGCTGTCGACGATCACGCGTTCTTCCAGCCAGCCGGCCTTCGCCAGCGGATACAGCCCCAGGTTGACCGTGGTGGGATAACATCCCGGCACGGCGATCAGGCGCGCCTTGCGCAATTGCGCCCGATTCACCTCGCACAAACCGTAAACGAACTGGGGCAGCAGCTCCGGCGCCGGGTGCTCCATGCCGTACCAGCGGCGATACGCTTCGGGATGGCCGAGACGAAAGTCGGCGCTGAGGTCGATGACGCAAAGGCCACTTGCGGCGAAACGACGCGCCGGTTCGATCGACTGACCATGCGGCAGACAGAGAAAAACAACGTCGACTTCGCCCGCGCGCGCGTACGCCTCCTCTAGCGCAATCAGCGGATACTCCCAGGGGACTGCATGCACGTCGCACAAGCGTTTGCCTGCGCTGCTGGCGCTGGTGATCCAGCCAATTTCAACATGCGGATGACGATGCAACAACTGCACCAGTTCAATGCCCGTATAGCCGGTGGCGCCGGCGACGCCCGCTTTGATCATCTCCTCGCCTCTCGTAGGAACATTGCAACTTTGAGCCGATGCAAATTTTTTGGGCAAACAAAAAAGCTCCCCATCTGGAGAGCTTTATCTGGCAAGTCCGAGCGTCCTGTTAGCTCGCGCCGCGCATAAAGTCCCAGATGGCTCTCATCCGGAGGCCTTCCTGCACAACCTGGCGCATGGTGAAAAGTTGATCAGACGCTTTGGCGACATCATGCGCACAGTGTAACATGCACACCAAGCGGTGTCAATCCGTTGTGAAGTTTTTTACAGCAAGACCCCATCCAAAGTGATGGAATGGCAACGATAGAGGGTGTAGAGAACATAGAGATTTGGGACAAAAAGAAAAGGGGAAGCATGACGAAAGAAACGCGCGTGATTTTGGTGCGACACGGCGAAACGACCGCCAATCATGAGCAACGCTGGTACGGCGCGCTCGATGCGCCGCTCACCGAACGCGGACGCCTCCAGGTGCAGGCGACCGGCGAGCGCTTCCGTCGCCGTCGCGAGCAGGAGCCGGTGGACGCCCTCTACGTCTCGCCGCTGCCGCGGGCGCGCAGCACCGCCGCCGCCATCGCCGAGGCGCTGGGCATGGAGCCGATCGTCGAGGAGGGGCTGCGCGAGTTCAGCATCGGCGACTGGGAAGGGCGCACGTTTCGCGACCTCATGGAGAACGAACAGCTCTGGCAGCGCTGGGCGCAGGACCCGACCTTTGCTCCCCCCAATGGAGAGTCGCCCGCCAGTTTCGGCAAACGCGCCATCGAAACCGTGCAAAGCCTCGCCGAACGCCACCCCGGCCAACGCATCGTGTTGGTCACCCACGGCGGCATCATCAGCTGCGTGCTCGACGCCTGGGTCGGCGATCGCAGCGGCGACTGGATCCGCTGGGACCCTCACAACTGCGCGGTCTCCGAGCTGGTGTGGGATGGGGAGCGCTGGCGCGCGGAGTCCATCAACGACATCAGCCATCTGCCGCCGGAGGCGGTGACAGATGTCGTCCCGGCATATAGTTCTGAACAACGCAACGATCGGACCCGATGAAAGGCTTGATGAGGGTGCATTGGCTTGATAAGCCGATCGTGATGGAAGCCGCCGAATTCGATTCGTTTCATCAGCATGATAAAATTTCTGGCAAGAAATGCAGACGCGCTTGTTCTTCCGCAAAGAAGTGCTTGAAAAAAGCAAGGTTTTGTATGAAGCATCTCCCACCCGATGTTGAACGTTGGTCATGCGCCGTCGTCTTCCTTCCACACGTTTCATCTATTTTACACTGTTCCTGGTCGGCGTTCTTGCGCTCTTTCCCCTGTACAGCCACTATAAACAGGCGGCGGCGCCGGTGCCGCCGGGCGTGCGACTGGGCGGCGTCGACGTCACCGGACTGAAGACGGTCGAAGAGATCCGCGCCCATCTCGATCCGATCTATCACGATCTGATCGGCGTGCGTTTTCAGAATCGGCTCTTCATGCTCGACCCCGACGACTTCGGCTTTCAGGTCGATTTCGACCAGATGGTGGCCGACGCCGAACGCTATCTTGCCGGCTGGGAATTCGTGGACATCGCCGTGCGCGAGGCGATAGGACTGCCGCAACAGGTGCGCAACGTGCCGGTGCGCTACACGATCGACGAAGCCAGGCTGCGCGCCTGGGTGGAGGAGCTTGCTCTGCAGCTCAACACCGCGCCCATCGCCGCGCGCGTCGTTGACGCTGAGGCGAACGCCGATGCGCCGGCCACGCCTACGCCGGTCTATCCCGCCACCGTGCCGCAGCCGCGCCGTGGGCTGCAGTGGACGCCCGGCGCGCCTGGCTATGAGATCGACGTCGACGCCAGCGTCGCACGCATCCTTGCAGGGCTGACCAGCCACAGCGCGCGCGAAGTCGAGCTGGCGGCGCGCGAGATTCCGCCGCCGATGCCGACGATGCGCGATCTGGAGCCACAGCTGACGCGGCTGCTCGACGACTATCCCGCCTTCACGGCTGTGAGCATCATCGACCTTCCGCACGGAGAGAGCGCTCATGTGGACGGCGACGCCGCTTTCTCGGCGATGGCGGTGTTGCGCGTGGCGCTGGCCGCCGCAGTGATGGAAAAGCTCCGAACGGCGTGGCCGCAGAAGATCCCGAAGCTCAACAGGTCGGTCAGTGGCTCGACCTGGCGCTGGGCAAAGACCCCAACGAGGCGGCCAACCAGGCGCTAAGCTGGCTGGGCGACGGCAGCATTGCGCTCGGCGCGCAGCGACTGACCGCCTTCGTGCGCAGCCTGGGGCTGGAGAACACCTTCATCCAAGGTGAGTTTGGCGGCGTCGCCCAAGCGCCGATCCGGACGCCTTCCAACCAGCGCGAGCGTCCGAATACGCGGCCCGACGCCAACATGCAGACCACACCCGATGACATGGCGACGCTGCTGGCCGCCATCTACGCATGCACGCAGGACGCCGGCCCGCTGCGTCAACGCTATCCGGAGACGCTCACGCCGGAGGAATGCGCCACGATTCTGTTCTATATGACGCACAACGAGCTACGCTCTCCCATCTGGCGCGGCTTGCCGCAATGGGACGAACGCTGGATCGTCCATCGCCACGGCATGTCGCCGGCGCAACAGGGGGACGTCGCCCTGGTGTGGGGGCCGACGGGTCCCTATGTGATCAGCGTCTTTGTCTTCAATCCAGGCCTCGTCGGCTGGGAGGTGGCCAACCAGTCGGTGGCCGATCTCAGCCGCATCGTGTGGGAGTTCTTCGAGTTCCAGCGCAGCCAGGGTGGGCCAGAGGCGGGCGCGCCGCCTGTGTTGACGCCGCCGCCCGGCTACGTGAAAGTTGCGCAGGAGTACGCGGCGTCGGCGGCGAATCCTTCAGCGCAGTGAATCTTTACGTGCAGGAAAACCATGTCACTGGCGCTGGCGCGGGTCGAGCGCGTCGCGCAGGCCGTCGCCGATGATGTTGATCGAGAGAATCGTCAACGAAATCAACAGGCCTGGGAAAAGCACCATCCAAGGCGCTTTGATCATGTAGTTGCGATTTTCGTACAGAAGGCTGCCCCATGTCGGCACATCAGGCGGAAACCCCAGGCCGAGGAAAGAGAGCGTTGACTCCGTCAAAATACCGCTGGCCACCGAAAGCGTAGAGGCGACGATAATGATGCCGAACGTATTCGGCAAAATGTGGCGCACCATAATGCCCCCGCTGCGCACGCCGATGTTGGTGGCCGCCTCGATAAACTCTTTTTGCTTCAGGGAAAGCACCAGGCCGCGCACCATACGCGCCGTAGGCATCCAACCGAACAGGCCGATCACGCTGACCACCATAATAAATGCACCCATCTCCAGACCAAAGCGCATTCGCATCGGGTCTCGGAACAGAGACATCGCCACCAACAACAATGGGATTTGCGGCAGCGTAAGCATCATATCGGTGAAGCGCATTAACGGATTGTCCAGTCGAGCAACGTACCCTGCCAGCAGACCGATGACGGCGCCGAAGGTCATGGCGATCGCCATCGAAACCAGCCCTACAGCCAGAGAAATGCGCCCGCCGTACAGACAGCGCGCTAAAATATCGCGGCCAAGATCATCGGTTCCAAAGGGATGAGACGCAGAAGGCGGCGCGCTTGATTCCAGAATATTGATTGCTCGGGGATCGACTCGATAGATATACGGGCCCAACAAGATGGCAAGGATGATCAGCAACAAAAGGAGCAGCCCGTAAACGGCGACGCGATTGCGACGAAACTGCACCCATGCATCGCCCCATAAGGTTCGATGTTTGCGTTTATCTGCCAAAGCCAGTCTGATGCTGGTTGAAGCGCTATCGGCGGTAATGCTCATGGATTCAGTTGCACCTGTTTAACTGTAGCGAATGCGCGGATCGAGAATCCCATACAGGATGTCTGCAATCAGATTGAACACAATCACCAATACGGAAAAGATCACCAACACAGTCTGCACAACCGGCAGATCATTGCTCTGAATGGAGAGGATCAACAGTTGTCCGATGCCGTTGACCGCAAAAATCTGCTCGGTGACGATGGCGCCGCCGAAGATGCCGGGGATGCCCAATGCCACCAGCGTCACCACAGGAATCAGGCTGTTGCGAACCACATGGCGCGTGACCACGGCTTTCTCCGTCAGCCCTTTGGCCCTCGCCGTTCGCACATAGTCCATTCTTAAATTTTCAATGACCGAGGAGCGGGCAAAGCGGCTGATCGTTGCGATTTGGAAGAAGGCGAGTACAAAGACCGGCATCGCCATCTGGCGCAATTGCTCTATGAACGTTCCCCAATCTGTGACGCGCAACGTCGTATTGTACAGCGTCGGGAACCACCCAAGGCGCACCGCAAAGAACTGAATCACCAGCACGCCGGTGAAAAACGTGGGCAACGAAAAGCCGATCACGGCAATGACGCTGGCAATCTGGTCGAATAGAGAGTTTTGCTTATAAGCAGAGAACACGCCCAAAGGCACGGCAATCAGCACGGCAATGACATACGCCAGTCCCACCACCCACAGCGTCTGGGGCAGCCGCTCGATGATAAGATCGATCACGGGTTTGCCGCGCGCAGTCCAGGAAGTAATGCGCAGCCGATTTTCCGAGTCCCCGATCCGGATGCCCGTCGCCTTTTCAAGCGCGTTCAGAGGCTCATTCACCATAAATTGCTGCAGCCAGCGCACGTAGCGCACCGGCATGGGTTGGTTCATCCCCAATGCTTCGCGCACGCGCAATTTGATCTCCATCGGCAGACTGGGCGGCAGATTGGCGGTTGGGTCGCCGGGCGAAAGCGCCAGCAGCGCAAAGATGACAAAGCTGATGAAGAATAGCGTGGGAATCGCTGTGAGCACTCGGCGCAAGATATACTGACCCACGAGATCCTCGCATCCTCTCCAAGAGATGTTTCAAGCCAACGAAAACGAAGCCAAAGGCTGGGCAGGCCAGCTTTCTGACCTGCCCTCTCAGTCCTCTCACAGGGGGAATTAGCGCACCCGATGCCAGGTCTCGATGTTCCACTCCTCTGTCTCGAAGCCGCTGATGTTCGGCCCGCTCAGCGTGTTGGAATACGCAGAGACGGAGGCGCGGAAGACGAGCGGAATCGCCACGTAGTTTTGCACCAGCATGTCGTTCAGCGCAATCGCCAGCCGGTTGCGCTCCTCGCCCGTTGCGGTGCGCAGCTGGGCGAAGAGTGCGTCGTATTCTTCGCTGCACCAGCGCTCGACATTGCTGCCGCCCCAGTTGTTGGCAGGGCTGGGGATGTTGGCGCCGCCGTCGCACAACCAGTTCGCCAGATATTGCTGCGGATCAGGGTTGTCAGGGCCGTTGGTGAACATTTCGACATCGGCATAAAACTTGTTGTACGTGTCAGGGCTGGCCGGATCGCCGCCGAAGAAGACCGCCGCCTCGACGTTCTTCAGCTCCGTTTCAACGCCGATCTGCTTCCACCATTGCTGGATGAGCGCCTGCGTCTTCTGGCGCACGGCATTGGTTGAAGTCTGATAGAGAATCCTGAGCGGAACGCCGTCGGGCGTTTCACGGATGCCGTCGCCGTTCGAGTCCAGATAGCCGGCTTCGTCCAACAGCTTATTGGCGCCTTCGATGTCTTGCTGCAAGCAAGCGTCGTTATTGGTTGAGGCGACGGCGGGCGGACCGGCCAGCAGATTGCAAGTCGGCTTGCCGCCGGGGCCATATAGCTGCTCGGCGATGATGTTCCGGTCAATGGCCATCGACAGCGCCTTGCGCACGTTGATGTCGGTGAGGAAGGGATGCGGATTGGGATCTTCCGGCGTCCACAGGGAGCGCTTCTCCCCCAAATTCGGGTCAGGATTGGTGAAGTTGATGAGGATGCGCTCGACATTTGCGCCGAAGGCGGACATAATTGTGCCTTTGCCCTTGGCCTCCATATCAAGCAGCACCGCCGGCTCCACCTGCAGGTTCCATCCATAGTCCGCCTCGCCCGTTTCCAAAACAGCTCGCGCCGACGCCGAGGCATCCTCAGCGCCCTTGATGATCACGCGGGCAAAATGCGGCTGGTTGGGGTTCCGATAGTTTTCGTTGACCGCATAGACGACGGTGTCATTGGCGCGGAACTCCGCCACCTTGTACGGGCCTGTGCCGATCGGATTGGTGTTCTGCTCCGAGCAGGCCTGCGCCGCCTCGCCCTTGCAGTTCTGGAATTGCGCTTTTTGGATGATCGGCGAGAGATAGCCGACGAAGGCCGTATACGGATAGGGCGTGGGATCGGTGAAATTGACGCGGACGGTCAGTTCATCAAGCGCCTCGACGCTGGCGACGCCGACGAAGTTCTGCACAGTGCACCCTGTGGCCGGATCGGCGCAATACTCCCAGGTGAAAACGACGTCCTCAGCAGTCAAAGGCGTGCCGTCAGACCAAAGGATGCCCGGTCGCAGCTTGTAGGTGATGCTCATCAGATCTTCAGAGACGCCCCCGTTTTCCAGCGTGGGCACCTCTTCGGCGAGCACCGGCACCAGCTCTACGTTCTCATTAAACTCAAGCAACGGATCTAGAATCAACGATGCGCCGTGGAAGTCTTTGGTGCCAGAGGCCAGATAGGGATTGAGAATCGAGACCTCCTGCCAGTACACCAGCACCAACTCGCCGTCGGTGCCTCTGCCCGGCTCTGGGGGCAAACCTGCTGCAGCCGGAGCGGCTGGCTGTTCTCCGGCCGTAGGCGCTGCAGCAGGGGGAGCGCAGGCGGCAAAAATGATTGCCAGCAGCGCAAGAAGAAAGAACAGATGATTCATTCGCCATAATCGTGGGTGTTTCATACTCTCTCCTTGTGATTGCATGAACAAAGGGAATGCAATACAAACAATCTGTCAATTCACCCTCTAAAGAGAATCCACTCTCCAGAGAGGTGAAAAAGACGCGCCGCCAAAAATGCATAGAATGTCACGCCGTCGCTGGCTGCTATTGACTTGACCGAAATGGAAGATTTTGTACTATGGGCGAGCGCAGGTAATCGTATCCGCTTTTGCAATGATTGTCAATGTTCAAAAAATCTGAAAATTCACAGATTTGTCGGCGCCGAAAGATGGCTGTTTGGTTCAAAGCGCTTGATCCAAGAGGCGTTCACGACGCCTGCACTTTTTCCGAAAGATCGAAGCGTTCGATGGCGGCGATCACGCGAGGAGGCGCATTTCGACAGCGTTCGCGCAAAAAGCGCGCAATGCGCGCGCCGGTGATGCCGCGCTCCGCCGCCCGCTTCAGGCTGCGCTGTGTGATCTGATACACAAAGAGTGGATAGCTCTGTCGCCATTGCGCAAAGCGTTCGACGCGGAAACGGTCGGCCAGCGAGACGCCGCTCTCCAGCGTCACGGTGAAATCTTCCTTGAGGATGACTTGATTATGCACTTGTTCAACGGGGGCGGGGGAATCGTGGCCTAGCCACTGCGCTCCCCAGGCGCTCAGCGACAACAACAGGTCCCGCCCGGCGCCCGGCTCGGCGAGATCGAGCGCCGCCAGCCAGTGCAGCGGCCCACGGATCAAAAAACGCAGCAGCGCGCCTTCGACCTCATCCCAGCGCTCGAAACCTTTGAGAAACTCCTGCGTACTGCTCTTACGGATGTACCAGGTCTCGTAGTCGCCGGTTGGGCGCTGAAAGTCAGGCTCGGCGGCTCGAATCGCCTCCAGGAGATTGGATTGGAGATACCATGCGCCTGGCTGCAGGCAGCCGAAAAGTCGAAGAATTGCGCTGCGCGTTTGCAGAGGGTCGTTTTGCCACAGGCCGGCTTCCACACACTCCAGCTCCGGCGTGCGGCAAAGATCATTCCAGTCCGGCGAGTTGCGCCATGCATCGAAAAGCATCCGACGCTGTTCAGCGCGCGTCTTTTCCAAAAAGGCGGCCACCGGATTTTGCGTCAACTGGATCAGCTCGCCCTCGCGGCGCAGCCAGCCAAGGCGGTTGGCGACGTGAAGCAGCAGCGCAAGGCGCACGTTGAGGTCGGCGTCGCCGTTGTTGAACGGAATTTGCAGGCGTTGCACCAGGCGATCGACGTCTTCGGGATGAGGGCCGGCGGAGGTGAGGCGCAGCCGTTCGTTGTACAGAAAGCCGAGCAACGTGCCGGCGTCCTGCAAGAAGGCGTCGTCGGCGAGCAGGGTGCGAGAGGGAGAGGGCGGCGGCGACGACTTGAGCGGCAGCCCGGTCGTCAGGTCGCTCTGAGGATGAGGAAGCCAGGGCGCTGCGTCGCTGGGAATGTAGATGATCGTATGCGCATGTTGACCGGCGCCCTTGAAGGCGCGACCGATCAAGCCGTTGTAGTACAACAGTTCGGCGACGCTCTCCGGATACAGCCAGGGCGTCTCCCGCTCCAGCCTGGCCGGCCCCATTTGGCGGATGGCGCCAAACTCCCGGCTGAACTGCGCCTCGACGACTTCTCCGTGCGCGCGCAGCAACATCTGGATGGCGTCCTTCACCTGCGGCGCATAGTCCACCATCTCCTGATAGGCCATCTGCACCGAGGTGGGATCGGTCAACTGGGCGGCGAGCAGGTCGATGGCCTGTTCACGCGTCTCGGCGCTCTCGATGAGCGCCCCGCGCATCTCCGCCAGCGCGTGCAACAGAATGTCCGGATATTCGGCCAACATCTGGGCGGTCGTAGGCATGGAGGCGTCAGAATGCGTCTTGCACGAAATTCAAGCTCAGCTCAAATTTTGGTTGGAAAGCGTCCATACGCCGTATATGAACAACAATTCACAATTCCAGGCAAATCCGGTATACTGCATAGCGTAGCATATTCAGGAGGGAATGAAAATGTCGCAATACGCAAATCGCTCCTCGGGCGCCAACAGCGTCGGCTTTCTGCAGCAGATGGGGCGCGCCATTCAGTTGCTCTTTGATCCTCGCGTGCCGACTTCGTTGAAACTGATGTTGCCGGTGGCGGCGGCGCTCTATTGGTTTTGGCCCATCGACCTGATGCCCGGCCTGCCGTTTGACGACGTGGCGATCCTGATCGGCGCTCTGATGCTGTTCGTCAAATTGGCCTCGGAAGCGCTCGAACGCCAGCAACGTCAGGAGCGAGAAACGTCGGCGCAGGAGGGAGACGAAACAGTCATCGACACCACCTGGCGCATCATCGAGTAGCCAGACCTGTCAGTCATTCATCCATGGCAGATCACGACAGTCGCCGGCCTGCAGGCTCGCCACAGCGCGAATGAACAACGATCGCACCAATGCGCAGGAAGCATCCTATACGTTCACAGAGGTCGCCTACCATTTTCAGGTGACGCCTGAGGTGCTGCGCAGTTGGATTCGCCGCTTTGCACAGCTGCTCAGCCCTGCCGCCAGAGCGGAGCCGCCCCGTTTCACCAGCGCCGACGTCGCCGCTCTGATCACGGTGCAGAAGCTGCTGGAACAGGGATTGCAGGACGACCAGATCAACGCACAATTGACGCCCAAACGCATCGTTTCCGATGAATCTGCGGCGGTTGCTTTGAGCACCGACCAGGCGCGACAGCTGGTCGAAGGGAAGGCCGCCTTGCTTCCTCAGGCGTTGGGCGACATCCTCAGCGCCATCGCCAACAGCCAGCAGACGGTGCTCAACAGTCAGTCGACCGTGCGCGAAATGATCGGCGTCGTCGTGCAGGACAATTTTAATCTCAAGGAAGAAAACCGCAAACTGCGCGAGCGGATGCTGGAGCTGGAGCGCGCGCTGGCCGAGTACCAGCGTCGCGAGGAGACGCGCAAAGAGCGGCTGGAAAGTCGCCTGCGCGCGCTGGAGAACACCGTCGCCGCGCAGCAGCAGCAGATCGCCCAGCTCATTCAGCTTCAACGGCAGAACCAGCAAAAGAAACGCGGCTGGTGGTGAGCGCGCCAGGCTTCAGCGTGCATGGGCGACCGGCTCGTTGTTTCCCGCTGCGCTGAACGCAATCGGCGCCGAGCGCCTGCTGGAAAACGTCTCGCTCACCAACGGCTCCCCGACCAGGTCGTACTCCATAGCGCCGTTGATGAGCACCTGCATCATCTCTCCCGGCGCTGCGCCGCGCACGCCCGGAATGAGCACCAGCCCGTCGATCTCCGGCGCATCGCGATAGGAGCGCGCCAACAGCAGGGGTTCGCCGCTGCCCTCGACCCGACCTTCGCCCTCCACCAGCACGTCGAGCCACTTGCCGACCTGCGCCTGGTTCTTGCGCAGGCTGATCGGCTGCTGCACTTCCATCAGCCGCGCGTAGCGCTCCTGTTTGACCTCGTCGTCCACCTGATCGGGCAGCTCCGCCGCCGGCGTTCCCGGCTCCGGGCTGAAGGTGAAAGCGCCCACTTTGTCGAACTCGATGGCGCGCACGAAGTCCAGCAGCCCGGCGAATTCCTCTTCGGTCTCGCCAGGGTACCCCACGATGAAGGTGGTGCGCAGGGCGATGTCCGGCATGGCGGCGCGCAGTTTCTCGATATGCTCGTAGACCGTCTCCAACCGGCTCGGGCGGCGCATGCGGCGCAACGTGCGCGGGTCGCCGTGCTGCAGCGGCATGTCGAGATAGGGGACGATCTTCGGCTGGCTGGCCATCACTTCGATCAGCTCGTCGCTCACGTGGCCGGGATAGGCGTACATCAGCCGCACCCAACGCAGGCGGTCATCTGTGCGATGGCAGATGGCGGAAAGCAGACGGGGCAGGCTGTTCGGCTCTCCCCGATCGCGGCCGTAGTCGGTGGTGTCCTGTGCGACGATGACCAGCTCGCGGGCGCCCGCCTGCACCAGGGCGACCGCTTCATCCACGATCGCCTCCAGCGGTCGGCTGCGCAGCTTGCCTTTGAAGGAAGGGATCGTGCAGAAGGCGCAGGGCGCGTTGCAGCCGTCCGAGATCTTGAGGTAGGCGCTGCCGGCGACGACGGGCGGCCGCGGCGTCGCTGCAACGAAATCGAGGGTCGGGTCGCCCAAAAGCGCCGGAACGAGGCGCTCCCCGAGATGCTCCACCCTCGCCGTTTCGGATTCGCCGAGCAAGGCGTAGCGTTCAAGCCGGCGCCGCTCTTTGCCGTTGCGGATTTGGGCGATCAGCTCCAGCACCTCCATCCAGCGCCGCGTGCCGAGCAAGCCGTCCACCTTGGGCACGCGTTCGACCACTTCAGCGCCGTTGCGCTGCACAAGACAGCCGGCCGCCACCAAAATTTGATGCTTGCGCTTGCGTCGACTCAACTCCTGCAAGACGCCGATCGACTCCTCTTTGGCGGCCTCCAGAAAACCGCAGGTGTTCACAATCAAAACATCGGCGTCCTGAGGACGCTCGGTGGGGCGATACTGCGCGCCGCGCAGCAGCATCTCGATGCCGTCGCTGTCCACCTTATTTTTTGGACATCCCAGAGTAACCAGATGATACTTCACAGCTTGTCTTCACTTTCCCACTCATCCAAAAACGAAGCCATGGCCCGATAGCGCACCTGCGCCAGGTGGCGGGCGGGCGCCGTGTTCATGCTTTCCACCGTCTTCGACAGAACCGTGCGCAGGAATTTTTGCATCTCCTGGCGGCGCTCCGCCAACGACGCGCCGTCGAATTCACGCGTGCTGAGCTGGTAGGCGATCATGCTCACGCCCAGCTTGGTCAGCTTATCGGCGTCCCACAGGACGGCGGTCTCCAGCGGCTCCAACGGCGGAGCGCCCGGCGCGCGCGTCAGGCCGGCGTGTCGGTCGATGGCGTCCACGACCCCAGCGATCTTTTCCGGTGGAAAGTCGGTCTCCTGCAAGAGCGCCCCCGCTTCCACAGCGCCTATTTTATCGTGATTCGGCTCGCCCTTGCGAATATCATGCAGCCAGGCGGCGGCTTCGACGATCTCGCGGTCGGCGCCGGTGCGCTCGGCAAGCCAGAGCGCAACCTGCACCACGCGCTGCACATGCTCCCAGCGATAGTTGAACGGGATCGGCTCTTCTGGTTGTAAGTGGAGCGCAGCGCGCACTTCCTTCTCGGCGCGTTCGTGCGCCAGCGTCCTGCATCGTTCGCGCCAGACGGCTTCCTTCTCTATCATTCTTTCGGCTCCAGCTCCAGGATTCGATACGGATAGACGTTGATCACTTCGGTGTCCAGATAGCGCGTCACCGTCGTCACGTCGCGTCGGTAGAGGTGAATATGGCCATGCAAAAGATAGCGAGGACGAAACCAACGCATGAAGGTCAGAAAACTTTTGAAGCCTTGATGCGGACGGTCGGGCTGATCGTGAATGCCCCAGGGGGGCGAATGGGCGACCAGCACATCCAGAAAACGCCCGTAGCGCGCGCGATTGGCGATCAGTTTCGGCGCCAGGCGCAAGATGTTGAACATCATTTCCAGGTCGGTGTATTGAAAGCGCGGCGCGTTGTTGTAGCGGATCGATCCTTCCAACCCGGCCAACAGCAAGGAATCTTCGCGCACGGTGCGCATGTGCAGGTTGACGGCGCCCAACGGTTCGCTCACGGCGCGCCAGGCGTCGCCCCCGCGACTGTGATACTCCACCTCGCGCGCGTGGTTGCCGTGCACATAATAGGTCGGGCGGCCGGTCATGGTCATAATGTATTCGATGTAGTAATGGGGCAGATCGCCGCAGCTGATCACGAGATCGATCGGCCCGACGCGGCGATTGATGCCGGCGCTGTATAAAATTGGCTCGACTTTGTCACTGACCGCCAGGACGCGCATCGCAATGGATTGTAACATTGTCAGAGGATGCGTCCCAAAACAGGGCGATTACGTCAACTATTTTGAGAGGAAAGAGACGGAGGGGCGTCCATTGCAGCGCCGTTCAATGCGCCGCGTTTGTCCATGAGGGATTAGTTGGATGTGACAAGCACGAACTTGCTCCAGCCGTAGCGCTGGCGCAGCTCGTAGATCATGCGCAGGTAGACGTAGGTCTTGCCCGTGCCGGTCTCCATCTCCACGGTGAAGTGGGGGACGCTGAAGTCGCGGTCCTCCACCTTGGGGAGGCCCGGCCCGGTGTCGCGCTCCAGCCGCGTGCTGAGGGGTAAGCCGTTGTCTTTTTGGACGGCCGTGAGGTTGTCGAGCAGCCACGAGTCGGCCAGCTCCTGGTAGGGCGGCAGGTTGGCGACGACCTCATCATCTCAGATCACCTTCACCCTTCGCCCATCCTCCAGCCGCACCTTGGCCTCGTCCGAGAGCGCAGCGTCCAGGCAGATGAAGAGGTTGTCGGCGTCCGCGGTCAACGCCGCAATGGTCTCGTCATGCACCTGCGCGTCTAGGCAAACGTAGAGGCGATGGGCGACCAGGAGGACACCCGCTTGACGGTGTTGCGGGTGAACGCTGACAATGTCTGTCTCAACCGCATGAAGAACACCGGAATGTTGCGCCTCGTTGGGCTGGAACCCGACCAACGATTCGTAAAACATGAAACCGTTCCACCCTCGATCTGGTATACTTCTTCCCAAAAGCAAGATTTCCAAAAAGCAGGATTGCCTACTCCAACTCGAAGGATGTCAATTCATGTCCACCTTGCACGATGAGCGCACCCAGACCTTGATCGACGAATTCCGCAGCCGCTTCGGCGCCGATCCGCAATACGTCAGCCGCGGGCCGGGCCGAGTCAACCTGATCGGCGAGCACACCGACTACAACGACGGCTTCGTGCTGCCCGTGGCGCTCAAGCGCGACGTGCGCTTTGTGTTGCGCCCTCGCAACGATCGCCAGGTGCGGGTCTATTCGGTGGAGTTTGGCGAAGAAGGAAGCTTTGACCTGGACGGGATGCGCTTCGACCCGAACCGGCTCTGGCTCAACTACATCCAGGGCATGGCGTGGAGCCTGGAGGAGGAAGGCGTGCGGCTGGTCGGCGTCGACGCCGTGGTGAGCGGCAATGTGCCGCGCGGCAGCGGCCTGAGCAGCTCGGCGGCGCTGGAGATCGCCGCAGCGCACGCCTTTTTGATCGCCTCGGGCCAGACCGGCGCGCTCAGCGGGCCGCGCATCGCCCAGCTCGCGCAGCGCGCCGAGAACCAGTTCGTCGGCGTCAACTGCGGCATCATGGACCAGTTCATCAGCGAGCTGGGCCGCGCCCACCACGCTCTGCTCATTGACTGCCGCTCGCTCGACTATCAACTGGTGCCGATGCCCGAAGCGGTCTCCCTGGTCATCGGCAACACGCGCGCCAGCCGTTCGCTGGCCTCCAGCGCCTACAACGAGCGCCGCGCCCAATGCGAGGAAGGCGTGCGGCTGCTGCGCCAGGTCTTGCCCGACATTCGCGCCCTGCGCGACGTCTCCGGCGAACAGCTGGAAGCGCATCGCACCTTGCTGCCGGAGACGGTCTATCGCCGCTGTCGCCACGTCGTTTCAGAAAATGAACGCGTGCTGCAGTGCGTTGCGGCCTTGCAGCGCGGCGATCCACCTGAAGCAGGCAGGCTGATGAACGCCAGCCACGAGAGCCTGCGCAGCGACTACGAGGTGAGCAGCCCTGCGCTCGACGCCATGGTCGAGGCCATGCGCAGCGCCGAGGGATGCTACGGCGCACGGTTGACCGGCGCCGGCTTCGGCGGCTGCGCGGTTGCCCTGGTTCGGGCAGGCTGCGAACAGACCGTGGCCGACGCTATCTTCGCCCACTATCCCAAGGCGACCGGCATCTGGCCCGAAGTCTACACCACCCAAGCCGCCGACGGCGCCGGCGCCGAACGGTTGTAGAGGGGGCATGGTGCGTAATGCGCGTCGAGTAGTGCGTGTTGCGTGTTTCGTGGCTAGATACGCAACACGCATCACGCAACACGCATCACGCAACACGCATCACGCAACACGCATCACGACAACAGCTCTGGCGTCAGGTGGTCGATGCGGTCGTGGCTGTGCAGGCGCCAGACCTCGCGGCCCGGGTGCTCGACGTACTCGAAGTGCGTGACGCCGGTGTTGTGGGTCCACACCTCGCAGCGGCGCCAGGGGCCAATGTTGAAGATATGATCAAAGGCGAACTCGATCACGCCGCCATGGCAGATGACCAGCACATACTGCCCGCGATGCTTTTCAACCAACTCTTCGATGAAGACGCCGACGCGCGCCCGAAAGTGCATCAGGCTTTCACTGCGCGGCTCCTTCATCACCGGCGCGAAAGGACGCTCGCTGGCCCAGTAACCGGCGAACTCGCCCGGATGCTCCTCTGGGCTCCAGGGGACATGGTCGTATCGATTGTTGCCGATCTCGCGCACGCGGTCGTCGAAGGAGACCGGTTGCCCGTAGACGCCCGCCAGCGGCTCGGCCGTCTGCCGTGCGCGTTGCATGGTGCTGGCGTAGATGGCGCCGACCTGCGGCAGCCGTTGCGGCAGCCAGGCCGCCAGCGCCGCCGCCTGCCGATGCCCCAACTCCGTCAGCGGTTGGTCCCAGTTCGTGCCTGACCAGTCAGGCAGATTGACGTAACTTTGTCCGTGACGAATCAATAAAAGATTCATGAAGCAATCCCGATCGAAAGTGAAGCCTTCCAAAGCCTAGGCGACGCCTACCAGGCGATGCCTGGTTGTTTGCGGCTGCGCATTGTGTTTTATCGGAACCATTGTAACGCAGATTGGCTCTTGCGCCATGCGCCTTGTATCATTGAACAAGCCGACTATGACTGAACGCCTTGACTATCTGAACGCCTACCGGCAACAGTTCGACGCACAGGTGCTCGCCATCGAGGATCGCGCGGGCGTTCCTGCCGTGCTGCTCGACCGCACCTGCTTTTATCCCACCTCCGGCGGGCAACTGCACGACACCGGCCTCCTGGGCGGCGTCCCCGTCGTCGACGTCGTCGCCGAGGCGGGGGAAGTCTGGCATCTGCTGGCGGCTTCGCCCTCCTTCGCCGCCGGAGAGCGAGTCTTGGGCGCAATCGACTGGCCGCGCCGCTACGATCACATGCAGCAACATTCCGGCCAACATTTGCTTTCGCAGCTCATCCATCAGCGCTATGGCTTTGAGACCGTCTCGGTGCATTTTGGCCGCGAGGAATCGACGCTCGACCTGAACACGGCTGAGACGCCGCCCGCTTTTCTGAGCGAGATCGAACAGGCGGCCAACGAGCTGGCCTATCTCGCCCTGGAAATTCGAGCATATTTCGTCGACGAGCAGGAGGTGAGACGCCTGCCGCTGCGACGCCCTCCCGCCGTCTCCGGCCTCATTCGCATCGTGGAGATCGACGGCTACGATTACTCGGCGTGCGGCGGCACACACGTGCGCACCACCGCCGAGATTGCACCGATCAAGTTGTTGCGTTTGGAACGCCGCCGCCACCAAACGCGCCTCACGTTTCTGTGTGGATTGCGCGCCTGTCGCGACTACGCCGAAAAACATCGCCTGCTGACGGAGACGGCCGGCTTGTTCAGCACGGAAATCGCCGCCGTGCCTGCCATGGTGCAACGAATGCAAGCGCAAATGCGGGAACTTGAACACAAACACATGGAGTTGCAAAGACGCCTGCTGAGCCAGGAAACGGCGGCGCTCGTCGCCGCTGCGCCGCGCGTGGGCGATGTTGCAATCGTCGAATACCTCTCCCCTGATGCGTCGGTCGAGGCGCTCAAGCAAATGGCGGCGCTGCTGCGCGAACAGCCCAGGTGCGTGGGTTTGCTCGCCTCGACTGTGGAGGGCAAAGCAACGCTGGTCTTCTGTCGCAGCGATGACGTTGTTTTGCACGTCGGCGAAGTGTTGCGCGAGGCGCTGGCGGCCTTTGGCGGCCGCGGCGGCGGTCGGCCCGAATACGCGCAGGGGGGCGGCGCGCCCGCCGCCGCCGTCGCCGCTGTGTTGGGCGAGGCGCGGCGACGATGTGAAGAGGCGCTTGCATAACATCCGCAAGGCCTGGCGCAGCCAGGAGTGAAGCGGCTACATTCAAAAGGAGCGTTTGAATGAAACTCAAACTGACCGGCGTCCATCACCTGACCGCCGTGACCGCCCAGGCGAGCGAGAACGTCCGTTTTTATACGCGCACCCTGGGCATGCGGCTGATCAAAAAGACCGTCAACCAGGACGACGTGCGCGCCTATCATCTCTTCTACGGCGATGGCATGGCGACCCCTGGCAGCGATCTGACCTTTTTCGACTGGCCAACCATGCCGAGGGAGCGCCGCGGGGGGCAATCCATCACGCGCACCGGGCTGCGCGTCACCGGCGCCGATGCGCTTGCCTGGTGGACGGAGCGTTTTGACGAGTTCGGGGTGCAGCACGGCGAGATGACGGAGCGCGACGGTCGCCTTGTGTTGGACCTTGAAGATTTTGAAGGGCAGCGGCTCAGCCTGGTCGACGACGGGGGGCTAGGCGAGGGCGCGCCATGGCTCGATAGCCCCGTTCCTGCACACTATCAAATTCGCGGCCTCGGCCCCATCACGATGACCGTCGCTCATCTGGCGCCGACCGCAGCTCTGCTCACGCAAGCGATGGGAATGGAGGAAGCGCGCGTCTATCCGAATCCGGAGGCGCCGCAGCACACCGTCCACGTCTTCGCAATGGAAGGCGAAGGCCCCGCCGCCGAGCTGCATGTCGCCGTTCGCCCCGACCTGCCGCGCGCCCGGCTCGGCGCAGGCGGCGTGCATCATGTCGCCTTCCGCGTGCCGACTGCAGCCGAGCACAGCGCCTGGGATGTGCACCTGCGCAGGCTCGGCGTCCAGACCAGCGGCGTCATCGACCGCTACTATTTCCGCAGCATCTACTTCCGCGAACCGAACGGCGTCCTCTTCGAGCTGGCGACCGACGGGCCGGGCTTTACGGTCGATGAGCCGTTGGCGCATCTCGGCGAGCGACTCTCGTTGCCGCCCTTTCTGGAGCCGCACCGCGCAGAGATTGAGGCGCAGCTGAAGCCACTGGTGTTCGATCGGCCTTGACTCGACGATTTTGCACCGCCGAGACGCAGAGGGAGCGGAGAAGCAAAGTCTCAAAGCTCTGCACTCTCTGCAGTGAATTTTCGGGCGAAGTCATCCTCTTAAAAATATCCATGCCTTATCGTTGGAAACATGAACGCACAAACCAATCCTTCAACCGATCTCCCTGCTCCGTTGAACGTCTACATTCCGCCCTCTGATCTGACCCGGCGCGTGGCGGAGCTGCGCGCGCTTACACCGGACAACGTTCGCATCACGGCAGCGCCCGATCCGCAGCCGGCCGACTGTCACATCCTGATCCACGGCTCGGTCAAGCCGGAATGGCTCGAGGCCAGCCCATCCTTGCGCGCCGTGATCATTCCTTACGCCGGCGTCTCGCCGGAAATGCAGAAGCTGCTGCAACAGCACCCCCAGATCACGCTGCACAACCTGCATTACAACGACGTGGCGACGGCGGAGTTTGCGTTGGCGCTGCTTTTCGCCGCCGCCAAATTTATCGTGCCGCTCGACCGCCTGTTGCGCCAGGGCGACTGGCGACAGCGCTACAGCGGCGCGCCTTCGCTGCTGCTGTCGGGCAAGCGAGCGCTGATCCTTGGCTACGGCGCCATCGGCCGATGCATTGCGCCGGTCTGTCAGGCGCTGGGAATGCAGGTGACGGGCGTGCGACGCCACGAACCGCCGCAGCCGGTGGAGAACGGCGTCGCCGTCTACTCGATCGCCCATCTTCACGAATTGCTGCCGCAGGCCGACGTGCTCTTCTGCGTGTTGCCGGAGACGCCGGAGACGATTGGTTTGATCGGCGCTCGCGAGCTGGCGCTGCTGCCGCAGGGCGCCGTCGTCGTCAACGTGGGACGCGGGCCGGTGATCGACGAAGAGGCCTTCTACCACGCGCTGCGCAGCGGGCATCTCGCCGCCGCCGGCATCGACGTTTGGTACGTGTATCCTCAGAACGAAGAGGAGCGCAGCCACACGCTGCCCTCTCGCTTCCCGTTTCACGAACTCGACAATGTGGTGTTGAGTCCCCACCGGGGCGGTTGGCTGGAGGAGGCGGAGGAGCGACGACTTCAGGAGCTGGCGAAGTTGCTCACAGCCGCCGCCCATGGCCTGCCCATTCCCAATCAGGTGGACAAACAACTGGGATATTGAAAGAGGCCTCAGGCGGAAGAGTTCCCACAGAGAATGAGGATGCTGCGGCGGTACAATGGCTTGAGTTTGGATAGCGCAGCGAAGGGTTCAATGAAACATCACCCGGCCAACCTCGCCGGAAGGAGGGCCTCCGGCGATTCAAAACGCATCAGAAAGGAGTAAAAATATGTCTGGTTCCGGTTCTGTGTCCGCAACGGAACTGTTGCAGCGCGCCCAAGCCATTCATGACTCGATTCGCACATGGCGGCGGACGATTCATCGCTATCCAGAGCTGAGCTTCACCGAGCAGCGCACCGCCGCTTTGGTCAACAGCGTGCTGATCGACCTCGGCCTGCCGACGGAGACCGAAGTCGCCAAAACAGGCGTCGTCGCGCACATTCGCGGCGGGGATGGGCCGACGGTTGCCCTGCGCGCCGACATGGACGCGCTGCCGATCCAGGAGATCAACGGCTCTGAGTTCGACAGCACACGGCCGGGCATCATGCACGCCTGCGGCCACGACGCGCACACTGCGATGCTGCTCGGCGCAGCGACGCTGCTCAAACAACTGGCGGACGAAGGAAAACTCCCGGGCGTCGTGCGGCTGCTCTTCCAGCCCAGCGAGGAGGCGCAGGACGAAGAGGGGAAGTCCGGCGGGATGCGCATGGTCGAAGAGGGCGCTTTGCAGGGCGTGGACGCCGTCTTTGGCCTGCACGTCGATCCGTTCCATGACGTCGGCTACGTCGCCACACGCCCCGGTCCGATGATGGCGGCCGCCGACATGTTCGAGATCGTTGTGATCGGCTCGGGTGGGCACGCCGCGCGACCGCAGAACACGATCGACCCGATCGCGCTTTCAGCCCATGTGATCAACGCCGTCCATCAGATCGTGAGCCGCCGCCTCGACCCGACGCAGCCGGGCGTGATCACGATCGGCACGATCCAGGGCGGCACCGCCAACAACGTGATCCCGGACAGGGTCACGATGACCGGCACGATCCGTTCCTTCACCCCGGAAGTGCGCACGCTTCTGCAAGACGAACTGATGCGCGCGGCCGGCGTCGTCGAGTCGTTGGGCGGCCGCGCCGAGGTGACCATCTTCCCCGGCTACCCGCCGACCGTCAACGACCCTGCGGCGACGGCGCACATGACGGATGCCATGCGCGAGTTGCTCGGCGAGGATCGCGTGGCGGAGAGCGAGCTGATCATGGGCGCCGAAGATTTCAGCTACATGGCGCAGGCGGCCCCCGGCTGCTTTCTGCGGCTAGGCGTTCACAACCCTGCGTGGCGGGAATATTACCCGGTGCACCGCGCGGATTTTCGTCTGGATGAGGACGCACTGCCGATCGGCGCTGCAGCGTTAGCGCTGACGGCGTTGCGCTGGATGGAAAAGAGATGATGAAGCAAGGATTCACAAGATTTCCCCAAATCCCAACAGGCGCGTCTTGTCTTGACAGCCTTCCCAACGATGAAAATGTCGTCGGGCGCATCCGACGCTCTCTTGTCTTTCTTTGCACCTTTGCGCTCCGGCGCCTTTGCGTTGCATCGAATTTCTCATCGGCGCAGCGCTGGCCTGTCATCGCACTTGCCGTGTGGATTCCAGCGCTGCTGACGGCCTGCGCTCAGCCGACGCCGGTCGCTCTGATCTTCAACGCCGCCCCCTGGCAAGATGGCGAGGAGCATGTCTTTCGCATCACCGATGTGCAAGGCAGGCTGGCAGGCACGGCGACCTACACGCTGCTCGCCGGCGTCAACGATCAAGGGCAGCCTATGTGGTCGATCGAGCGCATCATCGATGCGCAGGGCGACCGCGAAGAGGTCACGGTCAAGGTGCTTGCCGCCGGGTTTCGTCCGCAGTCCTCTTTTTTAGAACGTTCAAACGCAACAGGCGTCGAGACGGTCGATGCGCAATATAATGGCCCGGCGGTCGACCTGGTGCTCACGACGCGCGCCAACGTCATGACGACGCAGCGCATCGAGGTGCCCAGCGACGTGCGCGAGTCGGCCACCTTGCCGATGATCGTGCGCGCACTGCCGCTGGCGCGCAATTACGCCACCCGCCTCAACGCCTTTCTGCCGGTCGTCGGCTTGCTCGACCGCGTGACGGTGCGCGTGGTCGGCGAGGAGCGCCTGAGCGTGCCGGCGGGCGCCTACGACGCCTGGGTGGTGGTGCTCGACATGGGGGATTCGACCACGCGTTTGTGGATCGCCAAAGAGGCGCCCTATCCTCTGGTCAAATACATCGACGGCCGCAACCGCGCGACCTTCGAGTTGGAGCGCTACGTAGTCGGTCGCTGATGCGCCGTTGATGCGATCGATTCTGCTGCGCTCCGTGGGTTTCGTTAAGAAAGCATCCTCCTGAAAAAGTCAACGATCTCCAGGTTCAGCGCCCATCTTCCAGGAAGCCTGGAGCTTCCTGGAAGATGGCGACGAACATCGACGGCGCTGGGGGACAGAGCAGCCTCAAGCGCCAGGGCTTTTTCCGCCTTATCAAAGCGCGCAACGCTGACGCTCCCGTTGGCGTCGTTGCCATCCAGCCCCTTTGAAAGAAAGATGAACAAGCCCCGACGCAGTTGGCGTCTGACAAACAAATTATGCGCGCTCACAGCCTGTTTCGTTCATTCTTCGCCAGAAGATGATGGTATGCTATGCGATTGGAGTGCAACATGTGCGTGCGCAGAGGCCGCATCAATTACCTGTTTTGACTGGACGGATAAGTCTGCTATGCCCAAACGAACCGACATCTCTTCCATTTTGATCATCGGCTCCGGCCCAATCGTCATCGGTCAGGCCTGTGAATTCGATTATTCCGGCGTGCAGGCGTGCAAGGCGCTGCGTCAGGAGGGGTATCGCGTGGTGTTGGTCAATTCCAACCCGGCGACGATCATGACCGACCCCGAGTTCGCCGACGCCACCTACATCGAGCCGTTGACCGTCGACGTGCTCGAAAAGATCATTGCGCGCGAGCGTCCCGACGCGCTGCTGCCCACCGTGGGCGGGCAAACCGGCCTTAATCTCGGCGTGGCGCTGGCGGAGGAGGGCATTCTCGACCGTTACGGCGTCGAGTTGATCGGCGCCAACCTGCGCGCCATCAAAGTGGCGGAAGACCGCCAGCTCTTCAAAGAGGCGATGACCGCCTACGGCCTGGAGTCCCCACGCAGCGGCGTGGCGCGTTCCCTGGAAGAGGCGCGCCAGATCGCGCAGTGGATCGGCCGGTATCCGATCTTTATCCGGCCCAGCTTCACGTTGGGAGGCAGCGGCGCCGGCACAGTCTTCACCCCTCAAGAATTCGATGAAAAAGTGGCGTGGGGACTGAAGGAAAGCCCCGTCCACACCGTGCTGATCGAGGAGTCGCTCATCGGCTGGAAGGAGTACGAGCTGGAGGTGATGCGCGACGCCGCCGATAATTTCGTCGTGATCTGCTCCATCGAAAATCTCGACGCCATGGGCGTGCACACCGGAGACAGCATCACCGTGGCGCCGGCGCAGACCCTCACCGATAAGGAGTATCAACGCCTGCGCGACCAGGCGCGGCTCGTGATGCGCGCGGTCGGCGTGGAGACCGGCGGCAGCAATGTGCAGTTCGCCGTCGATCCGCAGACCGGCCGCGTCGTGGTGATCGAAATGAACCCGCGCGTCTCGCGCTCCTCGGCGCTGGCCTCGAAGGCGACCGGCTTCCCCATCGCTAAGCTGGCCGCCAAGGTCGCCGTCGGCTACACGCTCGACGAGCTGAAGAACGACATCACGCGCAAAACTGTCGCCGCCTTCGAGCCGTCCATCGACTATGTTGTCGTCAAGATGCCGCGCTGGGCGTTCGAGAAGTTCCCCGGCGTCGACCGCGAGCTGGGGCCGCAGATGAAGTCCGTGGGCGAGGCGATGGCGATCGGCCGCACCTTCAAAGAGGCGCTGCAGAAGGCGGCGCGCAGCCTGGAGATCGGTCGCGACGGCCTCGGTCCGCTGGAGCGCGACCCTTTCACCGGCGGCTACAAGGGCTACGATCCGGACGTCACGCTGCACGACCTGCTGCGCATTCCCAACCGCGACCGCCTTTTCGCCGTCTACGAGGCGCTGCTGCGCGGCGAGAATCAGGCGATGATTTCGCAGCTCACCGGCTACGATCCGTGGTTCGTCGCGCAGATGGCGCAAATCGCCGACTTCGAGCGCAACTTGACGACGCTCGACTACGCCACGCTGCGCAAAGCCAAACGCATGGGCTTCAGCGACCGGCAGATCGCGCGCATCCTCAATCAGAAAATGGAGCGGGAACAGGGAGAGCGGGAGAGCGGGAGAGCGGGAGAGCGGGAGAGCAGGAGAGCGGGAGAGCAGGAGAGCGGGAGAGCAGGAGAGCAAGAGAGCGGGAGAGCGGGAGAAGGGGAGGCGTTGCGCACGCCGCTCACGGAGATGGATGTTCGCCGGCTGCGCATCGCACTGGGACTCACGCCCACCTATCATCAGGTGGATACGTGCGCGGCGGAGTTTGAAGCTTACACCCCTTACCTGTACAGCAGCTATGAAAGCGAAAGCGAAGCGCCGCCGACCGAACGCCGCAAGGTCGTGATCCTGGGCGGCGGCCCGAACCGCATCGGTCAGGGCATTGAGTTCGACTATTGTTGCTGCCACGCCGCCTTTGCGCTGCGCGACCTGGGCTATGAAACGGTCATGGTCAACTGCAACCCGGAGACCGTGAGCACCGACTACGACACCAGCGATCGGCTCTACTTCGAGCCGCTGACGCTGGAAGATGTGCTCAACATCGTGGAGCGCGAAAATCGAGGCCCGCGGGGCGACGCCGCCGACCTGGTGCACGGGGTCATCGTTCAATTCGGCGGCCAGACGCCGCTCAACCTAGCCAATGCGTTGCAGGCGGCCGGCGCCCCCATCCTCGGCACCTCGCCGGAAGCCATCGATCTGGCGGAGGACCGCGATCGGTTCGCGGCCTTGTTGAAAACGCTGGATATCCCGGCGCCGGAGCACGGCACTGCGCGCACGATTGAGGAGGCGGTCGAAGTCGCCGCGCGCATCGGCTATCCGGTCGTGGTGCGCCCCTCCTACGTGCTGGGTGGACGCGCCATGGCCATCGTCGATTCAGAGGCGGACCTGCGCCGCTACATGGCCGAGGCGGTGAGCGTCGTCGAAGGCAAACCGGTGCTGATCGATCAGTTCCTGGAGGACGCCTTCGAGATCGACGTAGACGCCGTCGCCGACGGCGAGCGCGTGGTGATCGGCGGCGTCATGCAGCACATCGAAGAGGCCGGCATCCACAGCGGCGACAGCGCGTGCGTCTTGCCGCCGTACAAAATCAGCAACTATCACCTGAGCATCATCCGCGAATATACGGAAAAGCTCGGCCTGGCGCTTCAGGTGCGTGGGCTGATGAACGTGCAATACGCCATCAAAGACGACGTCGTCTACGTGCTCGAGGTCAATCCGCGCGCCAGCCGCACCGTGCCCTTTGTCAGCAAAGCCACCGGCGTTCCGCTCGCCAAGATCGCCGCGCGCGTGATGGCGGGCGAATCGCTGGCGGAGATCGGCTTCCTACGCGAGCCGGAGCTGGACGGCTTTTTCGTCAAAGAGGCGGTGTTGCCCTGGAAGAAGTTCACCGGCATCGACGCCCTGCTGGGCCCAGAGATGCGCTCCACCGGCGAGGTGATGGGCCACGCGTCGAGCTTCGGCCATGCCTTCGCCAAGAGTCAGCTTGCAGCCGGCGCCGGCCTGCCGTTGGAAGGAGGCGTGCTAATCACGGTCAACGATTTCGACAAAGGCAGCGCCCTGAAGATCGCACGCGACCTGCATCGCATGGGCTTCAAGCTTTACGCCACGCCCGGCACCGGAGCCTATTTTGCGCGCGCCGGTCTGCCGGTGACGATCTTGCAAAAAGGCAGCAGCGACCAACCCGGCTACAGCACGCTCGACGCGCTGCGCGACGGCAAAATCCAGATGATCATCAACACACCGCTCGGCGCAAACGCCCGCGAGGACGGCGCCCGCATCCGCCGACTCGCCACGCGCATGGAGATCCCGCTGATCACCACGCTCTCGGCGGCGGCGGCGGCGGTGAGCGGCATCCGCGCGCTGCGCCAGAAAGAGCTGCGCGTGCGCAGCTTGCAAGAGCATCATCATCTGGTCAGGGCGTAAGAGAATGGAGGCGCAAAAGGCGCATGCGCGTCGACGTCAAGCCGTTGACCCATTGGGTCATCTACAAGGGCTACAAGGTGCGCTTCACGGCGCGGCGTCCGCCGGTGGCCGAGGGCGTGCTCACGACGCCGGAGGGCGCTGAAATTCGTTTCGCCTATGATGCGTCTACGCGCGTTGTCACGCTGCCCGCGGAACGCATCCGCATCAATGAGTACGGATGGGAAATAGAGCGCATGCGCCATGAGCCGACCAACGATGCATAAGTATCCGGTTGTTGCGCTGCAGCCGGGCCGGGAAAAGCCGGTGCGCCAGCGCCATCCGTGGGTCTTCAGCGGCGCCATCGCTTCGATCTCGGAGGACGCCGCCGACGGCGCCATCGTCGATCTCTGTGACGCGCAGGGCGCCTTTCTGGCGCGCGGCTACCTCAATCGTCGCAGTCAGATTCAGGTGCGTCTCCTCACCTGGGACGCTGCGGAGGCGATCGACGCAGCCTTCTGGCGACGCCGGTTGCAGGCGGCCATCGCCATGCGGAGAGAACTTCCAGAGGTGCAGGGCTGCACTGCCCTGCGCCTGGTCAACGCGGAGAGCGACTATCTGCCCGGCTTAACCGTCGACCGACTGGACGATTTTCTTGTCTTGCAAGCCGGGACGCTGGGCGTCGAGCAACGCAAGCAGATGCTGGCGGAGCTGCTGCTCGAGTTGACCGGCTGTCGAGGCGTCGTCGAGCGCAGCGACATGGCGGCCCGTCGCCTGGAAGGGCTGCCTGCGGCCAGCGGTCCCCTGGCAGGCGAGCCGCCGCCCGAGCTGATCGAAGTCCTCGAGGATGGTTTGATCTTTCTCGTCAACTTGCTGCACGGCCAGAAGACCGGCTTCTACAGCGACCAGCGCGCCAATCGACGCCGCGTCGCCGCCTACTGTGCAGGCAAACGCGTGCTCAACGCCTTCAGCTACACGGGCGCCTTCGGCCTGCACGCCTTGCGCAGCGGTGCAACGCACGTCGTCAACATCGACAGCAGCGTGCCTGCGTTGGAGCTGGCCGAAGCCAACTTGCGTCGCAACGGCTTCGACCCCGATCGTCAGGCGGAAAACATTGCGGGCGATGTTTTCCAGGTGCTGCGCGACTGGCAGGCCGACCCGGCGCGCCGCTACGACGTCGTCATTCTGGACCCGCCGAAGTTCGCCCACAATCAGGCGGCGATGGAGCGCGCGCTGCGCGGCTACAAAGAGATCAACCGGCTGGCGCTGGGGCTGTTGTCGCCCGGCGGCGTATTGGCCACCTTCAGTTGCAGCGGGCTGGTCAGCGCAGAGCTTTTTCAGAAAGTCGTCTTCAGCGCAGCGATCGACGCCGGACGAGATGTGCAGATCCTGGAAACGTTGCGGCAGAGCGCCGACCACCCGGTGGCCCTCACCTTCCCGGAGGGGGAATATCTGAAAGGCTTGATTGTGCGGGCGGCGTGTGCGCCGCGAGAGGCCCATGCGTGAGACTTACGAACCCTTCCTGCGTCAGTTGCGCCAAGATCTCTGCGGGCCGTTGCCGGGACGCGCCGCCCAGTATCAGATGGCGCCGCGTCCTCGCCCCGGCGCCGAACTGGGCGACGAGCCGCGGCCGGACGCGCGCCAGGGCGGCGTGTTGCTCTTGCTCTATCCGCATGAGGGTCAAATTTTTCTGCCGCTGATCCTGCGCCCCAATTACCCCGGAGTGCACAGCGGCCAGATCAGCCTGCCAGGAGGCGGCTACGAGCCCTCAGACGACGATTTGACGGCGACTGCCCAACGCGAGACCTACGAGGAGATCGGCGTTCACCCCAGCCAGTACACCGTGCTCGGCCATCTCACCCCGCTTTATGTCGCCGCCAGCAACTTTATTGTGCTTCCGACGATCGCCTGGATCGACTATCGGCCTGCGTTCCACACCGATCCATATGAGGTGGCGGCGTTGATCGAGGCGCCGCTCCTTCTCCTGCTGAAGCCGGAGACGCGACGCGTGGAACCCTGGATTTTACGAGGGCGTCAGATCGAGGTGCCTTATTTTGCGCTGGGGGATCACGCCGTGTGGGGCGCAACCGCAATGATGCTGAGCGAACTGTTGGCGCTGCCCGCCATGAAGCTGGCGCCCGGCCGGTCGAACGCGTAAAGACGCTGCGGAGTCACAAATGTTCAGTTTTGCCGCAGCAAAACGCACGTGATAGGATCGAATGTCGTGAGTATGAAATTTACAGAGGAACCGACTCTTTTAGACGCCAATCCATCGGCTGCAGGCGAACAAACAGTTTATGCGTTAAGCCTGGGATGGAGGATTCTGATTTCCCTGCTTCTTCTGGCGCTCGTGGCGCTGTTGGGTATGCTGCTGCAATCGTCCAAAGCGGCGAGCGCAGCGCCCGCCGAGCGCCCTCCCACGCAAAGCATGGCCGACCGCCTGGTGTTGGCCTTCTATTACACCTGGTTCGATGAATCCACCTGGACTTACGACAAGCTGAGCGACCTCCCCGCCGAGCCCTACGTGAGCCGGGATCGCGGCGTCATGGGGCGCCACATCGAACAGGCGCAACGCGCCGGCGTCGACGCGTTTGTCGTAGCCTGGTACGGCCCCACAGGCGCCAGCAATCAGACCGAACCTAATCTGGCGGCGCTGTTGGAGGAAGCGGCGGCGCGTGGCTTCAAGATCGCTGTGCTTTTTGAGACGGACTCTCCTTTTCTCGGCGGCGTTGGCGCCGTCAGCGCTGCGCTTCGTCACCTGCTCGACGTGCACGGCAATCATCCTGCCTATCTGCGCGTGGACGGACGGCCCGTGATCTTCTTCTGGCGCCCTTCCCTGTACGGAGTCGAAACCTGGGCGACCATTCGCAATCAGGTCGATCCGGGCCGCGCCGCCATTTGGGTCGGCGAGGGGGTGGACGTCTCGTATCTCTCCGTCTTCGACGGCCATCACCTGTACAGCAACACATGGAATCCGCCCGCCGACCTGACGGCCACCAATCGCCGCTTCGCCGACCGCGTCGAAGCGATGCGCGCGCGCGTCGGCGCAGATCGCTTCTGGGTGGCGACGGTCATGCCCGGGTACAACGACCTCAAGATTCGGCCGGGGTCGGGCTTCGCCAGAGACCGCGAAGGCGGCGCCTATTACGAGCGCTCCTGGCAGGCGGCCATCGACAGCAACCCGCGCTGGGTGGTGATCAACAGCTTCAACGAGTGGCCGGAAGGCAGCTACATCGAACCGAGCGCCGGGTTCGGCGACCTTTTTCTGGGGCTGACGGCGACCTGGAGCAGCCGCTTTAAGGCCGGCGTCCCTGGGCAGCAGCCGTCGGCGGAGGCTCGGGCGTTCGCGGCGGCGCCGGCTTCCACAGGCGCTGCTGCGCCGATCGCTGTCGTCAAGACCCCTGTGCTGAACCTGCGCGCAGGCCCCGACGTCTCCTTTGCGCTGCTGGGTCGCGTGGTCGAAGGCGCCCGGCTCCCGATCATCGGCCGCTCGGACGACGCAACCTGGTGGCGGGTCAGGACATCCTTCGGAGAGGCGTGGGTCTTCGGCGGACTGGTGGAAGCGCTTGGGCCGCTCGAAGACATCGCCGTCTTCCCCAACGCTGCTGCTTCGCCCGCCGGGCCGGGCAGCGCAGGCGGAAGCACAAACGCCGCCTCGCCCACCTTCACCATCACCGTCAACGGTCAGCCGGTTCTGTTGCGCCAGGTGCAGGCGACGAACCCATAAACGTTTTGAGCAAGCCGGACAGGAGCCGGAACGAATATGAGCGCCTCATTTCATCGTCCAATTTTCGACAAAGTCAGCCTTCATCAGGACATCGCCAAAGTCTTGGTGGACGAGGTCTCGCTGCGTCAACGCGTGCGCGAGCTCGGGGAGATCATCAATCGAGAATACGCCCACAAAGATCTGTTGCTTGTCTCGGTGCTCAAAGGCAGCATTATTTTCATGGCGGACCTGATCCGGGCCATCACCATTCCTCACGAGATCGACTTCATGGCGACCAGCAGCTATGGCACGGGCGTGAGCAGCAGCGGCGTCGTGCGCATCCTGAAAGACCTCAACACCTCGATCGAAGGCCGCAACGTCATCATCGTGGAAGATATTATCGACAGCGGCCACACCTTGAACTACCTGGCGCGCATCTTGCAGGAGCGGCGGCCTGCTTCCTTGCGCATTATGACGTTGCTCGACAAACCGGAGCGCCGGGAGGTCGATATCCACGTCGATTGGGTGGGGTTTTCGATTCCCAACGAGTTCGTCGTCGGCTATGGGCTGGACTACAACGAAATTTATCGCAACCTGCCCTACATCGGTGTGCTGAAGCCAAGCGTCTATGGAGCGCCTGAGTAAGCCGGCGATTCGCAGCGCGCTTTTAGGCGCCGTTCTTCTGGCGTTGCTTTGGACGCAGCCGCTGCGCGCGCAGCAGGACGGCGCCTACACCGTGGCCCCAGGCGATACGCTCGGCGCCATCGCCGTGCGCTTTGGCGTCAC
>NZ_CAKZMJ010000094.1 GCF_937128415.1 uncultured Caldilinea sp.
TGGCGCCAGCAGCCGAAAATAGAGGGGAAAAGCGCCCCAGATTGTGTAACAGGCGATGGCAAACCCCATGCCTCGCCGTTCGTCGTCGTGCATCAGAACCTTAATTTCTTGGATGAGACCTTGCTGCCTGAATAGAAAAAGAGAACGCTCATCACAAAGCGCAAAAACCGTTCTATTTCGCCCGGTGCTTCTGCATCGGCCTTTCGGTCATGACCGATCTTGCGCTGCCAGAAAGGCGACGACCAGCGCCGCCCATTCTTCCTCAAGCGATCCGGTGGCCACAGGCTTGCCTGCGCGACGATACCAGTAGGCGGCGTTGCCCAGGTCGCCCTCCACGCGGTGGAGATAGGCGTGCACCCAGTCGAGCGCCGGGCCGCCCGGTTGGGTAATCTCATGGGCGCGATCCCAATCGCCCTTGGCAGCATACCAGAGCGCCTGCAACGCAGGGCTGACGCCTGTCGGCGGCGTCGCCTGCGCCAGAGAGGCGCGAAATTCAGCTAGATTCATCAGCTCCCCCTTTATGCGCGCCAGGCGGCGGCCGCCAGCAACAGCCAGCCGACGATGAAGGCCGCGCCGCCGATCGGCGTAATAGCGCCGAGCCAGCGCATGCCGGTCAACGCCATCACAAACAGACTGCCGGAAAAGAAAACAATTCCCACGATGAAGAGCCAGCCCGCCCAGACAGGCAGCGCGCTGGCCGGCCACTTCCCCAGGGCCAGCGTCACGGCAAACAGCGCCAGCGCATGGTAGAACATATAGCTGACGCCGGTCTGGTAGTTCGCCAGCAGGGTTTCTTCGATGCGGCCGCGCAGCGCATGGGCGCCAAACGCCCCCAACGCCACCGACAGACCGCCCAGCAAAGCTGCAATGAGAAAGAAAGTGCGTTCCATATTCACCCCAAAAGCGTGCAAGCGAAGGATGAACCTTGCGCCCAACCCAAGTCGATTCGACGTTCAGGTCGTCATCCTCTGTGCGTTATCCTCTGTGCATTATATGTCGTGCGGCGGCTGCCGCAATAATTGCGAGGTTCGTTGCGCCCATCGCCTTGAGGTGAAGGCTGGTGGGATGTCTGACGAGCCAGGGGCGCAACACGGAATTTACAAAAGAGAGTGCACCGGACGCCGCTTTCGGTTGCAAAACATGCAATGGCTGTGGAAGTGTCTCGGATAGCGAAGGTATTTGAATCTTTGCCTCAATTCGAGTACATTCTTGATTGAAGCCATCAACCTTGATTAAAGCCATCAACCGATCATCGACAAGCAATCTGAAGCGCATCCATGAAAACCTCTGTATACTGGACCGAAGATTGTCCTCGCCCCGCCAACCTTCCCATCAGCCCATTGCCCGAAGTCACCGACGTCGCCATCATCGGCGGCGGCTACACCGGCCTCAACGCAGCGCTCGCCCTGCGCAAGGCCGGCGCATCGGTGGCCGTGCTGGAAAAAGAGACCATCGGCTGGGGCGCCAGCAGTCGCAACGGCGGCATGGCGTTGACCGGCCTCAAAGAGAGCATGCCGGTGGTCTTCAAGCGCTATGGCGCAGAGATGGGCCGGGCCTTCTGGCAGTGGTCGCTGGATGCAGTGGACTATGTCGAGCAATTGACGGTCGAAGAAAAGATCGACTGCAACTTCGTGCGCAGCGGCCATCTGCTGCTCGCCTTCAAGCCGCAGCACTTCGCCCAATTTGTAGAGGAAGCGCGCTGGTTCCGTGAACAGCTCGGCTACACCGACCTCTGGGTCGTGAGCAAGGCCGAACTGCACAGCGAGATCGGCTCCGCCGCCTATCACGGCGGCCTGATCGATCCCAGAAGCGCAGGGCTGCATCCGGCCCGCTACGTCTTCGGCCTGGCGCAGGCGGCGGCGCGCAAAGGCGCGCTGCTGGTGGAGCGCACGGCGCTGATGGACGTCAAGCGGACGCGCACCGGCTTTCTGGTGATCACCAACCGAGGAACGTTGAACGCACGCGAAGTGTTGGTCGCCACCAACGGCTACACCACGAACGTCATCCGCCCGCTGCGCCAGGGCGTCTTTCCTGTAGGCAGTTACATCATCACCACCGAACCGCTGCCGCTTTCCTTGCAAGAGGAGCTGAGTCCGCGCGGGCGCATGTTCTTCGACAGCAAACACTTCCTCAACTATTTCCGACTGACGCCCGATGGGCGCATGCTCTTCGGCGGACGCCACAACCTTTCGACTTCGCTCGACCTCATCGACAGTGCGCGCAAGATGCAGGCGCGCATGCTGGAAGTCTTCCCGCAGCTGGCGGGCGTCTCGATCTCCCACACCTGGAGCGGCAACCTGGGCATTGCGCTGGACCTGATGCCGCACGCTGGTCGCGTCAACGGCGTCCATTACGCGTACGCCTACGCTGGCCATGGCGTCTCCATCGCCAGTTTATTGGGTAAGGAGATGGGTGAAGTGTTGGCCGGGAAGCGCACCTCCACGCTTTTTGCGCAGATCAAGCACCCGCGCTATGCGTTCGTGCCCTACGATCGGCTCTACCTGCCGTTGGTGTCCACCTGGTTTCGGGTGCTGGATTGGATTACATGAACTCACGGCGAGATTCACCGCAGAGAGCGCCGAGTGCAGCGACTCTGCGGAAAGAACGCTATAACTCACGTTGCGCAGTCCGACAATTCGGTCGGCGTCAGGGCTTGCGTCTCCGACCGCCGAAGAGGCTGCGAAAGTCAGAGCGAGATAGTTCACCACCAAGGCGCTAAGACACAAAGGAGGCTCAAAAGAGAGGGAAAAACACCAGTATTTCTCGGCGTCTTTGCGCCTTTGTGGGGATATTCTAAGCGCCTGACCGCCTGATCGGCGGTGGAGGGGAAGCGAGTGACGAGGGACAAAAGCAAGCGATTGGAGAAACCCGGTTGCACAAAAAGAGCAAGCGTCTTCTGCGCACCATGAGGCTACAAGCCACCTATCCAACGAAAGAGAGTCATCCATGAAATATGGAGTTTTCACCGTCATGCTGCCTGACCTGACTCCGGAGGAGGCGGCGACCGCAATCCGAGAGGCGGGCTATGAGGGGGTGGAGTGGCGCGTCGCGGCGACGCCCCCAGCGATGAAGAACGAATCCCCTTCCTTTTGGCGCAACAACCTTTGCACGCTGGCGCCCACCCTGGCGGAGGCAACGCGCGCGCGTGCGCTGGCGGAAGCGGCGGGGCTGACGATCCCTAACCTGGGAGCGTACATTGACGTAGGCGATCTGGCCGCCGTCGAAATGACCCTGCAATTTGCAGCCACCGCCGCCGCTCCTGCGATCCGCGTGGGCGTGGCGCGCACCAATTCACCGGAGGCCTTTCCGGCGCTTTTCCAACGCAGCTTCGCTTTTCTGCACGAGGTGCAGGCATTGGCGCAGCGCTACGGCGTCAAGGCGCTGATCGAGATGCACCACGGCACGATTGCAGCCAGCGCCTCCGCCGCGCGACGGCTGGTGGACGGGTTCGACCCGGCCTGCATCGGCGTGATCTACGACTGCGGCAACATGGTCTTTGAAGGCTACGAAGAGTATCGCCGCGGCCTGGAAATCCTGGGGCCTTACCTGGGCCATGTCCATGTCAAAAACGCCGCCTTTGAGCGTCCACCGGGTGGAGGCGTGTGGCGGCCGCGCTGGTCGCCGCTGCACGATGGCGTGGTCGATTTCCATGCGCTGTTTCAGGCGCTGCGCAGCGTCGGATATGATGGATGGATTGTCGTCGAAGATTTCAGCCAGCGCTATGACTCGCGCACGGCGCTTCGGGAAAATCTGAAGTTCTTACGCAACATCGAACAATCGATTCAATAACCAGAGCGGAAACGATTATGCATTCACACACTTTTTCACAACCGATTCGCACCGCTTTTGTTGGCAACGGCGCCAGCATCTATCCTCTCCACGAACGCGCGGCGACGCCGGAGCGTTTCACACTGGTCGGCATGGCGGATATCGACCCCGGCGCCAAGGCGCGCGCCGACGCCCACGGCGTCCCCTTTTTCACCGATCACCGCTCGCTGTTGGCCGCGGTTGCGCCGGAGCTGGTGGTGATCATGACCCCCCACCCCTCGCATCCATCGATCGCCATCGACGCGTTGGAGGCAGGCGCCCACGTGTTGGTCGAAAAGCCGATGGCGATCCAGGTGGCGGACGCCGACGCCATGATCGAAGCGGCGCGTCGCGCAAAGCGTCTGCTGGCGGTCAATTTTCAACACCGCTCGCGGCCCGAAATCCGCGCCGCGTATGAGCTGCTTCAAAACGGCGCGCTGGGCAAGCTGCAACATCTCAACATGATCGCGGTCTGGCCGCGCTCGCACAAATACTTCCGCATGTCCACCTGGCGGGGCACCTGGAACGGCGAAGGGGGCGGCGTCCTGCTCAATCAAGCGCCGCATAACCTCGACCTGATCTGCTATCTCCTTGGCCTGCCCAAGCGCACGGTCGCATGGACGCGCACGACGCTGCACCCCATCGAAACCGAGGACACGGTGCAGGCGATGTTCGAGTGGCCGAACGGCGCCATCGGATCGCTGCACGTCAGCACCGCCGAATCGGGCCAGCCGGAGCGCATCGAAATTCTCGGCACCGCCGGCCGACTGGAGATTACGCAGGGCGGCCTGCGCTTTGAGCGCTTCGAGCAAGACCTGCGCGACTTCTTCCCCACGACGGAGGAAATCTACAATGGACCTGGCCAGCAGGCAGTGGAAGTGACGTTGCCTTCCGGATGGACGGGCAGCCACAACGACATCTACGCCAACGTCTACGCCGCCATCCGCGAGGGTGCAGCGCTGCTGGCCGACGGCGAATCGGCGCGCATGTCGTTGGAGCTGGCCAACGCCATCACGCTCTCGAGCCGCAAGGAGCAGGCCGTCGAGTTTCCGGTCGATCGGGGCGAATACGCGGCGCTGCTGGCCCAACTGCAGGCCGACGCTCAAACCCACCACTAAGAGAGGAGAATGCATCATGGCGGAAGCGACCTTCACCCTCAGCGCGTTCGGCGACGAAATCGCCGTCAAGCTGCACGATCAGCTGCGCGTGCTCAATGAGCTGCGCATCCCCGGCCTGGAGCTGCGCACGGTCTGGGGCAAAAATGTGCTCGACCTGGATGACGAGGAGGCGCGCAAGGTGGCGGAACTGTGCGCCTCTGCAGGCGTGCGCGTCAACGCCATCGGCAGCCCCATCGGCAAATCGCCGCTCGACGGCGCCATGGAGGAGGAATTCCGCAAGCTGGATCGCATCATGCGCACAGCGGAAATCGTCGGCGCGCGGCGCATCCGCGTCTTTTCCTACTATCCGCCCGACACATCGACCAATGCGCACTATGACCGGTACGTCGAACCTGCCGTCGAGCGGCTGGCGCGCCTCGCCGAGCGCGCCGCAGCCCATGGCTATCAACTCATGCTCGAAAATGAAAAGGAGATCGTGGGCGACACCGTTGCGCGCTGTGCGCGCATCATGCAACAGCTCGATCAGAGCAACGTCTGCTTTGTGTGGGATCCGGCCAACTTCGTGCAGGTGGGCGAGGAGCGGGTGACGGAGCGCGGATGGTCGCTGCTGGGTCCATACGTCGGCTATGTGCATATCAAAGACGCTCACCTGAGCGACGGCTCCGTCTGTGCGGCCGGCGAGGGCGATGGCCAGGTGCCGGAGCTGCTCATGCGGCTGCGCGAGGCGGGCTACCAGGGGATTCTCGCGCTGGAGCCGCATCTGGCGATCGCCGGACACAGCAGCGGCTTCAGCGGGCCGGAGGGGATGGCCTATGCAGCGCAGGCGTTGCGCCGTCTCATGGCGGAGGTTGGCTGCGTCGAGGCGGTCGCATAAACGCAGCCAGGCGAAGCGTTCCCGTAAAATGCAACCTTCCAGGAAGTCCGGAGCTTTCTGGAAGGTTGCATGCTTTGCCTACGCCGGCAACTGCAACGTGCGACGCGCAGGCTTCACGCCGAAACGCTCCGCCTCCTGATGCGCCAGCCGGGCGTTGGCCTCGAAGAAGCCGTAGGTGCGGCGCAACGGCCCGTAGTGATGGTTGACGAGCTCCTGCCACTCCATCGACATCAACTTCCAAAGCATCGACTCCACCTCTTCCAGGCGGTGCAGCATCTCCGCCGGCGAGGAGGGGGCGGGGATGTCGCAGTAGGTGGGCGGCTTGCCATAGCTGTAGGGGAAGGTGACCTCTTCTGCAGGCGTGCGCGGAAGCGCGCCGAGCGCCGTCGCCGCCATGCCGAAGGCCAACAACTGGCGGCGCACCAGGCGCAACGTCTCCGCAGAGCTCAGCTCATCGGCGGGAGCGCGCCCCTCTTCAAGGCCAAGCTCCCGACTGAGCGACGACCAATCCAACAGGACGCGCTCCAGCAGATACCGCAGCTCGCCTTTGGTGGGCACGTCGGACTGGCGCACGCTGAGCATGAAGCCCTCCCTCGCCCGACCGACGAAATCGCGCGCCTGCTGCAGCACAATGTGCTCGACCTGCTGGTCGCTGCGCGAGGAAACGCCCTCGCTGCGACCACCGAGCTGCGTGCGGTGCTTCAGGTTCAGCGACATCAGGTCGCGCGTGGTGGATGCGATTTCAGAGATGTGAACGAACTCGTACAGACCTCCGTCCTCTGGCATAGAACTCCTCTCCAAACACCTGAAAATCAATGACAAATGATTCTGACAATCGATGGCGCTGCTGCGAGCAGCGCTTCCTCTTCTCTCACCTTCTTCTATGGATATTTTGTTCGATCCTTGGCAATTTTGCAATCGAAATTTGACGCACCCCTTTGCGCTATTCAGTTAACATGCGCAAGATGACGGGGTAGGTCAAATCGACCTGTTGAAAGGTCTGATGAGGGTCGATCATATCGTGCCAGACTCTCTGCTCCGGCGGGAAGGTGTAGCGCTCCACTTTGACGCCGTGGCGCTCCCAGCGCTCCACCGTATCGTAGGCGATCTGATTTTTCACCGCCGCGTCGAATGCGCTGGTGATGAGCTTGAGACGCCTGGCGCGCGGGGGCGTGTTCGCCGCCGTTTCATAGAGATGACGGCCAAGCCGGAAAATTTGCGCCAGGCTGTGCGTGCTGAAGCGCGGGTACGCATAGGGCGGGCCAACGATCTGCTCTTTGGCGCGCGGGTCCCACCAGATGTAGATGTTTTGAATGCGCAGGGCAAGATTGCGAAAGAGCGAACTGACCCATATCGGGACAAAGGGCAAGCCGGCGGAGGGAGCAATCGCCAGCGCCAGATCGACGTCGGAGCGATATTGCGCCGCCCAGGCGGTCATCACCCCGCCGGCGGAGATGCCGCAGACGCTGACCTGCTCGCCCAGGCCGACGGCGATATCCACGCTCTCTTGAATAGTGCGCACCAAATCTTCCGCCGTGAGCCGCTGCTGCTCGGTCGTCATCGGATCGGTCAGGCCATGATAGGGAAGGCGGGGCGCCAGAACATTATATCCTTGCTCGAAAAGCGTTGCGCTCAGACGATCGAATTGCGGCGGCGCGTTGGTGTAGCCGTGAAAAAAGACCAACGAGCGCTTCACCTTTTTCCCATGGGAGAAGAAGCGCATGCCGCTGTCCAGGCGCACGGATTCGTCATCTCTGGCCTGCAACGCTTGAATGCGCGCTTCGGCCTCCTGAAAGCTACGCGCCGGTTGAGAAGGAAAGAATGTTGGGTTCAGGCCGTAGGTGGAGGCGGCTGTCATTTTGCACCTGAAGAGTGTATGGGATGCTCAGGAAATTGATGAGCGCAAGTGTATCATGATCAAGGCCGTGCGTCCAACAAACTTTCGCCCTTCTCGGGAAGGGTCGTCGTGCCCGGCGACGCCAAGAACTGCGCACAAGACGCTCTCCCGCTTTTCTTTGCGTTCCGGCGTCTTTGCAGCCTTGGATTGAATCTATTTTCACGGAGTACAGTTGGTCGGCGCATCCGATTTCGAGTACAATCTTCCTTTGGCAAATTAACCGAAGGAGCAACCAGAGCGAAAAATTGCGCTCATGGCGAGAGAAACGATGATTCAGCAACTCCCTTTATTTCCATATCTGGAAGCGCAGGAGTCGGAGCGACCGCCGGATTTTATCCCGGTCTACACCCCATTGCTCGACGGCCGCGAGGAAAAATACGTGCTCGACGCCGTGCGCAGCGGCTGGATCAGCAGCCTGGGCAGTTACGTCACGCGCTTCGAGCAGGAGTTCGCCCGCTTTTGCGGCGTACAGCACGCCATCAGCGTGAGCAACGGCACGGTGGCGCTGCATCTGGCGCTGCACGCCCTGGGCGTCGGCCCCGGCGACGAGGTGATCGTCCCCAGCCTGACCTTTGTCGCCACCGCCAATGCCGTCCATTACACCGGCGCAACGCCTGTCTTCGCCGATGTGGACCCGACGACCTGGTGCATCGACCCAGAGGACGTGGAGCGACGCATCACGCCGCGCACGCGCGCCATCCTCCCGGTGCATCTGTACGGCCATCCGGCGCCCATGCCTGCGCTTCAGGAGCTTGCCGACAAGCACCATCTGATCCTGATCGAGGATGCGGCCGAGGCGCACGGCGCGGCCATTCATGGCCGTCGCGTCGGAGGATGGGGGCGCATCGCTGCGTTCAGCTTTTACGCCAACAAGATTATTACGACGGGGGAAGGCGGCATGCTTACGACAGACGACGAAGCCCTGGCCGCCCGCTGCCGCACGTTGCGCGACCATGCCATGCCGCCCCATCGCCGCTACTGGCACGAGGAGGTCGGCTTCAACTACCGCATGACCAACCTGCAGGCGGCGGTGGGCGTAGCGCAGATGGAGCGCATCGAGCGTTTCCTGGAGCGCAAACGGGAGATCGCTGCGCGCTATCGGGAGCAGTTGGCGGGCGTTCCCGGCGTCACGTTCGCTGCGGAGCGTCCTGGCTATACGAACGTTTACTGGATGGTCTCGATCCTGGTCGAGCCGCCCTATGCGCTGAGCCGCGATGAACTGATTTCGGCCCTACGCGAACGAGGCATCGACAGTCGCCCCTTCTTTCATCCGATGGACACGCTGCCCCCCTATCGCAGCGACGCCCCGCGCCCGGTGGCGCTGCATCTCAGCCGCTGCGGCCTCAACCTGCCTAGCTCGCCCGCGCTGACGGACGCGCAGATCGACTACATCTGCGACGTTCTCTGCGCGTTGGGCCGGCGGTGACGGTTTTCTAAAACGCCCTCCGTTTCGAGTTTCACCCATCTCTTCGCTACAATGGGACGTTGTGACGATGCAAGAATTTCTGGCGGAGCAGCCGCAGGGAACAGTCGACGTTTCCATCGTGCTGCCGACGTTCAACGAGCGCGACAACATCTGTGATCTGATCGACGCCATTCAACGCGAGCTGGCGCCGACAGGCTATGCGTTTGAAGTCCTGGTGGTCGATGACAACAGCCCGGACGGCACTGCGGACGTGGTGCGCCGGCGCTACAACCTGAATGGCGCCGACACAGGCCGCTTGTCCGGGAAAACGTCGGCGAGCGTCCGGCTCTTCGTGCGCACGCAAGACAAAGGGCTGGCCCAATCGATTCGCGATGGCTTGCTGTTGGCGCATGGCCGCACGCTGGTCGTCATGGACACCGACTTCAACCACGATCCGGCGATGATTCCGCAGATGGTCGATCTGTTGCGCTATTACGACCTCGTGATCGGCAGCCGTTTCGTCATGCGCGGCGGCATGGAAGATCGCCTCCGGTATCGTCTCAGCCAGCTCTACAACGTTTTCATTCGCGCGCTGTTGCACACGCAGATCCAGGACAACCTGAGCGGCTATTTCGCCATCCGTCGCGAGAAGCTTTATTCGCTGGCGCCGCTCTTTCCGGCGATTTTCTACGGCTATGGCGATTATTTTATTCGGCTCCTTCTGGCGGCGTGGCGCCAGGACTGGAAAATTCTCGAAGTGCCGGTCTTTTACATCCTGCGCCGCCACGGCGACAGCAAGACCGGCTTCTGGTCGATCTTCCAACAGTACACCGCCGCCGTTCTGAGGCTGCGCATCTTTGGGCTGCGCACGTAACGCATCGCAAGGCTTCCCATGCAACGCACTCGCACCTTCGGCCTCCTGGTTCTCATGGCGCTGCTGGTCACGGTCTACACCTTGACCAACTCCAGCCGCTTCCACATTATCGATGAAGTCAGCCTCTTCGCCGTCACCGAATCGCAGGCGCTGCGCGGAGCGATCGACACCAACGCCATTGCGTGGACGCAGTGGGTCAACAGCCCCGGCGAAGTGCTGGGCGCCTTTGGCCCGGAGGGAGACGTCTACAGCAAGAAGGGGCCGGCGCCCGCCTTTCTGGCGGTTCCCTGGTATCTGCTCTTTCACATCTTCACCGAGTTCAACATCAGCCTTGGCCAGCTCCAGGCGACGCTGCTCTGGAACGGGGTCGTCACTGCGGTCACGGCTGCGCTGCTGTGGCTGACGGCGCGACGGCTCGGTTATTCCGACCGCACCGGCATGGCGCTCGGTTTGCTCTTTGGGCTGGCGACGATCGCCTGGCCTTACGCCAACCAGTTTTTCGGCGAGCCGTTGAGCGCGCTCAGCCTGCTCACCCTCTTTTACGGCTTGCTGACCTGGAGGCGCAGCGGCGATTGGTGGTGGATGGCGTTGGCCGGCGTCGGCGCCGGCGTGGCGCTCGCCACCGTCGCAGCGCATGCAGTGCTTATTCTGATCCTCGTCGGCTGGGCGGCTCTCGATTGGTGGCTGCACCGCCGCCTCGCGCCGAGCGAAGGGATGCCGAAGAACAACATCCTCCAGCGGCTGGCGCCGGCGGCGGCCCTCGCAGCGCCGATTCTGCTTGCAGCCGCGCTGCTGATGCTCTACAATTTCGTGCGCTTCGGGAACCCTTTCGACACCGGCTATCACTTCGACGCGGGCGAAGGCTTCACCAATCCGCTGCTTTCCGGCCTGTGGGGACTGTTGCTCAGCCCCTATCGCGGGGTGTTCTGGCATACGCCGCTTTTCATTGCCAGCCTGGCCGCCTTCGTTCCCTTTGCGCAGCGTCACCGCAGCGAAGCTGCGCTGGTCGCCCTGCTCAGCGTGGCGCTGGTGACGATGTATAGCCTGTGGTGGATGTGGTGGGGCGGCTTCGCCTGGGGGCCGCGCTTTCTCACGCCGCTGACGCCCTTCTGGGTGTTGCCGTTGGCGATTGTCATCGAGCCACTGACGAGGCAAAGCGCATCCTTGGCGAAGAAAAAACAGGCGCGCCTGATGCATCCCTCCGGCGCAGAGTCGGAGATCGCCTCGACCCTGGAAGAGCCTCCAGAGGCGGACAAGCGGCCCTCGTCTATGCGCAGTGCGCTCGTCTGGCTCACTGGCGTTTTGGCGTTGTTCTCATTCATCGTGCAGCTCGCTGCGGTGAGCGTCAATTTTGTCAACTATGAAATTCAATTGCGCAGCCTCTACCCAACCGACTGGAACGACCCGCTGCGCTACGGCCCGCCGGCGCAAAGCCTGACCGATTTCTTCAACAGCCCGGTCTTCGGTCAATTCAAGCTGATGGCGCAGGGCTTCGTCGTCAACAGCGATCTGGGCTGGCTGTGGGCGGAGGGCGAGCCGCCGCAAACTGTCGTACTGTGGCTGGTGCTGCTGATCGGCGGCGCGGCGGTGATTACGCTGATCGGCTTCCTGGCGGTATGGTGGCGGATGGCGGCTGCCCCGCAGAGGCCGACCGACAGCATCGCTGCGCCGACGTTCGCCCTCGTCGTGCTTGCACCGGCGCTTGTCATCGCCACCTGGGCCGGAGAAGTGGGGCGCCAGCCGCACTACGGACGGAAAGACGTTGGCTATCGCGCCATCATTCGCGACATCTGCCGCACGGTCTCGCCCACGGATGTCTTCGTCAACGTAGCGCCCAACAGCTATCAGATTCCGATGAACTGGATGCCCGGCGAGTGCAAGATCGACATCCCCACCTACGGCTACGCGTTGGACAGCCTGCGCCATCCGGAGACGGAGCGCGTGATGACTCGGCTGAGCCAACAGCATGACCGCATCTGGTTTGTAACGAGCGGCGTTCAACCGAACGATCCGGACAACACGCTGGAGCGATGGCTGGCCGACCATGCTTTCAAGGCCATCGACACATGGTATGAAGACTATCGCCTGGTGCAGTACGCCACCGGTGTGCGCCTGGGCGGCGTCGAGGAGCGACCGATCAACCAGGCGCTGCTCGGTCGTCGCGCCGAGCAGGTCACCATCCTTTCCGTGCGCTCACCCTCGGTGGCGCTCGCCGGCAAGCCGATCCCGATCGAAATTCGCTATCGCCTGGAAGCGCCGACCGACCAAAATCTGCGCTGGTTTGTGCAGCTGCTCAGCGGGCAAAACATCCCGCTCGCCCTGCTCGACACCGGCCCCGACGACAACTACACGGTCTTCAGCGCTTTGCCCGCAGGTGAAAACCTCATCGAGCGAGCGGGCGTGCTGGTGCCAGAAAATATGCCCGAAGGCGACTATTCACTTATTGCGGGCCTCTACAATCCCGACGATGAGGGGGCCCGCCTGGTCACTATCGATGGACCCGATTTCGTCTTGTTAGGCGCCGTGCGCGTCGTGAGGCAGCCCTAGTCTGTGAAAGCCATGTTCTCGGCTTCGCGTTTCCTGCATCGGCGTAAAATCCAGGCGCTGCTCCTTTTTTTGGGCCTGGCGGCGTTTTTCTATGCGCCGGTGCTGCTGGGGCTGCGCACCTTCCCTGACGGCGATTTCACCCATCATTTCTTGCCTTTTAGCCTCTTTCTTCAACAAGAGATGCAAAACGCACGGCTGCCGGTGTGGAATCCCTACACCTACAGCGGCCACCCTTTTCTGGCCGACGTGCAGGCGGCCGTCTTCTATCCGGTCGGCAGCCTGCTGCTGGCGCTGACGTTGCCCTTCGACGGTGCGGCCGCGCGACTCTATTTTTTACAGGTCGAGGCCATTTTGCAGGTGGCGCTGGCCGGCTTTTTCACCTATCTGCTGGTGGAGCGACTAACGCGACGCCAGGACGCCGGTCTGGCTGCGGGCGTTAGCTTCGCCTTTTCGGGCTACCTGACAGGCTATCCGGTGGCGCAGCTTGCCGTGTTGCGCACGGCGATCTGGCTGCCGCTGCTCTTGTGGCTGCTCTTGCGCGCCCTGGAGTCGCCTCGATGCTGGCGGCGGTGGAGCGCCGCAGGGGGTGCGGCGGCGGTGAGCTTTCTGGGCGGCCATGCCCAAACTTTTCTGTATACGCTCTATGCGGCCGGGGCGTGGCTGCTCCTGCTGAGCGCAGCGCGCTGGCTTCAGACGCGCCGCGTCAGGGAAGGGGGCGCGATCGCTGCGGGCGCGCTGCTGGCTGCGGCGGTCGCCGCGGGATTGAGTGCGCCCCAGCTCCTGCCGGGCCTGGAGTATATGCGGCTGAGCGTGCGCGCCGACGTGGACTACGCCTTCGTCAGCGGCGGTTTTCCGTTGCAAGATAGCTGGCAGTTGCTGCTGCCCGGCGTGCTGACCTACTATTCGCCCCTGTACGTCGGCGTGGTGGGGCTTGGGTTGGCGTTCGTGGCGGTCGGCGCGGCGGCGATGCGCAGCCACTGGCGCGCAGGAGAAGTGGACGTCGCCTTGCCGCTGCGTCACCGTTGGGGCGCGTTCTTTTTCCTGGGCCTGGCCGGGATTGCGCTTTTGCTCTCTTTCGGCGGCAACGGCTTTCTGTATCCGCTTTTCTATCACCTGGCGCCGGGCTTCAACCTGTTTCGAGGACAGGAGCGGGCCGCCTTCCTTGTGGCGTTTGGATTGAGCGTGCTCGCCGGCTACGGGCTGCTGGCGGTGCATCTGGCGCCGCAGGCGGTGCGCGCCTGGCTGGCGACGCTCTACGCAGGGGTGGTCACCGGCGGAGTTTATATCTTCGGTCTGCTCTGGCAACTGCCGGGGCGCACGGCGATTGGCCCCTGGCGCTTTCTGCTGTTGGCTGCGCTGGCGATCGGGATGGCGGCGGGCTTTGCACTGTTGCTGCGGCTGCCGGGGTGGAGCCGCCAACGCACGCAGTTGCTACTTCTGCTGATCTTCGCCTCGCTTTTCTGGGCCAATTTCACGACCAATCTCGATCGTTTCAGCCCTTCCCGCAAGACGCTGCTGGCGCCGGAGGTGGAAGCGGTCCAGGCAGTTGCATCCAATCGTGCCTTCACCCCATCGCTTGGCGAGACAACGACGCCGCCGGGCCGCGTCTACAACGAATTTCGCGTCTATGAAGACTACGGCATGCGCGTGAACGTGGAGGACGTCTGGGGCGCCAGCCCGCTGCGGCTGGCCACTTATGCGCGTCTCTTCGATGCCTTTCCGTTGGACCGCATGTGGCGGCTGACCGGCGTCGAACATGTGTTGACATGGCGTCGCGATCTGTTCGTCCCCTCCACGCTGTTGGCGGAATTCCCTCAGAGCGCGGATACAACCTATTTGCACCGTTTAGAGCAACGCAACCCGCGCGCGTGGATCGTGTATGAAACGGTGGTCGCCGACGACGAAGAGAGCGTGAAATTGCTGGCCGATCACGCCTTCGATCTCGACCGCAAGGCGGTCTTGCCGCCGGAGCACGCTGCAACAGGCCGGTTCGAGCCAACTCAGGCGCTGAATCGTGGTGAGGCCTCATCTGATGTCCAGCTCGTGCAACGGGCGCCTGGCCGGGTCGAAATCGCTGCGGAGAGTGAGGCGCCCGGCCTGCTGGTTGTGAGCGAAAATTGGATGCCAGGCTGGCGCGTGAGGGTCGTGGAATGGCCTCGGGGTGCTCCAACTCCGCCCACTGAAGCGCTGCGCGTCAACCTCAGCTTTCTCGGCGTCCCCCTTCCGGCGGGGAGGAGCGTCATCGATCTGCACTATCAGCCGGAGAGCGTGCGCCACGGCCTTTGGATCGGCGCAGGGACGCTGGCTGCGCTTCTGCTCGCCGGCGCGTTCGACGCGCTGCGGAGGCGAAGTAATCAAGGATGAAGGCTCAACGAGCGATGCGCAGCGGCGAGCTGCACTCATCAAAGAACCTGCTGCGCCTGATTGCGCTTGGCGCGCTTTTGCTGGCCTTTTTGCTGCGCGCCTATCGGCTCGACCACCAGGAGCTGCGCGGAGATGAGGCGTTCGGCTATTTTTTCGTGCAGCGCACCTACGCCGGCATGATCGAGGCCACCGTTGCGCTGGCGGAGCCGCATCCGGTGGGCAGCTACTTTGTGTTGAAGCCATGGCTGAGCCTGGCGGGCGACGGTGAGTTTGCCCTGCGTTTTCCATCGGTCTGGTTCGGAGTTCTGGCCGTCGCATTGACGCTGCGATTGGCGCTGCGCCTGGGCTTCCGGCGAGCGACGGCGTTGTTGGCGACGCTGCTGCTGGCGCTCAGCCCCTACGCCGCCTGGCATAGTCAGGATGCGCGCATGTACAGCATGAGCATGGCGCTGACGGTCGCCGCAGTGTGGCTGGGCGTCGAGACCTTGCAGCGGCAGCGCAGCCGCTGGGGGCTGGCGTACGTCGCCGTCGCCTGGCTGGCGCTGCACACACACTATTACGCCGCCTTTGCACTGGCTGCGCTCACGTTCTTCGTGGCGACGCGGGCGCTCTTTGTCCCCAATGCACGCAGCAGCCTGGCGCGCTGGCTCATGTGGCAGACGATCGTCGCTGCGCTCTATCTGCCCTGGCTGCTCAGCGTTGCGGGAATCATCGGCAGCTATGGCGGCAACGGCGATTCGCCCGACTTCTGGTCGATGGCGCAGCGTTCCTTGAGCGTTTTTGCAGTGGGGGAAACGGCACCGGCCGAACAGCGCACGGCATGGGCGGTCGCGGGAGGGCTGCTGCTGGCGATCGCCGTCCTCCGCCTCGGCGCAGGCTCGCCGACCGACCGCCGCACTCTCTGGCTGCTGATTTGCTATTTCGCCTTGCCCGTGCTCATCATCTGGTGGAGCGCCTGGGAGCGACCGATCTTCAATGAGCGCTATCTCGCCGTCAGCGCGCCGGCCTTCGCCCTGTTGATCGCCGCAGCCTTCGACGGGCGCCGCTTCTCCGGCCCGCGCGAGCCGCTTTTGCGCGGCGCAGCGTTGCTCCTGTTGGCGGCGCTGCTCGCCGGCATGACGCTCTCGCTCTATCGCCACTATGCAGACCCCGCCTACAGCAAGACGCGCGGCTGGCGAGATCTGGCCGCCGCGCTGGAGCGTTTCTCCGCCGGCCTGCCCGCCGAACAGGTGCGCATTGCACAAAATTTTCCCGATCCCACATTGTGGTACTATTATCGAGGCGCGGTCGAGCACATTGTGTTGCCGCCCGGCCCGCATGACGAAGCGGGTGCACGCGCTGCGGTCGATGCGCTGGCGAAAGCGGGCGTGCGCCGTATCCTGCTGCCGTTGCAGCCGGCAGCCAACTGGGACGACCGCGACCTTGCGGTGGCAGCGTTGGCGCAAAGTCCGTATGATCGGGTGGACGAAGAACGCGTCGGCGTCTGGCCGTTGCTCCTCTACGCCGGTCAACCTTCTCCGCGCGTGGAGGCGGAGATGAACGCCTTGTTTGAAAACGGTTTTCTGCTGCACGGCGTCTCCGGGCTAGAAGGGCAACAGCTCGTTCCGGGCGGCCTGCTCACCTTTACGCTCGTCGGGATGCGCCCGCCTGGCGACGTCGGCGCACTGAAACTGTCGGTGCAGCTGCTCAACGACGACGGCGCGCTGGCGACGCAACAAGATCTGCCGCTGACGGAATGGCGTCGAGGCGATGGGCGCACGATGACGCGCAACTATGGCTTGCGGTTGCCGGCGGAACTTCCTCCCGGCGGCTATCGTTTGATCGCCGTCTTGTACGATCCGACGATCGAAGGGTTGCCGCGAATTCGGACAATGGACGGCGCGGAGCTGGTCGAGCTTGCGACATTCCGGATCGAGGAGTGAAGAACCAACCACAATTTCAGGGAAGAAAACGAAAAGGCAAAGTTGCCCCATTCGATGCGCCCACGTTCAATGCGCTGACATGGGCAATGCTCATGACCGCAACAGCGGCGGCGGCGGTGATCGGTCTTGGCTTGTGGTTCAACGATCCATTTCCCCCGCCGCGCACCGGCGCACTGCAGCCTGCCGTTCTCGCATTGCCCGCCTCGACGCCTATCCTCGATGCATCTCTCGTCGAACGTTCAGCCTCCACTCCTGTGCAGTCCATTGAGCCGGTTTCTCCGCCTGGAGCCACGCCCCTATCGACGCCGACATCCACGCCCACGGCGACGCCTGTTCCGACGCCGTCCTTCCTCATCGCGCCGGCGCAGCCGTCCGCCTTGCTCAGCGGCCTCCGCCACGAATGGCAGACCTGGAACAATTGCGGCCCGGCCACGCTGGCAATGAACCTGAGCTACTACGGCAGCCCGCTCGATCAGGCGGCGATCGGCGCAGTCCTGCGCACTTCGCCCGACGACAAAAACGTCAGCCCTCACGAGCTCGTCGATTTTGCCCGGGCGCAGGGATACGCCGCCGACCTTTACGTCAACGGCAACGCCAATCTCCTGAAAACGTTGATCAGCAACGGTTTCCCCGTGTTGCTCGAAACCTGGCATGAACGCGCGCCCGGGGACGGCATCGGCCACTATCGACTGGCGGTGGGCTATGATGACGCCGCCGGCCAGTGGACGCTCTACGACTCGCTCGACTATACGGGGCTGATCTCGGCGCAACCCTACGCCGGCATCCGCATGAGCTACGACCGCCTCGACCGGTTCTGGAAAGTCTTCAATCGCACCTTCCTGCTTGTGCATCCCGTCGAGCAGACGCCGCAAGTCCGAGCGATCCTGGCGGCGCACGGCTTTGCGCCGGAACACATGTGGAGAGAGGCTGAGGCCCGCGCGCGCAGTGAGCTGGAAATTGCCCCCAACGATGTCTTTGCGTGGTTTAACCTGGGGAGCAGCCTGACGCGACAGGGGCGCACCGCCGAGGCCGCCGCTGCGTTCGACCGTGCACGGGAGATCGGCCTGCCGGAGCGCATGCTCTGGTATCAATTCACGCCGCTGGAGGCGTATATCGCCGAAGGGCGCCCCCAGGACGCACTGGCGCTGACCGACGCCGTCTTTGAGGAGACGGAGAGCGTCGAGGAGCTGTTCTACTGGCGGGCGCGCGCGTTCCTGGCAGTGGGGGACGCCGAGGCCGCGCGGGAGGCGCTGGCGCGCGCGTTGGAGTTGGCGCCGAGCTTTGCGCCTGCGCTGACGCTTCAGCAGGAGCTGTCTGCGCACAATCCACTTGACAGGGCCATCGAGGCCGGGTAGGGTATTCCTCAGACAGGCGACAATCACCCAGTTGCCAGAGGCATCGGGTTGCCCCTGGAGGATTTGCTAAAGCACAGGCAATATGAAAACCGATGTATTGATTATCGGCGCAGGGCCCGCCGGGCTGGCGCTGGCCGCAGCACTGTGCGACGCCGGTCTCTGCGTCGAAGGCGTCGCTCCCACCGACCCGGCGACGCCGTGGAGCAACACCTATGGCATCTGGGAAGACGAGCTGCCTTCCCCCGAGCTCGTCGCCATGCTTGGTCATCGCTGGAGCGACTGCGTCTCGTATGCAGGAGGTCAAGCGCTGCGGCTGGAGCGGGTCTATGGATTGCTCGACAACGTCAGACTCCAGACGCATCTGTTGGATCGCTGCACGCGCGCGGGCATGCGCTGGCGCCGCGGCTCGGCGAGGTTGGTCGAGCACACGGCCAGACGCGCTGAAGTCACGCTGGAGGACGGCAGCCTCGTGCAGACGCGGCTGGTGGTGGATGCCAGCGGACATACGCCCGTCTTCGTCAAACGCCCCCTTGCGAGCGCAATCGCCTATCAGGCCGCCTATGGCGTGGTGGGCGCCTTCACCCAAGCGCCGGTGCGACCAGGACAGCTGGTGTTGATGGACTATCGCTCCGAGCATCTGAGCGCCGAGGAGCGACGCGTTGAGCCGCCAACTTTTTTGTACGCAATGGACCTGGGAGGCGGCCGTTATTTCGTCGAAGAGACCTCGCTGGCGCATGCGCCCCCCGTTCCCTTCGATTTGCTCAAAGCTCGCCTGCATCGTCGGCTGGCTCACATGGGCTGCGCCGTAGCCGAAATGGAGCACGAAGAGCACTGCCTCTTCCCGATGAACATGCCCGTGCCCTATCTCGACCAACCGGTGCTCGGTTACGGCGGCGCGGCGAGTATGGTGCACCCGGCCTCCGGCTACCAGGTTGGCGCGGCGCTGCGGCTTGCCGCGCCACTGGCGCAGCAAATTGCGCACGCGCTGAGCGCGCCGAACGCCTCTCCGTCCGGCGTCGCCCGGACGGGTTGGGAGACCCTATGGCCGCAGGAGCGGCTGCGCAAACATCAGCTCTATCTCTTCGGCTTGCAGACGCTGCTCTCTCTAAATGAGTCGCAGTTGCAGCAATTTTTTGCCGTCTTCTTTCAGTTGCCGGTGCGCTACTGGGGCGGCTATTTGTCCAACACACTGACCACCGCCGAAGTCATGCAGACGATGGGCCGCGTCTTTCTCGCTGCACCCATGCAGTTGCGCCTGGCGCTGATCCGGGAAGCGCTGCGCCATCCTGGCCCTTTGTTGCGCGCCGTTGGAGTGCAGCCTTCTTACAGCAAAATTTTGCTCGCCTTTGGATAAAAGCAAAACGTATGGTGGAGAAAGACCGATGCACGGATCAAGGCGTAAAGTCGTCATCGTCGGCGGCTCCGGCTTCTTAGGACTCAACCTGGCGCGCGCCCTTTCCAAAAGCGCTGAATTCGAGGCTTGCATCATCTCAAGGCATCCGCCCTCCAACCAGGGCGACTGGCGGTGCGTGCGCTGGGACGCCCAGACGCTCGGCGCCTGGGCGGACGAGCTGGACGGCGCAGCCGCTGTGGTCAACCTTGCCGGGCGCTCGGTCGATTGCATCAAAACGCCCGATCATTGCGACGAAATTCTGCGCTCCAGAGTGGAGGCGACGCAGCTGATCGGACGGGCGCTTCGCAGAATCAAGCAGCCTCCGCCGGTCTGGGTGCAGATGTCGACGGCGCACATCTACGGCGATCCGCCGGAGATCGTCTGCACAGAGGACTCATCGTTCGGCTATGGCCTGGCTCCTTTCGTAGGCAAGGCATGGGAAGACGCGTACCACAGCGCCGTGCTGCCCGAAATGCGCCAGGTCATTTTGCGGACAAGCTTCGTTTTGGGGCGAAATGGCGGGGCCCTGCGGCGGATGGAGCTCGCCGTCCGACTCGGGCTCGGTGGAAAGATTGGAAGTGGGAAACAAGGGATCAGCTGGCTGCATGAAGAAGATATGAACCGGCTGTTTCTGCGCGCCATCAGGGATGAAACCATGCAGGGAGCGTACATTGCCACGGCGCCCAATCCGGTCTCGAACGCCGAGTTCATGAAGGCGCTGCGCAAAGCGTTGGGCGCGCCGATCGGTTTGCCTTCGCCGGGCTGGATGATCAAGCTGGCTGCGCCGTTGATCCTGAAAACCGATCCAGAGCTTGCCCTTTACGGCCGCTATTGCGTCTCCATGCGATTGGAGGCGGAAGGCTTCCAATTCAAACACCCCACCCTCGAGAGCGCGCTGGCGGCCATTTATGGACGTCCCTCCACCTGAGACGTGTGCAAAGAGCCGTGGGGAAGGCCCTCACCCCCCACCCCCTCTCCCAACGCTGGGAGAGGGGGAGCGCCGTCGTCGCAGCTAACACCGGGAGAGAGGGGGAGCGCCGTCGCCGCAGCCAACACCGGGAGAGAGGGGGAACGCCGTCGCCGCAGCTCGCAGCCGCAGATGCTCGCCAGCCCCCCCGCCCCCCTCTCCCAATGCTGGGAGAGGGGGAGCGCCGTACGCGGATGCACCGTTTTATCGTGTGAACTGCGCAACTCCTATAAATCCATCGTTCAACGGCATCCAGGCGCCATCTCTTATGCCTTCATCTCCCACAAAATCTGTGCGACCTGAAGATCATCGTTCTTAGCGCCGAAGTCCCTTCCTGCGTCCTCGCTGTAATCCCACCAGGCGGAGAGCACGCACTGCGCTATGCTCCACAGCCGCATGCGTTCGCGATCGAGCGTGAGCCGTTCGGCGAGCTGATCGATGCGCCGTTTGAGCACGCGCGCAGGGTTGGGTTGCGCCAAAGGCCATCCTAAAGGATTGCGCAGCATGGCGTACGCCTCGAACTCGCGCTCGCCGACGACGCCCTTGGGGTCAATGGCGAGCCACGCGCCTTCGGCCGTCGACAGAATGTTCTCGTGATGAAGGTCTCCATGCAACACCACCGTCGAGCCGCTCGACGCCAATAGCTCCGGAAAAAGGCGTTCGGCTGCATCGACCAAATGGGGCGGAAATGGTCCGCAACCGCCCTCGAAGGTGGGGCGCAGCGTCTCTAACTCGCGCGCCCACGCCTCGATCGTCAACATCGCATGGTCGGACGGCGCAGGGCGCCAGAGCGCCGCCATCACATCGGCGATAAGGGCGGTTGCTCTCTCGTCATCTTCTTCGACCAGGGCGCGCAACGGACGCCCGGGGCGAAGGCGCTCCAAAAGCAAGGCGCCGCCGGCGGGGTCGGCCTCTAGCAGCTGCACGCAGCCGCGACCGGCAAAGAAGATCAGCGCCTCGATTTCCGACCACAGCTCCCGATGCGGGACGCCGAGCTTCAATACGACCTCGCGTCCGTCGGCGCGCACGGCGGGCGCTACGTAGTTATAGGAGAGATTCTCAAAAGGAGGCCCCAGCGTCAGTCGCCAACGTTGAGCATATTCGGCCAGAAGAGCGGACAAGTTTCGCAGAAAATCTTCACCCTTTGCCCCAAATGTAGTGCAAATCGTATGAATGAAGGTCGATGGCAGATGCATTTTCGCCCTCATGTTCACCTTCACGAAAACCGATGGAACCAGTAGAATACATCACATATTCACCGACAAAGCAACCGACGCAATGGAGCATGCATCATTGAGCGAGGAGGAGCCATGACGCGAGTCTTCATCACCGGGATGGGCGCCGTCACACCGATTGGAAACGACGTGGCGCACTACTGGCGAAGCCTTGTGGCCGGAAAATCGGGGGCTGCGCGCGTCACGGCCTTTGACCCCGGCGAGATGCCTTACTCCATCGCCTGCGAGGTGAAAGACTATGCGCCTCCGCCCTCGAAACAAGGGATCGAGCGCTGGCCGCGGGCGACGCAATTTGCGCTCACGGTGGCGCAGCAGGCGGTCGCCGACGCCGGGCTGACGATCGACGCCGACAACTGCGAGCGCGTCGGCGTCTTCATGGCCACCGGCGGCGCCGGCCTGGCGATGGTGGAGCATTACATCATGGGTATGGCGCGCCAGGGATGGGATGTGCTTGAGCCCCTGAGCCTGATGCACATGCTGACGCATGAAGTCAGCGCTGCGGTCGCCATTGAACTCGGGGCGCAGGGGCCGGCGATGACGCACACGCTGGCCTGCGCCAGCGGCCACTATTCGGTGCTGGAGGCGTATCGCTTTCTGCAGCGGGGGGAAGCGGACGTTTTCATTGCAGGCGGCGTCGAATCCTCGATTACGCCGATCACCCTGGCCGCGTTCGGGCGCATGGGGGCCATGTCAAGCCGCACCGACGAGCCGGAGCGCGCCTGTCGCCCCTTTTCGATCGACCGGGACGGCCTGGTGGCTGCGGAGGGGGCGGCGGCGGTCGTGTTGGAGACGGAAGAGCACGCACGACGCCGCGGGGCGAAAATCTACGCCGAAGTGCTGGGGGGCAAATTGACCGGCGACGCCTATCACGTCACGGCGCCCGACCCACAGTCGGACGGCGCCGTGCGCGCCATCGTCGGCGCGCTGCAACAGGCGCGCATCGCCCCGGAAGAGGTTGACGTCGTCTATGCGCATGGCACCGGCACGCCGCTCAACGACGTGGCCGAGGCGCTCGCCTTGCGCCGCGCCTTCGGCGATTGGACAGATAGGTTGTACGTCACCAGCATCAAGAGCATGATCGGCCATAGCTTCGGCGCAGCTGGCGCACAGTCGCTGGTCGCCGCCGTGTGCACGCTATGCGAAGGAATTGTCCCACCGACGATCAACTACACGCCCGACCCGGCGATCGATCTGCACATCGTCGGCAATCGGGCCGAACGCGTGGACGCACGCGCAGCCATCGTCAACGCCTTTGGTTTCGGCGGGCATAACGTCGTGTTGGTGGTGGGACGGACCTAGCGGCTATGCGCTCACGGCGCACTGTCGAACAGCTCCCTCTCCGACACGGGACGCGCAACACACCGGAAGCAAACCTTTCACCCGACCATCAACAAGCAAGGATGCAAACGGATGAACGTCAAAAAAGCAGTGATCACCGCCGCAGGGCGCAGGCAGCGCACCCTGCCGCTGCAGACGCTGATCGACCGCGACGGCGCAGAGAAATCGGTGCTTTCCATTTTGATCGAAGAAGTGTTGGCGGCCGGCATCGACCAGATCGCCGTCGTGGTGCGGCCGGGCGACGAGCAGGCGTACGCGCAGGTGGCGGGCGATCATGCGCGGCGGCTCGTCTTCGTGCATCAGCCCGAACCTTTGGGCCATGGCCACGCCGTTTTCTGCGCACGCGAATTCGTCGGCCGCGACCCCTTTCTGCACCTCGTGGGCGACCACCTCTATGTGAGCAACGGCGCACAGCGCTGCGCACAGGCGCTGGTGGCGATGGCGGAAGCGCAGGAGTGCGCCATCTCCGCCGTGCAGCCGACGCGCGAGAGTCTGCTCCCCTATTACGGCGCGGTGGGCGGGCGTCGCGTGCCCGGAGCCGCCGGCCTCTATGAGATCGACGCCGTGATCGAAAAACCCACGCCCACACAGGCCGAGCAGCGCCTGATCGTGCCCGGGCTGCGCGCCGGCTACTATCTTTGTTTCTTCGGGATGCACGTGTTGACGCCCACGGTGATGAGCATCCTCGACGCGCAGATCGCCGCCGGCGCGCCCGTCGATCACCCGGAGCGCGGCTACACGCTCTCCGAAGCGCTGGTGGAGCTGGCGCAGCGCGAGAAATACCTTGCGCTCGAGCTGGCGGGCAGCCGTTACGACGTCGGCGTCAAGTATGGGCTGCTCACGGCGCAACTGGCGCTGGCGCTCACCGGCGACGACCGCGAGGAGGTGCTGACGCGGCTGCTTGAGCTCCTTGCGCAGCGCGAGCTGAATCAACGATAAGAATCGATTTGTACACAAGCCGGTTGTCAAGGTTGTTGACAAGGGAATCTGCTCTCGGAGGCGCTATGCAGCCCAAGATATTTCCGGCGGCCGCATTTCTTCTCACCGCGAGCCTTTTGCTGGCCCTGTTCTGTGGATTGGGCGCCTTCAATTCAGCCCTTGCGCAGTCTCCTCCTCTCGCCCCAGACGCACCCGGCAGCATCTCCGGCAGCGTCACCGATTCAAGCGGCGCGCCGCTCTCCGGCATCGATGTCACTCTCCACCGACGCGATTCCAATGGTTATTATTCATATTGGCGCTCCACACGCACAGACACCCAGGGGGCTTACCGCTTTGGAGTGCTGCCTGCAGGCACATACGCTCTTTCCTTTAGAGACCAATCCTCCGTTTACGCTCAGACCTTCTATTCCAACGCTTTGACGTTACAAAGCGCAACGCCGATCGCCGTGGCGGGCTCGAATGTGACCGACCTGAATGTAGCAATGCCCAAGGCTGGCGCCATTCAGGGCCAAATCAGCTATCTCGTCAGCGGTTTTGTTCAGTCCAGTCGCATTAATGTCCTTGCACGCGTTCAAGAGGAGTGGCAAACTGTCGCCTCCCTCTGGATTGAAGGTTCCGGCGTTTACAGCTTTCCTGGCCTTCAGCCTGGCGTCTATGCAATATGCGCATATAACGTCTTTTGGGATAGCGCAGGCGACAAACCATCCGAATCTTATCCAACGCTTTGCTATCCCGACGTTTATTCGTCCATCGACTACGCCTGGCCTGTCACGGTCACCGAGGGCCTCACCACGACGGACATTGACCTTGCGTTCGGAGTAGAAGGGGACAGCGCAACGATCGGCGGCGTCGTGCGCTCATCGGTCGGCTCCGCGTTGGAAGGCATCCTAGTTCATCTGTTCAGCAGAAACTCCTCTGAATCTTCACAATACAGCGCTATGACGCGAACCGATGCAGCGGGTCGCTATGAATTTCGATGGTTGCGGCCAGGAAACTATGTTCTGCTCTTTATTGACTTAGGAGGCCCCTATCTCGGCGAATTTTACGATGACTCGGTCTCGTATTCCGACGCCACGGTGGTCACAGTGAATCGGTACGAAAAGCGCCTGGATGTGGATGCAAGATTAAGCCTGGGCGGCGCTATCGGCGGCAAACTAAGCGTCCTTGGAGACGAGAAACCCGACAACGCCTATATCCAACTGTTGGGCGCTCCTCCCCCTTCATGGTGGTTTCCCCTCGGGTATAGCCACTATGACCCGGCGACCGGCGCTTATCGAGTCTCTGGAATTCCGCCAGGCATCTACCGCATGCGGGTCGAAGGTCAATTGAATCACATGACTTTCGGGGCCTATTACGGTGAAGGTGCAGGTCGCTATGATCCAGAGCAGGCGACCCCGATCACGATCACCCCCGGCGCCGTGATAGACAACATCAACATCGATCTAGGCGAGGCAGGAATGTTTGATGGAGCGATCGGCGGTCAAATTCGGGCCGAGGGGCGACCGCTGCCATCCGCCCGGGTTTCTTTGTACGCTTCGTCTGATAAGGAGCTTCCGCTGGTTGAGCTCCAGGCTGATGCCGAGGGCCGTTACTTTTTTGGAGGGTTAACAGAAGGAACGTATCGCATTGGCGTCGTCGATCCACTGGAGATTTATGCGACGACATTTTACTCCGATCGCATCTCTCCGGTAGACGCCTCGTTAGTCTCTTTGGAGGCAAGCCAGCAACGAATGAATGTGGATATCGAACTCAAACCCGGCGGCTGGATCACAGGGCGGGTTATAGCAGACAACAACAGGCCGGCGGCTCGATTCAACGTGTATGCCTGGTATGTCTTACAGAATCCAGGCGCTGAATATGCTTACGGCACGCTTTTCCCACTGATTCAGCGCGCAACCACAGATCAAAATGGAAATTACCGGCTCGGGGGCCTTCGAGCAGGCTCCTATCGCCTTTGCACCGGGCCCGGAGGAAGATTCCCTGGCGGGTTGCTGGCGTGCTTCGGCCTGCCACCGAGATCGATCGAGCCCTACCAGGCGGCGAACGTCGAGGTGCGCGCCGGTCAGACGACGGCGGGCATCGATATGTTCGTCGGCGAAAGACTGCCGTCGAACAGCTATTTGCCGCTGCTGATGCGGTAGTGTGGTACACTGTCAGTAGCAACCGGCCTGCGCTTCAGGCGTAGGCCAGTCCTATCGCTTAAACTACGAGGGACGCACCGTCATCCAATCGGTGGAGCAGAGACGTGTTCAGCAAATTGTTCGGCAAAAAGCAAGAAGAAAAGACCCAGGACGATCTCAAGCTGGAGCAGAGCCTGCAGAAGACGCGCGCAGGCATCCTGGGACGCATTGGCTCGATCTTTCAAGAAAACGAGATCACTCCAGAACTGTGGGAGGAGCTGGAGGACATCCTGATCATGGGCGACGTCGGCGCGGCGACCACGCAGGAGCTGCTCGCCACCACGCGCGCCCGTGTGGAGCGAGAGCGCATCAAGGCCGCCAAAGACGCCTATCTCGTGCTCAAACAGGAGATGGTGAAGCTCCTCCAGACCGACGAACCCCTGCACATCGAGGAGCCGCGCATCCTCACCGTCGTCTTCGTCGTCGGCGTCAACGGCTCGGGCAAAACCACCAGCATCGGCAAGATGGCGGCCTACTACAAGCGTCGAGGCAAGAAGGTCGTGCTCGCCGCCGCCGACACCTTCCGCGCCGCCGCCATCGATCAGCTCAAAATCTGGGGAGAGCGCGCCGGCGTTGAGGTCATTGCGCAGGCGCCCGGCTCCGACCCCGGCGCAGTCGTCTTCGACGCTATTCGCGCCAGCCAGGAGAGCCGCAAGGCCGACCTGCTGATCGTGGACACGGCGGGGCGCTTGCAAACCAAGTACAACCTCATGAAAGAGCTGGAAAAGATGCGCACGGTCGCCGCCAAACAGGTGCACAAAGCGCCCCATGAGACGCTGCTTGTGCTCGACGCCTCCACCGGTCAGAACGCCATTTCCCAGGCGCGGGCGTTCAAAGATTCGGCCGGCGTCACCGGCATCATCCTCACCAAGCTGGACGGCACCAGCAAGGGCGGCGCCATCCTCAACATCAAACGCGAGTTGGGCGTGCCCGTCCGTTTCGTCGGCACCGGTGAGAAGATCGACGATTTCGCCTACTTCGATCCGGTGAGCTTCGTCACCGGTCTGGTGGGCGATTGAACCCAGACGACAGGCGTCGAAGGCAAGGCTGGCCATCCTCGCTTTCGACGCCTCGTCCAATCCCGCTGATGGCCGAATCCACCCGCGTCTTCGTCGCCACCCTGCTCTTTTTTGTTGCATTCTACATGTTGCTCGTGCCGCTGCCTCCCTATCTGGTGAAGGCGGGGCTGGCGGACTGGCAGGTGGGGCTGGTGCTGGGGACGTTCGGCGTGGCGGCGCTGGTGGGCAGGCCGCTGGCCGGGCTGGCCGCCGACCGCTTGGGACGTCGCACCGTCGTCTGGGCCGGCGTGCTGAGCTTCGTCGTCGGCGTGCTGGCCGTGCTGGCGAGCGCCCACGTGCTCTGGCTCATGGCCGCGCGCACCTTGCAGGCGTTGGGCTACGTGGCAGTCACCACGGCGGCCACCGCGCGCATCACCGATCTGGCGCCTCCTGCGCACCGAGGCGCAGCCATCGCCCGCTTCGGCATCGCCGCCAATCTGGCCATGACGATGACGCCCGCCGCCGTCGACCTGGCGCTGAGGCGCGCCACGGCGGAACAGATTTTTATCGCCGCTGCGCTGGCAGCCGGCTTGTGTGGGTGGATGGCGCTGCGCTTCGGCGAGCGTCCGGTCGAGGCGCAAGGGCGCGGCGCGTTCCTGCACTTCTGGATTCTGCCTGGAGAGATTCGGCGGCCCTGGCTTTGGGCCGCGCTGCTGGGCGTTGGTTTTGGCGTGTGGCTGCAATTTTTGCCGCTGCTGGCGCTGCGTCGCGATGTCCAGCCGGTGGGCATGCTCTACGGCGTCTACGGTCTGGCGATCGTGTTGACGCGCCTGCTGACGGCGCCCTGGCAGGACAAAGGACGAGAGCGGCTGCTTCTGTTTTCTGGATTTAGCATCATGGCGTTGGGGCTGGGCCTGTTTGCGTTCACGGCGTCGCTGCCCACCTTTCTTGCAGCAACCGCATTGGTGGCTGCAGGCGGCGGCGTCTTGCATCCGCTCCTGATCGCGCTGCATGTGCGTCACATGCCGGCCTCGCTGCGCGGGCAGGCGGTTTCCACCTTCTACCTTGGTTTTGACCTGGGCAACGGCATGGGCGTGTGGACGTTGGGCTTCGTCTTGCAGCGGTGGGGGCTGACGGCCCTGTTCGGGGTGGCGATGGCCTCTGCGCTGGTCGGGGCCGCGATCGCAACATTGCGCAATCCGGCCGCCGCCAAACTCATCCAGAAAGAAAGCTTGTAGTACAATTATCCAGGCGGATGCGCCGGATTCATCGTAGGTGCGGCTCTCAGCCGCACATTCTCGGTGGAACGCAAGGCCTTGAAGAATGCGAGGAGAAGCGCAGCTACGAATAGAGTGATGGAGATTTCAAAAGGAACAAGAATATATGAGCGAGTTGGAAAACAGACTCAACCAAATCGTCGAACGCGTGGACGCCATTCGGGGGCGTCTTTGACATCCCCGGCAAAGTGAACCGCATCCAGGAGCTGGAGCAGCGCAGCCAACAGCCCGACTTCTGGGATGATCCGCAGAACGCTCAAAAGATCATGCAGGAGCTGAGCGCGCTGCGCGACAAGGTGGAAGTTTGGGAGGGGCTGGCCCGTCGCGCCCACGACGCGCTCGAGCTCTACCAGATGGCCGAGGACGACCCGGCCATGTTGACCGAGCTGGAAGCGGAGGCGGACGCGTTAGAAAAGGAGCTCGACGAGCGCGAGTTCACGCTGGCGCTCAGCGGCCCTTACGACAGCGGTTCGGCGATCCTCAGCATTCACGCCGGCGCCGGCGGCACCGAAGCGCAGGACTGGGCGCAAATGCTGCTGCGCATGTACCTGCGCTGGGCGGAGAAACATGGCTTCAAAACCTTTATCACCGACGAGACCGAAGGCGAAGAGGCGGGCATCAAGAGCGTGACCGTCGAGGTCAACGGCCCCAACGCCTACGGCCTGCTCAAAGCGGAAAAGGGTGTGCACCGGCTCGTGCGCCTCAGCCCCTTCGACGCCAACAACCGCCGCCACACCAGCTTCGCCAAGGTCGAGGTGATGCCGGTGCTGGACGAAGACATCGAAATCCAGATCGACCCCAAAGACATCGAAGTGGAGGTCTTTCTCAGCAGCGGCGCCGGCGGCCAGAACGTGCAGAAAAACCAGACGGCCGTGCGCATTCGTCACCTGCCGACCGGCATCGTCGTCACCTCGCAGAATGAGCGCAGCCAGACGCAGAACCGCGAGATGGCGATGCGCGTGCTGCGCGGCAAGCTCTACGAGCTGGAACAAGAAAGGCTGGCGGCGGAGAAAGCCAGGCTCAAGGGCAAGGTGGACGACGCCAACTTCGGCAGCCAGATTCGCAGCTATGTGTTGCATCCGTACCAGTTGGTCAAAGACCTGCGCACCGGCGTGGAGACGGGCAACACAACCGCCGTGCTCGACGGCGAGATCGATATGTTCATCGAGGCGTGGCTGAAGAGCAATTTGCAAGACGTTGCGTAAAGCCCAGGGATGCAGATGGCGTTGGCGGAAAGGCGAACGCGCCTGCGCTTCAACGCCATCTGCGCTATGGCCAGGCTAACGTTTGGAAGCGTCTGAATCCTGCCCTTCAGGTTCATTGAGATCGACCAACAGATTTTCGTCATCCAGATTCATTTGCTCTTGATGCTGGACATCTACACCTTGCCTCGTCGCCAGTCCGGCCTCATCTGACGCTTCCACCTCAACGTCTGAGACGTCCACGCGCTGAATGGATTTAACGACCAGCAACTGTTTCACCAGCCGTTCTAGCTGATGGGAAGTCAAGGGTCGAGTGAGATCGACGCGCAAGATTGCAGTTTCGCCGGCCGAAGGCAACATCGTCGCGCGTTTGACCGGCGCCCCCAGCCGGTCGAGTGCGGTCAGCGCCTTGCCAACTGCGCGATGGTTGTCTTTCAGGTGGAGCTTGAGCATATTGACTTCATGATTGCGGCCAAGCCTGGCTTCCACGCGTTCCAGAACAACCAATGTGAACAAAATGAGCAACGTCGTCGCCGTCGCCAACCCGGCCATCCCCACCCCAACGGCAATGCCAATTCCCGCCACGCCCCAAATGCTGGCGGCCGTAGTCAGGCCGCGCACTGTTGAGCCATGGCGCAGGATTGCACCGGCGCCGAGAAAGCCGATGCCCGAAACCACGTAGCTGGCCACCCGCATCGGGTCGCGCACGCCCATATCGGGTAGGGCGTACGCGCCGGCCATGGTCATCAAACAGGCGCCCAGTCCCACCAGAATATGCGGACGAAAGCCGCTGGCGCGCTCATGTTGCGAGCGTTCCCATCCGATCAGGCCGCACAGCAACAGCACCACCAACAGGCGTCCGACGAGGATCGAATCAAAGGGGCCGACGATCTCCCCAGAAGTTTGCGCTATTCTTAAGGCGAAGTCTTTTCCAAGCTGGTTGAGCGCATCCGTAAACACTTCGTAATTCATGGCGCACCTCGACGGTGGACGGTCAAATCAGCTTCCTGCTTCATCAAAATGATTGCGCCAGAATGGCGACCGTGGTCAATCTTTCACGCTTTGGACATTTTCATAGCCTTGAGCCATCGCAGCAAGTCCGCGCGTCGCCGCATGTCTGTACGCTTTATGTGATCGATCCATGTCCATGCGATGCGCGGACCGGCCAAAACAAGCATGCGGCGCCACGTCCGTTGCAGCGCGTTGTCACAAAATTCAGGAACGCGCCCCTGCAGCCGGCGTAGGACGACGACGCATCGGTCCATGCCCTGCTGTTCGAGATCGGCGAGGTGCAACAGCAGGTCGCGCTTATGCGGCTCCGCCGCGATCGTCGCCAGGTCTCGATAGAGCTGATTGAAAAACTTTCTGTGACAATACACTTGCTCGACATAGGCGATGAGACGCATCCGAACTGCGTGCACCCGTTGTAAGCGATCGCTGCGCCCTCGCGCATCCAGATTGTAGTCGCTGCACATGCATCACCTTCCGGTTGTCGCTGCATTCCATCTCTCTTGGTGGAGGTCGCAAGCGTGGTTTGCGACCTCCACCTGCTCTTTCACTGTTAAACAGCGAGCAAGAAGTTCACCAAGGAAAAGTAAAGCGCCAGACCTGTAAAATCCTTGATGGTGGTGATAAAAGGATCGGCTCCCGGCGCATGGTCGAAGCCCAGCTTCGTCAGTGTATAGGGCAGCAAAAAGCCCAGGAAGGTGGCCAACGTCACGACGGCGCAAATCGAAACGCCAACCGCAATGCCGATCTGTGGAAACCCATTGGGGATCCCCTGCCACTGCCAGGCGATCACTCCAGTAACGACCCCGAGAAGAAGCCCCATCACCAGGCCGATGCCCACCTCGCGGCGCACATGCCACCAGAATTTTGCCAGGTCGATATGCCCCAACGCCAGACCGCGCGCAAAGATGGTCGTGGATTGCGTGCCGACGTTGCCGCCCATATCCATGACCAACGGAATAAAGACAGCCGCAGCCAGGATCTTGGCCAGCACCTCCTCAAACTGGTCGATCAGGCCGCCGGTCACCAGGCCGCCGGCGACGGTGACCAGCAAGAATACGATGCGCACAGAGACGGCGTACAGGATCGGGCCGCGGGTAAGCTTTTCGCTATGAATGATGTCGCGTTGACGTCGCACATCCACGATGCCTGCCATCTGGTACATCGTCTCAGAGGCCTCTTCTTCCAACACATCGATCACGTCGTCAAAGGAGACTGCGCCGACCAGACGACCTTCTCCGTCGACGACGGGCAAAGCGACCAGGTCATACTGTTTCAGCAAACGCGCGGCGACGGTGCGTTTTTCCGACGCTCGCACGAAGACGTCTGAACCTTCGAGCAACGTCTCGATCTTTGCATCCGGCTCCGCTCGCACAAGCCTGGTGAGCGAGACAACCCCCTTGTAATAGCGTTTCTCGTCAATGACGAAGATCACGCGCAGCTCATCGTCTTCCAAATTAGAGGAACGAAGCACGGCAAGCGCCTCTCGCACCGTGTTGTGGCTGCGCACGGCGAGATAGCGCGGATTCATGATCCGGCCCACACTCTCCGGCGGATAGTTCAGCAGCACATTTACAGATTCTCGCGCTTCGGGGCTGAGCGCAGCCAGCAGACGTTTTGTGACCTTGGCGGGCAACTCATCGAACAGGTGCACGCGCAGGTCCGGATCGAGCTTCTCGAACAGTTGCACCGCCTCCGGATCGGCCATCGCCTGCACCAGGTCGGTTTGTTGGGTGGTGTCCAACCGCTCGAACACGTCGATGGCGCGATCTTTGTCCAGCAATCGAAAGAGCAAGATACGCTGCGCCGAAGGAAGCTCCTGCATCAATTTGATCACCTCATAGACGGACCAACTCGCCTGCTGCTCCTTGATCGTGTTCAACTCCCCGTTGTTCAACAGCTTCTGCAAATTGAGCTTTTCCTTCAAAGGATGGTTCAGGTTGGCCATGATGGTCTGTTCCTTTCCATTCTGTAAAGTCATTCCCGCTATTCACCCCGTTGATTGGCGCCTGCCGCTTTTTTCCCGAAAGGAGGCGCGTCAACGCCAGGACAAACGTCCTCCGCTCTTGCAGAGCGCATGGACGCCGGCAAGGCTCTCCCCGGCGAAGAGAGCGACCAACGCCGGGGAAAGCGACGCACATCACTTCAAGTGCGGCGATAGTGCAGAGCGTGCGCGCTCCGCGTTTCACGTCACCGGCTGCAGCCGCCGGTCGCAAGTGTGCAAGAGCGTCCCACCGACTGCCTGCATGGAGTGATCTGGACGCGCTCGCAAAGAATGAGGCTGTTCAGTTGTTCGGAAATGAGGCTGAGCGATGGCGTGCGGTTGCATCGGCGCAACTGCGAGCCTCTCCCAGCGAGCTGTGAGACGTCCATGCTCGTTCAACACCCACTTCATCTTCAGCATGTTCCACCTCCCGAGATCGACACCATGAAGGTCTCTCGCATCGTCTTCTTGCATCGAGGTCTAGACTACTTTCCGTGTCCTGCATGACGTCTCACCCCCTTTCCTCGCAGCTTGCGCCCTGAGCGCCTGTTCGGCGTTGCAGAAGCAATGAAAAAAAGAAGACAGCCCACGAGAGGCTGTCTTCACACTTATCCATCAAATACAGGACAAATCTGTCCTGCATGAGCGCCTCTCGTTGAGCTTTGGCACTGGTTGACGTAGATTCTCTCTTGCATCGAAAGAGGATCAGCTGCTTTATGCCAAACCTTAAGCCGATTTGGCCTGTTCTACCCATTGGCGTCTTTCGACGTTTCCGGGCAGCAGCCTGTGTTCAACCAGGAGCCTCACCTAACGGCCATTCAATTTTCGCAACCTTTATAATCGGTCTACCGATCTTTGTCAAAATGGAGGAACAATTAATTCACATGGCCGCCGATTCTCTTGCTCCTCACACTTTGCGCCTTTCTCTTGGAGGCTATTATGCACTTTAAAGCAGTGAACATGATACGCTCATCATGACTCAAAGTTCATCACACGCTCTAGGCGCGCTCGATCACCACACCGGCGGCTCGTCGTCTTCGCGCAAGATTGCCTCAATGGCCGCCAGTTCCTCCTGCGTAAACGTGAGATTTTTGACCGCCGCCGCGTTGTCTTCAATCTGGCTGACCTTGCTGGCGCCCACTAACGCCGAGGTCATCTGAGGATGACGCAACACCCAGGCGATCGCCATTTGCGCTAACGTCTGACCGCGCGCCTCGGCGATCTGATTCAACCGTCGGGCCAGTTCGATGCGCTTTGCGCTGACTTCATTCGCCTTCAAGAAACCATGAGGCTTGGCCGCGCGCGAATCGGGCGGGATGGCGCCCGCCAGATATTTGTTCGTCAGGAGTCCCTGCGCCAGCGGCGAGAAAGCAATGCATCCGATGCCCAGCTCGCCAAGCGTGTCCAACAGGCCATCTTCCACCCAACGGTTGAACATGCTGTAGGCGGGTTGATGGATCAGGCAAGGCGTGCCCAGGCTGCGCAAGATGGCCGCAGCCTCGCGCGTCTGCTCGGGCGAATAGGTCGAGATGCCGACGTAGAGCGCACGGCCCGAACGGACGGCGTAATCGAGCGCCATCATCGTCTCTTCCATTGGGGTGTTGGGGTCAGGCCGGTGGCTGTAGAAGATGTCAACATACTCCAACCCCATGCGTTTGAGGCTCTGATCGAGGCTGGCGATCAGATACTTGCGCGACCCCCATTCTCCATAAGGGCCGGGCCACATATAGTAGCCCGCCTTGGTGGAGATAATCAGCTCATCGCGATAAGGTCGCAAATCTTGCGCCAGAATGCGCCCGAAGTTCTCCTCCGCCGATCCGGGAGGCGGGCCGTAATTGTTGGCGAGATCGAAATGGGTGATGCCCAGATCGAAGGCGCGCAGCACCATGGCGCGAGCGTTCTCATACACATCGACGCCGCCAAAGTTGTGCCACAGTCCCAGGGAAACAGCCGGCAGCAACAGGCCGCTGCGCCCCGTGCGGCGATAGACCATCCGACCATCGTAACGTTGCGCATCTGCTTGATACACCATAAGTTCTCCTCAATTCACGATAAGGCGTTCCATAAAAAGAACTTTGTTCAAGAATCTATCCACCATTATCGATGAACGATCACCAGCGTGCCCGGGTTGGATTCATCCAACACATGCCAGCCAGGGCCGACCGTCGGCGTCGTCCAGTCCCAGAGCCATTTGGCGTCGCTGTTGGTCATGTTGATGCAGCCGCGGCTCATGGGCGTCCCGAAATTGTTGTGCCAGTACGCGCCGTGGAAGGCATAGTCCCGATAGAAATACTGCACCCACTGCACGTTGGGAAGGTAATAGTAATCCCCCGCCGCTCGACTGCCGCCCTGCATGACCTGTGAGGAGACCTTCGCCCAAATGCGGAAGACGCCGGTGACGGTGGGCGTTTTCGCCTTGCCCGATGAAATGACAAAGCGCTTGATGAGCTTGTTGCCTTCCCAGGCGTAGGCGCGCTGATGGTCGAGATCGACAGAGATCCACTTGCCTTCGGTGGGGACGACCGGATAGAGGGGCACGCCGTCGGCGCCCATCGGCGCGGCGGCGAAGAGTTCGGCGAGGGAAGGCGGCGGCACAATCAGACGCTGACCGGCTTTGACCTGCCTGGCGTCGGCAATTTTGTTCAACTCCAGGATGCGGCGGAGCGACGTCCCATAGTCCCTGGCAATCGAGGCCGGCGTCTCGCCCTCTCGGACGACGTGGACATAGGACCTGCCCGACAGCGGAACCATGTTCCTGGCCGTGAAGATCGGCGCAGCGCCATCGTTGACGGGAACGCGCAGCGCCTCGCCCGGCAGCAGCGGTGCGGAGGGTGAACGCAGGTTCATTTCCGCCAGGTGCGCCGGCGTGGTGTGAAACCGGGCGGCGACGCTAGAGAGCGTGTCGCCCGGCAGCGCAAAATAGATGCGCGTGTTTTCAAGGCCTAACGTAATCGATGGCTGTGGGCTTGACCCTTGCAATGAAGCGCGCCCTACGCCGCTGCCCGCTGCGTGCGACGGCACCGCCAGCCGCTGACCAACCCGAATCAACTCCGGATTTTGAATGCCGTTGAGGCGCATGAGCGTGTTGACGTCGGTGCCATAGCGCCGGGCGATGGCAGTCAACGTCTCGCCGGGGGCCACGACATGGACGTCGGTCGTCTGCGCCGCTGCAAAACGCGTCGTTGCGCCGATGGATAGGACAAGACAAAGAACCATCCAGAAAAGTCGCCGTTGCACCGACTTGACGATTGCGCCACGATAGTTGCTCAATTTTCTCTGCGTCCTCCGAGCCTCTCGGGATGAAAACTCGTCACTGCTCTCCATTTATGTCAACCGTCCCTCGGCGTACCGGCGCCGCAGCTCCTTTTTGTCGAACTTGCCCACGCTGGTCTTGGGCACCTCATCGATGAAGACGATCCGCTCTGGAATCCAGAACTTGGCGACGCGCGTGGCGAGGTAAGCCTGCAGCTCCTCCGCCGTCAGATCCCATCCCTCCTTCGTGCGCACCACGCACGCCAGCGGCCGCTCCGACCACTTTTCATCGGGGATGGCAATCACCGCCGCCTCGAGCACCTTCGGGTGATCGATGATGGCGTTTTCCAGCTCCACGGTGGAAATCCACTCACCGCCGCTCTTGACCAGGTCTTTGGTGCGGTCGGTGATAGTCATGTAGCCGTCCGGCGAAATCGTTGCGACGTCGCCGGTGCGGAACCAACCATCGGCGGTCATGTAGTCCGGCGTCGGCTCGCGCTTGAAGTACTGCCGGATGATCCAGGGGCCGCGCACCTGCAGCTCGCCCATCGTCTTGCCGTCCCAGGGCAGCTCTCGCCCCACCTCGTCGACGATGCGCATCTCCACGCCCAGCACCGGATACCCCTGTTTGGCCTTGATGTCCCAACGCGCCTCATCGTCGAGCGCCTCGTGGGCCTTAAGCGGGATCGACACGGTCCCAAGCGGCGACATTTCGGTCATGCCCCATGCGTGCAGGACGTTGACGCCCAACTCGCTTTCGTAGGCTTTGATGAGCGAACGCGGCATCGCCGAGCCGCCGACGACCAGCGCGCGGATGCAGGAGATGTCGCGAGGGTTCTGCTTCAGCTCATGGTAGAGGCCGTTCCAAATGGTCGGCACGCCGGCCGCAATGGTGACGCGCTCGTTGGCGATCAGGTCGGCCAGGGCTTGCGGCCGCAGATGCGGGCCGGGCAGAACGATGTCGGCGCCCGACGCCACGCACGCGTAGGGCAAGCCCCAGGCCATGGCGTGAAATTGCGGCACGACCGGCAGCACCACGTCCGACTCGCGCACGCCCAACGCATTGGCGGCGTTCTCCCCCATGGTATGCAGGAACATCGAGCGATGCGAGTAGAGCGCGCCTTTGGGCTCGCCCGTCGTGCCGCTGGTGTAGCACATCCCCATCGCCATGTTTTCGTCGGTGCTGCGCCAGGCGAAGTCCTCGTCGCTCTCTTCGATCAAATCCTCGTAGAAAAGCGCATTGGGCAAGGCGTCCTTCGCCTCGCGCGGGGCGTTGAAGAGGACGTACATTTGAACGCCGGGCGTCTGCGGCGCCACCTTCTGATAGAGGGGAAGCAGCGTCCCGTCGACAAAGACAATTTTATCTTCGGCGTGATTGACAATATAGGCGAGCTGGTCAGGGAACAAGCGGATGTTCAGCGTATGGCAGACCGCCCCGGCGCCCGGCGCCGCATAGTACAGCTCCAGATGCTGATAGTTGTTCCATGCGAAGGTGCCGATGCGGTCGCCCGGCTCGACGCCGAGCTTCACCAACGCCTTGGCCAGCCGCTTCGAGCGACGGTAGAGGTCGGCGTAGGTGTAACGGAAGAGCGAGCCATCCGGCTGCATCGTCGTGATGCGCTTGTGGGCGTAGAGACGATTGCCGTGCTCCAGGATTTTATCGATGGTCAGCTGCCAGTTCATCATCAGACCGTTCATCGCACCCCTCCCGAAGGTCAGCGTCCTCTGCAAATCCCTGACGACATCCCAGAACCGCCGTCACAGATCCACCGTCAAATACTGGCGCAGGTACGCCAGGCTCTGGGTGAGCGAGGCCTTGCGCAGCTCGAGCGAACCCTCGTAGGCGCGGTCCTCCACCTCCACCGCCACCGGCCCCGCGTAGCCGACGTCGGTCAGCACCGAGAAGAACTTGCCCCAATCCACATCGCCCAGGCCAGGCAGTTTGGGCGTATGATAGTGGTTGGGGAAGGCGAGGATGCCGACCTGGTCAAGCTTGTGTCGATCGATGCGCGCATCCTTGGCGTGAATGTGGAACAGACGATCCTTGAACTCGCGCATCGGCGCCAGGTAGTCCATATGCTGCCAAATCATATGCGAAGGATCATAGTTCAGGCCAAAATTTTTGCTGGGAATATCCTCAAACATGCGACGCCAGATGGCGGGCGAGTGCGCCAGATTCTTGCCGCCGGGCCATTCATCGCGCGTGAAGAGCATGGGGCAATTTTCAATGGCGATCTTGACGCCATTGTCCTCCGCAAAGGCGATCAGCGGCTTCCAGGTGCTGAGGAAGCGCGGCCAGTTTTCATCGACCGATTTGGTCCAATCGCGGCCGATGAAGGTGTTGACGACCGGGACGTTGAGCAAGCTCGCCGCCTTGATGACGGCCTTGATGTGCTCGACGTAAACCTGCGCCTCCGTCTCGTCCGGCGCCAGCGGGTTCGGATAGTACCCCAGCCCGCTGATGCTGACGTTGTATTGCGCCATGAGGTCCTTCACCCTGGCTGCGTCGTCAGCGGTGAAGCCGACGACGTCGATGTGGGTCACGCCGGCGTAGCGACGCTCGGCCTTGCCTTTGGGCCAGCACATCAGCTCGACGCAGCCATAGCCCGTCTCGGCGGCGAAGGCCACCACTTCCTCCAGCGAGAGATCCGGCAAAATCGCACTGACAAATCCAAGTTTCATTGGCGCCTCCTAAGTGGTAATCCCTATACGAAAAATGCACTCTGCAATGTTTCGTGTGTTGTGTGGTGCGTGTTTCGTGTGTTGCGCGGCGCATGACGCCCCACGCAACGCTCTTACTTTCCAACTTTCACCCAGCGCTGCTCGTCGTGGCTGCGCAGGATCGCTTCGCAGAGCAAAATCTCCTTGTGGCCCTCTTCAAAGGTGGGGAAGAAGGGCGCTGCGCTGAAGTCGCCGGCGGCGATGTAGTCGTAGAACGCGCGGAAACACATCTTGAAGGAATCGGGATACCCTTCGTTGTGGCCGCCGGGATAATCGATGTAGCGCGCCACCGATGGGTCCATCAAGCTGGGGTCTTTGAAAAGATGTTCGTTGGGCTGATTGCGGTGGCCGATCCAGAGCTCGTTCGGGCGCTCGCCGTCGAACCAGATGGCGTGCTGCGTGCCTGCGATCTCGTAGCGCAGACAGTTCTTGCGGCCCGCCGTCAACTGCGAAACCCACAGCACCCCTCGCGCGCCGTTGTTGAAGCGCAGCAGCACTGCGCCCATGTCCTCGGTCTCAATCGGGATCGCCTCCGTCTCCTGGTGAACGACCGTCTTGGCGCTGAACGTCTCCACCTCGCCCTTGGGCCGATAGCGCGTGGGGAAGACGGTGCGCAGGTCGGCGAAGACCTCGACGATCTCCAGGCCGGTGATCGTCTGCACCAGGTCCATCCAGTGCGTGCCGATGTCGGCGACCGCGCGCAGCCGGCCCCCCTCGGAAGCCAGCACGCGCCAGTTGTAATCCGTCGGGTAAAGCAGCCAGTCCTGCACGTAGTTGCCGAAGATGGAGACGACCTCGCCGATCTGCCCGGAGCGCACGCGCGCCCGCGCCTCGAGGCTGGTTGGATAGAAGCGGTAGTTGTAGTTGACGCCCGCCGCCAGCTTGACCGATTTCGCCAGCTCGACCAGTTCCGCCGACTCACGCGAGTTCATGGTCAGCGGCTTCTCGCAAAGCACATGTTTGCCCGCCAGCAAAGCTGCTTTCGCCGTCTCGTAGTGCCAGCGGTTCGGCGTGGTGATGTGCACCGCCTGCACGTCGTCATCGGCCAAAATTTCGTCGAAAGAGGCGTAGGCTTTGGGGATGCCATGCGCAGCGGCGAAGCGCTGCGATTTTTCAGGTGAAGAGCCGAGCACGCCCACCACGCGCACACCGAGACGCCGCAGCGCCTCCGTATGCGCCGGCCCCATGAAGCCTGTGCCGGTGATGGCAACGCCGATATCGTACATGGTTCGCTCCTCCTTCGATGGTTGAAATGCAGTTCATCGTCCTCAAGATCAGGGAGATTCAGCGCTGGTGTTTGTAGGATTTTCAGAGATACTGTAGACCAAGCGATTGAAGCTTGTCAACTGAGGGTCGAGGGATGGTCGAGAACTTCCTCCATCCCTATGCGCAAATGACAGTTCGCCGCCGGAGCGTGTAAAATACAAAGACGAAATCTTGATTCCCAATCCGCACAGCGAACCAGCGCAAGGCGCATCATCTGCACCAGGGAGAGACTGATTATGACGCTGTTCACCGGTTTTCGCCCGCCCATCGCCTTTCACACCAACATTTTGACGATTTTCCCAGGCTTTCAACCGTGGAGCCTGCCCAAGCTGGCGCGCTGGGCGGTGGAAAATGGCTTCGACGGGTTGGAGGTCGGCCCCGCCGTGCCCCTCAAGGCCGCCGACTTCGCCGAAGCGCGCCGCATCGGCGCGCAGATTTTCTGCCTCACCTACGGCCGCAACGTGCTGGCGGGCGACCCAGAGGAGCGCGCCCTGCATCAGCGCAACGTGCTCGAGCGCGTGCGCTTTGCCGGCGACGAAGGGATTCCGCTGGTCGTGCTGGCGACGGGACGCATCCCGGGCAAAAGCTTGCGCGCCAACCTGCCCGACGTGGTCGAATGGTTCGCCGGGCAAGTGCTGCCGTTGGCGCAGTCGGGCAACGTCACCATCGCCGTGGAGAATTGCCCCGCCGTCGGCAATATCGCCACCAGCCCGGCCATGTGGCTGGAGCTTTTCGACAAGGCGCTGCCGGAGCTGATGCTGGCCTTCGACCCCAGCCATCTCGTCTGGCAGTTCATCGACCCCTACGCCGCCCTGCACGAATATGCGTCTCGCGTGCGCCATGTGCACGTCAAGGACGCGCTCGTCGACCGGACGAGACTGGCCCGCGAGGGCATCGACGGCGAAGGTTGGTGGCGCTACACGCTGCCCGGCTGGGGAGAGCTGAACTGGGCGCGCATCCTCGCCGAGCTGCGCCGCGTCCAATACCCCGGCTGCCTGAGCATCGAACATGAAGACGCCGCCTGGGATCGCAGCGAGGGGGAAATCCTGCAATCTTTACTGCTCAGTAAGCGCTATCTCGAACAATATCTTGCCGATCCGGTCGAAGTGCCTGCCGTTGAGGCGGTGGCGCCGGAGCGCGTGGCGGGCGTCAAACCTATTTGAATTGAGGAGCTAAACACCATGGCCTCCAAACTACGAGTGGGATTTATCGGCGCCGGGCGCATGGGCGCCGTGCACGCCAGCATGATCGCCGATGAGCCGGACGTGCAGATCGTCGCCGCAGCCGACATCGACCCTGCACGGGCGGAGGCGTTCGTGCAAAAATGGGGTGGCCGCGCCTTCACCGACCACCGCTCCATGTTAGAAGCAACGCCGCTCGACGCCGTCTACATCTGCACGCCCACGCGGGCGCACACGAACATCGGCCTGGACTGCCTGGAGCACGGCGTTGCGCTGTACGTCGAAAAGCCGCTCGACCTCGACCTGCGCCGCGCCCGGCGCTTTGTGGAGAAGGCCGAAGCGTGCGACGCGCTGGCCATGACCGGCTTTCACTGGCGCTACACCGAGGCTTATCGCCGCGCAGAGGAGATGTTGGACGGCGCAGCGATTGCGCTGGTCAACCTGCGCTGGTACTGGACGCGGCCGCCGATCCGCTGGATGTGGGATCGCAGCGAGGCCGGAGGGCAGATCGTCGATCAAAACATTCACCTGATCGACGTCGGCGCGGCGCTGGCGGGCGGGGTGAAGACGGTCTACGCCGCGTACAACGAACGGCAGGCCAACCACGAGCCGGAGTTCCACAACTGGGATGGCTATGCGTTGACCTTGCACTTTGGGCGCGGGGCAGTGGGCGTCTGCGCAGGCACCTATGCGCTCTTTCCGGAGATTCAGCTGGCGCCGACTGCGGACTTCGCCGTGCGCGATTGTCTGGTGCGCATCACCGACAAACAGGTGCAGCGCTACACTCCAACCGGCGTCGAAAGCTGGCCCAACACCGAGCCGCCGCATCGCGCCATCAACCGCGCCTTCATCGCCGCCGTGCGCACAGGCGACCGCTCGCCGGTGCGCACCACCCTGCGCGATGGGCTGATGACGACGGCGACGGTGCTGGCGGCCAACCGTTCGGCGCAGACGGGCAAGCCCATCGACGTGGCGGCGTTTCTGGAGGAGGAGAGCGCATGAGGAGAGAGGCAATGGAGCCGCTGACCGTGGCGATGGCGGCGATCGCGCGGCCTACGTTCGACGTTCCACTGGCGCAGTCGGTCGCCGACGAAGCGGCGGCGCGGCTGGAACGCAGCGGGCTGTGCGTGGTGGGAACCCGCACCTCTTTGATCATGGACGCCGACGGCGCAGCGCAGATGCAAGACGCACTGCGCAGCCTGGAGTGCGATCTCCTCATCCTGTTGCAGGCCAGTTTCGCCGACAGCAGCATGGCGGCGGCGCTGGCCGAGATGGCGGCGGCGCGGCGCATTCCCGTGTTGCTGTGGGCGGCGCCGGAGGCGCGCACGGGCGGCAGGCTGCGCCTCAACAGCCTCTGTGGCGTCAACCTGGCGGGCCATGCGCTGACGTTGCGCCGCATTCCTTACGACTACGTGCTGGCGCCTCCCGACGACCCGGCGGCGCTCACCAAGATCATCACGCTGGCGCGCGCCGGACGAGCTTTGCGCACGCTCAACGGCGCCGTCATCGGACTGGTCGGAGAACACCCCACCGGTTTTGACACCTGCGCCTACGACGCCGACGACCTCCAGGCTCTGTTCGGCGTGCGCGTGGAGCGGATCGCCCTCAACGAGGTGCTGCAGGAATCCGCCGCTGCGCCGGCGGCGGAGCGCGA
>NZ_CAKZMJ010000095.1 GCF_937128415.1 uncultured Caldilinea sp.
GAGCCTTTGAGCGCTTGCGCATGCGCCTGCAACGCATTCATCCCCAGCGCCAGATCGATCAGGCGCGGCTGCGCTTGGACGAGCGCGAGCGTCGGCTGCATGGGGCCGTGCAGCGCGCGCTGGCGCAGCGCCGCGAACGGCTGCGCGCCGCGGAGCAGCGTCTCGAAGCGCTCAATCCGTTGCGCGTGCTGGCCAGGGGCTACAGCATCGTGCAGCGCATGGATGGCGTCGTCGTCATCGATCCGGCGATGGTGCATGCCGGCGAGAGGTTGACTGTGCGGGCGGCGCGCGGCGAGTATCGCGTCGAGGTGAGGGAAAAGTGAGCAAAGAGAAGTGAGAGAGCGGCTGCGAGTGGCGAAGAGCAAACTGTTCCGGCCATTTGGACAAAATTTTTTACATCCCTTTAATCTCCTCTTATCACCCCGTTGACGTCGCCTTCCTACTGTGAAGGTGCATCGGCTGCGATGCAAGAACGTCCGTCTGTCAACCGATGAAATGGAGGAAAACCATGCGAAAACTCGCAGCTTTATTACTTGCCCTGGCCTTGGCGGCGACGACAGTCGTCCCGGCCTCCAGTCAGCCTGCAGTGCAAACCGGCAACGTGATCTTCTTTCACCCGGACGGCTCCGGCCTCAACCACTGGAACGCCGCCCGCATGTATTGGTACGGCCCTGACGGCGAGCTGCACTGGGATCAGCTTCCGGAGATGGCCGTCTATCGCGGCCACATGAGCGACCGCCTGGTGGGCACCTCCAACGGCGGCGCCACCGTGCACGCCTTCGGCTACAAGGTGCTCGGCCCCGGCTCCTTCGGCCAGGACGGCGGCATCGACCCGGAAGAGCCGGGCTCGCAGGGACGCCCGATCAACGCACTCAGCGGCTATCCGGGCAGCATCATGCGCGAGGCTGCGGCGGCCGGCATGCCTGTCGGCATCGTCAATGACGGCGACCTGCCGGAGCCGGGCACGGGCGTCTTCCTGGCGGAAGTGGGAAATCGCAATCTTTCCAACGAGATTGCACGCCAGTTTATCGATGGCCGCCCCGGTTTTGAAGGGGAGCCTCTGCCCAAGGTGATGCTGGGCGGCGGCGAGGGATTCTTCCTGCCTTCTGACGCGCCGGCCTGCGGAGAAGAAATTACGCTGGACTGCTATGTGCATGTCGATCAGGTCAACGGTCGCGGCCCGGCGCGCGACGACGGCCGCAACCTGCTCAAGGAGGCCGCCGAGCTCGGCTACGAAGTGATCCGCACGCGCGCCGAATTCGACGCGCTGTGGGCGCGCATCCAGGCGGAGCCGGACTATGCGCCGATGGTGCTGGGGCTTTTCGCACGCGATGACATTTTCAACGACACCACGGAAGAGCGCCTGATTGCGCTGGGCCTGGTCGATGATTCGATGAAGGGGACAAAGGAAGGTCGCCTGATCATCTGGGGCAGCCGACCGGGGACGCCCGGCTACAACCCGCCGACCGTCGCCGAAATGACGCAGATGGCGCTGGAGTTGCTGCGCCGTCACAGCGAGGCGGCGGGCAAGCCCTTCTTCCTGGTCAGCGAGGTCGAGAGCGTCGACAACCTGCCCAACAACTCGAACGCCATCGGCGGTCTGCGCGCGCTGAAAGCGGCGGATGATACGATCGGCGTGATTCGTCAGTTCATCGCCGAGAATCCTAACACGTTGCTGCTGACGGCGGCGGACAGCGACGCGGGCGGCATGCAGGTCTTCAGCCCTGCGCCGGTGGATGAGAACGGTCGCGTCACCACCAGCAGCGGCAATCCCACGGGCTTTGGCCTCAACCAGGGCTTCGCGCTGGATGGCATTGAGGGACAAAACACGGAGCCCTTCCTGGCCGCGCCCGACGCCTTTGGCAACGAGCTGGACTTCGCCATCGGCTGGACGGGCACCAACGACGTGGCGGGCGGCATCCTCAGCCGCGCCGAAGGGCTGAACGCCGAGCTGCTGCGCACCGAGTTCCGCAGCCGCTTCGACAACACCGACGTCTATCGCCTGATGTACGCCACGCTCTTCGGCGAGCTGCTGCCGCCTTCTTACGGCCAGCAGGCGCCGACGCGCGGCGAGTAGTTGCTGTTCTTCTAACTTTACACTCAATAGACTGCGCCGGCGCGCCGGGTTTCGGCGACGCTGGCGCAGCGTTTTTGCTGCGCAGGGCGCCTTCCCGCGCTCTTTTTTCTTCCTGTCGTTTTCTGCTCATCGTCGACGCAAGCTGATATTCCCTTCTGCAGAGAGAGCTTCAGAATTTTTTAATTTTTTCTTTGGCGGTTTTTCATGCTCATTCGCTATCCTGCCAGACGAAAAGCGCAAAACCATTTCTGGAAAATGCGAGGCATTCTACGGCGTTCATGGACGCGCCTTTCTGAAAGGGGGAGACAATGCAGATGGAGCACAGAAGAACCTTGTCGTTTCGTGGATATTTTGCTTGTGATTCCCAGTCTTCCCGTGCTCGTCTCCATCTCCCCCGAAGAAAATCGGTGCATATATACGCACGCGTAGGTCACACTCGGGTGCTGCGCCTTGCGGAGGCGCTCGGCTATGAAAGCATCGACATCGACCTGACCTGCTGCGATACGATTGACGCAGATCTGCTCCAACAGTGTGATCTGATCCTGATCGACGCCGTGTATTTGACGGAAGCGATGCAGCAATACCTCGTCGAATGGATTCGTTTGCACACCTTCGCTCCGATTGTTGTCATGGGAAAGCGTAGCTATCGGCGGGACGTTTCGTCTGTTTTGGCGAAAGGTGCGGACGGGATCGTCTGGCTCGACGACCCCATCGAGGTGAATATCGCGCATTGCAGAGCCATTTTGCGCCGCGCAGGCGCTTCCTGATCGAAGAACGATGTGCGGTTTGTGTTCATCAGAGGCATTTCTCTGTCGCTCTGGTTGTTTTTAAAAGCTACTTCGTTTAGAAAGGCAGGTTGCAAAAGTGTTCAAACACGCGACAGCATTCTTTGCGCCCGCGCTCCTGGCTATCGGCCTGTGGGGAGAACCTTTGTCGGCGGCCGGATTGTCGGAGTGGCAGCCCAAGCCCCGCCCTGCGCAGTGCACAGCGGCCACGATCGAAGGTCAGGTGACCGGTTTCTCCTACAATTCCAAGGGAGACCTCCACGGCGTATGGTTGGACGCCGAGGTTCATGTGCGCTTTCCACCTCACGAAGGTTGGCGGGTGAGCGAAGTGCTTTCGGTGGGCTCCTATCTTGAAGCGACAGGGTGCTGGCGAAGCGGACCGAAAGGCGACGCACATCTCAAGGCGGAGACCATCACCGTGCCCGAAGCTGGACAGACGCTTATGATTCACAAGCGCGCGCCGCGCAGTGCGCGCCATCCTCACCCAATGCCGGAATACGGGCGACCTACTCCGGCGGCGCCCGGACATGAGCATCTTGCTCCGCCTCCTCCTGCGCCGCGGCATGGGCGCCCCGTTCCTCCTGCAGCGGAACGTCAGCATCCTGCGCCGTATGCGCCGGGATATGAGCGCCCTGCGCCGCTGCAGCCGTAATTGAGCGACATTTTTCTCACCTGCGCTGCTTCTTACGCCCAGGCGCCGACGACTTCTACACCGCACTGTGGAGGTCGTCGGCGCCTTTTGCAAGGCTTGCGCCGGGCTGCGATCCAACCCAAATAAGGTGTGATACAATCAGGAGAACGGTAAGCATTGATGGGGTTGACGTTATGACGCTTGAGGAAATCAGCGCATCCTCTGCTCGCATCCTGATCATCGAAGATGAGCACACAATCACCGAATTCTTGCGCGTGGGACTGACCTATGAGGGATTTCAGGTCGAGATCGCCTGCGACGGATGGAGTGGCCTGCGTCTTTTGGATGCACAAGAGTTTGATCTGGTGATTCTGGACTTAATGCTGCCCGATCTCGATGGGCTGGAGATCTGTAAACGGCTGCGCGCCGCCAATGCCGATCTCGCCATCATTCTGTTGACCGCCAAACGCGAGATCCCCGACCGGATCGCCGGTTTGAACCTGGGCGCAGACGACTACGTGACCAAGCCCTTTAGCTTTGAGGAGCTTCTGGCGCGCATTCGCGCCGTATTGCGCCGCCGCGGGCGACCGCAGGAGCAGACTGTCGTGACGGCCGCGGGCATCGTGCTCAACAGCGTCACCTATGAGGTGCACAAAAACGGGGAGCCGATCGACCTGACGCCCAAAGAATTCGCCCTTCTTGAATTGTTCATGCGCCACCCTCGCCGCGTTTTTACGAGGGAAACGCTTCTCAACCGCATCTGGGGGTTCGATTTCGTCGGCGACACCAACGTCGTCGATGTTCACATCCATCACCTCCGCGAAAAGATCGGCGATCGAGCCAGGCGTTTGATTCGGACCAACTACGGCCTGGGCTACAGTTTCCGCCCCGATGAAGATGATTCGTTGGCATGAGCGTTCGCTGCGCACCCGCCTCACCGTGCTTTATGTCGCTTTATTGACTTTATTGTTGAGCGGCCTCGGTGTGCTCTTCTATTTTGATATGCGCACATTTCTGTTCAGCACCACTGCAGTGCGACTGCGCGCCCAGGCCAAGCCCGTCATCGAGCGCTGGCTGGTCGAGGCCCCGCTCGACGCCGCCGGCGTTCCCTCGTTGCATCCGATTGCGGAAAATCTGGCGCGCGATTTGACCTCCCGCGACACCACCGCTCTGATTCTGGACTCCGACGCCGCGCTGCTGGCGAATGGCCGCCGATTGCCCGAAGAGCCTCTTCCGGCGCCGGTCGATCCCGAACGAATGGCGCTGGCCCTCGCCGGAGAAAATGAAATCACCTACACCGTGATGGTGGGCGACCAGCACACGATGGTGCTTTTGATCCCACTGCGCCCCCAGCCCGGCCATCCCACTATTCTCGGCGTGGCGCAGCTAAACACGCCCTTGACTGTGGTCGATCAGCTCCTGTGGCGCGAACAGAGATTAATTTTGGTGGGGAGCCTGCTCACCATTTTGCTGGGGGTGGCGGGCAGCTTCTGGCTCACCTCGTCGGCGCTGCGTCCCTTGCGCCGCATGACCGACGCCTGTCGACGCATCGCCGCCGGCGATTTCAGCGAGCGCGTCAACCTGCCCTATCTACAAAGCGCTGAGGCCAAAGATGAAGTGATTCAACTGGCCGGCGCCTTCAACGACATGATCACGCGCATCGAGAACACCTTTGCTGCGCAGCAACGCTTTATCGCTGACGCGGCCCATGAATTGCGCACCCCTCTGACGGCGATCAAAGGGACCCTGGAAGTGCTGCTGCGCGGCTCGCAAGACGATCCGGCCAACGCCAAACGTCTGCTTCGCGCCATGTACAGTGAGACAGAGCGATTGAGCCGTCTGGCCGAACAGCTGCTGGATCTGACTCGACTCCAGAACGGAATTATCCTCCATCGCACCTCCTTTGATTTAGAGCGCTGGCTCCGAGAGGAATTTCTGCCCCAGGCGCATTTGTTGACCAGAGACCGGCGGCTTGAATTGCAGCCAGGAGGCGCTGCAGTTGTCAACGCCGATCCCGACGCCCTGAAACAGGTTCTCTTCAATCTGCTCGACAACGCCGTGCAGCACACTGCGCAGGGGGAAGCCATCCAAATCGGCTGGGAGACCACGCGCGCGGTCGTGAGGGTCTGGGTGGTGGACGACGGAGAGGGCATCCCCGCTGAGGACCTGCCGCATGTTTTTGCGCCGTTTTATCGCGGGGATCGCTCCCGCTCGCGCCTGCGCGGGGGGGCCGGCCTGGGATTGACCATTGTCCAAGGAATTGTCCATGCCCACGGTGGGCAGGTGCATGTCGCAAGCGCCCCTGGAAAAGGAACGCAAGTGACGTTCACACTGGAATGCGTCCAGTCTTGATTCTAAGGCTTATCATAACGACGATAGGAGCATTTTTCATGAAGAGCTACCGCAAAGAACTGTGGTTCCACGTCCCGACTCGCCGCGCCTTTATCAACATTACGCCGCAGGTCGAAGAATGCCTGCGCGAGAGCGGCGTCCGGGAAGGGTTGGTGTTGGTCAACGCCATGCACATCACCGCTTCGGTCTTCATCAACGACGACGAGCCGGGGCTGCATTACGATTTCGAGCAGTGGCTGGAAGGACTGGCGCCGCATGAGCCCGTCAGCCGCTATCGCCACAACCGCACCGGCGAGGACAACGCCGACGCCCATCTGAAACGTCAGATCATGGGGCGAGAAGTGGTCGTGGCCGTGACGAACGGTCGGCTGGACTTCGGGCCGTGGGAGCAGATTTTCTACGGCGAATTCGACGGCCGCAGGGCGAAGCGGGTGCTGGTGAAAATTATCGGCGAATAAAATGCGTCGCGGCGTCGGCCTTCCAACGCCGCGACCTTCTGAGTCAAAAATGTCAGCTCTGCTCAATGAGCACAAGATACAAGGCTGACGCAAAACGTTATCAGTATAAAATGGAGAGGTAAGGGAGCCCAACCACCAAAAGAACGGCTAAAAAGATGACTCCAAAAACCAGACCCAACAACCAGAAGGCGCGGCGGTCAATAAAGCCGCTTCCGTAGTAGATGGGGCTGGGACCGGTGGCGTAGGGCGTAATGATGCCCATGATGCCCAAAGAGTAGCAGAGAAGCAGCGCCAGCATCGTCACCGGCATTCCGGGCACCGCCGCGCCTACCGCCAGCATCACAGGCAGCACTGCAGTTGTTTGAGCCGTGATGCTGGCGAAGAAGTAATGAATGAAGAAGAACAACGCCACCAGGGAGATCATGACCAGAGTCACCGGCAGCCCTTCCAGAAAACCTGCTGCTCGGTCAGAGAACCAGACAATGAAGCCCACTCGATTGAGACCTCCGGCGAGAGTGACCAACGTCGCAAACCACACCAGCACATTCCACGCTGGTCCATTGGCAAGAACATCGCTCCACTTCACCACGTTCAATATCAACATGAGACAAATTACGCCCAAGGCGACCGTCGTAGCGTCTATGAAGTCGCGACCCAAGATCCACAGAACCAGCGCCACCAGCGCCAAGAGAGCCATGACAATCTCTTGACGAGAAAGCCGACCCATCTGGGCTATCTCTTGGCGAGCCCACTCCGGCACTTCGGAGCTTCCTTTAATTTCGGGCGGATAAAGCTTATAGACTAGATATGGCAGCGCCGCCAACAAGATGACGCCCACAGGTAGAAAGCCTACAAACCATTGCGTCCAGGTGATCTGCAGATTCACCGTTTTGTTGACCAATTCGATAGCTAGCAGATTGGGTGCAAGGGCTGTGAGAAACATAGAACTGGTGACGCAAGTGGCAGCCAGCGCCGTCCACATAATGTAAGCTCCGATCTTACGCGCTGTGGGGCCAGGTTCTGAACCATAGAGCCCCGGGATGTTGCGAATGATGGGAAAAATGGTCCCGCCGCTGCGCGCCGTATTTGAGGGGGTGAAAGGCGCCAGAATTAAATCGGATAATGTGATCGCATAACCCAACCCTAGCGTGCGCTTTCCCAGACGCTGCACTAGGTGAAGGGCGACGCGACGACCTAGACCGGTCTTCTCATAACCCATGGCGAACATGAAGGCGGCAAAGATCAGCCAGACAGTGGTGTTGGAGAATCCGCTGAGCATCCATCTAATTGTCTCGCCTGGCAGGTCAAATCCAGGATCGGCGCGTTGCTCCGGCGAGAACGCCAACCCCAAAACGCCGATGAGCACGACGCCGATCAATCCAATGGCAGCTGCCGGCAGCGGCTCCAAAATCAATCCCACAATCACGCCGACGAAGATTGCAAAGTAATACCAGGCATGAGGTGCCAGATCTTCAGGCGTCGGGATTAGGGCGATGATGATTGTAACCAGAACGGGAAGAACGACTCTCCATGGAACAGCTTTCATATGCGACTCCTTGTTCTATGAGAGAGATTGTGGATTGAGAAGGGATTTATAGATTGACATAAAATAATCGATAAATATGTGAACTGTAGTCTGCGCGATAACCGTGCACAAAGATAGTTTCAAAAATTATTATAGTGTATTTGTGATTTAATTCACAAGTTAGATTTGAGAGTATCAGGAATAGGGATTACGCAGTTAAGGTGGAGTCTTCTCGCGAAGTATGGCCTTCCAGGATTCTCCAGGCTTTCTTGGAAGGTGGGCCAACCGTAATGTCTATGAGAATCTATGAGTTATGGCTGCGAATATGGCGAATCAACACAATGATCCCAATACCGACGCCGGCGGCGACCCCGACCAGCCGTCGCGCACGGCCGATGTCTCTCGTCTGCGGAGACGCCAGCCCCGCCCCTAACACGTAATGACCCACTTTTTCCAGTTCCACCCCCAGCGCGCCGGCCATCGCCGCCATCGGGTGGCCGGCGTTGGGGCTGGCGGTTCGACGCGCGTCGCCACGCCAGATGCGCCAGGCGCGACGCCCATCGCCGCCTGTGATGCGAGCGCAGGCGACGATCAGCAGCGCCGTGGCGCGCGCAGGAAGTAGGTTGGCGACGTCGTCCAGCCGCGCCGGCGCTTTGCCCAGCCATTCCCGTTCGGCGTCTCGATAGCCGAGCATGGCGTCGGCGGTGTTCAAAAAGCGATAGGCGTAGGCGGCCGCAAGCCCCCATTCGGCCTTGGGGGCGAGGGCGTAGTAGAAGAGCGGCGCCAGCGTCCCGTCGGAAAGGTTCTCGGCCAGCGACTCGATCGTCGCCGCCGCCACTTGCGAGGCGTCGAGCCGGCTGACGTCTCGGCTGACGAGGTGCCAGGCGAGCAGCCGTCGCGCCGCTTCCAGCTCTCCTCGCTCCAACGCCGCCTCGACGCTGCGCCCCGCCGCCAACAGGCCGCGCAGGGAAAAGGTCATCTTGAGCAAGATAGCTTCAAGCAACGCGGCGACCGGCGTCGGCGCCCGTGAAAGCGCATGACTCACGCTCCGCGCCATCAGGGCTGAGAGTACGGCTCCGCCTCCGGCAAGGCAGAGACCGAAGAAAAAGGGCGCGGTTCGTCCCTGGCGCGGCGCGCGACGTCGCAGCCAGGCGATCGCCGTCCCCATCCACGCCACCGGATGCCAGCGGTTGCCGGGATCGCCCCAAAGCCAATCGAGGGCGAACGCCAGCAAGAGCGTCATCCAGCGTCGATCGGTTGCGCGTCCGTTGCGGGTCGTCACGGCCATCGTCACCCGCCCCCGATCAAACGCTCGATCGTCGGCCAGCCGATGGCGGCTTCAACGACGTCGGCGAGGCGGTCATATTCGCGAGCGCGACGCCCGCGGCTAGAGACAAGCGGCGTTTGCTGCGTCGTGGGCGCTGTTGCGGCTTTCCAACCTAAGGAGCGCAGCCAGTTGTGGCGAAACGCGTCGTTGGCGAAGATGTCATGGAGATAGACGCCCCAAACGCGGCCATCCTGGCTGAGCGCGCCGTCGGGAAGCTCGACCCCCTGTCCGTTGCGCTGCACGATCACGCCGAAGGGCGTGGCTTCGCCGAGCCGGACGCTCTCGCCCATGTGGATCTCATACCCTTCCACCAGGGAGCCATCGGGCAGGCGCATCTGCGAGCGATAGGTGTGTTTGACGCGCGCAAATTCCGTTGCGACCGGCAGCAAGCCTAAGCCGGCCATGGACGCGCCGACCGGCCCTTCGACGCCGTGCGGATCGTCCACGCGTTCTCCCAGCATCTGATAGCCGCCGCAGACGCCGACGACGACCGTGCGCTGTGCAGCTTCTGTGATGGCGCGATCGAGCCCTCGGCTGCGCAGCCACGCCAGGTCGGCCAGTGTGGCTTTGGTGCCGGGAAGGATAATGGCGTGCGGCGCGCCGAGTTCTTCGACTGCGCCGACATAGCGCACGCGCACCCCCGGCTCCGCGGCCAGCGGGTCGAACTCGTCGAAGTTGGCGATGTGGGGGAGGCGGATCACCGCGATGTCGATATGCGGCGATGGATTGCCAGCCTGCGGCGAAGGATGCAACGCGTCCGGCTGAATCGAGACGGCGTCTTCATCTGGGATCAGAAGGTCGGGTAGGTAGGGGATGACGCCGAGCAAGGGAACGCCGAACGTCTTTCCACGGAGCAATGCGTTGACGTCGCCCAACAGCGCCGGATCCCCGCGGAATTTGTTGATCACCAGCCCTTGGATGCGGCTGCGCTCCTCCGGCTCGAGCAGCCACAGCGTGCCGGCCAGGGCGGCGAAGACGCCGCCGCGATCGATGTCGCCCACCAGCAGACAGGCGGCGTCGGCGTAGTGCGCCATGCGCATGTTGACGATGTCCCCGGCTTTAAGGTTGATCTCCGCCGGACTGCCCGCCCCTTCCAGCACAATCACGTCAAAGCGGCTGGCCAGCCGGTCATAGGCGGCGCAAACTTCCGTCCAGAGCTGTTGTTTGAGCGCAAACCAGTTGCCGGCCTCAATGCGCCCCGCCACTTTGCCGTTCAGGACGATCTGACTGCGGCGGTCGGCCTCCGGCTTGAGCAACACCGGGTTCATGTCCGTATGGGGGGCGATCCCGGCGGCTTCCGCCTGGACGATCTGCGCTCGACCCATTTCGCCGCCTTCAGGCGTCACGCCGGCGTTGTTGCTCATGTTTTGCGCTTTGAAGGGCGCCACCTTTACGCCGCGCCTCGCCAGGATGCGGCAGAGGGCGGTGGTGAGGAGGCTCTTGCCGGCGCTGGAGTGGGTGCCCAACACCATCAAGGCGCGTGCGCGCGCAGAGCGGCAGCCGCCTTTATGCAGGGCAAGGGCGGGAGCCGAGACGGTGGTTGCGGCCTGGCCTGGCGCAGCGAAGGTTTTTGCTCCGTCCACCTCCAGACGAAGCTGCTCGAGCGCGTTCAGCAGGCGGCGGTTTTCCTCTGGTTTTCGTGTAGCGATGCGAATGTGCGCGGGGAGACCGAAGGAGGCGCAATCGCGCACCAGAAGGCCATGCGCAAGCAGGCGACGTCGCAACGCAGCGCCGTCCCCGACGCGCACCAACATGAAATGCGTCTCTGAAGGCAGCGGTCGCCATCCGCCGTGCTCCAGTCCGGCGATCAGCTCCTCCTTTGCCAGGCGCAGTGCAGCCAGCGTTTCGCGCAGATGCGTCAGGTTGGCCAGGGCGGCGGCGCCGGCGGCCTGCGCCAGAGCGTTGACGCTCCACGGCGGCTGCACGCGGCGCATCGCCTCGATGAGGGTTGGCGCAGCCAGGGCGTAGCCGAGCCGCAGCCCCGCCAACGCATACTCCTTGGTGAGCGAACGCACGATCAGAAGGTTGGCCAGGTCAGGGGCGTAGGCGGAGCGAGGCGAAGCGAGAAACGCCAGATAAGATTCATCGACGATGAAGAGCGTCTGCGGCCATCGCCTTGCCCATGCGTGGAGAACCTCCACCGGCGTGAAACGACCCGTGGGGTTGTTGGGGTTGCACAGAAAGACTGCAGATGGAAGGCGTTGTTCGAGCAGGCGTTCGATTGCCTCCGGCTCAACGGTGAACGCATTGCGCTCCTCGCCTCGCCACTCATGAGCCGTAGCGCCCATCAACGCGGCGACGCGCGCGTACTCGCCATACGTGGGGCCGACAATGAGCACAGCGTCACCCCGGCGAAGGAAGGCGAACGCCGCCAGCCAGAGAATTTCCGATGCGCCGTTGCCGACGAGGATCGATTCCGGCGTGGTCCGAAGAGCGTCCGCCAGGGCGCGTCGCAGCGCCCTGCATTCGCGATCGGGATAACGGGCGAGATCAATGGTTTGCAACGCCTGTTGCACGGCCGGAGAAGGGCCAAAAGGGTTGCTGTTTTGGCTGAAATCGAGAACGGCGTCGGGGGTGAGACCCAGCTGCTCTATCTCGGCGTAGTCGATGGCGCCGTGGAACGTCGGCGGCGTCGCCAGCGCTTCCGGACGCAGGCGGGCGTAAATGGGCGGAGCGCACGCGCGGGTCATCCGTTCACTCCTCTCCCTCGAGCGGTAAAAAGCCGGCGAAGCCTGCGGCGTCTCGTTCGGGCTCAAACCAGGCCAAACGGTCTGCAAAGGCAGCGGCGGCGCCGATCAGGACGATCGCAGGCGTCGGCATGGGATGGTGCTGAAGCGCGGCGGGAAGCGCGGCCAGCGTGGAGCGCAGCGTCCGTTGCCGGCGAGTCCCCGCCCAACTGACGACCAGCGCAGGCGTCTCTGCGCAGCGACCGGCCTCCAACAACGCCTGGCAGATGGAGCCGATGTTTTTCATCGCCATCAGGATCACCAGGGTGGGGGCGTGCGCCAGGGCGCGCCATTCCAGCTGGCTGCCCGGTTTGTCCGGCGCTTCGCTGCCGGTGAGCACGGCAAAGCCGGAGGCGACCCCACGCTTCGTCAGCGGCGCGGCGGCGTAGGCGGCGGCTGCGTTCACCGAGCTGACGCCCGGCACCACTTCGTAAGTCAGCCCCGCTGCGGCCAGCGCCTCCATCTCCTCCCCGCCCTGGCCGAAGATCAGCGGATCGCCGCCTTTGAGCCGCACCACCATTTTGCCCCGTTGCACGCGATCCACCAGCAATGCGTTGATCTGCGCCTGCGTGGCCACGTGACAATCGCGACCTTTGCCGACGAAGATGCGCTCGGCGTCGGGCCGCGCCTCGTCCAATAGCTCTTGCGCAATCAGGCGGTCGTAGAGGATGACGTCGGCGCGGCGCAGCAGCTCCAGCCCGCGCACCGTAATCAGGTCTGGGCGTCCCGGTCCGGCGCCCACCAGATAGGCCTTTCCCGTCATTCCGTATCCTCTCTATGGTTTCTTGCCTGCGCCAGCAATCGTCCGATTTGGTCGCGACAGGCTGCTGCACGCCGTGGGTCTGCGCCGCCCGTGCTCACGGCGATGAGCGCGTCTTCGGTGCGCAGCACAGCCGGAACATGAAAATCTCCTTCCTCGGGCGCGTCGGCCACGTTGCACAGTGCGCCGACCGCTGCAGCCTCCTGCGCGATGGCGGCGTTGACCGCTCGCTCCGACGTGGCGGCGAAGACCAGCCTTGCGCCGACCAGGTCGCCCGGCGCATAGGGCCGCGCCTCCCAGTCGATGCGCCCCTCCGCCGCCCATCGTTGCAAGGTCTCCGTCGCCGTCGGCGAGATCAGTCGGATGCGCGGCGCAGCGCCTTCAGCCGTCGCTGCGTCGAGCAGCCCGCGCACCTTGCGTTCGCCCACCTTGCCGCCCCCGCAGACCACGACCGCGGCGCCTGCGAGCTGCGTCAGGGTGATGGGATAGAGCAAGCGAACGCCAGCAGTTGTCATGTTGGCCGCATTGGGGGATTCGACGATCCCTTCCGGTGCGAACTTATCCAGGTGACCGGCCGCATACCCGCGCGGGGTGGCAAAATGGCCGGCGACCATGAAGCTCTGGCTGTTGCCGACCAGCACCAGCGAAAACATATCGACCGTCTCCACGTCGAGCGCCTCCAGCGTCGTCACCTGCACGCGTTCGTTGCGGCGCGTGATGTTGCGCGCCACCGCCACCGGCGTCGAAGGAGGGCGAAATCGTCGCAAGATCTCCATGGCTCTTCCGAGCTGCCACGAACGTTCCTTGCTGCGTGGGTTGTAGAAGGCGATGACGAAATCTCCCCACGCTGCAGCGGCAATGCGGCGCTCGATGATCGGCCAGGGCGTCAACAGGTCGCTCAGGCTGATGGCGCAAAAATCATGGCCGATCGCCGCGCCCACGCGCGCAGCGACCGCCTGGAACGCGCTGACGCCCGGCGTCACCACCACCGGCGGATCGTGTCCCTGCCAGTTCTGGCTGCGCAACAGCTCAAAGACCGGCGCAGCCATGGCGTACACGCCGACATCCCCGCTGCTGATCAAGGCCACGCGACGCCCCTGTCGCGCCATCTCGATGGCTGTGCGCGCCCGTTCGACCTCCTCGCCCATCGGGCTGAGCACAACGTCCTGATGCTCGGCAAGCAACGGGCGAATCAAGTCGACATACAATTGGTAGCCGATCACCACCTCCGCCGCCCGCAGGTGATGCTGGGCAGCCAGCGTCAGATGGTTCAGGTCGCCCGGCCCGATGCTCACCAAAAAGAGCGCTCCGCTCATGCATTCTCCCTTCCGCTGTTTGTTTGATTGCGCAACGCAATGGCGACCGTGCATTGCTCGAAACTGCGTTTGGGCGCCAACAAGGGCCCGCCTGCCGCCAGCATGGCGCAAGGCTCGGCCACGCCCGGCAGCCCGAATTTTTCCTGCGCCGCGCTGGCGGTGAATGTCTCCGGAGCGAGCTGTTGCAGCCGGTGATGAGGGATCACGTGCAGCGGCGCGCGCAGGGCGTCGGCCAGGCGGCGCAGACCGGGTTCTTCGGCCTTTAGCTCCGCAGTGGCGAGCGCAGCCAGGCTATGCAGCGACAGGCCGGCTTCCTCAAAGGCGATGCGGAGCGCCTGTTGAAGCGCCTCCGACGTCGCTCCTTTTCGACAGCCGATGCCGGCGACGAGCAATGGTGGTCGATAGATGAGGCTTTTGGCGGTCACCTGCGTTTCAACCAGGCCGGGCGTTGCGATGATCCCGGCGGCGTAATCAGGCGTTTTCAACGCCTCCGGCTCTGCAATTTCCTCGAGGTTGGCGCAGCCGCTGAGTTGCTCGCGCAGACGCTCCGCCTCGGCGAGGGGAATGCGCGGGTCGATCCAAAGCCCGATGCGGTCATCGTCGACGAAGCGGGCCATCGTATGCGTCAAGGCGCTCTCCGGGTCGATGCGCCAGCCCAGCTCTTCCGCCAGACGATCCAGCGCCGGCTTGCCCTGGCCGTCGCTGGCGGTGGTGACGACGGCTGTTCCGCCCGTGATGGCGGCGACTTGCTGCGCCAGCCGGTTTGCGTCGGCCTGGTGACCGCCGAGCAATGGAATCACGAAGCGCCCCTGCTCATCCAGACAGAGCACAGCCGGATCGTGTGTTTTTTCGCTCACCAGGGGCGCCACTGCGCGCACGGCGACGCCGGCCGCCATGATCAACAGGAGCGGTCGTCGCTCCTGCCAACGGCGGCGCACTTCGGCAAGCACGGAGCCCGCGTAGCGATGCGTGCGCTCCGATGGTTCATCGCCTGGCCGCTGCGGCAGCCATGCTTCGCCTTCGAGCGCCGTCGCCAGCCGTTGCGCCAACGCCGCGCCCCGGCGCGTGACTGCGATGCAGATCGGGCCTTGGTTGGGCAAAGCCGAAGGCGTCTCCGGGTGATTTGTCGGCGGCGCTTCAGTCGTTGGCCGCGCGGTCGCCCTCCGAAAGCGGTGGGTGTAGTGGGGGGCATACAGATGACTGGCCGAGCGTTGCTCCGCCTGTTTGAGCGTCGGGTCCAGCGCCGGCGTCACGAGAATCAGCGCCTGTCGCGTATAACCTGCGGCGCGCACCTTGTCGGCGATGTCGGCCAGCGTGCCGAGGACGTAGCTTTCGTCGGGCCAGGTCACCCGATGCACCACTGCCGCCGGCGTGGCGGGCGAGTAAGCGCCGCCGGCGAGCAATTCCTCCACCACCTGTCGGATGCGCGTGACGCTGAGATGGATGGCGAGCGTTGCGCCGTGCGCGGCGAGGTCACGCAGTTGCTCACCGGCCGGCATGGGCACGCGGCCGGCTGCGCGCGTCAAAATCACCGTCTGCACCAGGTCGGGCACGGTCAGCTCCACGCCGAGGCGGGCGGCGGCGGCAAAGGCCGAGGCCACGCCGGGGACGATCGCGTAGGGGACGCCCGCCTCTTCCAGCCGGGCCATCTGCTCGTGGATGGCGCCGTAGATGGACGGGTCGCCGCTGTGCACGCGGGCGACGACTTCCCCGCGGCGCGCGGCGTCGATCATCAGCGCCATGATTTCGTCGAGATGCATCGCCGAGGAGCCGAGGACGCGCGCATTGGGCCGCGCGGCCGCCGTTACGGCCTCCGGCGTCACCAGGCTGTCGGCGTACAGCACGAGGTCGGCCTGAGCGATGAGATCGCGCCCGCGCACGGTGATGAGGTCGGCTGCGCCTGGGCCTGCGCCGATGAAGTAGACGGTTCCCGGTCTGGCCTGAATCATAGCGACTCCGGTGAAGCTGTTGAGGTCGGTGAAGTTGAGGTCGGTGAAATCGTCGAGGGCCAGGCCCCCTGCACGGGCAGACGGATGGGCGCGCGTTGAGAGCGGCGCACGATCAGGAGCGAAAGATAGGGGCGCGGCTCCGTCTCGGTGCGCAACGTCCGCAGATCATCGACGATGCGTTCTTCGGGCATGCCGACGCGTTCGGCGTAAACTGCGGCGTCGAGCAGGCCTAAGGTTTCGAGCGCGCCGAGCACGCGAGGGAGCGCGGCGCCCACCTTCATCAGGATCACGGTTTCAAAGTCCGCCAGCAGCCGCTGCAGCACAGCGGCGTCGGTCTCGTAGCTGGCGGGCAGGATCGCCACCCGCTCTGAGGTGGTCGCCAGCACGACGCCTGCACGCGCGGCCGCGGCGGCGAACGAGGTGACGCCGGGAACGACGCTGACCTGAACGTGCGGATGGCGCTGCGCCAGCTCGCTCCACAGGTAGGTGAAGGTGCCGTAGAGCAGCGGGTCTCCTAACAACAGATAGACGCCCTGCGCGCCCGGCTGCAATGCGGCTGCGATCTGATCGGCGGCGGCCTCCCAGGTCGGCGTCAGCAGGTCGGGATCGCGCGTCATCGGCAGCGCCAGCTCGACGATGCGCTGCTCGGGCCGCAGCCACGGTTCGGCGATGCGCAGGGCCAGGCTGGCGTCGCCGTCGCGGCTGCGCGGCGCGAACACCACCTGCGCCTGTTCGATGGCGCGCACAGCCTTGACGGTGATCCATTCCGGATCGCCCGGCCCCAGGCCGACGGCGGTTAAAAGCGAGGTTTTCGTCATGGTTGTCATTGCCCGTTTGCCTTTCGCCAGGTGAAGATAAAGACCGGGTTCAAAGCCTCCAGCCGCAGGGAGGATTGAATCGTCTTGCCCCGGCCGATCTGCGCCAGCGCCACCTGGGCCTCAGGCGCCAGTCGCCGCAGGGTCTCCAGGCTGTCCAACGTGACCAGATTGACGACCAACCGCCCGCCGCGGCGCAGGCGCTCCTGCGCCATGCCGACCAGCTCCGCCAGGCGTCCGCCAGAGCCGCCGATGAAGACGGCGTCGGGATCGGGCAGGTCGCGACAGGCTTCCGGCGCGCTCCCCTCCACAACCTGCACGTTGGGCGCATCGAGGCGGACAAGGTTCTGCCGAATGCATGCACAAAATTCGGGCCGGCGTTCGACCGCGTAGACGCAGGCGGTGGGTTGACTGATGGCCGCCTCGATGGCGATTGCGCCGCTGCCTGCGCCAATGTCCCACAGCACTTCATCGGCGCCGAGCGCCAGTTCGGCCAGCGAGAGCAGGCGAATCTCCCGCTTGGTGATTTGGCCGGCCAGCGTGATGAACGCCTCGTCGGGCAGCCCGGGCGGCCGCGGCCGTCGCGGGCGTGGATTCCACACGACGAAGACGTTCAACGCCGCGAACTCCTCCTGTTGCGCTGCTTCCGCCAACGTCATGCGCAGCACGCGTTGGTTGTCTGCGCCCAGATTTTCGCACACGGCGCATGGGGCGTCGGCGCTCATGCCGGCGGCGATCAGCGCCCGTGCAACGACGGCCGGCGTCTGCACGGGGTCGGTGAGAATGGCGGCCTTAGGCGCAGCGAGCGCCTGTGGAAGCATTGCGGCCAGCGGTCGGCCATGCGCGCTGAGCAGCGCTGCATCGTGCCAGGGTTCGGCCAGTGCGGCGAAGGCCAGTTGAAACGAGGCGGGCGCCGGGTGAATTTCCAGCGCCTCTGGAGGCAGCGCCTTGCGCAGCGTGGCGGCGAAGCCATACCAGAGCGGGTCGCCGGAGGCCAGCACCGCCACGCTCTCGCCTGCCTCCCAGCCCTGCCGGGCGCGCGCAACGGCGAAACCGGCGTCCGCAGCGATGACGATGGTTTCTCCCGTAAAGGCCGGGAAAGCGGCCAGGTGCCGTTTGCCGCCGATCAACACCTGCGCCGCTTCAATGCGCTCCCGCAGCGTCGGCGGCAACATCTGCACCCCGCCGGCGTGGATTCCCACCACCAGCACAGGCGTCCGCTTCATGCTGCGTCCTCCAACGGCTCATCGTCGTCGTAGGCATGCGTCGGATCCTCTGCCAACCGTTGCAGCAAAGGAGCAGTGGGGAGAGCGCTGGACAGCCGATCTGCCTGAGAGGATTCAATGGCGCCTCGGGCGCGGCCGAGCACCTCGCCGTTGAAGTCGATCAGGATCGTCTCCATCTCTAATGCGCCGCCTTGCTTACGCACAAATTCTAGACAGGCTTCGAGCGCCAGCTCGGCGATGCGTTGCAGTGGCGCGGTGAAATGCGCCGCCTGGCAGAGCTCCAGGAAATGGCGTCCTGTGTTGGCGTTGGCGACGGCTTCCACCAGCGCGTCCGGCGCGCCCGTCTCTCGACAGACGCGCGCCAGGAAGTCAAAATCGACCTGATTGCCGGCGACGTGGGTCTGCATGTGTCCCTGCGCCGTCTTGATCATTTTGCCGATCATGCCTACGAAGACGACCGAGCGCACGCCCATGGCGACGCAGGTTTTCAGCGCGTCGCCGGTGAAGACGCTCAGCTCGACGAAGGCGACCTCGGGCAGCTCCGGGAAGAGCTGCATGGCGAAGCGTTCGGAGCGGCCGCCGGTCGCCAGCGCCACGCGCGCAACGTGATTGGCAGCCGCCATTTCCACCGCTTGAACCACGCTGGCGCGCCAGGCGGCGGTGCTGTAGGGGAAGACCTTGCCCGTCGTGCCGAGGATGCTGATGCCGCCCAGGATGCCCAGCCGCGGGTTGAGCGTGCGCTGCGCCAACCGCTCGCCGTCGGGGACGCTGATGATCACCTCCAGCCCGTGCTTCTCCAGCCATGCTGCGCCGCCGGGCGCGGCGGCGATGACGGCGTCGAGCACGTTTTCCGTGATCTGGCGTCGCGGCACCGGGTTGATCGCTGCAGCGCCGACGGGCAGCCCGATCCCCGGCAGCGTGACGCGACCGACGCCCACGCCGCCGTCGATGTGCACGCCCGGCTCGGCGACGATGCGCACCTCCGCGCAAATAAGCGCGCCGTGGGTCACGTCGGGGTCGTCGCCAGCGTCCTTCACCATGCAGCAGTAGGCGCTGTGTTCCTCCAGCCGCGGATGAACGGGCGTCATGGTGGCCGTTTCGCCGATGGGCAGCGTGATGGTGACCTGCTCCGGCCACCGGCGGGTGAAGAGGGCCAGCGTCGCTGCTTTGGCGGCGGCGGCGGCGTTGCTGCCGGTCGTGTACCCTGTGCGCCCCCTGCGCCGATTGCGCGGCGGAACCCTGTCGTTCATAAGACCTCCGTGGCCGTGCGGCCTGCAGCCAGCCGCAACAGGGCATTGGCGATGGCGACCGCTACGGGCGAGCCGCCCTTGCGCCCTTCCGTCGTGATCCATGGAACATCGGTGCGGCGGGTGAGCAGCGCCTTGCTCTCCGCCGTCCCCACAAAACCGACCGGCGCACCGATGATCAGCGCCGGCCGCACGCCTCGATCGACGAAGGTCAGCGTTTCCAGCAGGGCGGTCGGCGCGTTGCCGATGGCGACGACCGCGCCCGCCAACAGTCCTTGCGCCGCGGCGTAACGAATGGCCGCAGCGCTGCGGGTGATGTTTTCCTGGCGGGCCTGGGCGCACACCTGCGCTTCGTTGACAAAACAATACACCGAGACGCCCATCGCCGTGGCAATTTCTGCGCTGACGCCTGCGCGCACCATTTGAACGTCGGCCAGAATCGGGCGCCCTCGTCGCAGCGCATGAACGCCCGCCTCGATTGCGCCCTCGCTCCAGCGGGTGATGCGGGCGAAATCAAAATCGGCGGTGGCGTGGATGATGCGATGGATCACGACGTCGGCCGGCGGCGCGAAGACCAGCCCCTGCGCGGCCAGCTCCTCGCGGATGATGGCGAAGGATCGTTCGGTGATGGCGGCGGGCGTTAGACTCATCGCGCTGCCTGCTCCCGCAAATGTTCGCTCCAGTAGTGATAGGTTTTGGCGACGGCGGTGACCACGTTTTTGATTTCAGATTCGAGCCGGAAGCGGGGGCCGACCGGCACGTACAGCACGCAGCCTTCGCGTCGCACGGCGATATTTTCCACCACAATGGCGCGCAAGAGCCAGATCGCCATCTCTTCACTTGCACATTGGATGCCCAGCCACCCCGGCGCGCGGGAGGGAACGGTGGACAGGCCGGTGGTCATGCGCACCCCGCGGCTGATCTCTTCCGCCACGCGCGCACAACCTTCCGGATCGGCGAGCGCTTCCTGAGGGTCCACGGGTTCGAGCAGCTCCCCACGATGGGGGGGTCCGCCGGCCAGCGCCAGCTCGCAGAAGGGGTTCTCCGGATCGTCCACGCCCCAGATGCGATCCCAGGCCACGCGGCCTTCTGCATCGTAGACGAGCGGCGCGGCGGCCATCGGCGCCGCGCTGACGGCGCGTCCTCCCTGATAGCGTGGAGGCAGGATTGCCGCCAGACGCTCCATGCCGTGGGAATGGGAGACGCCGCGCAGGCCGTGGCGGTGATCGGAAGATTGAGGCGCACCGGAATCGTCGGCGTAGGCGGGCATGCGATGGCGATATTTGCACAGGTCGCAAGTCATGCTTGCGTTTCCTTCGACGGCTTCCCGATAGCGTTGGAGGATCGCCTCCACCACGCCTGCGTGACTGTGCAAGTGCTCTGCGAAGCGCATCTCTACGTCGGGATGCGCCGCCGCCACGGCTTTGGCCTGGCGCAGAATGCCCCGGTGGATGCGGCCGGTGAAGAGCAGAAATGGCGCCACGACGATGCGTTCGGCGCCGAGGTGAATGCAGCGCTCCAGCGTCTCGGCGACGCCAGGACGGGCGATGCTGTAGAAGCCATATTCCACCCACTCATAGCCCCATCCCTCCGCCAGGAGGCGCGCCATCTTGGCGACGTCGCTATTGCTGTCGGGGTCGCCGGTTCCGCGACCGATGAGCGCGATGGCGGTGCGAGGCAGCCGGACGGGAAGGTCGTTTGACGAGTCGTCCGGCGCTGAAGCAGCGCCCTGGAGCGCGCGGCGACAACGGTCATCCAGCGCTTGAAGCAGCGCGTACTGAACGCCAAGGGGCGCAGCGTAGCGAAATTCGACCTCTGGCCAGCGCGCGCGCGCCCAGTTGAGCAAGGTGGGAATGTCGTTTTTCTGGTGCCCCGCCGGCCCCAGGAAAAGCGGCGCCACCACGATCTGGCGATGGCCTGCTTCCACACATTGCCGCACCGCTTCGGCGATGGGCGGCTCGCTGAACTCCAGAAAGCACGGGTAAAGCTTTGCAGGGACGCGCGTCTGCAGGATGTGAGCAAGGTGAAAAAACTCCTGGACGCCTTCCATATCCTGGCTGCCGTGGCCGATGAAAATCAGGGCGGTGGGAGAAAATTCAGGCATTGCGTTTCCCTTTGAACCTGTTACGTGCTGCGTGGCGCGTGGTGCATCGGCGTCGCGTCGGAGAATAGCCACAGGTCGGCGCCGATGCGTGCGCGCCAGGCCGGCGAAGCAAAAAATTCCCGAGGCGGGGCTACATGCACAACGCACCCTTCTTCCATGAGGGCAATTTTATCAGCCCAGTGGCGGGCGACGTCCAGCTCGTGCGTGGAGAGCACGACGGCGCCTCCTTCGGCCACGTGCTCGTCGAGGATCGACAACACGTTGCGCCGCATCCACGGATCGAGGCCGGACGTGACCTCATCCGCCAGCAAGACGGCGGGTCGCATCGCCAGGACGCCCGCCAGCGCCGCGCAGAGCTTCTGCCCGCCGCTGAGGGCGTGAGGCGGCTGCGCCAACAGATGCTCGATTCGGCAGCGCGCGGCGGCCCATTCGGCCCGCTGGCGCGCCTCCTGCTCCGATGCACCCGAATTCAACGGGCCAAAGGCCAGGTCCTGGAGCAAGGTTGGGGCAAAGAGCTGCTCGTCTGGGTTTTGGAAGATCAGCCCCACCCGGCTGCGCAGCGCGCGCAGCGCTGGCCTGGTGTAAGCGATCGCCTCCCCTTGCCAGCGGACGACGCCTTGCTGCGGGCGCAAGAGACCGTTGCCGTGAAGCAGCAAAGTGCTCTTGCCGGAGCCGTTGCGCCCCATGAGCGCAATTTTTTCTCCGGCCCTCACCTCCAGGGAGGCGCTGCGCAGCGCCGGAGCGTCGGCTCCTGGATAACGATAGTGGAGCGCCTCAAACGCAAGCAAGGAAGTCGTCGTCATAGACAGGCCAATCCGAGCAAGGTGGCAAGGACAAGGCAGGCTACAGCCGGCCAGGTCCGAGAGAGTGTGTAGGCGGGCGTCAGCATAGGCAGCGCGCCGCCTTCGTAGCCGCGCGCCTGCAACGCCATCTCCATGCGCTGGCCGGAGCGCCAGCTTGCGGCGAACAACTGGCTTCCCAACGCCGCTGCGCTGCGCATCGTCGCTGACCAAGAGGCGTAGCCATTGCGGCTTTCCTGTGCGCGTTGCATTCGCATCAGCGTCTCCAAAAGCAAAAACACAGAGCGATACATCATCAGCGTCACATCGAGTAGCGCCGCCGGCGCGCGGAATCGCTGCGCTGCCGCCGCCAGCTCCAGGATCGGCGTCGTGAGCGCCAGAAAATTCATGGCGCTGGCGCAGGCGAAAGCGCGCAACAGCAGCGCGCCTGCTTGCGCCAGGGAGGCGGGCGTGACCGTCGCCGACCATCCGCCTCCCTGCCCGACCGGGCCGATTTGCACGGCCACGGCGACCACGCCGAGCGCCAGGAAAAGGCCCTCGGCTGCGAGCAGGCGCAACACAAAGCCAGGCGTTGCACCGCCCCAGAGCAGACTCAGCCCCGCCATCCACAACAGCGCCGCCGCGCTCACCGCCGGTCGATCCAGAACCAGACAGAGCGCGATGACGGTCAGCGCAAAGGCGAACTTGTTCAGCGGATGCACATGGCGCAGCCGGCTGGCGTGCGCATAAGCGTCGAGTCGATGCATGAGAACCGTGTTTCGTGGGTTTGGACTGTGGCCGGACGGGCCATCCGATCACGCCGGAGGCGCGCCCCTCCGGCCTGTCGGAGCCGCCTCTTTTCGCCCTCGCTGCCAGCCGAAAAAGTAACCGATGAAGCCTGCGCCGATCGCCGCCTGCAGCGCAAAAAGCAGGCTTTCCGTCTCGCTTCCCGGCGGCTCCCACAGCGGTTGAAACCATGGCTCTACGTCGGGCGCAATCTCCTGAATGGCCTCCTCGGCGAGTGCATCGGCGCCGGGAAACTCAGAGTTTTCGAGCCAGAGCAACGGGGCGACGGTCAATAGCGCAAAGAGCGCAATCAGGGTCAAAACGATCCATGGACTCAACGAAGTCGAAGGTTTTGCGTCTTTCATGCGACATTCTCCAGCGCGCCCAAGGAGCGCAACTCAGCGGCGGCGTTGCTTTGCAAGGCGTTGAAGAGCAGAACGGTCAAGATGCCTTCGCTGATGGCGAGCGGAATTTGCGTCACGGCGAAGATGGCGCCGAATTTCATCAATGCGCCGATGAAACCGCTCGTTGCATCCGGGTAAGCGAGCGCAAGCTGCGCCGACGTGACCACGTAGGTGGAGAGATTCGCCAGCGCCGCGGCCAGGAAAACGGCGAGCCAGAGCGAGCGCTTGCGCATCATTCTCCAGACGCCCCACGCCACGAACGGACCGACGACGGCCATGCTGAAGGCGTTGGCGCCCAGCGTCGTCAATCCGCCATGCGCGATCAAGAGCGCCTGAAAGAGCAGCGCGATCGAGCCGATCACGCTCATCACCGCAGGGCCGAACAGGATGGCGCCCAGGCCCGTGCCGGTGGGATGGCTGCTGGAGCCGGTCACGCTGGGCAATTTGAGCGCGCTCAGCACAAAGGTGAAGGCGCCGGCCACGCCGAGCATCATCCGGGTCTCCGGCCGCTCGCGCATGAGGAAGACCAGGCGGCGCACGCCCCAAATCCAGAAGGGCAGCGTCATGAGCCACCAAAAGAGCGCCCATGGCCACGGCAGAAATCCTTCCATGATGTGCATGGCGTGCGCCGGCCGCGTGGCCAGAAGGCTCAAGGCGACGGTGATGGTGGCGATCTGCATGGTTCGTCTGCGCAACGAAGGTTTCGAGATCATCGTTTCTCCTTTCAGCGAGATCGGCTTAAAGCATTCGACCAATCAAAAACGCCCGGTTGCGCGCCGGGCGTTTTCCTCGACAATCAGGCTCAGGCGAGCCGGGCGGTCGACATTTCTTTGCAATGCAATGGTTCGCATCTGCGCCCTCCCCCTTCAGCGCGCGCAAGGGGCAAGGGCTTCGCTGGGCTGGCGACCTGGCTGACGCGAAGGAGCGCCTTCACGATCACAGTTGCGCGGCAGCGCCGGATTTGCACCGGCTTCGCATTTAACGGCTGCATCTGATCGGATCTCAGGATTGCAGCCGCACCACAGCGAAAAAGAAACGGACAGATTGTTGATGCTTTTCCACGAGAGGGGCAACGGAATGCGTTTTCTGCATGCATCCCTGCGCCTCCCAACGGAGCACAGTTTACTTGAAGCCTGTCGCAGCGTCAAATTATCGGCGCAGGCGAGGGAGCGTCGGCCAGGCGAGCCAAGTTCGAGTTGACGCTGTGCAGTGAGCCAGACTTGTGAAAGTGTGGGTGGGACAGGGGTGAGAGTTTTGCAGGCGTCGCCGAGGAGAGATTCATTAGTTGCCTGCGAAACATCGTTTCATCGCCAACATATTCGTGTTTTGGATTCGTCAGGAAAAGGATGTTGTAATAGCTTCATGCCGATTCCTTTCCATTCCTTTTCCAAAGGCTCCCCCATATGCATCCTAAAATAGTTGCAATAACCGTCTTGTTGCTGGCGGCGGTTACATTCATCCCTGGCGCGGCATCGGAAGTCAGCGTGGGTCGGCGGCTAGTAGACAGTTCCACCGTCCCTGCCCCCTTAGCCCTCCTTCCTCTCATCACCTCCTCTGACTTCATCTATCTCGGCGCTTTTCGTGCACCTCACGAAGACCGCGCCGGCAATTCCCTGGCCTGGGGCGGTTACGCCCTGGCGGTGAATCCATCCGGATCAACGGAGGGGACCTCAACGGGCCTGTTCATCGGTTGCCACGCCTGGTGGCAGCGTCTGGCGGAGATCGCCATCCCTTCCACCGTGCATCTCGCCGAGACAGCTGCGCTGCGCCAGGATTGCACCGATGTGACCGAAGGACGGCTCGATTTCGTGGACGACATGCCCAATTTAGGAGGCGCCCTGGTCTATGGCGGACGGCTGATCGTCTCCGCCTATGGGTATTACGACGCAGACGTCAGCCAGACGCGCTCTCATTTCGCCTCCAGCACGGATCTCGCGCTGACCGGCGACGTCGTCGGCCCGGAGCAGGTGGGAGAACAGGCGGGCGTCGTCGCCGGCTACATGACGATCATCCCAGAGGAATGGCAAGCGTCCCTGGGCGGCCCTGCTCTCACCGGTCAGTGTTGCATTCCCATCATCAGCCGAACGTCGGCAGGGCCGGCCGCCTCCGTCTTCGACCCAGAGGACGTCGGCCGTCGCAATCCCGCCCCTGCCAGCCCTCTGTTGCACTATCCTCTGGAGCATCCGCTCGCGCCAGAGGACGCCCAGAACAACCTCTTCAACCTTACGACGCAGATTGTGGGCATGGCTTTCCCGCCGCGCAGTCGCAGCCTGCTCTTCGTCGGCAGACATGGCATTGGCCCCTACTGTTACGGCGCGAGCGAGGAGTGCAATGACCCTGTAGACCCCTACAAAGGCCCTCACGCCTATCCTTATGTGCATCAGGTGTGGGCTTACGACGCCCTGGACCTGCTGGCCGTGAAGCAAGGCCAGCTGCGGCCCTGGGAGGTGCAGCCCTATGCGGTGTGGCGGCTGACAGAGATGGACGCTGTAGGCGGTGCAAGCATCGCCGGCGCCGCCTTTGACCCCGACGCCGGTCGGCTCTACATCACGGAGCAGTATGGCGATGAGCCGGTGGTGCACGTCTACCGGGTCACAGCAGCGACGCCCACTCCCTGTCAGCAGCCGGTGAACGACTCCGGCCAACACTGTCTCCATCTGCCGCTGATAGCGAATTGATGGAGTGCGTAGGGTGAGGTGGTGACGCACCCGGTGACCGAGCGCTTTGCGCCTGACGCCGTGGTGGCGTCTTTTGAGAGGCTAGGAATCACCGTCATCCGCGGTTGAAATTTCGTTGCTTCAGCAAGTTTCTGGTTACGCCTTGAGCCGATAGGACACGAACGCCAACGTGCGGCTGTCGGGCGCCCACGAATTCACGTTGATTGTCCCCTGTCCGCCGAACAATTTAGCGATGGTGCGCGAGGCGCCGCCGGCAGCGGGGGCCAGGCGCAGCTCCACGTGCTTGTTGGCCGGATGATCGCCCGGCGCCACCTCGTCTTTGTCATACGCCAGATAGACCACCCATTTGCCGTCCGGGGAGACGTGCGGGAACCAGCAGTTGGCCTCCTCCTGGAACATGTGCACCGGGTTGGCGCCGTCGGCGTCCATGCGCCAGATTTGCATCAATCCGCTGCGCACAGAGTTGAACCAGATGTAGCGACCATCGGGGGAGTATTCAGGACCGTCGTCGAGGCCGGGCGAGTTTGTCAGTTGCGTTTCCGGGCCGCCGTCCACCGAGATGGTGTAGATGTCATAGTCGCCGTTGCGTTCGGCGCAATACGCCAGCGTGCCACCGTCGGGCGACCAGCCGTGCAGATAGCTGGGGCCATTTGCCGTCACCAGCACTGGCTCGCCGCCGTGAAAGGGCACGATGTAAATCCTCGATAACGCATCTTCGTAGGTGAAATGGCTGATGGCGATCCGCGTGTTGTCTGGCGAGAGGACATGGTCGTTGTTGCAGTCGATGGCAAACCCTGTGTCGACTTGCGTCACCGCACCGGTGGCGAGTTCATAGGTGTAGAGGCGTCCGCCGCTGTTGTAGACCAGAAAGCGACCATCGCGCGTCCAATTGGGCGCCTCGATGACGTAATCGAATTCTCTCAAGACAGAGCGGACGCCGGTGGCCACATCGATGGTCTCTAAAATGCTGATGGCGTCGCGTGCGGCGATATAGCGGCGTAGGGTGTGAATATCCATGCGTTTTTATCTCCTTTGAGATTGCTCACCCACCATTGATGAAAATTCACAAAATAATCTGATTTTCCACGTAGCTGCGGCTCGTAGCAGGTTCCGTTGGACAGCGATGTCGCGCCGGAGGCGATGACCTATGTAAGTGACAGGCCGTTTACTTCCGCTCTCGATACAAAACATATAACCCGCTGACGATCGTCAGCGCAGCGCCGATCCACGTCAGCCAGGTGGGAACTTCGCCCCAGATCAGGAAGCCCCACATGGCGTCGATGGGCAGGGCCAGGTATTCAAAGGGCGCAGCGACCGATGCCTGCGCCAGGCTGTAGGCGCGCGCCAGGAAATACATCCAGGCCGCCCACAGCGCACCCAAACCGGCCATGATGGCGAAGTCCAGGGGCGTGGGCAGCGCCCAGGGGCGCAGCAGAAAGGCAATGCTTGGATGCGCGTCTGGGGTCTCCCCCATCAGGACGGCCAGCGGCGCCAACGCAGCGGCGGCGACCAGGTAGACCAGCGTGCTGGAGTAGGCCATTGTTGCGCTGCTGTCGGTGGCGTGGAGCTTGCGCGTGACGATGGCGGTCAGCGCATAGAGCACGACGGAGATCAGCACGAAGATCGACCCTAGATTGAAGGTCGTAGAGCCGGGGCGGACGATCAGCAACACGCCGAGGAAGCCGACGAGCAGCGCCAGCCAGCGACGCCACCCCACGCGTTCACCCAGCAGGATGACCGATAGGAAGGTGATCATCAGCGGGCCGGAGTTGCGAATGGCGCCGACTTCGGCCAACGGCAGCGCCGCCAGCCCCATCATGAAGGTGGTGTAGGAGAAAAACAGAAAGAGGCCGCGCGTGAATGCAAGCCTGTGTTGGTGCGTCCTTGGCAGCCCGCGTCCGCCTTCATAGCGATAGAGCAACAACGTGAAGGGCAAGGCCGCCAGGCTGCGCAGGAGGACGATCTGCAAGACCGGATAGTCGTCGCTGATCCACTTCACGGCGACGGTTTGCAAGGAAATGGTGAGGAGCGCCAGCGTTAAAAAGCTGACGCCCCGCACATTGTCGCTGAGATTGGATATGAACTTGAGCCGATGCACGATGGTTGCCTTCATCGATTGCCTTCATCGCTCGAGGATGGGAAGGATCAGGCAGGACGGATGCGCAGCGTCGTGAAAGATGCGATTGACCGCCGGTTGATAGCGTTCGCGCGGTTCTTGGGCGATGACGCCGCCGGTGTTGCTATTGCGGTCGAAGCGCGGAAAGTTGCTGCTCGACACCTCCAGCCGGATGCGATGGCCGGGCAAAAACACATTCGCCGTCGCCCACAGGTTGAGGCGCAGCTCGTAAATGGCGCCTGGCTCGAGGAGTTCGGGCGTCGTCAACGAGTTGCGATAGCGCGCCCGCAGGATGCCCTCCGTCAGGATGATGGCGCGGCCATCGGGATGAACGTCCACCAGCTTGCCCGTGAAGTCGGTGTCCGGCGCAGAAGACGCGACAAAGAGCCGCAGCTCAATCGGCCCGATGACTTCGACGGCGCGCTCCAGCGGCGGGGTGTCATACACCAGCACATCGTCGCGTTGCTCGACTTTGCGTTGGTCGCATGGCCCCATGGCATTGGCGCCGGGGAGGATCACCTGCCCGCCCACGGTTGGAACCGGCCGCAGCGGATTGTAGAGGTAGATATCCGACGGCTCATCGCCCGGCGGCTCGGTGGAGAGCCATCCGTCCCCGCGCAGGGAATTGGCCCCGCCGCGACTGTGCAGGTAGTAGGGGCGATAGTGCGTGCCGGGGAGGGGCCAGTCCGGCGCCGTGCGCCATTCGTCGGCGCCCATGACGAAGATCATCACCGGCGGCTCTTGATCAACGCCGTTGTCCACCCCTTTCAGCCAGCGGTCGAACCAGCGCAGATGAATGCCCGGCAGGTCGATGGCCGCGCTGCTGGCGGCCGGGCCAAATTCGCGGTCGGGGAAGCTGCCGGTGAAGTTCATGTGCGTCCAGGGGCCGATGATGAGGCGCTGGCGGCGGGCTTCTTCGGTGGCGCCGCGGCGCTTCATGCCCATGTAGTTTTCGAGGGTGCTCCATAGGAAAATGTCATACCAGCCGCCGATGTTGAGCGCCGGCGCCATGATGCGGTCATAGCCTGCGCGGGGCGAGGCGGGCGTCCAGTAGGCGTCTGCGCTGGGATGCGCCAGCCATTCGTGGTAAAAGGCGGCGTAGCTGCGGATCAAGGGGTGCGAGGCCAGCGGAAGTTCATGCAACGCCGCCTCCACTTCCAGCGGGGGAGCTTCCACAATGGCTTCCCCGCGCGCAACGCGGCGCTCGATTTCCGCCGGAACGATAGCCGCCGCCACCCAACGGAGGTCGTGCAGCACTTTGGCGCCTCCCTGGTAAATACAGCCATCGTACAAATCGGAAAAGGTGACCGCAGGCGCCATGGCGCGCAAGGCAGGCGGCTGTTCGCGCGCGGGCAGCCATTGCGTGCAGCCGAGATACGACCCGCCGAAGGTTCCGATGTCGCCGCTCGACCAGGGCTGGGCGGCCGCCCAGGCGAAGGCGTCGACGCCGTCCTCCGTCTCTTGAAAGTGGGGGTTAAACTCGCCTTCGGACGCATAGCGGCCGCGCACGTCCTGGACGACAACGACGTAGCCCGCCTGCACGGCGCGCAAGATGTCGAAGTTTGTGCCGCCGTTGAGGATGGCGTCTTTGTTGTAGGGGGTGCGCGCCATGAGCACGGGCACCGGCCCCGCCCCTTCCAGCCGATAAACGTCGGTCGCCAGCCGCACGCCATCGCGCATGGGAACCATGATGTTTTTCTCGATGAGAATCTTCGTCATCGTTCGCCCCTTTTGTGCATTTTATTTTGACTTCTATGTTTCACGACGTTCTTCCTAAGCGCCGAGCCAGGCCGGTTGGGGCGGAAGCGTGAGCGCAAAGCGTTTTTTGAGCCATGCTTCGGCCAGGTCGATCCAGGGTTCTACGTCTGGATTCATCTCCAGCAGCGATTCCGCCGAAGCCTGGTTAGCCAGACTTAAGCCATGCCTTCCTTCCTCGAAAATATGAACCTCAAAGGGTGCGCCCGCCTGGGCAAGTGCATGCGCCATGCGGGTGGTGTTTTCAACAGGCACCAGCTCATCTGTTGCAGTCGCCCAAAGAAAGATGGGCGGTGTATGTCTTGAGACGTGAAGGGCAGGGCTGGCCGCGTCGAGCATTTCTTTTGTGGGCGACTTTGCGCCGAAGAATGCGATGTTCGCCGCCTCTGAAATCGCGCGAGCCAGGGGGTCTGCGCGCTCGCGCATCATCAGGTGATAGTCGTAGAGTCCGTAGGCCAGGATCGCCGCCGCAGGCTTGAACGCTTCGGGCTCCTTGCCGAAAAATTCATGAATGATCGGAGTGTGCCAGTACACGGCGTACATGGCGCAGTTGTGCGCTCCCGCCGAAAAACCGCAGAGGATGATTTTCTCAGCGTCTACCAGCCATTTCTCAGCATGTTCGCGGATGACAAGGAATGCCTTGGCTAGATCTCGCATCGGCGCCGGATGCACGCATTGGGGATTGACAGGCAGGTTTTGGGCTTCTCCGCTGAGAGGTAAAATAAACGGCGCACCCTCGCTGTAGGTGGAATAACGCAACACAAAGGCGTGATATCCCATAGCGGCAAAGCGCAACGCGACTGGCTCAGCCTCTCGATCGGAACAGATGAGATACGCTCCGCCTGGACAGATCAGGACGGCGGGGCGCTTTCGACCGTTCTGGAGAACCGGCGAATCAGACCATAGATAGGTTGTCAGAGTTACATGGGGGCGATTTTCATAGAGCTGGATGGTTTGTGTGAGCATCTGAGTCTCCGTTGTTCGGTTTGCATTTATGCAGGAGATGAGAGGTTTTGACAGAACCGGTCATGGAACTCATAGCGCGCCCGGTTCCGCTCCACCCTGACGTGGGGATGCACATCCCAGACCATGTACTGCTCCTCTGCGCCTTCGCCCAGACGAGGCCATGTCGGCAGACCCGACCCGTTGGGATCGCCAGTTTTGACAAAGTTGGCGTAATAGCCCTGCATCAGCGCCGAGACCTGCTCGTCCTCCGCCGTCCAGGCGTAGACCCGATTGGTCGCCAGGTTGCCCATCGCGTACTCGATGTCGGCGGAATGCACGGCGCCCTTGGCCGGAGGCATGGCGATGACCTGGGCGGCTGCGTCCGAGTCGCGGATCACGCCGCCCGCCAGTCCGGCCACAGCGTCGCCCATTTCCGGAACCATCGGCGGCCGCGGATGGGCGTAATAGTAGCGATAGACCGGGCAGCCGGCTTTGCGATGTTCGTCCGCCCATTTCCATGTGCTGTAGACCAGAAAGCGGTCGCCGGCCAGGTCGGTGGCGGACTGTTCGACCTGCTCCGGCGTCTCGCCAGGGTAGAGCCTAAGCACTTCATCGGCCTGCTCGCCGTAGAGTTCCCGCACCACCGCTGCGTAGTGCTCGGGCGTCGGCGCCTGCTCGCCCAGCAGCGCCCGGTAGTTCATCTCTTCGGAATTCCAGCCGATCATCAGCGGTGTGCGCGCCTGCTCTCCGGCGGCGAGCATGGCCAGCGGCGACCGAGGAAAGAACCACCCATCCACCACGATGGGGAATTCACGCGGCGTCATGTTGGCGGTGGCCTTGAGCAGCTTCTCCGCCGGCATAGCGCGCAGCTCCGCCAGCGACGAAGCGCCCAGTTTTTTCGCGAAGGCCAGCCAGCGTTGCTCCGCCTCTTCCAGCGGAACGGGTGGCAAGGCGCCGATTCCCCCGCTTGAGCCGATGGCGCCCGCAATCAAATCCCTCGAAAGCGGAGAAACCATCTGCGCGTTGACCGATATCGCCCCGGCCGACTCGCCGGCGATGGTCACGCGGCCGGGGTCGCCGCCAAAGGCGGCGATATTCTCCTGCACCCAACGCAGCGCAGCGTGTTGATCGAGCAGGCCGTAGTTGCCGGAGCAGCGTTGAGGCGATTCGGCGCTCAGCTCCGGGTGGGCGAAAAAGCCGAAGATGTTCAGCCGGTAGTTCACCGTCACGGCGACGATGCCTCGCCGCGCCATCTGTGCGCCGTCATAGCGCGGCTCGGAGCCGTCGCCGGCGATGAAGCCGCCGCCGTAGAAATAGACCAGCACCGGCAGCCGCGCCGCAGGGAAGGGCTCGGGCGTCCACACATTCAGGTAGAGACAATCCTCACTCATCCCATCGGAGCGAAAGTTCATGTCGCCAAAGACGGGCAGTTGCATGGCGCGCGGCCCGAAGTGGATCGCCGGACGCACGCCGGACCAGCGCGGCGCAGGTTGCGGCGCCTTCCACCGCAGGTCGCCGACCGGCGGCGCGGCGAAGGGGATGCCTTGGAAGCGATAGACGCCGATGCTTTCGTCAAACGCGCCGGAGACCTTGCCGGCAGTTGTCGTCACCGGAGATGTCATAAGATGTGTTGCTATCCTTTCTGTGTCAGAGCGTCCACAGCGTAAGAGGCGCGTTTCCTCTATCAGCCGCCTCACGCCGAAGGCGATGACCTGCTTTCATCGGTTACTCGTGCCCGACGATCGGGTGGGGCGCATAAGGCTCCTCCATGTACGCCATCTCCTCAGCGGTGAGCTGGATGGACGTCGCCTCGACCGCCGTTTCGATGTGCGACAATTTGGTGGCCCCGATGACGGGCGCCACGACCGGCTTCTTGTGCAGGAGCCAGGCCAGGGCGATCTGCCCGCGCGGGACGCCGCGCTTTTGGGCGACTTCAGCCAGCCGCTCGACCACCCGGCGATCCGCCTCTGCGGTGGCGTCGTACTTACGCTTTGCGATTGGGTCGGTCTCGTAGCGCGTCGTGGTTTCCGACCAATCGCGCGCCAGGCGACCTGAGGCCAGCGGGCTGTAAGGCGTCGAGGCGATCCCCTCGGCGATGCAAAGCGGCATCATCTCCCGCTCCTCTTCTCGGTAGATGAGGTTGTAGTGGTTCTGCATGGAGACGAAGCGCGTCCAGCCGTGCTTTTCGGCCACGTACAGCGCCTTCTGGAATTGCCAGGCCCACATCGCCGAGGCGCCGATGTAGCGAGCCTTGCCGGCCCGGACGACATCGTGCAGGGCTTCCATGGTCTCTTCGATCGGCGTGTTGTAGTCCCAGCGGTGGATGATGTAGAGGTCTACGTAGTCCATGCCCAGGCGCTTTAGGCTTTTGTCGATCTCGCTCAGGATCGCCTTGCGTGAAAGCCCCTCGCCGTTGGGGCCTTCGTGCATCCGGCCACGCACCTTGGTGGCGATCACCACCTCGTCGCGATTGGCGAAGTCCCGGATCGCCCGTCCTAAAATCTCCTCGCTGACGCCACGCGCGTAGACGTTGGCCGTGTCGAAGAAGTTGACGCCCAGTTCCAGCGCCCGTTTGATGATGATGCGGCTCTCCTCCTCGTCCAGCGCCCATGGGTTGTGGACCCAGCCTTCCGCTTTGCCAAAGCTCATGCAGCCGAGGCAGATGCGAGAAACATCCAGTCCGGTGTTGCCGAGTTTGACGTAGTCCATCCTTTTATCCTCCTTGGCTTCCTATAGTTCGCTAGAAGTTTTTGTTTTATTGATTTCTAGGTTGTCGCGTGATATCGCTCCGCAATCTTCCCGGAAGCTTTGGAGCTTCCGGGAAGATAAACAGTCAACTAGTGGTCAGTAGATATTCAAGCCGGCGTCAATCTGAGCGTCGTCGCCCGCACTTCTGGCGTCACCATCGGCGCCACATACTGCGGATAGCGACCGTACTTGGCGTGGTAGGCGGCGTCGATCTGGTCGTTGATGGCAGGATCGTTTTCTTCAATGAAGACAACGTCTGTCTCGACGCCACCGGCCCGGATGCGTCCTGCGTGGGTGGCCTGTGCCGCGCGGAACCAGGCGCCCGCACGCCCACGATAGGAGCGGACGTAGAGGTTGTCGCCCACGCGCACCACCCAGACAGGCAGCGGCTTGCGCAGCTTGCCATCCGGTTGTCGCGGGGCGATCTCTAACTCTTCTGCATTGCCGATTTTGTTGAGCTCTTCATCGGTCCATGTGGTCATAGCATCTCTCCTTGTGAATGTAGACGCAGCTCGTAGCTGCGTTGCACCGGTCCTCCCCACCCTTGTGATTTGCCGAGGACGGGCGGCTCGCAGCTCCCCCTCTCCCAGCCTTGGGAGAGGGGGCTGGGGGGTGAGGGCCTCCCCTCCGGCGTATCGCTCGTCGTCCCCCACCCTTGTGCTTGGTTGGGGACGGGCGGCTGCGAGCCGCCCCTACGATGAACCCAGCCCCCTTTCCCAGCCTTGGGAGAGGGGCCGGGGGGTGAGGGCCTCCCCTCCGGCGTATCGCTCGTCGTCCCCACCCTTGTGCTTGGTTGGGGACGGGCGGCTGCGAGCCGCCCCTACGATGAACCCTTCTCCCCCTCTCCCAGCCTTGGGAGAGGGGCCGGGGGGTGAGGGTCTCCCCTCCGGCGTATCGCTCGTCGTCCCCCACCCTTGTGCTTGGTTGGGGACGGGCGGCTGCGAGCCGCCCCTACGATGAACCCAGCCCCCTTTCCCAGCCTTGGGAGAGGGGGCTGGGGGGGTGAGGGCCTCCCTTCCGGCGTATCGCTCGTCGTCCCCCAATCTTGGGCTTGGCCGGGGATGGGCGGCTGCGAGCCGCCCCTACGATTATCCTACGCAGGAAAGGTCACACCCGTGATCTCTCTGCAAATGTTGAGCAACCGCTCTTGCAGCGCAACGTCGCCGGCTTGGGGAGCGTAGGGTCTTTCATGCCGGTGATAGAAATACCGACCGCTCACGTGCGCGGCGCGGTCATCGCTCGTCGCCAGCCACATCTGGGTCTCGTATCCTTGCTGAAGATCGTCCGATGCACCTGGCCCGCCCATCTTGGTGGGCACCCAGCCCGGATCGACGGCGTTGGCGTATACATCTGGCCATTTGCGCGCCGCCGCCATGCACAGCATTGTGACATAGAGTTTCGAATCGGAATAGCTGACGCTGCTTTGATTGCTGGCGAGCTGCTCCAGATTTGCGCGCCCTTGCAAATGCATGCCTGAACTCAGGTAAATCAGCCTCCTGGGTTTGTGCATCAGGCAGGTGAGGAGATAGGGCGCCAGGACGTTGACGAGGAACACCGTTCGCGAGGGCGCCTGATAGACGCCGGCGTTGTGGATCACCGCGTCAAACGGTCCTAATGCGTTCGCTTCGTCGGCAAGGCGTTTGGTCGCCTCAATGTCAGACAGGTCGCCCACAAGGGCAAGCCAGGCGCCGGGAACTTGTTGATGTGCATATTGGGCGCGTTCGGCGTTGCGCGCATGGAGGACAACCTCGTGGCCCTGAACGACCAACGCCTTCGCCGCGAATTGGCCTAGCCCGTCTGCCGAGCCGGTGATGAAGATTCTTGCCATCTGCATGAACTCCCTAGAATTCGATCATGGCTTTGATTGCCCTGCGTTCGTCCATTGCCCGATAACCTTCGGGTACACTCTCGATGCCGCCGACAAAATCGAAGACGCGACCCGGCTCAATCCGTCCTTCCAGCACATCGGGGATCAGGACATCGAAGTAGGCGCGCGACGGGGCAGGGCCGCCGCTGATGGTGAGATTCTTGAAGAAGGTTGGGAAGAGCGGCGGGATGCCAGCATAATGAGGCACGCCCACGCGACCAATTGCGCCGCCGGGTCGGGCGATGTTGACCGCAGTCTGCATCGCCAACTCGTCGCCGACGCACTCCAGCACCGCGTGTGCGCCGTAGCCGCCGGTCAGTTGGCGCACCTTCTCGATTGCCTCCTCGCCACGTTCGGTGACGATGTCGGTGGCGCCGAACGCTTTGCCCAGCTCCAGGCGTTTGGGCTGGCGCCCCATCAGGATAACCTGCTCGGCGCCAAGCCGCCGCGCGGCGATGACCCCGCACAGTCCAACCGCGCCATCGCCAACCACCGCCGCGATCTTGCCGGGACCAACCCGCGCCGTGACAGCAGCGTGATGGCCGGTCGCCATCACGTCGGTAAGTGTCAGGAGCGAAGGCAGCAAGGCCGTGTCCGGCCTCACCGGCAGGCGGTAGAGCGTGCCGTCGGCCAGAGGTACGCGCACCGCTTCTGCCTGCCCACCTTCCAGGTCGATATTGTCCCAAAACTTGCCCTGCACACAGGATGTGTGCAGCCCTTCCTGGCAGAAGGGGCATGTGCCATCGGACACAGCAAAGGGTGCGGCAACAAAATCGCCGCGCTTGAGGGTGCGCACTTCCGAACCGACAGCCTCGACGATGCCGATGAATTCATGCCCCATTCGGTTTCCGGCCGGACGAAATTGACCGTACCCTCGATAGGGCCAGAGATCGCTGCCGCAGATGGCGGCGTGGGTGACAACGACCAGCGCATCGGTGGGTTCGATGATAGTGGAATCAGGGACGTGTTCAACCCGGACATCGCCGGGGCCATACATGATCGTTGCGCGCATAATATTCTCTCCCAGAAAGTGTTCTTGACGCAGGGGCGCGGAGTGCGGAGAAAACGCAGAAAATGCCAGCATACCTTGCTGTTTTTCCTCTGCGCATCTCCGCGTCTCTGCGCCTCTCTGCGTCAAAATTGGCGGCTCTTGAACCAGCTTCCTAAAGTTCGGCTGCGGCTGGGATGATCTCCTTGCCAAAGATTTCGAGCGGCGTGATCTTATAGGCATCCGGCATGTTGAAAATGGCGTGGGTGAACCCCATCGCCCGCAGCTCCCGAATGCGACGAAGAATGCCCTCCACCGTATCGCCGCCGGAAAGATGCACGGTGCAGAGCGACGTCTTCTCAACCGTGTCGTAATCGCGGCCCAGCGCCTCGCAATGTCGCTTGAGATCGTCGAGCGCTTTCTGCATGTTCTCCACGCCGACCCAATCGCCGATGTTACAGGCGTCGGCATATTGCGCCACCATGCGCAAGGTTTTGTTGGGCCCGGTGCCGCCGACCATGATGCGCGGATGCGGGGTCGAAAGCGGGCGGGGATTGTTGGTGATGGCCGGCGCGGAAAGGCGTCTGCCTGCAAAAGAGACCTCCGTCGCCTCGCTGCACCACAACGCCTTTGCCAGTTTCAGCGTGTCCTCCAACAGTTCGAAGCGCTCGGCGGTGGAAGGGTAGGGAATGCCGTAGCCTTTGGCCTCCTGCTCATACCACGCAGCGCCGACGCCGAAATAGGTGCGGCCGCCGGCGAGGACATCCACCGTCGTCATCATCTTCAAGAGAACCGATGGATGACGATAGATCACGCCTGTGACCAGCACGCCGAGGTGAGCCTTCTCCGTCAACCCGGCGATATAGCCGAGGGTGGCATAGGCTTCCAGCATCGGGTCGGTGTAGGCTTCGCCGAACAAGCCCTTGATCTGATAGAAATGATCCATCACCCAGAGGCTGTAGAATCCTGCTTCCTCCGCAGTGGTGACGATCTCCTTCAGCTTGGGGCGGATCGCAGCCGCGCCGCCGGGATATTTGAAGGAGGGAATTTGTAGTCCAACGTACATGGGTTCTCTCCTATTCGTATGGAAATGGAATCAGTCTACAAGTTCAATCGTCGCAACGAAGTCGTCGGTCTGGCGAATGAGGGCATCGATGGCGTCCGCGCCGTCATCGAACTGGCCGAGCCGCACAATGCCGGTGAAGTAGCCAATATCCTTGTACATGAAGACGAGAACACCCGCCGGGGCATAGTAGGTGATGTCGCCCGGCAGCGGATCATCACCCGCGGGCACGCCCTCCATGGTCAATTTCTGCGGCAACGTTGCGAGCTTCTCCTGACGGCCATAATCGCTGAAGGTGAGCGTCAGCGGAAGCTGAGCGACCAAATCGCGCGCTGTGGCGTTGTCCCAGAGCCGTGCAGTCAGCACCGTATCTCCGAAAATCACTCGGATGGACGTTTCGGTGCTTGCCGCTTCTTCGTTTGCCGGCATCGGCGTCTCTCCTTCCGTGAATTCTTCCGTTGCGGGTGTTGTCAACAACGCATCCGCCGCTGAAGTGGGCGTCGGCGGCGCTGCGATAACTTCGACGACGGTAGGAGCCTCCATCGGCGCGGCCACGGTTGCTGCAGGCGTTGGCGTCTCAACATCCAACTGTGATGCAGGCATAGGTGTGCAAGCGGCGGCGAGAATTGAGAGAAGAGCGAATGCGCCGACGCGAAGCTGAAGATCAACGTTCATCTGTTTTTTCATCCTGAAATCTCTAAACGGCAATCTCATATCTTCCTTCCGGCAACTCATGCACGGGTTTTCCTACGAGATCCAAGACAACCGGGATCGGCGAGTCAATTACCACCTGCTCCCGGTTTGCGTCGACCGAAATCATGCCATGGGGCGTCGGGACATTCCCTTTTGCCCACTGGAGCCGCCCCAGACGCGGGGCGATGCGCGCTTTCGTGTACCCCGGCGCTGCGGGCGTCACCCCCAGGGTGTAGAAGATCATATCGCGCGTCGGGGTGCAGCTCCAGCCGTGAACATGCGTGCCCCAGCCCCAACACTCGCCGATCGTGTCGTAGCCATCGACAAGGAACTCCGACCAGCGGCGGTGTAAATCGGGCAGGAGATCGGCTTTCCCTGCTTGCGCTACGGCGTCATGCACAACGTAGCTCATAAACGGCTCCGCCAACACGATTTCCCGTTCGGCGTCCCAATCGATCTCATAGATTCCCTGAAGCTGCTTCTGAGTTTTTTCCTGCGAATATTCTCCCTGTTCGCCGCCGATCCATGAGCGCACCACCAATCGCTCCGGATCGGTGATCACGTCGATGATTCGCCCCCACCGGGCTGCCGGCGCCAAACCGGAGACGATCGCCAAAGCCCCGGCCAGTTGGCTCATTTCCGGACGCCGTTCTCCATCCACGAGGTGGTCGATGTAGGAGCCGCGCTTTTCATCCCAAAAGACTTCGAAGCCCATCCGCGCTCTCGTGTACAGGGCTTCAGCCCAGCGTTGGCGGCCTCGATCTTCCAACCAGCCGGCCATTTCTGCGAACTCGCGCAGACCGCGCGCCCATAGCGCAGTCAGCAGGGAGCTTGTGTCATTCACCAACACGCTTGACCAGTCCACCAGATTCCATTCCGTTACATCCTTGAGCACCCCTTCCTGGGCCTGGTAGGAGGCGTACCAGCGCAGTATGCGTTCCGCAATAGGCATCAACCCGGCGACGAAATCACGGTTCCCGCTGAAACGGTAGCAGTTGTAGACGCCGTGAATCCAGTGCAGCGCCCAGTCGGGAATGGTGAAAGCGCCCTTGGCCTCGATCTCGCCTACGACGCTCATCGGCAACATGCCGTCCGATCGCGGAGAGGCGCCCAGCGTCAGATAATGCCAGGCCAGTCGCCAATCGCTGTTTGTCGCCAGATGAACCATCTGATGGACGACGCCATCCCCCACCCAGGCGCGCTGCTCGCGCGTCGGACAATCGATGAACGCGTCGTGCGAGCAAAGTTGCACCGTGCGCACACCCGCCGCAAAGATGTGGTTCAGCATTTCATCGTCGCAGACGAAGTTTCCGCTCTCCGTCCAGGGATAGAGATGCTCCTGCACGGCGAAACTCTGAAGCGTGACGGGGCCTTCCACTCCATGCACCAGGATATAGGCATAACGAAAGCCGTTTGACTCAAACGCTTGAAAGCGATCGTTTTCTCCGCGGGCAATATAGCGCGCTCCGGAGCGAACGTCGATGTTGCTGGTGGGCGTGATGAGCGGCTCTTCCAGATAAGCGAGATCGAGCACGGCGCCGGCCGGCGCCTGAATCTCGAACGTGACAAAACCCGATACGATGCGACCCATATCAAGGCTTAGCCGGGCAATTTTATCGGACAATACATTCACCGTGACAGGCAAGTGCGCAACAGAAGAGGAACGCACGGGGCGAAGCGCCGCTGTGGCCCGCACCCGTTTGTTGGGGCTAGCCGTCGATGGGTCCACCGCGCCATTTAACTCCTCCATCTGGATCGCAGCAGGCGTCTGCAACAGACCGCCAAGCCTGGCGATCGGGCGAGGGTGCAACGGGCCATATGGGTCGGTTGGAGGCTGTGTTCGCGCAAAGCCTCCAATGTGCATGGCGGGAATGACCTGCGCTGCACCCCAAGCGCTGTCGTCGAACCTGGCTTCGCGCCAGCTGTGAGGAAAGCGTCGCGCATCGAAAACCTCGACAGGAAGGCCGCCGCCCACCGGATCATCGACGTCGTTGCGCCACTCGTCCGACCATGCATCCACATTTTTGGCTTTCCAGCTTCCATCGCTGACCAGCCAACCTGCTGCTCCTAGATTCGCTTCAAAGACCAGGACGCCGGTTTTGCCCAGCGTAAGATTGGGCGCGGCCGGCATCCAGTAGGAATTCGGCCTGCCGTAATACTTGACGTACACCGCCAGAATGTTTTCGCCCGGCTGAAGGTGGGGGGCGAGATCGAAGAAATCATAGTGCAGTCGTCGCGGTTGACTGCGGATGGGACCGCGAAAGACCTCTTGCTCATTCACGAACAGAACGTATCGCGAATCGGCGGTGATGCGCGCCGGAGCGCGGTCAGGAACCAGGTCGAGATGGAAACGCTTGCGAAAGAGCGCATGGCGCTCCGGCGCGTGTGGATCGATAGCTGCCGCCAACCCTGCAGCGGGCTTGACCGCTTCTTCCGGCGTCCAGATCCAATGACCGCGCCACCGAATCTCAGAAAAGTCACTAGGTGTGATAGACATGGATGATCTCTCTTTTCTAAACTCAATGCATGCCGTTCACACTCTTCACACAGTCGCTCAGAGCAGCCATTGCGCCGTGAATGTCGAACACGGGTGGATTGCTCCCTGGGGTTGGAGCAATGAACAGGCTAATCTCATCGACCAGACCGGCCAGGAGCAGCGCATCCTTGATTACATCTCCGCTGTCTAGCAGCAGACAACGGATCCCCAGATCGCGGTGCCGCGTCTTCAACACCCCTTCTAGATTGATCTCGCGCTCCCCGGCGAAGATATAAGAGACGCCATCCGCCCGCAGACCGGCGAGATGGCTGTCTGCAACCGCCTGCGTCAGCACTACAATGAGCGGATCGCCATCCACCTCACTGCGCCCCCATGCGATCTCGCCGTTAGCGTCGAGCACCACGACCCACGCGTCGGCTTCTTCTTGGGCAAACCAGTTCTCTCGTGGCAACGGCGCTCCTGTGTGCGGCGGATAGGGAGCGTCGCGCAGGGCGAATTCCTGCCCCGTGACCCGTCCCACCAGCCAGGCGTCCCACTCAAGTGCGACAGGCAGCCGCTCGCCCCCCTTATGCTCTTCAGTCAGAGGACGCCGTTGGTTGGGAAAAATGCGCTGATCTACACTTGGCGTCATGTGGCAGATGACATAAGGCCTCATAAACTTCGTATTAGCTCCATGAAAACCGATAGCGCAGCCAGACCAGACCGCCCTCCATCACCTGGCAGCTTTCCAGCGCCAAGCCTATTCTCTTTAGAGCGGCCGGCTCTCCGTGGATGTCAAATACGGCGGGGCCGCCTGGCGTCCCATCGACGCTAGGGGCGAGGATCAGGCTGAGTTCATCGACCAATCCCGCCTGAAGCAGTGCGCCGTTGGCTGCGCCCCCGCCCTCCAAAAGCAGACGACGAATTCCCAGCTCGCGATGCAGTGTCTCCAGCGCCGTCGTCAGGTCGATCGTCTGCACCCCGGCGAAGATGTAAGAGACGCCATCCGCCCGCAGGCCGGCGAGATGGCTGTCTGCAACCGCCTGCGTCAACACCACGACGAGCGGATCGCCGCCCACTTCGCTGCGCCCCCATGCGATCTCGCCGTTAACGTCGAGCACCACGACCCACGCGTCGGCTTCTTCTTGGGCAAACCAGTTCTCTCGTGGCAACGGCGCTCCTGTGTGCGGCGGATAGGGAGCGTCGCGCAGGGCGAATTCCTGCCCCGTGACCCGTCCCACCAGCCAGGCGTCTCCGGCGAGTTCGTTGTGCAGCCGTTCGTATATCCCCCGATCTTCCACCGGTGGATGCCAGCGATTGGGGAGGATGCGTCCGTCCACGCTCGCTATCATGTGGCAGATGACATAAGGTTTCATGATGCTCCTCATTATTTGTATCGACGCCTATGACAAGCCTTAGCGCAGATCCCCTATCATGCTGCTTCACCAGAAGCGGTGCGCGGCGTAGGAAAAGCGCTGCGTTCTCGCAGCGCAAAGATGGTTGCGGGGAGGGAAAACAGCAGCAAAGCAGCGCTCGCGGCAATCGCACCGAGGGCGCCGCTGGCGTCGATGGCGACGCCGCCCACCGCCGCTCCCAGGGTGATCGCCAGCTGTGTTGTGGCGACGAACAGCCCACCTCCGCTTTCAGCATCTTCAGGCACGGTGCGCGTGATCCACGTGGTCCAGCCGATCGGTGCGATGCTGAAGGCAAATCCCCAAAGCGCCACCAAGCCTGCCGTCACAAGCGGGTCGCCGCCAAATGTCGTCAATCCGATTGCCAGGGCGCACATGAACAGCGGCAAGAGGATAAGTGTTAGCTGCAGGTTACGCGTCAGCATGGCGCCGGCAAGGACAGTTCCTATCACACTTGCAACGCCGAATCCGAGCTGAATCAAAGAAAGCTCACGCACACCCACACCGGTTACGGTTTCGAGAAAAGGTCGCAGGTAGGTGAAATACGCAAAATGTCCGGCGAAGAACAAAAGAACACCCATCATGCCCATGCGAATTTGCGGGCGCCATAACACATGCATCATCGTGGCAAGCCGCGTCCGCCCGCGTGAGGGCATCGATGGCAGCGCCACGAATTGCCACGCCAGCGCCGCTAGGCCTAGCGCCGCAACGCCCAGGAAGACGCTGCGCCAGCCAATGATGCTGCCGAGAACGCTGCCAATAGGAACCGCGGCAATCGAGGCGATGGTTCCCCCGCCAAAGATGATGGAAAGTGCGCGCGGCACGAGCGAGGCAGGCGCCAGCCGCATCGCCACCGCCGCGCAGAACGACCACGTCCCGCCGAGGGCAACGCCTAGCAACATCCGCGCCGCCAGGAGCAGCGCCAGATTAGGTGCAACTGAGACCAGCAGATTCGAGACGATCTGCAGGATCGCAAGGAGCAAGAGCAGAACGCGGCGGTCCAGACTCCGTGCAGCAAAGGCGATGACCAGACTCGTCACGAATGCGGCCGCCGAGGTGGCCGTCATCGTTTGCCCTGCAAGCCCCTCGCTGATGTGCAGGTCGGCCGCCATCGGCGTCAGCAGGCTGACCGGCAGCGTTTGTGCGGCTGTCAAGACAATCACGCCAAACGTCAATGCAAAAATCGCTCCCCAAGCCGGTTTCACTTTCCCTTCTTCTGCGCCTGAATTCATGTTTTTGAAAGGAGAGGTTGTATCACTCACGCCGACGCCTCATCTCTAGCCAATGAAGTTGATAGCTCTCGAACCCACGTGCCGCAACCCATGCCGGTGATGAACCAGACCTTGCTCATAAAGGTTCTCTGATAGAGTGGTTTTCTTTCCATTCCTCAGTAGCGATCGCCGACCACGGTGATCTGCGCCATTGCGTAGTCAATTGCGCGAAGATCTTCCGCCGTCAGGTGGACATTCAGTGCGCCGAGGTTTTCCTCCAGCCGTTCGAGCTTGCGCGAGCCGGGAATCGGCGCGATCCAGGGCTTCTGCGCCAGCAGCCAGGCCAGCGCGATCTGCGCCGGCGTGGCGCCCTTCTCGGCGCCGATGCGCTCCAATAATTCGACCACCACCCGATTGGCCCGAATGGCTTCACGCGTGAAGCGAGGGTTGCGACTGCGAATGTCATTGGGCGCAAAGGTGGTGTTTTCATCGATCTTGCCGGTCAGGTAGCCGCGGCCCAGCGGGCTGTACGGCACCAGGCCAATGCCCAGCTCCTCACACGTCGCCAGCACGCCGTTCTCCTCAATGGCTCTCCACCAGATCGAATATTCGCTTTGCAGCGCCGTCACCGGCTGCACGGCGTGGGCGCGGCGAATCTGCTCTGCGCTGGCTTCGGAAAGGCCAAAGTGTTTGACCTTGCCTTCTCGGATCAAATCCTGCACCGCGCCGGCCACATCCTCCATCGGCACGTTGGGATCGGGACGATGCTGGTAGAACAGATCAATCGCTTCGACGCGCAGCCGCTTGAGCGACGCCTCGGCCACGCGCTTGATCTGCTCCGGTCGACTGTCCAGCCCCACCGTCGGGTGCGGCCCTGTCACCGGGTCGTGTTTGAAGCCGAACTTGGTGGCGACTACCACTTTCCCCTTGAACGGCTCCAGCGCCTCGCCGACCAATTCTTCGTTGGTGAACGGACCGTAGACCTCCGCCGTGTCGAAGAAGGTGACGCCCCGATCCACCGCCGCGTGGATGAGATTGATCATCTCCTGTTTGTCGGTCGGTGTGTCGCCAAAGCTCATCCGCATACAGCCCAGCCCGAGGGCCGAGACGGTGAGTCCACTTTTGCCTAGCACGCGCATTTGCATTGGAGCGCTCCTTGAGGGTGCATCTTCACAGGTTGATGGTGGACGTTGAAACGATCGGCAAACTGTCTGATCTGCTTTGCAGGCGCTGAAAAGCGGATCAACTCATACGCTGCAAAATCGCCGCAATCCTTGAAGGCGGGACGACGTTGCATCGCAGCGTCGCGTTCGGCCCGCAACATCAATTGAATTTCAGGAACCATGGTGAACCTCCCTACCCTGAACTTTTCACAGCCCGTCCATCGAGCTGTGAAATTAATTCGTTTCCCATGGTTCAGTCTAGCGAGTTGCAGAATAAAGTGGTATGCGATTCCTCCAGCATCCTTGTCTGATCCTGCAAACCTTCCCGGAAGGGAGAACCGAGGCGTCGAGCGCACTTACAAAAATGTGGCCTACAACTCCTGACGCGTAGGGCGGAACAGAATCTCGTTCACATCCACCTCCTCCGGTTGGCTGATCACAAAGGCCACCATGCGGGCGAAAGAGTCGGCGGGAATCGCAAACTCTGCATAGAAGCGCCGCAGGTTCTCCGCTACATCCGGCTCCGTCACGCTCTCCGGCAGTTCCGTGGCGACGGCGCCGGGGGAGATGACGGTGGTGCGAATGTTGTAGGGCTTGACCTCCATGCGCAGCCCTTCTGAGATCACGCGCACCGCCGTCTTGGTGGCGGCGTAGACGACCCCGCCTGGACGCACCTTGTGTCCCGCCACCGACGACACGTTGATGATGTGGCCGGATTTCTGTTGCTGCATGTACGGGAGCGCGGCGGCGATGCCGTAGAGCACGCCCTTGATGTTCACATCGATCATGCGATTCCAGTCATCGACCTTGAGCCGCTCCAGAGGAGAGTGCGGCATGACGCCGGCGTTGTTGATCATGACGTCGAGCCGTCCATAGCTTTGCACGGCGGCGTCGACCAACCGTTTCACCTGGTCGTAGTCGGTGACATCGGTTGCGACGGCGAGCGCCCTGCCGCCGTTGGCGACCAACTCCTCCGTCAGCGCCTGGATGCGGTCGCCGCGCCGCGCTCCTAGTGCAACGGACGCTCCCTCGGCGGCGAGCAGGCGGGCGGTCGCTTCGCCCAGCCCGCTGCTCGCTCCCGTGATGACGACGACTTTTCCTGCGATAGGATTGTTCATAGGAGTAGCCCCTTATCGATTGAAGACTTCGCGGGCGACGCGAACGGCCGACATCGCCCGCGGCCAACCCGCGTAGAAGGCGAGATGGATGATCACCTCGGCCAGCTCGCTTTCCGTCAGGCCGTTCTCTTTCGCCCGGCGCAGGTGGCCGGCAAGCTGCTCGGTGGCGCCGATGGCGATCAGCGCGGCCACCGTCGCCAGGCTGCGGTCGCGCGGGGCAAGCTCCGGTCGCGCCCAGACATCCCCAAACAAGATCTCATCGGTCAGCTCCGCCAACTTCGGCGCAAAGTCGCCGACCAACTGTTGGGCAACCGTCGGTTGTTTTTGCTCAGGCATCTACCGGCTCCTTTCCATGAAAAACCTTACGTTGGACGTCGGAGTTCGCTTAAACGCTTGACGACGGCCGGGTCGCGATGGTCGAAGAAGGCGCTGGTCCTGGTGTCTAGCGCAGCGATGGCCGCCATGTCCTCCGGGCTGAGTTCAAAGTCGAAAACGTTGAAGTTCTCCGCCATGCGCTCTTTGCGCACCGATTTCGGGATCGCTACGATGTGACGTTGGATCAGCCAGCGGAGGATGACCTGCGCAACGGTCTTGTGATGTTTCGCTGCGATCGCACGCAGCACCTCGTTTTGAAAAATGTTGTTCCTGCCTTCAGCAAACGGCCCCCATGACTCCAGCTGCACCTTGTGCTCTTCCAGGAACGCCTGGGTCTCAACCTGCTGGTGGAACGGATGACACTTGATCTGATTCACCGCCGGAACCACCTCGTTATGCACAATGAGGTCCATCAGCCGGTCGGGGTGGAAGTTGCTGACGCCGATGGCGCGGATGCGTCCTTCGCGGTGCAGCTCCTCCATGGCGCGCCAGGCGCCGTAGACATCACCATAGGGCTGGTGGATCAGGTAGAGATCGAGATAGTCCAGTTGCAGCCGTTGCATCGACCGCTCGAAGCATCGACCGCTCGAACGCCCGTTTGGTCTTTTCGTAGCCGGCGTCCTGAATCCACAGCTTGGTCGTCACGAAAATTTCCTCGCGGGGCACGCCGCTGCGTTTGATGGCATTGCCGACGGCGGCTTCGTTGCCATACGAGGCCGCCGTGTCAATGAGTCGATAGCCTACTTCCAACGCATCCAGCACGCAGCGCTCGCATTCTGCGGGATCGGTGATCTGAAAGACTCCGAATCCCAAAATCGGCATTTCGACGCCATTGTTTAGCGTTACAGTTGGGATGATCGACATTTTCATGCGCCTCTTCGGTGTCCGATAGTCCTAATCGATCTTCTTACCCTTGATATTGCTCATCGTTCACATGCTCCATCCACTCCACCGTCTTGCCGTCGAGCGCCTCTTGAATAGCGATGTGCGTCATGGCCGTGGTCGGCGACGCGCCGTGCCAGTGCTTCTCCCCTGGCTCGAACCAGACGACGTCGCCCGGATGAAGCTCCTCCACCGGGCCGCCCCAGCGCTGCGCACGGCCGCACCCGGCCGTCACAATCAGAATCTGCCCCAGGGGGTGCACATGCCAGGCGGTGCGGGCGCCCGGCTCAAAGGTGACGCTGGCGCAGCGCACGCGCGCCGGCTCCGGCGCTTGAAAGAGCGGATCGACGCGCACTGCGCCGGTGAACCATTCGGCCGACCCCTTGGCGGAAGGCTGCGATCCACTTCGGACGATCTGCATAAGGGTTTCCCTCCTGTCTGTTGATGACCTCACTGCGAAAAGATTTTTTCATCGCAGAGGCGCAGAAAGCCCAGAGGCTTTTGTTGGAAAGCGCTCTGTGTTCTCTGCGTCTCCGTGCGGATGGGACCTGCTTTGTAGAGCAAATTGTTTTCCAGGAGCCGCTTTGTTTTTTTCTTATGCGATTATAGACACGGTTGGATGGGGGGTGATAGAATAATTTTGGAACAAGATTAGACAATTCTACAGAATCGGAATGCGAACCCGCCAGAGGAGAGAGCATGCAGTCAATCCCACATCGACAGATGGAACGCATGGCGCAACACACCCAGGCCCATCGCGAGGAACTGGTCGAACGCATCACGCGACTGATTCGCCAGGATGGCGAAATTCAGCCCTTGCCGGGGCTTCATCTGTTTCGTCTATCGATGATTCGGGGGCTGAGTCATGGTGTGAACAAGCCGGGCTTTTGCGTCATCGCCCAAGGGAGCAAGGAGCTGTTTTTGGGCGATCGCTATTACCGCTATGACCCCTATCATTATCTGCTGGTGACGGTCGACCTGCCCGGCGTCAGTCAGGTGCTGGAGGCGACGCCGACGCGGCCCTATCTCAGTCTGCGGCTGGACCTTTCCCCTGCCCTGGTCGGCTCCGTGTTGGTCGAAAGTGGATGCTCCGCGCCGGAGATTACGGAAGCCTCGGCGGTGGATGTCAGCCTGTTGGATGGGGAGTTGTTGGATGCGGTCGTGCGACTCATGCGGCTGACCGAGGCGCCTGCATCCGAGGTGCAGGTGCTAATGCCCCTGACGGTGCGGGAGATCGTCTATCGACTGCTGGTGGGCGACCAGGGAGCCAGACTTCGCCATCTGGCGGTCGTGGGAGGCTCCATCCCCCACATTGCACGGGCGGTTGAGTGCATCCGGCGCAACTTCGACCAACCTCTACGCATCGAGCAGCTTGCGCGCGAGGTGGGGATGAGCGTCTCCGGCTTTCATCACTACTTCAAAGCCGTCACCGGCATGACGCCGCTGCAATTTCAGAAACAACTGCGCTTGCAGGAGGCGCGTCGGCTGATGATCGGAGAAAATCTCCCCGCCATCGACGCCGCCTATCGCGTGGGCTATCAGGACGCCTCGCACTTCAACCGAGAATACAAACGCCTCTTCGGCGCGCCGCCGCTGCGCGATGTGCAGCGCCTGCGCGAGACCATGATGTAAAAATAAAGACAAGGGATGGGGCCATCGATGGCATAGAGACGCCTTGTGGCCGCCCATCCTCAGTAGCCCTTGTAAGGTTATGGTGAGAGCAACTCGCAGGGGATGTCTAGAAGCTCCGCATTGCGCGCCAATTGTCGATCTGCGGTGACTAGGGGGGCCTGCGCAAACGCTGCTGTTGCAAGATGCAGCGCGTCGGGCGCCTTCACCGCCAAGTCGAAGCGTCTGATGTACATTTGCGCCTGTTGATAGACAGCGCTGCTCAGATGAAGAGAAATGTACAATCCCTGTGCCAGATGACCGGCAAAAAGGGTGGCCACTCGTTGAGCGTCAGACAATGATAGGTGGCCGAGACGTTGGCGCAGCGCCAAAGCGCTGAAAAATTCTATCTGCGCCAGCTCGCTGACCATCACAGCCGAGGCGGCCAGCAGGCGTTCCTGTGCTATGTCGCTTAGGGGCTCTGGCACGTAATATGCGACCAGCACACTGGTGTCAAGATAAATCATACATCAATAGCGCGCTTTCCGACGTTCGGCGACCACGGTTTCGCTCATCGTCTCTCCCTGCAGAGCAATACTGGCTCGAAACGCCGTCAAATCGGGAAATTTTGGGCGTGAACGCCCCGGGGCGATCAATTGCGCAACTACTTTTCCACGCCGGGTGACGATGATCTCTTCACCAGCCTCCACGCGTGCAATATATTCCGCAAGGTGTTCCCGCAGATCCTTGACGTTGACCTTGATCATTCATCCTCCTTGACTTTTGTCCGGCCTGACTACAGTTCCTTAGCGGACGCTTCGAGTGTACACTATCAGTGTACACCAGGGGATGGCCTTGTGCAACCGCCGGAATCGCCAATTTGAGCGGCAAGTTACTGCAGGTGGCAGACTTGCTGAATCTCCTACGACACCGGTGCGCCTACGGTCAGCCGCGCCAGGAAGCCTTCTTCCACCGAACCGGTGACCGCGGCCATCTGCGACTCCCAGCCATCTCTGAAGACGCTGTCGCGCTCCAGAGAGAGTCTGGAAAGGTTGTTCAAGCTGGCGCCGTAGCGAGCATCAGCGTAGACTGCCCGGCATATGTCCTCCGGCAGGGCGATCTGAGAGGTGTGCACCACATTGCCGGCGCCCGTCGCCTGCTCCACCGAAGCATAAATTTCAAAGTGGAAATGCGGCCATCGTCCGGAGTAACAGCCGGGAAAAACGGTGAGGAACGTCACCACGCCGTTCTCGTCCGCCGCCTGCACCCCGCGCAGATAGTCCTCGTCCTCCGCGCCGGGGCTGTACATGGAATAGCGCCCCTGGGCGTCGCAGTGCCAGAGATAGACGGCGTAGCCAGGCAAGGGCCCACAGTCGCCGCCGGCCCGCACCAACGTTAGCTCCAGGCGCAATGGAACTCCTTCCGCCGTGTTGCCGGTGCCCAGGCTGGTGCGGATGTCGGGCCGAACGACGCCGGACCGGCTGAGAACGTTGAGCGCCGGCCCTTGGGCGCCGTTGCCGGGGAAGGGGCCCGCCGTCTCGCGTGGGATGGGGGAGACGCACTCTGCTGCTGCACCGGCCTCAGAGGCGCCAGGTTCGGCGTGGGTGGCAGGCGGCGTGGGCGTCCCGATGGGTGCACAACCGGCGAGCAGCGCGGCGACGCCCATGAGGCCCAGGCTGAGCACTCGGCGCCGCGTCATCGGCGACTGGCTCAGCATCGCCAGGTCGGCCTTCAGCCCTAGATCGTAGAGATCTTGGGGAGATTCTCCAGAGAAATGAGCGTGCGGTTGCATAGCTGACCTCCGTACAATTTGAAATCTTCCACTGTTTGACCTTTAAGAATCGTCTAACCGGATCTTCGGCGCCATCTTACCCTCTGGATGTAATTTCATCATGTGAAAAGCATTAAAAAATTATAAAAAGCGATCACAGCGTCTATTTATCCACCGAATTCTGCGGCCAGCGCCCTGCGCATCACCTCCACGGAAGGCTCTTGCCCTGTCCACATCTTAAAGGCAATAGCGCCTTGATAGACGAGCATACCCAAGCCATCGAGGGTAGCGGCGCCGCGTTCGGCAGCGCGACGCAAAAAGAGGGTGTTCGGGGGGTTGGGAATCACGTCGCAGACGATGAGACCTGGGAAGATTGAGTCGTAGTCGATGTCCGGCGCATCCTCTACATTGGGAAACAGACCGATGGAAGTGGCGTTGATCAGCAGGTCGGCGCCTTGCGGCACGCAATAGGCGCCCTGCCAGGGCACGAACTCCGCCTGCGCGGGCGTCTTTTCGGTAAGCAGCCGAACAAGCGCCTCCCCGCGCTCACGGCTGCGGTTGACGATCGTGATGCGCCGCGCGCCGGCCAGGGCCAACTCCACGGCAATCGCGCGTGCTGCGCCGCCTGCGCCGAGCACCACCGCGTGCGTCCCCGCAGCGTCGATGTCGGCGTCGTCGCCCAGTGCGCGCATGAACCCTTTGCCGTCGGTGTTTTCGCCGATCAGCCGGTCGCCTTCGCGGCGCACCGTGTTGACGGCGCCGATCACCTGCGCGCTGGGCGCAATCTCATCCAGATATTGCAGCACCGCCACTTTGTGGGGAATCGTGAGATTGACCCCGCGGAAGTTGTTCATGGCGCGCATGCCCAGCACAGCGTCGCCGAGGCGCTCTGCGCGCACCTCGAAGTTGAGATAGAGCCAGTTCAGGCCAAGCGCCTGGAACGCTGCATTTTGCATCACGCCGGTCGGATTCTCCGCCACCGGGAAGCCGAAGACGCCGACGATGTTCAGCATGTAGTTGGGTTCAGCCATGGTCTGGTTTCTCCTATAGATTCAGTGCAAAGGTGCAAAGACGCAAAAAAGCAGCTCTCATGCATTTGCAAATGGGTGATGCAGAGGGTTAACTTCCGTCGAACCCTTCCTGTCGGCTCTTCTGCACTCTCGTCAACTGAGGATCGACTCGATCTTGCGCTCCATTTCCCGCGCTTCGTCAACGGTGAGCACGCCGGCAATCATTGAGCAGCGGTAGGTTTCCCCTGCGCCAAGCACCTTCACGTTGCCTTTCGCTTTCTCGGCCGTGTAGCCCTCCGGCTCCGCGGTTGAAGGCAGCACCATTCCCAACGCATCCTGGTCAGGGGTGCGGCAGATCCAGCGCACGCCCTTGTCCAGCTCCGCAGGGCGATGGGCGATGTAGTCGGCGCTGCCGTCAGGATGCACCTGCATCGTGTGCGCCCATCCGTCGGCGTCGGCCAGGTAGTCGATAAAGAAAACCACCTCTGGATCAAAGGCCAGGCCTGGTTTGAGCACATTGTGCCGCTCCGGGTGTCGGCTCAGCTCTTCTAGAAAAGCGGCGTACTCCGGGCCGGGCCGCACGTGCGACGGGATGCTTCGACGCACGCGCACGCTTGTCGGCGTGCAGTGCGCGCTGTAGACCAGCCGGCCGTTGTCAACCGGGCGGAAGTTGGCGTGCGCCATGTACATGTACTCCATCGGCGTGCGTTTGAGGTTGGTGACGCTCAGGTCGATGGTGAAGAGCGACGATCCGGCGTAGAGTTTGACCAACGGCTCGGCCTGATAGTTGAAGCTAAAGGCGACGGTGTGTTGATAGACGCCGCCGAGTCCGATGTAACTGCCGCGCTCATCCTTGCCGACGACCAGATAGGCGCTTTTGTACGGCGCATTGGGCAGCTCGCCGTGCAACGGATGGGCGTCGCCTGCGGCAGGCACGCCCATCGCCGTAAAGCCGCAGTGAAGCAAAAAGCCGCCGTAGGTCTCCAGATAAACGCGCGTGGGCCGCGGTTGGTCGAACATCGAGCGCATCGTGATGTTGCGCCCGCGAAAGCTGGCCGACCAGATCTGTTGGCCCTGGAACGGCAGCAACACCAGCTCGCCCAACTCGTTGCGCAGTCGCAGCGCCGCCACGCCGCTTTCAAAACGGAAGGCGCTCGCCTCCAGCGCATCGGCCTCGACCAGAAGGCGCTCCCGTTCGCCGAACATCGATTCGGTGAGATGAAAATAAGTTGTCATAAAAATCCTCGACTCCAAAAGATGTTGGAATAGCTTTTTGGGATCTGGTGGAATTCATCTATGAGCGCCGCACCGTATGGAGCGTGCTCTAACGTACTTTACCATACTTACTGCGTGCAGGCGAGTATATGCGTATGCGTCGCCTTGATGACAGTGGAAGCGCACGGCGTCGAAAGTAAGCCGTCTTGTGGATGGTCTTTTGTTCGCCATGCCAACCTCAAGTAGGAACAATCTCATATAGAAAGAAAATATGCGAGAATCAGGCCGCTAAGGCCTCCACCAGCGCCGGAAATCCTAGCAGGGCGACAAGCATCCCTGCCGGGTGTTGATTCAATCCTAGCGGTTCCGCCAGCAAGAGAACGAAGACGACCGCTCCCGCGCCGAGCACCCAGAAGACCCATGCTGTGCGTCCCCGCTTCTCTCGCTTCGCCGCCCAGGAGGCCCCCAGGCCGTTGCCCAGAGCAATTCCCAGCATCATGCCGGCCACGCCTAACGCCAGGTCGGCCATTCCGCCGCCGGTGAATCGGCCGATGAGAGCGCCCAGGGCGTAGCCCGCCGCTCCCAATAGAATTGCGCCACCCAGTGCACTCAGAAAAACCATCAGGCGAGATTGCATCAGGAAACTCCTTCTTGTCGGACGAGAACTTATAGAAAGATTCAATTTTGTTTCCGTCGAATGGCCAGAGCGGCGTCACCTGGAAAATGGCGCATAGGCGCCGGGAGCGTCGCGTTCGGCGCGGCTGACGCCGTCTCGGTCGAACAGGACGAAATTGCTGTTCTCACCGGGCGGAACGCTCAACTCCCACGTGAAATTGGGAATCTTGAACAAGGGTGCATTCTGGACCCAATCCCCAACAGGATGGAAGTCGTTGGCCGCTGCGTTCGCCAGAACTGGCTGGAGAGCGTTGATAGCGTTGTCGGCGCGCAGCTGCCTTTCGTTGCAGGTGAGATTGTCAGAAGTGCAGGCGTCGCTATTGCCTTCGATGCCCAGCGGCATGGATGCGTCGCCGTTCCAGAGGACATTCCCGCGGATCTGAAGATTGTCATCTGCATGGGCGAGGGGGATGTTGCTCGAAGTTGGGTTGACCCGAGAGTCGTAAATGGCGAAATGTTGCCACAAGCTCTGGCGGCCCGGTGGGTTATATACAAGGTTGTTGTAGATGTATACGTTTTTATTGGGGATCGCCACGGCGTTCGAGCCGTTGTCTATCTCAGTCGTTCCCCAGCCGCCTTGATCCAGATAAAGCTGACAGCGTTCGCGTCCTGGATCGCCGGGTTGACCGTCGCAGGAGCGTCCTCCGAAGACCACTTCAATAATATGCGAACGGCTGCCCACGCGCACGAGCGTGTTATAAGCCAAAAGAATGTTGTAGCCGCCGTTGACGCCCAACCCGGCGCCTTCTGCGTCGTAGATCAGGTTGTTCACAACCTTGACGTCGTAGGCTTCATATTGGAGCCAGGGAGGCGTCATAAATTGAAAACCGGTCCCCTGGCCTGCAGTGAATCCACCCGTGCCGCAATCGTAGATCTCATTCGCTTCAACGCGAATATAAGCCGATCCCCCTTTGACGTAGGCGCACCAATCGCCGCCGCCGTGAATCTGGTTGTGGACGAGATGTCCGTGCTGCACCGCCACGAAGTCAACGACGTTGTCCCATGCGCCGGCGAGATGGCTGTTTTCGATGTAGATGTGCTGAGATTGATTCACTTTCACGGTCTCCTGGGCCGCACCCTCTCCATCGAAGGAGACGTTGCGGAGCAGCACGTGGTTGCATTGTTCACAGTGAAATACATCGCCCTTGAATTGGATGGTCAAGTTTTCAAAGTAGATATAATCGGTGTCGAAAATGTTCATGTTGCCCTGGAGCATGACCTCTCCGCGCTCATTGCCGTTCCCGCGAATCCAAATCGGCGCGGCGAATGTCCCTTGTCGCGATTCCCAGTAGTTCGGCAGCGCGCTCTCTGGATAAAGGCCAGGTTGCAAATTGATTCGCACCCCTTCGGTCAAAGGGACGTTCATCGGGATGCCCTGCCATGCGGCGGCGAGGGTGCGAAGCGCGTTCGCAGGCGTTGTCCCATCGTTGGCGTCGTCGCCGCGGAGAGGGTCCACCCACACCTCGCGTAGTGCAGGAGTTCCAGGATCGTACAGACTTGTGGCCGTCTGAGTGTGGGGAGTTTGTTGGGCCACAAACGGCGCATAAACCTGCGCTTCTCCTGGCGACTGCACGCCGGCGTGTTCGCTTGCAGGCAGTTCTTGCGTCGGCAGGGGAACGGGTTCAAACGTCAGCGGTGGAGCAGCGGAAACCATCGGTTGAGCAGACGAGAGAACGGGCGTAGGCAAAGAGGATTGCGAGGCGCAGCCTGCAAACACAACCCAAAAGAGGACGGCGAGCGGCCGGAGCAAAGGTTTTCGCATGACTATAAACACTCCTCACCTGCATGGGCGATTGCTGAGTCAAATTATAACTGAAGAAGAAATTCTGGAACTATTGCATAATACACCTTACGCAGATGGTAGGAAGAGGGAGCGCCGTAGGTCTTTGGGGTTCACCGTAGAGGCCCTCACCTCTGGCCCCTCTCCCAAGGGTGGGAGAGGGGGAGAAGACCCTCACCCCTGGCCCCCCTCCCAAGGCTGGGAGAGGGGGAGAAGGGGCGCCGTAGCCGCAGGTCTTTTGGATTCACCGTAGCTGCGGCTCGCAGCCGCAGGCTCTTGATGGCCCGCAAGGTCTTGGTGAATTCAAGAAAGCACAGCAGCGAACTGCGCAGCATCAGTGAATAAATTCATGCTGACGCCATCTGGGCGCAATCGTTTGCGCCGTTTGGGTTTGTAAAGTTGTTATTGCTCTGTGTTCGAGAACGACGCAGAGCGCACTGTTCACTGCCCATCGTGGGCAATGCACTTCAGCTTTGGTATACTTCTGCGCATGAACTTGGATTCGCAGAGAACGACAGCGCATCCAGACTCAATTATCCGGCTTTGCAAACACTCAACGAGGAGAGATGTGGAATGCCCCATCCATTGCGCAATCTCAAACGCCCTGTGCCCAGCGATCTGGAGATCGCTCAGTCGGTGACGCCTTTGCCGATCCAGCAGATCGCAGAAGAGGTCGGCATCCTGGCCGAGGAGTTGGAGCTCTATGGCCCGTACAAGGCGAAAGTCTCGCTGGATGTGCGCGAACGATTAAAAGATCGTCCGAACGGCCACTATATCGTCGTCACCGCCATCACGCCGACCCCTCTCGGTGAAGGCAAAACCACGACCACCGTCGGTCTCAGCCAGGCGCTGGGCGCGCATCTGGGCAAAAATGTTTTCACCTGCATCCGCCAACCCAGCCAGGGGCCGACCTTCGGCATCAAGGGCGGTGCAGCCGGCGGCGGCTACTCGCAGATTATCCCAATGGAGGACTTCAATCTGCACCTGACGGGCGACATCCACGCCATCACCGCCGCCAACAACCTCCTGGCCGCCGCCATCGACGCCCGCATGTTTCACGAGGCGGACATGGACGATGCAACGCTGTTCAAGCGTCTCTGCCCGCCCAAAAATGGCAAGCGTTTCTTCACCGGAACGATGCTGCGCAGACTGAAAAAGCTGGGCATCGACAAAACCAACCCGGACGATCTGACGCCGGAGGAGATCAGTCGTTTCGTGCGCCTCGACATCGACCCGGAGACGATCACCTGGCGACGCGTCATCGACACCAACGACCGCATGCTGCGCGAGATCACGATCGGCCAGGGCCCACAGGAGAAAGGACGCACGCGCTGCACCGGCTTCGATATCACCGTGGCGAGCGAAATCATGGCGATCCTGGCCTTGACCACCTGTCTGCAGGACATGCGCGAGCGCCTGGGCCGCATGGTGATCGGCCTCGACCGCAAAGGAGAGCCGGTGACGGCGGAGGACATCGGCTGCGCCGGCGCGTTGGCCGTGCTGATGAAAGACGCCATCAAGCCGAACCTGATGCAGACGCTCGAAGGCACGCCTGCTCTGGTGCACGCAGGGCCTTTCGCCAACATTGCGCATGGCAACTCCTCGATCGTCGCCGACCAGATTGCGCTCAAGCTGGTCGGGCCGGAGGGCTACGTGCTCACCGAGGCGGGCTTCGGCGCCGACATCGGCATGGAGAAGTTCTTCAATATCAAATGCCGCTACAGCGGATTGATTCCGAATTGCGTCGTCCTGGTGGCGACGGTGCGCGCGCTCAAAATGCACGGCGGCGGCCCCAAAGTCGTGGCGGGCAAGGCGCTCGATCCCGCCTACACGCAGGAGAACCTTGAATTGCTGGAAGCCGGCTGCAGCAATCTGACGGCGCACGTGCGCAACGCCCGGCGCTTCGGCGTGCCGGTCGTCGTGGCGATCAACCGCTTCCACACCGACACCGAGGCCGAGATCGAGCTGGTGCGACGCAAAGCTATCGAGGCCGGCGCGCTTGACGCCGTCCCCTCCAACCACTGGGCGGAGGGCGGGGCCGGCGCAGTCGCCCTGGGAAAAGCGGTGATCGAAGCCTGTCAACAGCCGTCCCAGTTCCAGTTTCTTTATCCGCTTGAAATGCCCATCAAAGAAAAGATCGAGACCATCGTGCGCGAGATCTATGGCGGCGCCGGCGTAGAATACTCCCCAAAGGCGGAGGAGCAGATCGCCGCTTACACGCGCGCCGGCTTCGACAAACTGCCGATCTGTATGGCCAAGACGCACCTGAGCATCAGCCATGATCCGGAGCTGAAAGGCGCGCCGACCGGCTTCATCGTGCCCGTGCGCGAGGTGCGCGCCAGCGTCGGCGCCGGCTTCCTCTATCCCTTGCTGGGAACGATGAGCACCATGCCGGGGCTGCCGGCGCGGCCAGCCTTTTTTGACATCGATATTGATCCGGAGACCGGAAGGGTGATCGGCCTTTCGTAACTGCGCCACGGAGGATCCATGTCTCGACAGTTGATCTCCAGCGGCAGTCCCTATGAACCACGCATCGGCTTTTCACGCGCCGTGCGGGTGGGCTCGCATGTCTTTGTCGCCGGTACAGCGCCCATTGCACCCGATGGCTCGGTAGCCGCACCTGGCGATGCCGCCGGCCAAGCCCGGCGCTGTTTTGAGATTATTCAGGCTGCTTTGGAGCAGGCGGGCGCTTCGCTGGCGCATGTCGTGCGCACCCGGGTTTTTCTCACGCACATTGAAGACTGGGAAGCGGTGGGACGCGTTCACGGCGAATTTTTGGGCGACGTGCGACCGGCCTCCACTGTAGTGGAGGTGAGCCGTTTCGTCGACCCCCTCTGGCTCGTCGAGGTGGAAGCGGAGGCGTTGATCGATGAGGAAGAAATCAATAGGGTAGGGATCGACAGGGAAGGCGACGCACCTGAACGACGCCTGACAACTTAAAAACGGGAAAATATTTCAGGATACGCTATGCCGGATCAATCAGAATTCTCGCATCCATTCTCTCCCACCGACGGAGAGCGCCAGCGCGTTCAGGCGGGCGACTTGGCGATGATCTTCACGTCGGACTACAAACGCTTCGTCGCCCGCATCCATCCGGAGGGCGTCACGCACACCCATCTTGGCGCCTTCCGTCACGCAGACCTGATCGGCGCTACGTGGGGCTCAACGGTGAAAAGTCAGATCGGCTACGACGCTTTGGTGCTGCAGCCCTCGCTCACCGACATCATGAAATCGCTCAAGCGCAGCACGCAGATCATCTATCCCAAAGACGCCGCCTATATCGTGCATCGCCTCAGCCTGCGCGCCGGCAGCCGCGTGGTGGAGGCCGGCACCGGCAGCGGCGGGTTGACGACTGCGCTGGCGTGGGCGGTGGCGCCGTCGGGAATGGTGTTCACCCACGAGGCGCGTGAGGACATCTACCAGGTGGCGCGCGAGAACCTGGCCAGAGTTGGGCTGTCGCCCTTTGTGAAGATGTTTCTGTGCGACATCGAGGAGGGGTTTCGGGCGGAAGACGCCGACGCCGTTTTTCTCGACGTGCGCGAACCCTGGCGCTACCTGGCGCACGTGCGCCGCGCCCTGCGCCCTGGCGGTTTCTTCGCCAGCCTGTTGCCGACCGCCAATCAGGTCATCGAGCTGTTGCGCGCTTTCGATGAGCATCACTTCGCCGACGTGAGCGTCGAGGAGCTGATCCTGCGTTCTTACAAACCAACGCCGGAGCGCTTCCGCCCCGACGACAATCTGATCGGACACACCGGCTATCTGGTCTTCGCCCGTTGCATCGACCTCGGCGAGGATATGGCGCGCTGGCGGCAGCCGGAGCGGCAGCGCTATGAGGCGCGGCTGCAGACGCAGGCGGAACTCGAAGCCGAGGCCAGGCGTCGCGCGGCGGAGGTGGCCGCCGGCGGAAAGAAATACCCGAAGCTGCCGTTGCCAGGGTAAGGAAAAACAAGGGCGGGGCTGCAAATGCTTTATTCTGAACTGGAGCGATCCCCTAAAACCCGCTGATAGAACGCCTCCAACTGTGCGCCCAGCACGCGCCAATTGTAGCGCGTCAACAGACGCTGGCGCGCAACTTCGCTCAATGTGCGCTGTTGTGCAGGGGTTGCGAGCAGCTCGGCCACGGCGGCGGCGAACTCCTCCGGCGTCGCCTGTGCGGGCACGAGGCGAGCTGCGCCGTCGGCGCCGTAGGTGATTTGTTCTCCGACCGCGCTGGCGACGACCGGGACGCCGGCCAGGAGCGTGTTGGCCAGACGCACGCTGCATTTGGCCTGTTGCAGGGCGGTCGGCTCCGCCGGGAAGATGGCGCAGCCGATGCGAGCGTAGAGCGCAGCGAGTTGGTTGCGATCGACGAAACCCAGCCATTCCACGCGAGCATCCGATTGTAGGGCGTTTTGTTGGATGGCGAGCCGATAGGGTCGATCCAGGCCTACGCGCACCGGCGCGCCGGCGATCAACAGGTTGGAGCCTGGAGATTTTTCGTGTAGTGAAAATAGGAATCGAGCCAACCACCGGGGGGAGATTTCAACAAAACGGGTGAAGAAGAGAACATCTCGGCTGCTGTTGGGATGCCAGCGCGGGGCGTCCGGCGTCGGCGCTTCGACCCCGTTGGGCAGCCACAGCAGAGGGGCGTTGGGATTGGCCTGGCCGATCGTTTCGGCAAGCCAGCGGCTGGCGACGGTGACGCCGTCGGCGTGACGAATGCCCCATTCCTCCTGCCAGGCGAGGAAGCGAGCCACCAGCCAGGGGTAGCGGTTGATCGGCGCCCAGGCCTGCTCCCAGTCGTCGGCGTCAAGCAGAACGGCCGGGCGTTTGTCCCGACGCTTGCCCCATAGCCGCCATTGCACCAGGCCGGCGTGGGCGCGTGGCTTCACGATATGGACGATGTCTGGTTGGATGCGAGAAATCTCGTGTAGCAATCGTTGGGTTTGAGCGAGAAGGCCCCCGGTTAAAGCGATGTTGACGATCTCCACTGCGCCATCTCTCCAGCGCCTGCCCGCGTCCTGCGGCGTATCCCAGGGTGGAATCAAAATCGTCGGGCGCCAGCCGTGCGTCGCCAGGGCGCGCGCCAGCGGCAGCGTGCGCGCCCAGACGGTGGTTTTCTGTCCAAGGCCAAAAGGGGCGACGAAGCAGACGCGACGACTCATAGCGAGTGGACAACTCATTCGGTGGCGATGACGAGCGGCCAGTCCGGCAGGCGACGCAGACGCAGCCAAGCGGCCTCTTCTGCGGCCTGGGGATAGGAGAGGCGATGTTTTTCAACGAGCTGCGGCGCGTACCAGCGATAGATGACGACGAGCGCCACGGCCTGGCCGATCCAGCTTTCGGCGCCGATAGAAGGAGTCAACAATGTTTTCTCGATGGCGGTGCGCTGCTTCTCACTGAGGTAAGTGTTGAGATGGCGGGTGCCGGTCGGGTAGGCGACGCCGTTGAGCGCCAGCATCATCTCGATGACGAGCTGACGCAGACGCGCCGTTGCTTCAGCCGCGAGCAGGTTCTCGCTGCGCTCAATCAGGTCGGGGAGGGTCGCCAGAACATGCCAGAATTGCTCAAGCGCCATTTGAATGTGCGTCGCGTCGGCAGGACGAAGCTCGTCAGGCCAGGCGGATCGGTTCAGCGTCGGTGAATTCATAGAGGCCATTATACAACAGCGGACGCGCTTTTCGGCGCTTTTGGGTAGCCGCCTCACAAGGTGAAATTCGATTCGTCTGGTAAAATAAAAATAATGGGAAGCGGATGCAAAGTCTCCGTTCTGGCAATCGAGCCGCAGTTGCCTGTCGTCATCTTGGTCGTTATCAACATCCTGATCGTTATCAACGTCAATTGTGTTTGTTGAGCATCTGCATCCCGGAGTGAGTGAAAAACAAGATGAGAAATCCAGACCCTTTCGCAGACCTGATCCGATCGATCGAGGAGAACCTTCAGCGCGGCGGCGACTGGATCCCTCCTGACGATGACCGGCCGGAGCGTCGTCCTCAAGGGAGACCGAACCGCTGGTGGTGGTTGTTGTTCATTCCTTTTCTATTTCTGATTCTCTACAACACCATTCTCAGCTTTCTGGTCGACTGGACATGGCACGCCAGCCTCCATTTGGAATCGATTTTGTGGACGCGCATCAGCGCCTCGGTGGGGCTGTTTGTCGTGGGCTTTGTGTTCACCTGGCTCTTCCTGTATGTGAATTACCTGATCGTGCGTCGCCTCGAACCTGCCGGCCTGATCTCCACCCCGGTCGAGCAATTTTCAGAGGCCAGCGGGCTGCGCATCTCGACCATTGCTCTGGTGGCCTTCACCCTCTTTTCTTTGCTGATGGGGCTGAATGTGGCGGGCGAATGGCCGCAGCTGCTGTTGTTCCTGAATCAGAGCGATTTCGGCGTCGCCGATCCGGTCTTCGGCCGCGACGTCAGCTTCTATGTGTTCACGTTGCCGGTGCTGACCATCGCGCGCGGCTGGCTGCAGTCGGTGGTGATTGCGACGATCATCATGGTGGTGGTTGTGAGCGGCGTGGGCTGGCGAGGCTGGCGCGTGCGCACCGGCCTGCTCCTTCACCTCGGCGTGCTCGGCGCGCTCTATCTGGTTCTGTTTGCGCTCGGCTATCAAATTGAGGCCGCCAATCTTGTCTACAGCCAACGCGGGGCGGTCTTCGGTGCCGGCTATACGGACGTCAACGCCCAGTTGCCCGCATACAATCTGTTGACGATTGTGACGCTGATCGCCGCTGCGCTTTTGATCGTCACGGCCTACGTGCGCCGCGCCTGGCGGGCGATTGTGGTCGTCCTCGTCGCCTGGGTGGCCATCGCCGTCGTCGCCGGCTCGATCTATCCCTCCCTCGTGCAACGCTTTCAGGTCAGCCCCAACGAGCTGACGCTGGAGCGGCCGTACATCGAGCACAATATCCGCTTCACGCGCATGGCGTACGCGCTGGACAACATCGTGGTGAAGCCGTTCGAGGCTGCACAGCGAGTCTCGCCGGAAGCCGTCCTGAGTGAGCCGGAGACCATCCGCAACGTGCGACTGTGGGACTACCGGCCGCTGCTCGAGACGTACAATCAGGTGCAGGCGTTGCGTCAGTACTACGCCTTCAACGACATCGACGTCGATCGCTACCTGATCAACGGCGAGCGCCGGCAGGTGATGCTTTCGGCGCGCGAGCTGGTTCCGGACCGCCTCAACGTTGAAGCGCAGACTTGGGTCAACCGCAAGCTGGTCTACACGCACGGCTACGGCGTCGCCATGTCGCCGGTCGAACGCGTGACTCGCGATGGCCTCCCCGAGTTTTATTTGCGCGATCTGCCGCCGGTCGGAGAGATTCCGGTCACTGTGCCTCACATCTACTTCGGCGAGCTGACCGGGGACTACGTGATCGGCCGCACCAACATGGAAGAGTTTCACTACCCGCAGGGCGACGGCAATGTGACGACGCGCTTTGAGGCGGACACCGGCGTCGACATGACCTTCTGGAATCGCGTGCTCTTCGCCCTCTATTTCGGCGACATCAATCTGCTGCTTAACCAGGACATCACCAACGAAAGTCAGCTTCTCTGGCGTCGCAACATCGTCGAGCGCGTGCGCCACCTGGCGCCCTTCCTGCAATACGACGCCGATCCCTACATCGTCGTCGGCGAGGACGGCCGTCTCTACTGGTTCATCGACGCCTACGTGACGAGCGACCGCTATCCATATAGCGAGCCGTATTTTGGACGCTTCAACTACATCCGCAACTCGGTGAAGATCGTCATCAGCGCCTACGACGGCGTGCCCCATTTCTATGTCTTCGAGCCGGACGAGCCGATCATCAACGCCTACATGCGCATCTTCCCGGCGCTCTTCCAGCCCAAAGAGGCGATGCCCGATTTCCTGCTGCGCCACATTCGCTATCCCACCGATCTTTTCTCGGTGCAGGCGGAAATGTATCGCATGTATCACATGACGAATGTCGTCGACTTCTACAACCGGGAGGACGTATGGGCGTGGCCGGAGGAAATTTTCTACCAGAAGGCGCAGCGTATGGAGCCGTACTACGTGCTCATGCAGATGGATGAAGCCGATTCGCTCGATTTCATTCAGATTCTGCCCTATACGCCCGCCAACCGCGAGAACATGATTGCATGGCTAGCGGCGCGCAGCGACCCGGAGCGCTACGGCGAAAAGCTTGTCTTCACCTTCGGCAAAGACACGCTCTTCTTCGGTCCGAAGCAGATCGAGGCGCGCATCGACCAGGACCCGATCATCAGCGCCCAGTTGACGCTCTGGAACCAACAGGGGAGCAACGTGCTGCGCGGGAACCTGATCGTGATTCCGGTGGGCGGCAGTCTGCTCTATGTCGAGCCGCTGTACTTGCAGGCGCAGACCGGTCGCATTCCTGAGCTCCGACGCGTCATCCTGGCGACCGGCGAGCGCACGGTCATGGCGGAAAATTTGGGATTGGCCTTGATTGAGCTGTTTGGCCGCGATGTAGTGGCGCGCGCCGGGCTGCTCGACCTGGCGATCAGTCCAGAATCGGACATTGTCCTAGACGGCGTAGCGGAGCCGACGGCTGGGTCTGCGCTGCCGCCGCCGCAGCCGGCGGCCGCCGTCGGCGTCGATCTGAGCAATGCCTCGATCGAGCAGTTGATTTGGGCGGCCAACAACCACTACGAGCGGGCGCAGCGCCTGCTGCGCGAAGGCGACTGGGCGGGCTACGGCGCCGAGATGGAGGCGCTGAAAGCCACTTTAGACCGGTTGGTGGCGCTGACCGGCGGCCTGCCCACTGCGACGCCGCCGGAAAACTAAGGGGGCGCAAGCAACGCTGCAAAGTGCTTACAGATTTTTTACGAAAGTTTCATCTTCATCTCATGCGGAAGCTCTACAGTCAAAGAGGCTGTTCAAATAGAATAGAACGGCTGAGATTGCAGGGTTTATTGCACTCGAGAATTAACGAAGATGAGGAGTTATTAGACTATGCTTGAACCAAACGTTACGCAAGAACCATCTCCACAGCGGCCACGCCGCCCGCGCACGCTTAAGATCGCTCTGTTCGCCGTCGTCGGCGCAGCGTTGATCCTCCTCGGCGCGTTGGCTGCGCCCCTGTTGTGGCAACCGTCAGGCGTGCTCGCCAACGTTTCACAGCAAACCTTCGCCGCGCCGACGCTGCAAGGAGATTCTAGCCTCTTTGACGATCAGGAGACGCTGGCCGCGCTCTACGAGGCCGTTGCTCCGTCCGTCGTCAACATTCAGGTGGAAAAGCGTGCAACGGCCGGCGGCGCGCTGCCGCAGATCCCGGGCTTCCCTCTGCCGGATGCGCAACCGCCGCTGCAGCACGGAGAAGGCTCCGGGTTCATCTATGACAATGAGGGGCACATCGTCACCAACAATCACGTGATCGACGGCGCCGATAGGATTATCGTGACCTTCAACAACGGCATGTGGGCGCGCGCCGAGGTCGTCGCCGCCGATCCGCAGGCGGACCTTGCCGTCATCAAGGTGACGCCGCCCGAAGGGATGGAATGGCGACCGCTCAAGCTCGCCGACGACAACACGCTCAAGGTCGGCCACACCGTGATCGCGATCGGCAATCCCTTCGGCCTGCAAGGGACGATGACCAGCGGCATCGTCAGCGCATTGGGTCGCGGCTTCCCGGTCGGCTCCTTCGGAACCGGTCGCTACACCCTACCAGATGTGATCCAAACCGACGCGGCCATCAATCCCGGCAACTCCGGCGGCCCCTTGCTGAACCTGAAGGGCGAGGTCGTGGGCGTCAACTTCGCCATTGAGTCGCCCACGCGGCAAAACGCCGGCGTCGGCTTCGTGATTCCGGTTTCGATCGTCAAGCGCGTGGTGCCGGCGTTGATCAAAGACGGCGTTTTCAAGTACGCCTACCTGGGCCTGGAGGGGAGCACCATCACGCCGCAACTGGCGGAGGCGTTGAATCTGCCGGACAACACGTTAGGCGTCTACGTTTCGAGCGTCGTGCCTGACGGGCCTTCGGCGCAGGCGGGTGTGCGCGGCGGCAATCGCACGGTGACGTTGCCCGACGGTGGTCAGGTGCGCACGGGCGGCGACATCATCAAGGCGATTGACGGCACGCCGGTCGTGCGTTTCGAGGACCTGGTCTCTTACCTGGTCACCAAAGCCTCGCCGGGCCAGAAGGTGACGCTCACCGTCGAGCGCGACGGCAAGCCGATCGAGATTGAGGTGACGCTTGGCGAGCGCCCGACCCAGCCGACGGCGAGCGCGCCCTCGGAGGATGGCCGGCTCAACGCACGCGCTGCGATCGCAATCGCCGAGCAGGAAGTGCGCGGTCAGCTTCAGGGGGAGATCATCGAAAAGGTCGCCACACCGGATGAGCGCGATGGGCGCCCTGTGTGGGTGGTCGAGCTCAGCACCGAGACGCAGAAGACGACGGTCGTGGTCGACGCCCGCACCGGCGACGTTCTGGATGTGACGATCGAGTAAAATCAAAGAAAGTGTTGCGCGTCCTGTGTGTTGCGGGGAGTGCGTTGCACTCGATGCAACACACAGGATATTTTTTCTTCACCACGAAATACGCAACGCGTTCCCCGTTACACATTGAATCGAAAATGGATCACGTCCCCATCCTGGACGACGTATTCCCGCCCCTCGATGCGCATCTCGCCGGCTGCTTTGGCCGCCGCCTCGCCTCCCAGACGAATGTAGGTCTCGTAGGGGATCACCTCGGCGCGGATGAAACCGCGTTCGAAATCGGTGTGGATCACGCCTGCGGCCTCCGGCGCTTTGGCGCCGCGGCGCACGGTCCATGCGCGCACTTCCTTCGGGCCGGCCGTGAAAAAGGAGATGAGGCCAAGCGCATGGTACCCCTTGCGAATCACCTGCTCCAAACCGGTTTCGTGGACGCCCATCGCCTCCAAAAACTCGCGGCGCTCTTCGTCTGAAAGTCCCGCCATGTCCTGCTCGAGTTTGGCGCAGAGTTTGACGAACTCTGCATTGTGCGCTTCCGCAATTGCGCGCACGGTTTTGACATATTCGTTGTCTTCGAGCAGGTGATCTTCATCGACGTTGGCCACGTAGATCACCTTCTTGCCGGTCAAAAAGCGCATTTCTTTGAGCAGCGCCTTGTACGCCTCGCTCTCCGGGTCGGGATACGCCGACACGGGAACGCCGCGCTCCAGTTGCTCCTTGAGGGCCAGCGCCACCTCCAACACCGGCAGCAGGCGCCGATCGCCTTTGGCTTCGCGCGTCAACTTTTCCAGTTTGCGTTCAAGCTGCTGCAGATCCGCCAGCATCAGCTCGGTGTTGATCACCTCAATGTCGCTGCGTGGGTCCGGCTTTGCCGAGACATGCACGACGTTGTCGTCGTCGAAGCAACGGACGACATGCACGATGGCGGCCGTCTCGCGAATGTTGGCGAGAAATTGATTGCCCAGCCCTTCCCCGCGGCTGGCGCCCTTGACCAGACCGGCGATGTCGATAAATTCGACCGTAGCGTGGATCACCCGCTCCGGCTTGACCAATTCGGCCAGTTTGTCCAGCCGTGGATCGGGCACAGGCACGATTGCCTTGTTTGGTTCAATTGTGCAGAACGGATAATTGGCCGCCTCTGCGTTTTGCGTCTTGGTCAATGCGTTGAAGGTGGTGCTCTTCCCGACGTTGGGAAGCCCCACAATGCCGATGCCTAAAGCCATATAGGATTCCTGTTTTGCGTCTTCGCCATCGAATTTCTTCCAAATGTCAACTCCATAGAGTACTATACGTGACAACGTGGTTTTCGTGAAGAACGAGGCCCACCGAAGAGAGGATTGGTTTTTGGCGACGAAGACTATCGAAAAGTTGGAAATGATCTCCAGGACGGAACCCACAACGGACGGCGAGCTTTGGGGGCGGATGCGCGCAGTTGCAACGAGCGCCGCCGCCGCCGGCGCGCTGCAACCGATCCAGACCGTCGTTCGTCATGTCGAAGAGGCGGGCGTGCGCTTCGTCGTGCGCGTATTGGCGGGCGCAGCCGGGCGGGCGGCTGCGCAACAACGGCTGGCCCAGGCAACCATCGAGCGGTCGACTGCGGAAAACCCATTTCTACCCTATGACCCTGCGCTGTTTGTAGCCGATCTCTCGCCCACGCATGTCTGCTTGCTCAACAAATATCCGGTGGTGGATCATCATCTGTTGATTGTGACGCGTGCTTTCGAGGAGCAGGAGACCCTGCTCTCCGAGACGGACTTCGATGCGCTGTTAATCTGCATGCAAGCCGTCAATGGGCTGGCCTTTTACAACTCCGGCAGAATAGCAGGGGCGAGTCAACGTCACAAGCACCTCCAGCTTGCCCCATTTCCGCTCGATCCCGCCGGCGTCGACGCTCCGATCGAGTCTGCGCTCGGCGGCCCGCAACGATTGGGCGAAATTGTGCGCGTCCCTTCCCTGCCGTTTCGTCATGCGCTGCTTTGGATCGACGAACAGCTTGACAGCCCCGGTGCAATGGCGGCCGCCTATCGCGCCATGCTCTGCGCCATCGGCGTCTGGCGGGGCGAGGATGCAACGCCGAGACCGTACAACTGGCTGGCGACGCGCCGATGGATGTTGGCGGCGCCCCGCACCCGCGAAAGCGTGGATGGGATGTCGATCAATGCGCTCGGTTTTGCAGGGAGCTTCCTCGTGAAGGATGAGGCCCAGCTGGAGTGGCTGCGCGCGTTCGGCCCGCTGCGCGCCTTGCAGGCTGTGAGCGATTTCGATGCCGACCCCAGCGCGGCTGTTCCCCCGACGACGGATCCCCATGGATTTTAATTTGAATCAAGCGACTCGCGCTTCCCTTCTGGCGCAGCGCGGCTGGCGACGCTCGCGCCGACCGGTCGGACAGCCTACGCGCGGCAAGACCGCCGGCAATCGTCTGCGCCGCGTCGACGCCTTTCTGTTGCTTTACGATGCGCATCTCCTGCGTCGCGAAGATGGCTCGTTTGCGGGCGCCTGGTTCGTCGATCTCGGCTATGGGGCGGAGCCGGTGACCACGCTGGAAAGCGCCGCCCGCTTCCGTCGCATCAACCCTCTTCTGCCGGTGATGGGCGTGGAGATCGATCCGGCGCGCGTGGCCGCAGCGCAGCCTTTTGCAGATGAACGGACGGAGTTCCGGCTGGGCGGCTTCAACCTGCCGCTGCGTCGCCTGGAAGCCGGACGAAGCGAGCGCGTGCGGGCGATCCGCGCCTTCAATGTTCTGCGCCAGTATCAGGAAGAGGACGTCGAGCCGGCCTGGGCGGAGCTGGCGTCTGCAGCCTTGCCGGGCGCATTGCTGATCGAGGGCACGTCCGACCCTTCAGGAAGCCTCTGGGTGGCGAATGTCTTGCGCAGAGAAGGCTCCGCCCCACGCTGGCGGCTGGAGGCGCTCGTGTTCAGCACAAAGCTGCGAACTCCTTTTGCGCCGGAGGCGTTTCAGGCCGTTCTTCCCAAAAACTTGATCCACCGGGTGCAGCCTGGAGAAATGATCTACGACTTTTTAGAAGCCTGGAAGCGCGCGGCCCAGGTCACGGCGCATGAACGCGTCTGGGGCGAACGTCGCCGCTTCGTCGCCGCCGGCCAAACTGTGCGCACATATGGTTTTTGCGTCGATACGCGTCGGCGATGGTTGGCGCGCGGTTATCTATTGCTTCAGGCGCCCTTTTATCTGCGGCGGGGATGGGAGGCGCACCTCCCATCCGCACGTTCTCGATAGACTGCACGGTCATGGAGAATGCAGGAAGCGCAGCGGGCCCTCACCCCCCTGGCCCCTCTCCCAATGCTGGGAGAGGGGGAGAAGGCCCTCACCCCCTGACCCCTCTCCCAAGGCTGGGAGAAGGGGGAGGGAGCATCGTAAATTCTCCGGATTCACCGTAGCTGCGGCTCGTAGCCGCAGACCCTCGGCAGACCCCAAAGCCAGGGGAAAGCCCTCACCCCCTGGCCCCCTCTCCCAAGGCTGGGAGAAGGGGGAGACACCCGCTCGTTCTCGATAGACCGCAAGGTCATAAGGTCGCATTCTGCAAAAAGGTTTTGCCGGACTGCATAACCCCTGAGGCGCCTCACACTTTGCTTGTTGGCGAATGAATCGTATGATAAACTATCAGTAAACTAATCGAATGCTTACGCAATCGTAACCATTCAATTTCTGGGAAAAAGGAGCTTACGCTGGCTTACGTCGTCAGGCCCTAATGCATGCAAGAGCAGGAAAGACGCAGAGCGTCGTTTGCCGGCTGAAGAAGTGCGGGGAGACGCTCAGCGCAATATTCCCGAATCAGAACAAATCAGGTGTGTGCCTATCTCATGCTACAGACTCATTCGTTGCATCCTGGCAATCTATCCCAACAGCGACGCGTTGTCGTCGTGGACGATGAGCCGGCGAGCCGTGAGGCGCTTTGCGCCCTGCTTGCGGCGGAAGACTTTGACATTTATTCAGTTGGGAGTGGCAAAGAGTTGTTGCGCCGCATGCCTGAGCTTGCCCCGGACGTCATCTTGCTTGACATTATGATGCCGGAGATGGACGGCTACACGGTCTGTAAAGAGTTGAAAGAATCCGCAGCCTATCAACATATCCCTGTGATTCTGGTGACCGCCCTGGACACCGTTCAGGATCGCATGCATGGACTGGAAGTCGGCGCCGATGAGTTTTTGACCAAGCCGGTCTCTCGCATCGATCTGCAGGCGCGCGTGCGCACCATGCTGCGCATCAAGAGCCAGTACGACCAGTTGGAACGCATGCTCGAAATGCGTCAGGCGCTTTCCTACATGATCGTTCACGACTTGCGCAATCCGCTGGCGGCCGTGATGCTCTATTTGCAGCTGCTGAAGCGCAAGGGCGGCGTTCCACCGGAAAGCATGCGTTACCTGGAAATGGCGACCGCGGAAGCGCAGAAAATGAGCAATTTCCTGGACGATATGTTGATGTTGGCCAAGATGGAGCGCGGCAAGCTCTCGCTTTCGCGCAGCCCCATCTATGTCGATCATCTGCTGGAGCAGGTGCGCCAAAAGATAGCCCCTTACGCTGAAGCGCAGGGAGTGACGCTCGTGGTGAAAACGCCGGGCCAGAGCTACCCGGTGATCGCCGACGTCGCCCTCTTTCAACGCGTTGTGGAGAATCTCGTCAGCAACGCCTTGAAGTTTGCCCCGCCGCAGAGCACCGTCACCATTGCCGTTGAGTATCCGCGCGCCGGCCTTCCCGAGGAGGAGGCGCAAAATGTCCCTTCCGTGGTGCTAAGCGTGCTCGATCAGGGGCGCGGCATCCCGCCAGAAGATTTCGTGCGCATGTTCGACCCCTACGAGGCCGTCCACATGAAAGAACAGGGCAAGGCGGAGTTGGGGTTGGAGCTGGCCTTCTGCCGCATGGTGGCCGAGGCGCACGGCGGGCGCATCTACGCCGGCAACAACCCCGATCGCGGCGCCGTGATCACCGTCGAGATGTGAACTCCAGGTGCATGCGCCGCTCTCCGCAGGCCGCCATGAAGCTCTCCCAGAGCCGACGATGCGCTTCGCCCAGTTCAAAAATACGCTCCGGATGCCATTGCACGCCGACGACCCACCGGTGCTCCACACTCTCGTAGGCCTCCACCAACCACTCGTCGGGGTGCGCCACCGCTGCGGGCCGAAAGATCGGCGCCAGGGACGAACGGTCCATGCCTTGATGATGAAAGGTGTTGACCTCAAAACGATCGGCGTCGACGATGGCGTGCAGGCGGCTGCCGCGGAAGACCTGAACCGGATGAAAGCGCGTCGGCCCCTCCGGAGGAGAGCGATGACCGTCGAGATGCTGGATCATCGAGCCTCCCGCCGCAACGTTGAGCACCTGGCAGCCGCGGCAGATGCCGAAGATCGGCATGTTGCGTTCCAGGGCCGCCTGCGACAGCCCAATCTCCAGCTCATCGCGTTTGACGTCGATGGTGGCTTCCTCGGCGCCGGCGAGCGGTTGATTGAAATAGTGCGGCGCAACATCGCCTCCGCCCGAAAGGATCAGCCCGTCGAGATGATCGAGCGTCTCCTCCGGCAGACGACCTTGCGCCGAAGGTTCGTAGCGCCTTCCATCCGGCAACAGCGCAGGGCTGTCGGGCGTCAGGATGACCGGAATAGCGCGGTAACTGCCGACCATCGCGATGTAGTTGCGCGCGTTTTGTTGCAACCATTCGGGATCGCCGCAGCGCGAGGTGATTCCGATCCACAACGGACGTCCACCGTTGAGGGTGATCGAGGAATGGATGGACAGATTCACCGACATAGAGAGCGACCTCACTCCTTCCAGACCATGAGAACAATACGATACAGTATACTATGACCGTTCCATCGATTGCGATTGCATTGCTGATTGTTTTGTTGATCATGGTGCTCTTGGGCGCTGCGCTCTTTCTCCACTTGTACTGGTGGAGAATGCAGCGGGCGGCGCCCAAGCTGGACGGCGTGGTGAAGGCGCCGGGCTTCGACCGGCCCGTCGAAATTCTGCGCGACAAACATGGCGTCCCGCACATCTATGCCCAGACGGAAGCCGACCTCCATCGCGCGCTGGGATGGGTGCACGCGCAGGATCGCTTCTGGCAGATGGAGCAGGCGCGACGCACCGCACAGGGCCGGCTGGCCGAAATCTTCGGCGAGCCGGCCCTTGACGCTGACCGCTTCTGCCGCATCATTGGCTTCCAGCGCGCCGCCGAGGCCGATGAGGCGGCGCTCGACCCGGAAACGCGCCAGATCATCGCATGGTATGTCGAAGGCGTCAACGCCTATCTCGCCAGTCGGCCTGGCCGCGTCAGCGCCGAACACAATTTGCTGCGCGTGCCTGCGGAGCCGTGGCGGGTGGTCGATACGCTGGCCGTCGCCAAAGTGCTGGCGTGGAGCATGAGCGGCAACTGGCAGAGCGAGCTGACGCGACTGCTGCTTCAGCAGCGTCTCGACGCCTACAGCGCCGCCGACCTCGAGCCCGACTATCCGGCGGAGGCGCCTATCGTCATAGCCGGCGTGGGCGGCGCCGACCCGATGCGACTGCAAAGCGCCGCCGGACTTCTCCTTTCTCAGTACGAGCAGGTGCGCCAGTGGCTCGGCGGTGAGCAGATGGGGCAGGGCAGCAACAGTTGGGTGTTGGCGCCCAAACGCAGCCTGAATCGACGCCCGCTGCTCTGCGCCGACCCACACATGAACGTGCAGTTGCCGGCAATGGTCTATGAGGCGCACCTCAGCGGGCCAGACACCGAGGTCAGCGGCATGACCTTTCCCGGCATGCCCGGCGTCTTCATTGGGCACAACAACTCCATCGCCTGGGGATTGACAAACGCACAGGTGGACACTCAAGACCTGTTTATTGAGCGGATGCATGCGGATCAGCTCTTTCACTTCGCCAAGGGCGCCGCATGGGAGGAGGCGCAGGTCTTCGACGAGACGATTCAGGTGCGCCGGGGAGCGCCGCACACGGAGCGCATTGTCGTCACGCGGCACGGCCCTCTGATCAACGGCTTTATCCGTCAGGCGATGGGCGCCCCGAACCCGGCGGTGGAGGAGACGTGGCTCGCATTGCAGTGGACGGGGCACTTCCCCGGCACGATGTTGACCAGCGTGCTTAAACTCAACCGGGCGCAGGACTGGCAGGAATTTCGCGCGGCGCTTGCCCTGTGGACGTCGCCGCCGCAAAATGTCACCTATGCGGACGCTCGCGGCAACATCGGCTATCAGATGGCCGGCCGCGTGCCGCGACGCAGCGCAAACCTCGGCCTTGTCCCCGCCCCTGGCTGGGCGCCTGAGTTCGATTGGCAGGGATGGATCCCTCCGGAGGAGCTGCCGCACCTTTACAACCCCGAGTCCGGTGTGATTGTCGCAGCCAACAACAAGATCGTGGGCGACGACTATCCCTATTTCCTCGGCCTGGAGTTCGATCCGGGCTGGCGCGCTGCGCGCATCGAGCAGATGCTTACGGAAAAGGAGCGCTTCACCATCCGCGACATGGAGGAGATGCAGCAGGACACCGGCAGCCTGCTGGCCAGGGCGTTTTTGCCCTGGTTCACCTTGCTTTACAGCGAGGACCCGTGGGAGAAGGTCGCCCTCCAGACGCTGCGCAAGTGGAACTGGCGCATGGACACCGACAGCGCGGCTGCGTTGATCTTTCACTATTTGCTTGAAAACGTCCTCGACATGACCTTTGGCGACAAGCTTGGCGCGGCGCTTGACGGCTACCTGGGCAAAACTCATGCTCCGCTCTTCCAGCATCACCCCTTCCGCCTGCGCGCAGAGACGCGGCTGCTGCAAATCCTCTCGGAGCACGACGCCAGCTTCTGGTACAACGATGCAGCCAACGGCCGCGCGCGCGACCGCCTCGAACTCCTCCAGGAGGCGCTGACGCGCTCGTTGAAAATGCTCCGTCGCACCTATGGAGACAGCATGTTGCGCTGGGCGTGGGGCAAGGCGCATCAGGTGCGCTTCACGCATCCCCTTGGCGCAGCCCGGCTGATCGGCGGCTTTTTCAGCCGCGCGCCGTTGCCGGTCGGCGGCGACGCAACGACGCCCAACCAGACGCGCGCGGCGTCAGGGCTGCCTCCCGGCCTTGTTCAGGTCGCGCCCGTCTACCGCCAGATTCTCGAGGTGGGCGCCTGGGATCGCGCCCAGAGCGTGATCGCAGGCGGCCAGTCCGGTCATCCTTTGACGCGGCAGTATGACGACCAGATCATGATGTGGCGCGAGGGCGTCTATCACCCCATGCCCTGGTCGCGACCGGCGGTCGAAAAAGCGGCTGTGCACAAACTCACGCTAACGCCGTAAGAAGCCATTGCATCCACAGCAAACGCACACGGCTGATTTCCGGCAATTGTCGCAGCATTTTTCTGTGTTGCGGCTGTTGCGGCTGCGCTTCAATCGCCTAAGCTGGAAGGTGAGCCGATTCTGGCCTGCTGCGGAAAATCCAAGGAGTTGAGCCAATGCGCATCCTTTCAGCGGTTTTGCTTCTGGCGGTCTTTGTGGGGCTGGCTGTTTTCTTGACCTTCACCTCTTCCTGGGGCGCCCTTTGGTCTTCTCAGGTTCAGGAGACGTCCACGGCTTTGGCGGAAGAGCCATCGCCCACCCCAACGCCGGATTGGAGTGGCAAACTCGCCGTCGACATCGTGCAGCCGACTGTGTTGCGCGCCGCGCCGGCGCCCGCCGCTGAAATCGTTGCAGTGCTCCGCCGCGGAGATCGAGTTGCACTCTCCGGCTGCAACGCCGACCTTCTGTGGTGCCAGACGGAAGAAGGCGCCTGGCTGTTGTCCTACATGGTGGGAGATGTGCCGGGCGAACTGCCTGTGCTGGACGCCGCCGGCCTGACGGTGCGCGACGTACGCGACGCCCCCACGCCGACGCCCGAGCCGACGCCCGAGCCGACGCTTACGCCCATCCTTGAACCGATGCTGCAGATGAATTTGCTGCAGCTCTTGCCGACGCCTACGCCGACGCCCGCCGTAGTCGAGGCCATTGCGTTGGACACCGCCAATTTGCGCGCCGGCCCTGGAACTGAGTTTGAGCGCGTCGGTGGCGTGCAGGCGGGCGACGCGCTCCGACTGGTGGGGCGACTGGCCGATGGCTCCTGGTATCAACTGGAGAATGGCGCCTGGATTGCGGCGTTCCTGGTCGAAGCGCCGGCTGCGGAGCTTCCCATCGTGGCGGTTGGCGCAGAAGAGTGACCCCGTTCTCAGGCGTTCGAGCGCCCGCCGATCAAAACGGCCAAAACGCCGGGATCAAGAAGCTCGCAATGAGCACCATGATGAGCTGCAGCGGCGCGCCGATCCGCAAATAATCGATGAATTTGTATCCGCCTGGCCCCATCACAATTGCATTGGTCTGATAGCCGAAGGGCGTCATAAAGGCTGCACTGGCCCCGAAGAGAAGGGCCGCCAACAGCGGCGTCGGGCTGATGTTGAGGCTGGCGGCAAGGCTGAGCGCCACCGGCGTCAACAATACGGCGACGGCGTTATTGGAGATCAGCTCGGTGAGCAGCGCCGTCATCAGATAGAAGAGCGCCAGAAAGAGGCGAGGATTGGCGTCGCCGCTGAGAACAAGTAAGCCGTTCACAAGCGTATTGGCCAGCCCGGTGCTCTCCATCGCCACGCCGACGGGAATGGTGCCGACCAGCAGCATCAGGGTGGAAGGCTCCAGCGCGCCGAGCGCTTCATCGATGCGTAGACAGCGCGTGAGCACCATCGCCACGGCGCCCGCCAGCGCCAGCACCACGATAGGGATTTCGCTGAATGAAGCCAGCAGCACGACCAGCGCCATGATGATCAGCGCCGTAGTGTTCTTGGTCTTGCGGACGAGCGTGTCCTCGACGCCTTCCACAAGCAGCAGACGACAGGCGTCCGCCGCTTTGCGCAGGCCGGCGGTTTTTCCGCGTAACAGCAACACATCCCCCACCTCGAGGCGCTGTGTGCGCAACCCCTGCACCTGCTGCGCCCCTTGATGTTGCAAGCCCATCACTTTGACGCCGAAGCGTCGGTTGAGCATGAGCTGGCCGATCGTGTTGCCCACCATCTCCGAGCCCGGCATCACCACCGCCTCGATCACCTGCTCTTCGAGGTCAGTGGTCGCCTTGCGTTCTTCATCCTCGATCACCGTGGCCAGGTCCAGATTGTGCGTCTGCTGAAAAAGATGAATGTCTTTCGGCGCGCCTGAAACAACCAGAATGTCGCCAGGTTCGAGCTGTAGACTGCGCAAGGACTCAGCTTGCAGGCTCTCCCCTTTGCGCAACACTTCAAGCAGCGTCACCGAGGATGAATGATTTTCGTTGTTCTGTCTGACGCGCTGGCTTTGCAACCTGCGATGACGACGGATCGGCTGTGGCGGTTGCGAGCGATCGGTCAAGGCGATGCGCTCGAAAACGTCGGTCGCCGTCTTTCCATTGATTTTGCTGTCGCCGTTTACGATTAGCTCGGTGACATAGGTGCTGTGCGAGCGTCCGCCGGTCAGGCTGGCCAGCGGTGAGTAGTCAGGCAGCAATCGGTGGCCGACGAGGACGATAAAGGCGACGCCTGCTGCGGCGTAGATCAGGCCCAACGCACTGAACTCAAAGAGGCCGAATCCCGGTCCCCCTGCTTTGCGATAGAGTTCGGAGACCAGGATGTTGGTGCTGGTTCCCAGCAAGGTGATGGTGCCGCCCAACACGGCGAAGTAGGAGACGGGAAGCAGAAATTTGGATGGGCGCAGGTTATATTGCCTGCAGAGGGAGACAACCACCGGAATCATCATTACGACGACGGGAGTGTTGTTCATAAAGGCGCTCGCCGGCGTCTCCACCAGCGCCAACAACAGCAGCAGCCGCCGTGCGCTGCCCCGGGCAAACCGACCCAAGTAGATGGTCGCCACCTCCAGCGCGCCGGTGCGCATCAGACCGGCGCTCAGGACGAACATTGCCGCCACCGTGATCGTGGCGGTCGAGGAAAAGCCGCTCAACGCCTCGGCGGGGCTGAGCAGACCGGTCGCCATCAACGTCACGATGGTGGCCGTCGCCGTCACTTCGGTGGGAAGCCGGTTGGTGACGTAGAGTGCGGTCGATCCGGCAATGATTGCAATCAAAAGCCATTGTTCAAACGGGAGCATGGCGATGGATTCCGCCCGTTCCAGGTTAGCAGATGCGAGGCAACTGTTCACCTACCTGCATGTCCACCACGCGACTGCCGCCGATGCCGGTGCGCGCCACGACGACGCCCGGATGCTCTGCGGTGATGCGCCCGATGATGGCGGCTTTGGCGCCGAGTGGATGGCGCCGCATCGCCTCGAGCACAACCTCGGCCTCTTCAGGCGCAACGACGGCGACCAGCTTGCCCTCGTTGGCGATGTAGACCGGATCCATGCCGAGCATTTCGCAGGCGGCGGCTACGGCCGGCGGCACAGGCAGCCTGCGCTCTTCATAGACGACGCCGACGCGCGCCGCGCGCGCAATCTCGTTGAGCGTCGCCGCCAGGCCCCCGCGCGTAGGATCGCGCAGCACATGGATGGCGCGGCTGGCGGCCAGCATCGCTTCCACCAGCCCATTGAGGGGGGCGCAGTCGCTTTCGACCGGCGCGCCGAATTCAAGCCCCTCGCGCACGCTGAGGATGGCGACGCCGTGCAGGCCGATCTCGCCGCTGACGATGACGACGTCGCCCGGCTGCGCCCGCTGCGGTCGGATGTCGACGCCTTCGGGAATGACGCCGACGCCGCTGGTGTTGATGTAGACGCCGTCGCCGTGGCCTTTGTCGACGACCTTAGTGTCGCCTGCGACGATCTGCACGCCGGCCGCGCGCGCGGCGGCGGCCATCTCTTCGACGATGACGCCAAGCTGCGAAACCAGCAGCCCCTCCTCCAAAATGAAGCCCGCCGTCAAATACTGCGGCTTCGCTCCCATCATGGCGAGGTCGTTGACCGTGCCGTTGACGGCCAGCTTGCCGATGTTGCCGCCTGGGAAAAAGAGCGGGCGCACCACGAACGAGTCGGTGCTGTAGGCCAGCCGCCCGCCCTCGAGCGTAAGCACCGCTGCGTCGCCGAGTGCATCGAGCGCGGCGTTGCGAAAGGCCGGGGCGAAGAGATGCTCCACCAGCTCGGCGGAAAGCTTGCCGCCCCCGCCATGCCCCATGACGATGGTCGGATAGCTGCGCAGCGGAAGCGGGCAGCTCCAGGCTGTGAAGTCAATGGACTCAATCATGCTCTTTTCGCTTCACCTTCGCTTCACACGGACGGCGCGACCGTAGTTTCTTCGACTTGCACGAATCGGCCATATTGATAGTAGGCTGCGCATGCCCCTTCACTCGAGACCATCGTGGCGCCGAGCGGCGTGCGCGGGGTGCACTCTTTGCCAAAGGCCGGGCATTGGTTGGGCTTGAGCAACCCTTGCAGCACCTCGCCGCTGCGGCAGAGAGGGGATTCCTGCGTGCGGATGTTGGCGACGGCGAAGCGCGCCTCTGCGTCGAAGTCGCGATAGCGTTCGCTCAAGCGCCAACCGCTGCGCGGGATGACGCCGATGCCTCGCCAGGCGCGGTCGGTGACTTCAAAGACGTCGGCCAGCATCTTCTGCGCAGCCGTATTGCCCTCGCGGCGCACAGCGCGAGGATAGGCGTTCTCCAGCCGGGCTTCGCCTTTTTCCAGTTGCGCCACGGCGCGACGGATGCCCTCCAGCACGTCGAGCGGCTCGAAGCCGGTGACCACGATGGGGACATGGTAGCGCTCGACCAGCGGTTCGTACTCCCAGTAGCCCATCACCGTGCAGACGTGGCCGGCTGCGAGAAACGCCTGCACACGCGTGGCAGGCGACTCCATGATGGCGGCGATGGCGGGCGGCACGAGCACATGCGAGACCAGCATCGAGAAATTGCGCAGCCCCAGTTGTTTCGCCTGATAGACCGCCATGGCGTTGGCGGGCGCAGTCGTCTCGAAGCCGATGGCGAAGAAGACGACCTCCCGCTCTGGGTTGGCCTGCGCCAGCTTCACGGCGTCGAGCGGCGAGTAGACGATGCGCACGTCCGCGCCTTCGCTCTTGACGCGGAAAAGATCTTTTTCACTGCCGGGCACGCGCAACATGTCGCCAAAAGAGCAGAAGATGACGCCCGGCTGTGCAGCGATCTTCAGCGCCTTGTCGATCGTCTCCAGCGGCGTCACGCAGACCGGACAGCCCGGCCCATGGATGAGCTCGATCTCCGGCGGCAGCAGCTGGTCGATGCCGTTGCGGATGATCGAATGCGTCTGCCCTCCGCACACCTCCATGATCGCCCACGGCCGCGTGGTCATGCGCCGAATCTCGTCAAAGAGGCGTTGGGCTATCTCCGGGTTGCGAAATTCATCCAGATATTTCACCATCCCCCTCCTCTGAAGCGCCAAGCTCCTCCTCCAACCGCCCCATCTCCTCGAACAGGCGCAGCGACTCTTGCGCCGACGCCTCATCGAGCTGCGTGATGGCGAACCCAACATGCACGATGGTGTAGTCGCCGACCTGAATTTCCGGCACATAGGCCAGGCAGACTTCTTTGACGATGCCTGCGAAATCGACCTTTCCCATGCGCACGCCGTTGATTTCGTAGATTTCTTTCACCTGTCCGGGTATGCCGAGACACATCAGAGCCCCCTTTCTACGCTGCCTCCTTATTGTAGCATAGCGCCCTTTGCTTGCGGCCAAAGCGCAATTGCACCGTCGTATATTGCCTCCTGCCCAAAGTAGGCGTTTTTATCGGGCTGTGTACAATAGATGGAGATGGTTGGAATCATTTGTTCCACCCAAACAACAGCGACAACGATTCTGAACACAGCGGCGAATTCAATGCATTCAACATCTTCGACACAAGTCTCCGGCTTCTGGCTGGTTTTGGCCGCCGCCATCTGTTGGGGGACGACTGGCACGGCGCAGGCCTTTGCGCCGGAGGGCGCCACGCCGCTGGCAATTGGCGCGATGCGTCTGTTGATCGGCGGGGGCGCACTGTTGCTTTTTGCGTTAGGTCGGCGGCAAATTCGCCGTCAAGGGTGGCCGCTCACAGCCACGCTCACCACGATCGGGACGATCGCAGGCTATCAGCTCTTTTTCTTCGCCGGCGTGGCGCGCACCGGCGTGGCCGTCGGCACCGTGGTCGGCATCGGCAGCGCGCCGGTGATCGCAGGCCTGCTTGGGCTGTTGTTGCTGGGAGAGCGTCCCCAGCGGCGTTGGCTGGCGGCGACGGCGCTGGCGGTGGCAGGCGTGGCGCTATTGTTGACGGCAGGCGGCGCCGTCGAGGTCGATCCGTTGGGCGTCATCCTGGCGATCGGCGCAGGCGCGGCCTATGCGCTGTACACGATCGCCAGCAAAGACCTGTTGCGCGCGCAGCCGCCCGACGCTGTGACTGCGGTGGCTTTTTTCGGCGGCGCGCTGGCGATGGCGCCGCTGCTTCTGTTTGTAGACCTAACATGGTTGTTGCAGCCGCGTGGCGCGGCGGTCGCCTTGCATTTGGGGCTGATCGCCACTGCGCTTGCATATATGCTCTACATCCGCGGGTTGATGAGCCTGCCGGCTGCGACGGCGGTCACCGTGGCGCTGGCGGAGCCGTTGACCGCAGCCACGCTGGGCATCGTCGTGCTGGGAGAGCGGGTGACGCTCCCCACCCTGAGCGGCATGGCGCTGATTGTGGCGGGGCTGGCGGTGTTGGCGCTCGGAAACATGCAGCGAGCCTCCTGGCCTGCGCGCAAAGTGAAAAAACATCCGGTGTGATTTCCCTGCTCAAGGCTCACAGCGCATCGGTCAATCATTCAACCGCATTTCAGAACAAATCGCCATCCTTTTATGCTGAAATTGCTTGGCCCCGGTCTCCTTGCAGCGCTTTTCTTCAGCAGCACCTTTATTTTGAACCGCGCCATGAGTCTGGAGGGAGGGCATTGGGTCTGGTCGGCCAGCCTGCGCTACCTTTGGATGACGCTGTTTCTGGTGATCGGGCCGCTCTTGATCGGGCGAGGACGGCTTTTGCTCGACGCCCTTCGCCTGTTGTATCGCTACTGGCGCTTTTGGATCGTTGCGGGCACGATCGGCTTTGGCGTCTTCTATGCGGGCATCGCCTTCGCGGCCTCCTATGCCCCGGGGTGGGTCGTGGCGACGACATGGCAGATCACGGTGCTGGCTTCGCCGCTGGTCTTGTTGCTCTATGGGCGACGCGTGCCGTTGCGCGGTGTGGCCTTCACAGTGCTCATCTTTGTGGGCGTTCTGCTGGTCAATCTCAGCGAGATGCACGCAACAAGCTGGCGCGAGGTGATCCTCGGCGGGCTGCCGGTGTTGATCGCCGCATTCGCCTATCCGCTTGGCCTGCAGTTGGTGTGGGAGGCGCGCAGCGGAGGGCACACGCGCATTCCGCACATCGTCGATCCGGTGTTGGGGGACAGTTTTGCGCGCGTGCTGTTGTTGACGCTTGGCTCGCTTCCCTTTTGGCTGGTGGTCATCCTGGCGACGCAGCCGCCGCCGCCTTCCGCCGACCAGTGGATGAACACGGCGTTGGTTGCGCTTTTGTCCGGCGTGGTGGCGACCAGCCTTTTCGTTTACGCCCGGCATCAGGCGCGCAACGCCTACGAGCTGGCGGCGGTGGACGCCACACAGGCCGCGGAGGTTTTGTTTGCGCTGGCAGGTGAAATGCTCTTGTTGGGCGCAGCTTTTCCTAGCCTTTGGGGAGTTCTGGGCGCCGGATTGACCATCTTGGGCCTCATCCTCTATTTGCTGGCGCAGGGCAAGCGGTGAGCCGCGCAACTTGTCATTTCGTCAGGCTGCGCGGGTCCAATGCATCGCGCAAGCCGTCGCCCACAAAATTGATGCTGAGCACGGTCAAGACGATGAGAAGTCCGGGGAAGAACCACAGCCACGGCGCCGACTCCAGATAGACGTAAGAGCCATCCAGCATATTTCCCCAGCTCGCCGTCGGCGGCTGCACGCCGAGGCCCAGGAAGCTCACGTAGGCTTCTGACAGGATGGCGGCGGCGACGCCGAGCGTGGCCGTCACGATGATAGGGGCGAGCGTATTGGGCAGGATGTGAAAGGTGATGATCCGCCAGTTGGGCACGCCCAGGCAACGCGCCGCCAGCACAAACTCTCGCTCCTTGAGCGACAGGTAGTTCGCGCGCACGATGCGCGCCAGATACATCCAGCTGGTCAGCCCGATGACGACGATGATCACGATCACGCTGCCGCTGAAGCTGCGTCCGAACAGCTCCACCGTGGGGATGCGTCCGCTGAAAAACTTCGCCATGACGATGAGGAGAAACAGACTGGGGATGTTGAAAACCGCTTCGGTGAAGCGCATCAGGATGCTGTCGATGGCGCCGCCGTAATAGCCGGCGATGGCGCCGATCAGCACGCCGACGACGACCGATACGAGCATGGCCGATACGCCGATCGACAGCGAGATATGGCCGCCGTAGATGGTGCGCGCCAGAACATCTCTCCCCACCGGGTCGGTGCCGAAGGGATGCTCCCAGGAAGGGGGCTGGAGGCGTTTGAACGTGGCGGTCTGATTGGCGTAGGCTTCGGAAAAGATGAAGGCGCCCACGACCACGTACACGATCAGCAGCAGCAGAATGACGGCCCCCGCCATGGCCATGCGATGGCGGACGAAGCGTCGCCACGCCAGACGCCACGGAGAGAGCGCTCCCCCTTTGGTCTGGACATCGCCGGATTCGGTCGTTGTCGAAAGCGTTGGACGGCGGGCGGGGCCGGCCATCGAACTCATGGGCGTTTCTCCCTCAGCTATAGCGAATGCGAGGATCGAGATAGGTGTACACGATGTCGGTCAAAATTTGAAACACCACCACCGCCACGGAAACCAACATTAGAATGCCCATCAGCACAGGATAGTCGGCGCGCTCGACGTGATCCAGAAACAGCCGACCCATGCCCGGCCAGGCAAAGATGCGCTCCGTGACCACAGCTCCGGCCAAGAGCAACGGCAGGTCCAGGCCGATCAGCGTCACCAAAGGCAATGAGGCGTTCTTGAGCGCGTGCCGCCACAAGATGAGTCGCTCGGGCAAGCCCTTGCTGCGCGCGGTGCGAATGTAATCCTGGTTGATGACTTCCAGCATGCTGGCGCGAATGTAGCGGCTATAAGCGGCGATGGCGGTGACCGACAGCGTCGCCACCGGCAGCGCCATGTGCCAGACCACCTGGCCGAAGGTGCGCCCGACGGCGGGATCGTACATACCCACCGTCGGGAAGTAAGGCAATCCCCACTTTTTGAAATTGACCGCAAAGATGTACATGAGCATGAGCGCCAGCCAGAAGATGGGCATGGAGTAGCCGATGAACGCCCCGGTGGTGATCACGTTGTCGGCGACGGAATATTGGCGCAAAGCGGAATAGACGCCGATGGCCAGGGAGAACACAATGATCACCACCTGCGCCGTGCCCATGAGCAGCAGCGTGTTGGGCAGGCGTTGCCAGATCATCTCGACGACAGGGCGGCGCGTCACCAGCGATGTGCCCCAATCTCCGCGTAGAATGCCGCGTCGCGTGCCATAGGCGTTGGGCGCGCCGTCGCCGGTGGTGTCGAACATCATCCAGTCGTTGCCGATCAGCCAGAAGACATATTGCATATAGATGGGCTGGTCAAGCCCAAGCTGGCGAGCGAGACGAAGGCGATCCTCCCCACGCGGCGGCTGTCTCCCGCCGAGCGTGGCGAGCGGATCGCCCATGTTCATCATGAGCGCAAACAGGATGACGCTGATGATGAAGAGCAAAGGGATTGCCTGCAAAATGCGGCGAATGATGTAGCGGGTCACGAGCATCCTCGAAGAAGTGCAGGCGTCGCCGGTGGCCGGGACGGAGACTTTGGCCGCCTCCGTCCCGCATTGCGCACATGCGATGGGCTATACAACGCCAACGCCAAAACTCCCTTGCTTACTCAAGCGTCCAGTTCGCTGCATTCCAGAAGGGGTCGGCGCCCGACAGGCGCACGTTGCTCAGCCGCTTGCTGACGGTCCAAATGTCGTTGTCCTGCCAGACGCCGAGCCACACCATATCCTCTTGGATGATTCTCTCGATCTCTTCAAAGATGGCGATGCGGGCCTGCATGTCCACGGTCACAGCCTGACGTGCGAACAGCTCGTCTAGCTCAGGATTGCAATAGAAGTTCCAGTTGCTGCCCGCAGGATTGTCCGGGGTTGGAATCTCGCGGCAGGTCCAACGGGAAGTGTCCGGGTCGGGGTAGGCTTCAGGTTGGCTGGACCATTCCGCAATGTCGTACTGGCCCGTGGCGATGGCGCCGCCCTCGGCGTAGCTGGCGAAGAAGATGTCGCTGGGGTGGTTGATCAGCTCGAAGCGAACGCCCAGGTCTCGGAACATGTCCTGAACGACCACCTGGGTGTCCAGGCGCAGGCGCCGCATGTTGGTGACGTAGCGCAAGATCAACTTTTCGCCATCTTTCTCGCGCACGCCGTCGGCGCCCATCACCCAGCCGGCTTCATCCAGCAACTGCGCAGCGCGCTCGGGGTCGTATGGCACCGGTTGGATATTCGGGCTGGCGTAGGGGCTAAGATCCCACGGCGACGCCGGCGGCTCGCTCAAGCCGAGCAACAGGTCCTGGGTGATCTGCCAACGGTCGAAGCCATGGGCCAAAGCCCAGCGCACATTTCGGTCTCGAATGGCCGGATGGGCCTGCTCGCCAAAGTTAAAGAACCAGCCTTCCATGAAACCGGAGGGAGTCGAAACAACGTTCACCGTTCCCAGCGCTTCCAGCTCGGGCACATCGGAGAAACTGATGAAGACGCCGATGTCGGTGTCGCCCGCTTTGATGGCGGCGACCTGCGCGGCGTCGTCCGGCGTAATGCGGATGAAGATGCGGTCGATGTTGGGCTGTTGCCAGTGATTCGGGTTGCGCTCGAACAGGAGATGGCTGCCGGATTCCCACTCTTTGAAGACGTACGGCCCCACTCCCACCGTCGGGTTGCGATTCCAGTCGGCGCCGTCCAGCGTGCCGTTCGCCTCCATCACCGGCTCCAGGATATGCTTGGGCAGCACGTAGGTGAAGATCGAGGAAAGCCAGGGCGCGTACGGCTCGTGGAAGGTAACCACCAGCGTATGATCGCCGTCCGCCTCTACGCCGGCGACGAATTGATCGTACGGATGGCGAGAGATCACGGCGTTGCGTTCGTCCATGATCATCTCATAGGTGAAGACAAAGTCGGCGGCGGTCACCGGCGCGCCGTCGGACCAGCGCGCATCCTCTCGCAGGTGAATCGTGATGGTGCGTCCATCTTCAGAGATGCCGCCGTTCGCCGCTGTGGGAATCTCGCGCGCCAGCTGCGGCGTCGGCTCCAGATTGTCGTTAAAGTTCCACAGCCCCAGAAGCCAAAAGTCGGTCAGAATGCCGCTGAACCACATGGTGGTGTACAAGGGGCTGAGATTGTCCGGCTCCTGCACAAAAGTAATGGTGACGAGCGACGGCGGCGCGGCCTCCGAAGGCGCTTCGCCGGGCGCCACGGGCTGCGCCGGACAGGCTGAAAGTGCAAAAGCCAGGAGCAAAAGCACAACAACCAGGCCAAAGCGTCTTGTCCTGCTCTTTGAAGACATATGTCGCCTCCTTTTGGGTGATTACAAGCGCAGATGTTGAGCGAACCTGGGAATGCACCTTATCTTACCACAGGGAGGCCGGAAACGCGAATTGCAGGGTCAGAGGGCCCTTGCCGGCTGGCCGAGGCTCTCCACTCCTCCAGCGCGCGGTCGAGGTCTTCCGGTGAAGTGAAGCCGCGCACGACGCGCAGGAAGGTGGGAACGTCCGGCGTGAGGCTGCGGAGCTCCTCCATTTTCGGACCGATCGGGCTGGAGGCGGCGGGAGCTGTGCCGTAGCTGCCGTGAAAGGCAAAGTAGGCCTGATTCAGCTTGCGGATAGGGTAGCCGTTTTCGACGAAGAGCAGGCGGCGAATCTCCATATATTCCTCGGCGTCGCGGATACGGCCCAACGCCAGAAATTGATCGACGACCTCGCGCGTGTGGCGCATTTCTTTGCGGAAATCAAAGGCCGACGGCTCTTTCTCTTCGCTTTCCTTCGCCGCCTCGCGTTCGGCCAGTTCCCGCGCAACTTCGGGATAGAAGCGCTCCAACGCGCTGCGCCCGATCTCTTCGCCGACGATGTCGGCGACGGTCTCGTTCATGATCGTCAGCTCTGCGCTTGTGTTATAGTTGAGGCCGAGCGGAAAGAGCGTGAGGTAGTTGTGCACCCATTCATGTGCAATTGTCGACAGCACCCAGTCGAGCGCCGCGCGGTCGATCACTAGCGAAGGGTATGCGCCCAGCCCTCCGATGTTGGCGATGTAGGCGCTCAGGTTGTCTTCCTCGAAGATCGCCGACTCGATGCGGTCTCGTTCGTCGGCGGGCAATTCCGGCTGCAACATCACATAGTAGGCGGTCAGGATGCGCCCGCGCGGGCTGACGACCAATTTCTTCGGCGGTTCGGTGAAGGTGAACCACACGGGGGGAAACGTCCTGCCGAACAGGGTGACGCCTTGGTCGCGCAGCGTCGTCGCCACCTGGCCCTCCAGGATCACCTCGACGATGGGACGAATTGCCTCCTGCTCGCTGCGCAACGCCTCGATTTCGCGCTGGATGGAGGCGCTCTCTTCCCTGGCGGCGTCGCCCTTCTCGCTGTAGAGACGTTCGATCTTCCCTTCCAGCTCGCCGATTCGGCGGGCGCGCTCCAGATAGGTCTGCACCAGCGCCGCCTGCTCCGCCTCCGAAAGGTGATCCGCCGAATGCAAAAATTGCTCACTCAGCTTTTGGGCGATCGCCTCAACTTCCCAGGCGATCAGGTCCCAAATCCACAGATGCACCTTGCTGTTGATGCTGTAGTGTATCTGCGTCACGCTGTCGACGCTTGCGCCGCCCAGCAAGGCGACGGCTACGACGCAGGCTGCGAAGAGGTTTCTCAGCGTGCGCGCCCAGATGCGCCATTTCGCCCGTACGCTTGCCGTCGTTTGATATGAAATTGCTTCTGCGCTTTGCCGCATACCTGCCATGCGTATTACTATACCAGATGTTTTGCTTTAATTGTCGGAATCAAATGGCCGAGGTGATCGGCCTTCAATTGGTTCAAAGGCAAAGGTTGCGTCATAAACTATGTCCCAGAGTGCACAGGGTGAGGTTCACCCACTCGAATTTGAATTGCCGCAGCGTCATCCCGCCCCGACCGGCAAACATCTGCTCTATCTGGCGCTGGGCGCCTTGGGCGTCGTCTACGGCGACATTGGCACCAGCCCCCTCTACGCGTTTCGAGAGTCCTTCCATGCCAACTACGGGATCGCCACCTCAAGAGATAACATTCTCGGCGTGCTTTCGCTGATCTTCTGGGCGCTGATCCTGGTGATCTCGGTCAAATACGTCGCTTTCGTCATGCGCGCAGACAACCACGGCGAGGGCGGCATCTTGGCCTTGACGGCGCTGATCGGCGCCAGACGACGGGTGTTGATTCCCGGCACCGTGCGGTGGGCGCTGGTGATGCTCGGGCTGTTCGGCACGGCGCTGCTCTACGGCGACGGCATGATCACGCCCGCCATTTCTGTGCTCTCCGCCGTCGAAGGGCTGCGCATCGCCACGCCGCTTTTCACGCCATACGTCGTTCCGCTTACGGTCGTCATCCTGGTGGCGCTCTTTCTCTTTCAGAGTCGTGGAACCGAGCGCGTTGGTCGGGTCTTCGGGCCGGTCACGCTCCTTTGGTTCATCACCATCGCCGTGTTGGGCGTCAGCTGGATCGTGCGGCAGCCAGACGTGCTGGCGGCGATCAGCCCCTCTTACGCCTTTGAGTTTTTCTGGGTCAACGGCTGGCGCGGCTTCATGGTGCTAGGGTCGGTCTTTCTGGTGGTGACGGGCGGAGAGGCGCTGTACGCCGACATGGGACACTTCGGTCGCGCGCCGATCCGGCTGGCCTGGTTTACGGTGGTGTTGCCTGCGTTGCTGCTCAACTATTTCGGACAGGGCGCCTTGCTCCTGCAGCACCCCGAAGCAGTGGAAAATCCCTTCTATCAGATGGCGCCGGGCTGGGCGCTGATTCCGCTGGTGGTGATCGCCACCGCCGCCACGGTGATCGCCTCGCAGGCGTTGATCACCGGCGCATTTTCGCTGACGATGCAGGCCGTGCAGCTGGGCTATCTGCCGCGCGTCACCATCACACACACCTCCGCCGAAGAGATTGGACAGGTGTACATCGCTTCGGTCAACTGGATTCTGATGGCCGCCTGTGTAGCGCTGGTGCTTGCCTTCGGCTCTTCCAGCAATCTGGCTGCGGCCTACGGCGTCGCCGTCACCACCACCATGGTGATTACGACGGTGCTGCTCTTCCGCATCGAGCGCACGCGCTGGCGCTGGCCGTTGTGGGCGGCGTTGGGTTCGACCGTTTTCTTCCTGATCATCGATCTGGCCTTTTGGGGCGCCAACATGCTCAAGATTCCGGCGGGCGGTTGGTTTCCGCTGTTGGTGGGCGCCGTCGTCATGACGCTCATGACGACCTGGCGGCAGGGACGCAACCTGCTCGGTCAGCGCTTGCGGGCGGGCGTCCAACGCTTCAACGACTTCGTAGGGCGTCTCAATCTCGACCAGATTACGCGCGTGCCGGGAACGGCGATCTTCATGTACAGCGACCCAGACGGCGTCCCGCCTGCCCTCTTGCTCAACCTGCGGCACAACAAAGTGCTGCACGAGCGGGTGATCTTGCTTTCCGTCAGCACATTGGAGGCGCCGCGCGTTCCGCCCACGCATCGCATGACGGTGCACAAGCTGGGAAACGGCTTCTATCGCATCGTGCTGCACTACGGTTTTATGGAAACCAGCAATATCATGCGCGACCTTCCGCTTGCCGGCGAGCATGGCCTTCCGCTCGATCTCAAGGATGTCAGCTTCTTCCTCGGCAGCGAACGTCTGATGGCGACGGCGCGACCCGGCATGGCGATCTGGCGCGAAAAATTGTTTATCCTGATGAGCCGCAACGCCACCAATGCCGCCACCTTCTTCTCTTTGCCGCCAGATCAAGTGGTGGAGTTAGGGACGCTGGTTGAGTTGTGAGGCCGCAGTCTCCGTCTTCCCACCGTGAAAAGACCCATCACGCCGGAAGCTTGGCGCGGCGATGAGGGTCGACGAAAATTTGTGCAATCAAATGCTTGACAAGCGTCGGTAGGCTATGCTATGGTATCAGACGTGTGACAACGGTTCACATGGAAGGTTTTCGGAAAGGACGGACGCACTATGATGATGCTCTATCACGAAGTCCTGCGCACCCCACGCGATGGGGGAGATTTTCTGCGTCAGGGGAGCAGTGCGTCCGCCGACCATAACTAGACGGTAAAGCTAGGGAAGGCCGCACGCACTGCATCGGTGCCTGCGGCCTTTTTGTTTGTTTTGACTTTGACGGTTTGCGTCGAAGTCAAAGCCTTGCACACCAGGTCTTGCAGGCATCAGGATGAACTTCCAGATGCCTGCATTTTTATTGGCATGAGGAGAGGAGAAATGAAGCGCGAAGTGAAAAACGCATTTCTACAAGGACGGCGCCAACGCCGGCTGAAACACGATCACAGGACCATCGCTCGACGAAGGACCGGATGACAGGAAGGAATTATGTTCAACTCAACAGCGCAACCTGCACCACCCCCACCCTATGATCTCAAGCAAGCTCTAGGCGTCGGCAAACTGACCGGCTTCTGGCGGCTGATGACCCATTTTCGGATGGCCTACTTCGTCTCGACGATCAGCATGGGCGTCTCCGCCATCTTGAACACGGCGACCTTTCTGCTGCTGCGCTATTTCGTCGACCACTATATGGTGGAAGGAGACCGCAGCGTCCATCTGGCCGTCTATGTGGCCGGCTTTCTGGCGTTGGCGGTCGGGCAGGCGTTCGCCACCTTCAACAGTCGACGCCTCGCCGCCAAGACGGCCGAGGGCGTGGCGCGGCGCCTGCGCGAGTACATCTTCGATCACATTCAACGGCTGAGCTTCACCTACCATGACAAGACGCAGACCGGCGAGCTGATCCAGCGCGCCACCTCGGACGTGGACACGATCCGCCGCTTCTTCGCCGACCAGGCGATCGAGGCAGGGCGCATCGTGCTGCTCTTTGTGGTGAACTTCATCGCCATTTACCTGCTCGACTGGCGGCTGGCGTGGTTCTCGGTGATCGTCGTGCCGGTGGTGATGGTGATCTCGCTCTACTTTTTCCGTCGCGTGGAGAAAGCCTATGAAGCCTACCAGGAGCAGGAGGCCAGGCTCTCCAGCACGCTGCAGGAGAACCTGAGCGGCGTGCGCGTGGTCAAGGCGTTTGCGCGGCAAGAGTACGAGAAGGCTAAGTTCGACAAGGAAAACCGAGAGAAGTACGCCCGCGGCCGCCACCTGCTGCTGATGCACGCGCTCTTCTGGCCGGTGACGGATGTGATGTGCGGCGCGCAGATGCTGGGCGGCTATCTCTTCGCCGGCTGGCTGACGATCCAGGGCGAGATCACGATCGGCACCTACGTCGCCTACGCAGGACTGGTCGTCTGGATCATCTGGCCGCTGCGCAACCTGGGTCGCCTGATCGTGCAGATGTCGGAGAGTCTGGTCTCCTTTGGCCGCATCGCCGAGGTGCTCAAGGAGGAGCGCGAGCCGGTCGTCGAGGGCAGCGTGCGCACCGACAAGCCGGTGCGGGGCGAAATCGTCTTCGAGGACGTGCACTTCGCCTACGATGGCTCCGGCCGCGCCGCGCTGCACGGCATCAGCTTCAGCGTGAAGCCGGGCCAGTCGGTGGCGCTGATCGGTGGCACGGGGTCAGGCAAGTCGTCGCTGGTCAACCTGTTGCCGCGCTTCTACGAATACACGTCTGGGCGCATCCTGCTCGACGGCGTGGAGCTGAAGGAGTATCCGCGCCACTACCTGCGCCAGCAGATCGGCATCGTGGAGCAGGAGCCGTTTCTCTTCAGCCGCACCGTGCGCGACAACATCACCTACGGCGTGAAGCGCGAGGTGTCGGACGCAGAGGTGGAGGCGGCGGCGCGTGCAGCAGCCATTCACGACGTCATCGTGAACAAGTTGCCGCAAGGCTATGACACACTGGTCGGCGAGCGCGGCATCACCCTGTCCGGCGGGCAGAAACAACGCGTGGCGATCGCACGCACGCTGCTCAAAGATCCGCGCATTCTGATTCTGGACGACTCCACGTCGGCGGTCGATTTTGAGACCGAGGCGGAGATTCGTCAGGCGCTGCGCCGGCTGATGCAAGGGCGCACCACCTTCATCATTGCGCATCGCATCCAGAGCGTGATGGACGCCGACCTGATCCTGGTGCTCGACCATGGGCGCATCGTGCAGCGCGGCTCGCACGAAGAACTGATCGCACAAGATGGTATGTATCGCCGCATCTATCAGGCGCAGATGCGTCTGGAGGCGGAATTGGAGGAGGAGTTGACTCGTGTCTGAGCATATCGAATTTCAGGAAGAAGAATTCACAACCAGATTCAGCGGACGCACGATCCGGCGGCTGGTGAGCTTGCTGCGCCCTTATCTGGCGTGGGTGCTCGGCTTCCTCAGCGCGGTGATGATGGTCTCCGGCCTGGACTCCTACTTCACCTTTCTGAGCAAGCGCATGGTGGACGAGGGCATCACGCCTGGCGACTGGCCGACGCTGGTGCAGATCGTCGAGCAGTATGCTGTGCTGATTTTGGTGCAGGCGCTGGCCGTCTTCGTTTTTATCTATCTGGCCGGCATCCTGGGCGAGCGCATTCGCTACGATCTGCGCAAGCAACTTTTCAACCATCTGCAAGAGCTGTCGTTGACCTACTACAACCGCACGCCGGTGGGCTGGATCATCAGCCGCGTGACGTCGGACACCGACCGCGTGGCCGAGCTGGTGACGTGGGGGCTGTTGGACGTGACCTGGTCGTCGTTCAACATCCTCACGGCGCTCTTCTTTATGGCGCAGATCTCCTGGCAGCTGACATTGATCGTGATGGTGATCGTGCCGATCATCATTGTGGTGGCGACCTACTTCCAGCGCAAGATCATCACGCAATATCGGGAAGTGCGCCGCGTCAACTCGAAGATCACAGGCGCGTACAACGAGACGATCACCGGCGTGCGCGTGATCAAGGCGCTCGACCGCGAAGAGGAAAACCTGCGCGAGTTCAGCAAGCTGACGGGCGAGATGCAGCGCGCCGGCTACCGGGCGGCCTGGTATTCGGCGCTCTTCCTGCCCACGGTGCAGCTCATCTCGACCTTCGCCATCGCCAGCATCATCACCTACGCCGGCGTGACGGTGGAGACGGGCGGACTGAGCGTGGGCGGCATGTACGCGTTCATCTCCTACGTGCTCTTCATGATCTGGCCGGTGCAGGAGATGGCGCGCGTCTTCGCCGAGATGCAGCAGGCGGTGGCTTCAGGCGAGCGCATCTTCTCTCTGATCGACGCCGTGCCCGACGTGGTGGACAAGCCGGACGCCTACGAGGTGGATTCGCTGCGCGGGGACATCGTCTTCGAGCACGTCGACTTCCAGTACGAAGAGGGCAAGCCGATTTTGACCGACTTCAACCTGCACGTGCGCCAAGGGGAGACGATTGCGCTTGTCGGGCCGACGGGCGGCGGCAAGACCACCATCGTCAACCTGCTCTGTCGCTTCTTCGAGCCGACGCGCGGGCGCATCCTGATCGCCGGCCACGACTACACCAACCTGACGCAACGCGCGATCCAGTCGCGCATCGGCATGGTGTTGCAGACGCCGCACCTCTTCTCCGGCACGATCCGCGAGAACATCCGCTACGGTCGGCTCGACGCCACCGACGAGGAGGTGGAGGAGGCGGCGAAGCTGGCCGGCGCGCACGCCTTCATCGAAAAGCTGCCGAAGGGCTACGACGAGCAGGTGGGCGAGGGCGGCGTCCTGCTTTCGACAGGGCAGAAGCAGTTGCTGAGCCTGGCGCGCGCCGTGCTGGCGCAACCGGACATCTTCATCATGGACGAAGCGACCGCCAGCGTGGACACGCTCACCGAAAGCTTGATCCAGCAGGGGATGGAAACGTTGATGAAGGAGTGCACCAGCTTCGTGATTGCGCATCGTCTCTCCACGATCCGCAACGCCACGCGCATCCTGGTCATCGAGGATGGCTGCATCAAGGAGATGGGCACGCACCGAGAGCTGCTGCGTCTGGGCGGTCACTACTACCGGTTGTACACGCAGCAGTTCCGCCAGGAGGTCATCGACCAGGTGGAGGAGCTGGCGGCGTTGGCGGCTGCGGAACAGCCCGATGCTGCGCAGGCGGCAGACGCGCAGCGCCGAGACAGACTCGCCGCCGAGTTGGCCCCCGCAGATTAAGAGTTGCCAGATCGATGTGAGAAGTCGGCTGGAATCTTCCGGGAAGCTCTAAAGCTTCCTGGAAGATGGACGCCGTAAAAAGCGTGCGCCATTTGCATGCAAATTGTAAGCCAGATTTAATGACAAAACGGAACAGTTCAGGTATGCTTGACGTCATTGATGCAGCGAATCCACGACGCTGCATCAATGACGTTTTTCCAGGTTTTAAAGCATAGAAAGGCCTTTATGTTTGCTCCTGGCAATCGATGGCGCGACGGTGGGATTCTTGTTCTTGCCATCTTTGGGTTGACGGCGCTTGGCATCCTGGGATGGTGGCTCAGCGAGCCTGTGTCGGATGTGCTGAACATCGCCGAGGATGTGCGCGACTGGATCATTGGCTTTGGCCCTCTGGCGCCCATCGCCTATGTGACCTTCTTCGCCCTGCAGATTCTGATCGCGCCGTTGCCGGGAAGCTTTCTCTCCGTGCTGGGCGCCTATCTCTTTGGCTTTGGGCCAGGGCTGGCGCTGAGCATGCTGGGGCTGCTGATCGGCGTCACCGTTGCGCTCCTGGTCGGGCGTAAAATCGGCCGTCCTTTGTTGGAGCGATTCATCCCGCACGTCGAGCTGGTGCGCTGGGAGCGCAAATTGCAGCTCCGCTCGCCGCTATTGTGGTTCGTCCTCTTTCTCTTCCCCTTGCCCGACGTCGCCATCTACATCGCAGGCATGAGTTCCGTCCGCATGCGTTGGCTGATGCCGGCAGTGTTGCTGGGGCGCAGCATCGGGATTTTGGTCGGCAGCACCCTTGGCACGGCGACGGCTGTCCTGCCGGCGCCGGTTGTCCTGTTGCAATGGGTTTCCTTCCTGATCCTGAGCTGGCTGGTCTACCGGTATCAGCGCCCGCTTCGCTATCATATGTTGATCAACCTGCGCCGCTCGCGACGGATGGCGCGGGGACTGTTCAAAACGCCTATCGAGACCCCGGTGGAATGATCAAGGGCTTCATCCTTCCGCTGCGCGCTGCGCCCGGTATTTCTCATCCAACTGGTCGATTTTGGCCACCTTCGGGGCGGAGCGGCCGCCCTGAAATTCGCTCTCCAGCCAGATGTCGATCAGCTTTTCCGCCACCGCCGGGCCGGTGATCTGCGCGCCGAAGGTGATGATCTGCGCGTTGTTGCTGGCGACCGCGCGCTCGGCGGTGTAGGGGTCTTGCACGCAGACCGCGCGCACGCCCGGCACTTTGTTGGCCACGATCGCCATGCCGGCGCCCGTGCCGCAGACGAGGATGCCGCGCTCGAATTTGCCTGCACCCACTTCCTCCGCCACCTTCGCGCCGACGTCGGGGTAATCCACCGGCGTGTTTTCATTGACGCCCATGTCAACGACCTGATAGCCTTTTTTGATCAGATAGTCGCGAATGTGGTCCTTGAGCGGCAGCCCAAAGTGATCGGCGCCGATCACGATCGGTTTGTTTTTATCCATAAGTCTCCTCCTGCAACAAAATTTTTTCCTGATTTTTTCTGGAACTGTCTGATCGCACAAAACGCCTCGGCGTCTTTAGGATTTCAAGCGCACAGCCTTTTCACGCTCGCGTCAACGATCGATCCCCAACACGCGCGCCAGCTTGCGCACGGTGAAACGATCGCGCAGATAATGGCCATTGGCCGCCGCCAGGTCGCGCTCGACGTCGTCGAAACCCAGCTCCGCAGCCGTCGTCGGCCCGCCGACGCAGCGCAGCCACTCGGCGATCTGAGCGGCCGGCGGCACCTGCGCCGCAATCGCCTGAATTTCGTCCCAATGCTCCCAAATGGCGCGCTTGATCGCCTCCGCTCGCTCCGGCGTCACGTCGAGGAACGCCTTGTGCTCGGCGATGATGTCGTCGGCCAGATCGCCGTAGGCCGCATGGATGCGCGCCTCCTCCTCCGCGCGCGTCGGCCAGACGGATGCCTCCAGCAGGTCGGAGACCTGTGCGCGCGAAAGGCGCCGAATTTTATCGTAGAACTCGGCGACCATCACGGTGGCGACGCCCACTTTGGCGCCGTGCAACACCGCCGGCCGCCCCTCGCGCAGCAGTTTCATCTCCCAGTAGTGCGAGTAGTGATGCTCCGCGCCGGAGGCGGGCCGCGACGAGCCGAAATCCAACATACAGTAGCCCGACTCCAACAGTGCGTCCATCAGCCGGCCGATGCCTTCCGGCGAGCCCGCAGCGATCGCCTCCACGTTGTCGGTGCAAATCTTTACGGCCGCCAGCGTGCGCTGAGCAATCGACTCGTCGTAAGGCTCGTTCCACAGCAAATGCCCGATGCGCCAGTCGGCGATCGAGGTGAGCTTGCCCAACATGTCGGCGAAGCCCGCTGCGATCATGGGGCGCGGGGCGTGCGCCAGCGTGTTGATGTCGGCGAAGATCGCCAGCGGCGCATGGCAGATGACCGTGATCTTGACGCCGTGAATGATCAGCGGGGCGCCGATGGAGGCGAAGCCATCCACCGAGGGCGCAGTCGGCACGGAGATGAACTCGGCGCCCGTGCGGTGGCTGACGAAGCGCGTGATGTCGGTCAAGGTGCCGGCGCCGACGGCCAGATAGGTGCGCGGCTCGCGACCGGCCGCCACCAGCACATCCAACACATGGGCGGCGTCGGCGATCACCTCCTCGGAGGTGAACACGATCTGTTTCAGGTCGAGGCCGGCGTTGCGCAGCGCCTTTTCCACCGCCTCCCCCTGCGCAGCGTAGGTGTTGCGGTCGGCGACCATGAAAAGTTTATGAAGGCCGTTCGTCTGGCAAAACGCTACAAGATGTTCGACGGCGCGGTCGTCAATGGTGACGGCTTTTGGACGGTAACCCATGATCAGTTGTTCCTTTCGTTGATCTGCAACGCTCGCACCAGATAGGAAAGCATCGTGAAGCACGCCTCTTCGGCGGTGTGACCAAATGTGACGACGCCGTCTTCATGGCCGGCCATCGCAAAGATGCGTTTTTGCGGCAGATCGCTTTCGACGAAGAGTCGTCTCACCTCCGCCGCCATCTCCGGTGAGCCGTAAGGGACATTGGCGGTGATCGGGACGCCTAACTTCTCTGCATTGTGCCAGATTTCAGGCGAATGGGCGTGCACCACCCACAGGATGCGACTGTCCAGGGCGTAAACCGCGCCGTGCGTCAACGACTCTGACGACGGCTTGATCGGTCCGCGCGCCGTCAGCCGATTTTCATCGGGATAACAGGCGGTCACGACGACGTAATCTTCCGGCCCTAGCTCCGGCTTGCCGCCCGTCTGGGAGCCGGTGATGATGAAGGGGTGCTGGCCGTCCGCGCCCTCGGCTGCATCGAGCCGACGGCTGATGTTGCCGTAGCCATAGCCGCCGTAGCGGTTGGGGTCCTGGCCGATCAGATGGGTGATGAACATCAGCCGGCGCCATGCGTTGAGTTCGCGTAGCGCCTCATACGACAAAGGCGGCGCCGGCGTAAAGTCGCACTGATATTTGATGACGCCTTCTTGGGTTGACATGACAGTGTTTCCTTGTTTTTATCCTTGCTTTCTTTACGCTTGCTTTCGATTTTGTTTTTCATGCATCCTGCGCATCAACTCGCGCAGACGCTGATACGTCTCCTGATATTGTCGCACAAAGAATTGATATTCCTCATGTCGGGCGAGGTCTGGCGCATACGTTTGCTCGATGGCAACCATTCGTTGCGCCGCCGTCTGCAAGTCTGGGTAGAGGCCGGCGCCCACAGCCGCAACGATGGCCGAGCCAAGCAGCGAGGCTTCCGGCTCGCGCGTGACGTGCAGCGGCTGTCCGGTGACGTCCGCATAGATTTGCATGAAGAGCGGGCTATGCGTGGCGCCGCCGCTGGCGATGATGCGTTGCACGGCGAATCCATGGCGGCGCAAGGTTTGCAGGATGTCTTCCATGCCATAGGCGATGCCTTCCATCAGCGCGCGAAAAACCTGGCCGCGACCGCTCTGCAACGAAAGCCCCCAGATCGCCCCGCGCGCGGCGGAATCGGTGTGCGGGGTGCGATTGCCCTGGAAATAGTCGAGCGCAATCAGCCCTTCCGACCCCACCGGAACCCGGCTCGCCTCTTCGTCGAGCAGCTGATAGACGGAAACGCCGCGGCGGGCGGCTTCCAGCGCTGCGTCGCCGCAGAAGTTGCGCTTGAACCATGAAAGCACCGAGCCGGTCGAGACCTGCCCGGCCTCGACCAGGTTCAACCCAGGGATCACTGCGTCGGGAAAGCTGCCGAAGACGCCGGGAAAATGCAGCTCCTCCGCCGCAAGCGCCGAGAGCACGTTCGACGACCCCATGATCACGCCCAGGTCGCCCGGCTGCGTCACCCCCTGTCCCAGCAGCCCGACGAAGGCGTCGCCGCCGCCGGCGGCCACGGGAATGCCCGCCGGCAGACCCAGCGCCTCCGCCGCTTCTTCGCACAACCCGCCGATCACCGCTCCCAAGGGCAGCACCTCGTTCGGAAACTTGTAGACCAGCTCCGGCAGCCCGATGGCGGCGAAGAAGTCCAGCGGCCAGCCTCCCCCTGGAGGATAGTAAAACCAGCGTTGTGTGGCCGTGTTGCGGTTCAACGTCAGGCGGCCGGTCAGCCGATAGGCGAGCCAGTCGGTGTACTCCAGCAGATGCGCAGCGGCGGCGTAACGCTCCGGTTCGTTCTCTTTCATCCAAAGCATCTTGGGCGGCATCCACTCGGCGTTGACGCCCGCCAGGCAGTAGCGCAGCGCAGGATCGCCGGTGGCGAAGATGCGCTGCGCCTGCTCCGCCGCGCGCACATCCATCCACAGCAGCGCCCGCCCCAGAGGTTGACCGGCGGCGTCCAGCGGCGCCAGCGTGCAGGTGGTGGCGTCGGCGCTGACGCCGGCGACGGCCGCGGGCGAAACTCCGCTGCGCGCAATGCACTCTCGCACCGCAGCGACCAGCGCGTCCCACCATTCGTCCGGGGCCTGCTCCGCCCATCCCGGAGCCGGGAAATAGGTGCGATAGCTGCAGCTGCCGATCGCGATGCGATTGCCTTCCAGGTCAAACAATCCTGCTTTTACAGCTTCTGTGCCGGCATCGATGCCCAAAACACAGGGCGTTTGCACATGGTGCGCCATTTTTTGCCTATCCCTCCTACGCGTCGACGGCGAATGACCTTTCACCGGAGAATCCGGTCATTGCCGTCGACCAGATGGTTTTTCACAAAATCACCCCGCCATTCCCGTAGGTGCGGCTCCCAGCCGCACATCCTCGACAGCCCTCGAGGCGATGGGTGAACCGACAACGGTTTCCCGTAGGTGCGGCTCCCAGCCGCACATCCTCGACAGCCCTCGAGACAATGGATGAACCGACAACGGTTTCCCGTATGTGCGGCTCCCAGCCGCACATCCTCGACAGCCCTCGAGGCGATGGGTGAACCCGGGCGTTCGCTCGCCCTAATCCATCAACAAACCGCCGTTGACCGCAATCGTCTCGCCGACGATGTAGGCGCTGGCGGGCGAAGCCAGGAACAGCACGGCGTCGGCCACCTCGTCGACGGTTCCCAGACGGCGGGCGGGCGTGTCGGCCATCCAGCGCGCGTATTCCTGAGCGTTTTCCTCGTTGATCAACAGCTCAGTGGCGATGCGCCCCGGCGACACGGCGTTGACGCGGATGTTGTAGGCGATCGCCTCGCGCGCCAGCGAGCGGGTGAAGGCGAGCACGCCGCCCTTGGCCGCCGCATAGTGCGCATGTCGCGCCGAGCCGCGCTGCCCCGCCACCGAGGCGATGTTGATGATCGCACCGCCGCCTGCTGCGATCATGCCGGGCAGCACGGCCTGCGAGCAGTAAAAGACGGCGTACAGGTTCGTGCGCAGCACGGCGTCCCACTCCGCCGCTGTCATCTCCAACACGGTTGCGGACGGGAAAAAGCCGGCGTTGTTGACCAACACGTCGATCGGCCCGAGTGCGCCCTGAACCTCCGCCACCAGTCGTTGCACCGCCGCCGGATCGGCGACGTCCGCCTGGTAGCCCTGCACGCGCAGCCCTTCGGCGGCGGCCTCGCGCAACAGCGCTTCTGCAGCGCCCTGATCGCTGCGATAACAGAAGGCGACCTCCGCGCCCAGTCGAGCAAAGGCCAGCGCGATGGCGCGGCCGATGCCGCGCGAGCCGCCGGTCACCAGCACGCGTTGACCGGCGAAAGCGTCCGGACGAAAGAGCGCATGCATCACGCAACCTCCGCCAACTCGTGGAAGAGTGGCCGCAGCGTCGGATAGAGCTGACGATAGATGCGATAGAGCGCATCGTACCGTGCGGCGTTTTCCGGCTGCGGCGTGAAGGTCGGCCCTGTTTTAACCATGGCGGCGACCGCCTCCACAAGCGAGGGGTAAAGGCCGACGCTGGCGGCGACGAGGAGGGCGTCGCCCATGGCTGCACCGCTGGCCGCCGCAGGTAGGGTCACCGGCCGCTTCAGGACATCGGCTTTGATCTGGTTCCACAGCGAGCTGCGTGCGCCGCCGCCGACGCAGGCCAGCGTCGCCAACGCAAAGCCGGCTTCGGCCGCGGTTTCGACGTTGTGACGCAGGCCGTAGGCTGCACCCTCCATGACGGCGCGCACAAGGTCGCCTTTGGTCGTCGCCAGCGAGAGACCGAAAAAGACCCCGCGCGCGGCCGAATCCCAGATCGGCGAGCGCTCCCCGTACATGTAGGGCAGAAAGATCAGGCGGTTGGCGCCGGGCGGGCTTTGGGCGGCCCTTGCGCTCAGAAGCTCGAAGGGATCGACGCCCTGTCGTTGCGCCTCGGCGACCTCGCGCTCGCCCAGCTGATCGCGGAACCAGCGCAGCGCGCCTCCGGTCGCCGACATGGCGCCCACGACCAGATGCAGACCGGGGATAGGGTGCCCCAGCGGGATCAGCGCCTTGCCTCGATAGGGGGCGTCGCTGCAGATGAGCAGCACCGTCGATTGACCGGTCATCTCCGCCGCGTCGCCAGGGCGCGTCAACCCCACCTCGACGGCGGCGGCGGTGCCGTCGGTCATGCCGGCGATGACCGGCGTCCCCGGCGCAAGGCCCGTAGCTTGAGCCGCCGCTGGAGTGACCACGCCGACCACTTCTCCGCAGGGTTTTACGGGCGGCAATTTGTCCGGATCGAGCTTCATCGCTTCCAGCAGCGTCGGCGACCATTCCCTGCGCGCGCTGTCAAAACAAAGCGTCAACGGACCATGCGAGCTGTCCATGCAGAAGACGCCGGTCAACTTGTGCACGATGTAGCCGTTGGCCTGCAAAACCTGATGGCAGCGCGCATAGACGTCAGGCTCCTGCTCGCGCAGCCAGCGTAGCTTGGGCGCCAGGTAGTAGGGGTCGATGCGTCCGCCGTTGAGGGCGGCGACCAGCTCTTCGTCCACTTCGTCCCGCAACTGTGCACACTGTGGCTCGGCGCGGCGATCCATCCAGATCAGCGCAGGATAGAGCGGATGGCCCGCCGCATCGACCGCTGCGAGCGTCGGCGCCTGGCAACTGACGCCCACGCCGACCACCGCCTGCGCCGGAAGTCCGGCGGCTTCCAACACGCGGCGCACCACATGGCAGGTCGCCCGCCACCAGGCTTCAGGGTCTTGCTCGGCCCATCCCGGCTGTGGAAAGGCGGTCGGATACTCCTCGCCCGCCTGGGCGAGCAATGTCCCGTTGCGGTCGCAGAGGATCGCTTTGGCGGCTGTGGTTCCGATGTCGACGCCCAGGAGCGCTTCGGCGACCATCGTCACCCTCGTTTCTCCGTCGCCAGGACGGCCGGGTTGACGCAGAATTCCAATGGCTGGCCTGTGAAGAAATGGACGACGTCGCGCACAACCTGCTCCGCCCCGCGCTCGGCGGAGTCTTTCGAGGCGCCGGCGATATGCGGGGTGACGGTCACGTTGGGCAGGCGGAGCAACGGCCAGTCTGAAGGCGGCGGCTCTTCCGGGAAACAGTCGAGCGCCGCGCCGGCGAGATGGCCGCTGTGCAGGGCCTGATAGAGCGCGTCGTAATCGACCAGAGGGCCGCGCGCCGTGTTGATGAAATACGCGCCGCGCTTCATCTGCGCAAACTGTGCAGCGCCCATCATGCCCACCGTCTGCGGCGTAACGCGCGCGTGCAGGCTCACAATGTCGGCGCGCGCCAGCAGCCCGGGCAGATCGACGGACTCCACGCCCAGCGCAGCGAAGCGTTCGGCTGGCACATAAGGGTCGTAGGCCAGGATGTGCATGCCGAAGACGGCCAGGTAGGGGACCAGAGATTGCGCGATGGCGCCGAAGCCGATCAGCCCGATCGTCTGCCCGCGCAGCTCGCGTCCGACGCGGTCATAGCGGTAAAGGTCGCCGAGCCAGACGCCGCGCGCCAGGGCGGCGTGCGAGCGGGCGATGTTGCGACATTCGGCCAGGAGGACGCCGATGGTGAACTCGACGACGGCCTGCGAGTTGCGCGCCGGCGCGTTGACGATCGGCACGCCGCGTGCGGTCGCCGCGGCCACGTTGATGTTCACCGGCCCGCCGCGGCAGCAGCCGATGAGGCGCAGCTTTTCTGCGCGTTCGAGCACCCGCTGCGTGACCGGCGCCACATGCGTCAGGAGAACGTCCGCAGGCTGGACAAATTGCGCCACTTCCTCCGGGTCGCCGACGAACTCTCGCACCTCGTCGTTGTGCGCCAGCGGCTCGTCCGGCCATGGAACGCAGTGCGTGGCGACCGTGACGTCAAATGGCAGATGACCTCGCCAGCGTTCCAGCGCCTCGAGAAACAGCTCATTGGTTACGAAAAGATCGCCGATCACGGCGATGGTAAGGGTGTTGGCCATAGAATTTTCAGATAATGTTGCGTGTTGCGTGACAATCTATCAGCAGCGCCTATCGATGCCTCCGCCCGCGTTCTTTCCACACCGGCGCCATCGCCATGCGTTCCATGCGATAAAGCTCCAACTGCTCCAGCCACCAGGTGCGCCGGCCCTCGACAGGCTCGAATGCTTGCGCCGGGCGCACCATTCGCTCGATGGCTTCGGCGTAGGACGCGTACAGACCGATCGCCACGGCGGCGTTGATGGCCGCCCCGCGCGCGCCATATTCAGAGCCTTCCGCCACCAGCACCGGCGCAGCGAGTGCATCGGCGAGCATCTGCGCCCACAGCCTGCTGCGCGCGCCGCCGCCGGCCAGCCGCAAGGTGTGCACCGGCGCCGCCATCGTCTCATAACAGTCGAGCACGGAGAGCGCCACGCCTTCATAGACGGCGCGCAGCAGCGCCGCGCGCGTGCATCCTGCGCTGAGGCCGCTGAACTGCGCACGCGCCATCGGCTCGATGAACGGTGCGCGCTCGCCCGCCGGGTCGAGATAGGGATGGTAGAAGACCCCGCGCGCGCCGGGCGGCTCTTGCAGGGCGATCTGCTCCAGCAGCTCCCAGATGTTTGCGCCGGTGCGCTGCGCCTCCGCCCATTCGTGCGCGTAGAACTCCTGGGCGAACCAACGCAGATTCTGCGTGCAGGTCATCGTCGGCAGCAGGCGGATGAGCACCCCCTCCGGCGCATGGCGCATGTTGTAGCCGATGTCCGCAGGCTCGAAGATGGGGGCCTCCGTCATGATCTGATGAACGCCCGCAGTGCCGAGCACAGAGCAGGCGTGTCCGGGCGCAAAAGCGCCGACGCCCAATGCAGACGCAGCCACATCGAACGGCCCGGCGACCACGGCGAGACCTTCCGGCAGCCCCAGCAGCTCTGCGGCGGCGAAATGCAACGGCGCCCGGTTCTGGGCGGAGGGAAGAATCGGCGGAAGCTTCGGGCGCCACGCTTCGACGTCGAGCAGAGCCAGGACGCGACCATCGAACTGCTGCATCCGCGCGTCGAAATAGGTGTGAGAGGCGTCGGTGACGTCGGTGCTCGTTTCGCCGGTCATGCGCAGGAAGAGCCAGTCCTTGGCGCGCAACACCGCCGTCGTCTGCTCCAGCGTCTCCGGCTCATGCATTTGCAGCCAGCGCAGGTGCACGGCCTGGTTGCAGGTGTTGAGCGCCGTTCCGGTGATGGCAAAGAGCGCATGGCCGACGCCGTTCGCCCAGAGTTCCTGCACCAGGCCGGCGGTGCGACCATCGCACCAGAGGATGGCGGGGCGCACCGGACGTCCCTGGGCGCCGACCGGCCAGGTTCCATCGCCTTGACCGGTGAGACCGATCGCCAGCACCGCCTCGGGCGCAATCGCTGCCTGCTGCAACACCTGGCGCACCGTCTGTACAGTCGCCCGCCAGACGGCCTCCATATCCGACTCCGCCCAGCCGGGCTGAGGCGACAAGAGGCTTGATGGCTGCGCAGCGACGGCGATCTCGCGACCGGCGAGGTCGAAGAGCGTGCTTTTGATCACCGTCGTGCCGGCGTCGACGCCGAGCAAGTAGTAGTTGGCCACGGGTGAGGCTTTCTTCTTATTTTTGCTCTGAATTCATGGTGATTCGTGATTCGTGTTGCGTGTTGCGTGGTGCGTCACGCACCACGCAACACGCAACATCCTCACAACGCCTGTTGCGTCGCTGCATCGAAGAGATGGATGCGGTCTGGGCGGAAGCGCAGCTTGACGGCGTCGCCCCGCTCCAGCTCCAGCAGCGGCGACGTGACGACCAGCACGGTGGAGTCGCCGAGCTGCGCCGCCAACTGGCCTTCCTCACCCAGCGACTCGAAGGTCTGCACCGTAGCCGGGAGTGCATCGACGGCCTCGCTGGATGAATCGAGCGTCTCGATGTGAATGGGGCGCACGCCCAGATCAATGGTCTGCGCTTTGCTGCGCTCCACCTTGGCGCGCAGCGCGTCGGGAAGCGGCAGGCGGAAGCCGCCGTCGAGCGCCGCAAGCCAGAGCTTGTCGCCTTCCTGCACCGGTCGAGTCGGCAGGATGTTCATGGGCGGCTCGCCGATGAAGCCGGCCACGAACTCGTTGACAGGATGGTTGTAAATCTCGTCGAAGGTGCCCACCTGCTGCAGCACGCCGAGGTTCATCACGGCGATGCGCTGCGCCATGGCGACCGCCTCGAGCTGGTCGTGGGTGACGAGGATGGTGGTGCGACCGGTCTGGGCGTGAAGGCGTTTCAGCTCGATGCGCATGTGGGCGCGCAGGGCGGCGTCGAGGTGAGAGAGCGGCTCGTCCATCAAAAAGACGTCGGGGTCGCGCACCAGCGCGCGGGCGAGCGAGACGCGCTGCTTCTGCCCGCCGCCCAGCTCGGCAGGTTTGCGGTCGAGGATGTCGGTGATGTCGAGCATCTCCGCCACGCGACGCACGCGCTGCGCAATTTCATGCTTGGGCACCGAACGGGCGCGCAGACAGAAGGCGATGTTGTCGAAGACCGAGAGCGGAGGATAGAGCGCATAGGTCTCGAAGGCGAGCGCCACGTTGCGTTGATTCGGCTCCAGGCGGTTGACCAGCCGGCCGCCGATGTACATCTCGCCGCTTGTGATGTCCTCCAGGCCTACGATCATGCGCAGCGTCGACGTCTTGCCGCAGCCGGAAGGCCCAAGCAGCGCCAGAAATTCGCCGTCTTTCACCGTCAGGTTGAGGTCTTTCACGGCTTCAACGCCGCCTTTGTAGGTTTTATAGATGTGTTCGAGACGTAATTCCGCCATGGTTCCTCGCTTCCTCTAGTCCGCGCAGAGAATGTTGCGTTCGGTCTTTGCGTCGAAGACCAGGATGTTCTCCGCCTCCACCGCCAGCCGCACCGGCTCGTCGATGGCGTAATCCACCTCGATCGGCGTCAATACGTCCAACTGATTTTGGCCTACGGTCACGGTGAGCACGCCGCGCGCGCCGAGTCGTTCAAAGACGTACACGACGCCCTTGAGCACATTCACGCCGGCGCTCTCGGCGCCGTCTGGGATGGGATGCAGATGCATGGGGCGCACGCCCAGGATGACATGCTCGCCTTTATGCTTGAGCAGCGCTTCGCGCAGCCGCGGCGGCGCAGCCACGGTGATGGCGCCATCCAGGCTGACCAGATGCAGGTCGTCGCCTGCCCGCTGGACGGTGCAGGTCGCCAGATTGATCTGGGGATAGCCGAGCAGCTTGGAGACGAAGACGTTGACCGGGTTCACGAAAACGTCGTTCGGCTTGCCGATCTGTTGGATCACCCCGCGGTCGAGCACGACCAGGCGGTCGCCCAGTGAAAGGGCTTCCAGATAATCGTGGGTGACGTAGATGGTGGTGTAGCGAATGTCGGCCTCCAACGCCTTGAACTCCTGGCGCATGCGATGGCGCAGCTTGGCGTCGAGGTGGGAGATCGGCTCGTCGAGCAAAAGGACGTCCGGCTCGCGCACCATGGCGCGGCCCAGCGCCACGCGCTGTTTTTGGCCGTTGGAAAGGTGCTGCGGCAGACGGTCCATCAACATGTGGATGTTGAGCATCTCGCAGACGTTGCGCACGCGACGCTCGATCTCCGCCTCGCTGAAGGTGCGGCCCGGTGCGCGCAACGGGAAGGCGATGTTCTCCTTCACCGTCATGTGCGGGTAGAGCGCGTAGCTTTCAAAGGCCATCGCCACGTTGCGGTGATGCGGCTCAATGGCGTTCATCAGGCGCTCGCCGATGTAGACCTTGCCATTGGTAGGCGTCTCCACGCCGGCGATCAGCTTGAGCGTGGTCGTCTTGCCGGCGCCGGAGGGGCCGAGCATCACGATGAACTCGCCATCCTCCACCGTCAGCGAAAGGTCGTTGACGGCGCGCACTTTGCCGAAGTCTTTGGTCAGATGTTCCAGTCGCACTGTCGCCATGAGGCATCACCCTTTCACAGCGCCGAAGCTGAGGCCGCGGATGAGATAGCGTTGAATGCTCAGCGCCAGCACAATCTGTGGAATCGACGCAAGCACGGAGGCGGCGGCCATGCGATTAAAAAACGCCTGCGCCGAGGAGATGTATCCCAACGCCGAGACGGTGACGGTCTGCACATTGGAGCCGCCGAGCACAAGCGCAAAAATAAAATTGTTCCAGGCGAAGACGAAGGCCAGCAGCGCCGCAGCGGCCAGCCCCGGCCGCACCAACGGCAGCAAAATGCTCCAGAAGATGCGCCACCACGGGTAGCCGTCGATCATGGCGGCCTGCTCAATGTCGGGCGAGACGTCCTCGAAGTAGCTGCGCAGCACCCAGATCAGCAGGGGCAGCGTGACGAGCTGATAGACCCAGATGATGCCCCAGTAGGTGTCGTACAGGCCAAGCTGGCGATAGAGCACCGAGAGCGGGATGATCACGACCAGCTCCGGCGCAAAGCGAAAGGAGAGAAAGGTGAAGGCCAGGTCTTCTTTGCCGCGGAATCGATAGCGGGCGAGCGCATAAGCGGCCGGCACGCCGACGAGCAATGATAAAATCACGGCGCCTGAACTGACGATCAGGCTGTTCATAAAAAAGCGGGGAAATTCCTGCCGCGCCACCACGCCTGCGGCCGCGCGCGGATCGCCGAAGAGGATCGCCTGGTAATTTTCCAACGTCGGCGTAAAGACAAACTGTGTTGTAAACAGCTCCTCGCCGCTCTTCAAGGAGACCAGCACCATCCAGAGCAGGGGAAAGAGCGCAAAAATAAAGTACAGCCCCAGGAACCCGTCGGAGAGGATGGCCGCCAATCGGTTATTGGACACTTTTGATTGCATGATTCGCCTTCACTTCATCCACGCAACATCGATGCACGGTAATCGATTCTCGTCAATAGCCGGCGGCGCGACGCTGTGCGCGCCCCCACGCCTTGATCAGATACATGCTCGTAATATAGATAATGATGTAGAGCAGAATGGCGTACGGCAATCCTTGCGCCAGCCGCTGGAACTGGATGCTCGTGCGATAGGCGGTGAGCTGATAGGTCATCAGTGTGTTGCCTGGGCCGCCTTCGGTCATGGCGAAGATAATGTCGAACATCTTCAGCGAGTCCATCAGACGGAAGACGACCACGATGATGATGAAGGGCGAGAGCATCGGCAGCGTCAGGTTGCGGAAGGTGAACCAGAAAGAGGCGCCGTCCACGCGCGCGGCCTCAAAAGGTGCGCTGGGAAAGGAGCGCAGCCCCGCCAGCAGAATCAGGGCGACGAAGGGCGTGAACATCCAGATGTCCACCAACAACACCGAGAAGAGCGCCGTCTCCGGCGCAGCCGCCCATTGCAGCGAAGGCAGCCCTACGGCGTTGAGCATCGGGTTGAGGATGCCTACGCTCGGCTGCATCATCATCTTCCAGACCAATGTGCCGATCACCGGCGGAATGATCATGGGAAAGATCAACGTCGGCGTGAAAATCTTCGCCAGCCGGGAGTCGCGGTTGAGCAGCATCGCCACGATCAGCCCTAGCGTCAGCTCGATGCCGGTGGCGAGCAGGGCGTAAGCGAAGGTGATATAGGTGCTGTAGAGGAAATCTTCGCTCGTGAACATGCGCACGTAGTTGCGCAGCCCGACGAAGGTGTCGACGCTGCCGGGCCGGTTCAGCGCGTAGGCTGTCATCGAGTAGTAAATTGCGGTCAAGAACGGATACAGGATGCCGATCAACACCAACAATGCAGGCAGAGCGATGAACCAGGGCCGTGCGCGCACTGCGAACGGTGGACGGATGTTTTCTTCCATAGAGGCGCCTTTCCCTGACATACGGCCTTCCAGAGAGTGCGTTGAAGATCGACTGTTCATCTTCATGCGCTCTCTGGAAGACCTCTCCCAAACACTCCGAGTCGTTTACTCCTGATAGATGCCGGCGTCTTTCAACTGCTCGGTGAGGCTGGCGACAAGCTTATCCAGCCGCTCCTTGGCGTCCTGACCGGCGTAGATGTCCTGCAGCGCCTGCGCCCACTCGGTCGTGGTCTCGAAGAAGAGCGGCTGCGGCGTGAACTGAATCTTCATATCGTTGGCCGAAATGGTCTGGAAGGTCGCCAGATAGTCGGTCTGCTCCGCCATCTTGGCCTGGAAGTCCGGGTTGTCCCAGATCGACTGGCGCACCGGGTTGACCATGTTGTACTCGATTGCGCCGGTGGTGAGGAAGTCCTTGCCCGTCGCCCACTGCATGAAGAGCCAGGCGGCGTCCTTCTTCTTGGAGCCGGCGTTCATGGCCAGCGACCAGATCCAGATGTTGGTGCGCAGCTCGCCGTTCGGCCCGCGCGGACCCGGCGCCCACGCCACGTTGCCCAGCACCTCCGGCGCCGCCGTGCCCGGCTGGTTCTGGAAGTACCCTAGAATGTCGGCGTCGAAGAGCGCCGCCGCCTTGCCCGCGCCGAAGTCCGAGCCGGCCTGATACCAGGTGTAGGTCGTCCACGCTTCGGGGCCGGCGCTGCGCACCATGTCGATCCACTTCGACGTCACTTCCACGGCGCAGTCGGAGTTCATCTGCGGCTGCATCTTCTCGTTGTAGTCGCGGCAGCCGTAGCTGGAGTACATCGTCATGAAGCCGGGGTGAATGGTGGCCCAGTTCAGGCTGCCGCGCACGACGATGCCCGCCATGTTGGGGTTGATCTCCTTGAGTTTCTTGCTCACCTCGACCAGCTCGTCGAGCGATGCCGGCGGCTTCAGCCCGTTGGCGTCGAAGATGTCCTTGCGATACATGTAGGCGTTGGCTTCCCAGCCCCACGGAATGGCGTACTGCGACCCCTGGCCCAGATTCTCGGCGCCGGGCAGCAGATTCCAGCGCTCGGAGTTGCGCAGGTCGGGCAGGATGTCCTCAAAGTCATAGTCTGGATGGGTCTTGCTGGGATCGTTGATGTAGCCCTCCAGCGGCTCCATCCAGCCGGCCGGCGCATATTGCCAGATCATATACGCGCCCGTCATGAAGACGTCGTAGGTGCTGGCAGGGCCGGCCTGGAGGTCGATCGTCACCTTGTCGAAGTAGTTCTGCTCGGGGAAGACGTCGTAGGTGACGTTGATGCCGGTCAGTTCGGTGAACTTGTCTAGCTCGCCGACCAGCGCCTGCTGATAGGGATGCTGGTTCAGCAGCAGCTTGAGGCTCTCGCCCTCGTAGGCGCGCCAGTTGAACTCGCCGCTCGGCGCAGCCGCCTGTTGCTGTGCAGGCGCAGGTTGGGCCGGCGCAGGCGCTGCAGGCGCTCCGCAGGCGGCGATCACCAACGCAACAGTGGTGAGCACGGCCAGCATGAAATAGATTGTCCTGGTTTTCATAGGGTCTCTCCGGTGGAATACTGACTTGGTTCGACTAGACTTCAGCACACAATTCGGTCACGGCAAACTCCGCCCCTTCCAACAACCTTTTCGTCCGTTTCCCCTCCTTTCTTCCTTCCAGGCAACGCAAAAAATCGTCGTTCGATTTTATTGGATGTAAAAGTTGCGCAGGCAGCCCACCTTTCAGAAGAGCCTCAGGCGCCCCTGGAAGGCGGTGTTCTCACAAAAGTCCCGCCGATTGCGCAACTCCTACGGAGCACGCTCCCCCATGGACAAACGCTGATCCGATCGCGCGAATTTACTCAATCAGCTCCAACAGCTCGCTCAACCGCTCAATCGCAAAGGTGGGGGGCTTCGTCATGCGCGCCACGTCCTCGCGCGTGCTCACCCCGGTCAGCGCGACCGCCGTGAGCATCCCCGCCGCCTGTCCCATGGCGATGTCCGTCTCCAGCCGGTCGCCCACCATCATGCAGCGCTCGGCGGGCAGGCCGAGCCGCTCCAGCGCCACCTCCATTGTGAGCGTGGAAGGCTTGCCGGCGAGCAGCTCCAGCTTGCGGCCGGTCATAGTTTCCAGCGCCGCAATCGTCCCGCCTGCATCCGGGATGGCGCCGCCGGGCATCGGACAGGTCTTGTCGCCGTTGGTGGCGTAAAAGCGCGCACCGCGCATCAGGGCCTGATAGGCGGTGTTGAGTTTGCGGTAGTTCAACGTGCGGTCGAAGGCCACAATCACGGCGTCGATGCCCTTGGGGTCGATCACCTCTTTCGGGTCTTGCTCGAGCAGCTCGTCCACCACCTTCAGGCCGTGGCTGCGCAGCTCCTGGCGTAGATTCTCCTCGCCGACCACGTAATAGCGCAGCTCCGGCTGGTGATGGGCGAGGTGATGGCCGAGCACGTAGCCCGATGTGATCACATCCTCCGGCTCGGTGGGAATGCCGAGCCGCGTGAGCTTGGCAGCGTATTTGGCGCGCGGCTCCAACGGCTTGTTGCTGACGAAGAGCACGCGCTTGCCGCGTGCGCGCAGGCCGGCGATCCCTTCTACGGCGCCGGGCAACGCCGCCTCACCGAGATAGACCGTCCCATCCAGGTCGAAGACAAAACCATCACAACGAACGCGCATAGATGAGCCTTTTTTGAGCGTTGCACCCTTTGTCACGACGGGCGCTTGAATCGATCTTGATGGATAAAATGTGCTTTTGGGAGCAAAAAAATTCAAATAATGAAATTTCTTGCAGGGAGCATAGCACGAACCGGCGAGGTTGTCAAGCCCCGACACGTTGCAAAATTTCAGGCCAAAGCCAGACCGGCGACCGGCATCAAACTTCAAATTTTCAATTTCTGAAGAGAAATCCAGAGAAAACAAAGACAAAAAGAGCAATGAGCTTTCGATGTGAAGATGAGTGAAAAGTCGCCGCAAGGATTTTTTAGGAGGGAAATTTGTCGGATCTGCTTGACATCCTTGTTGTGGAGTGTTATGCTGTGTGCAAAAATTTGCAGACTTTCTTCCAGATCATCCATCCGTTTTTGACCGGAAGGCGCCGGCGATGAACGAACATGAGGACCTGCTGGCGATGGTGGCCAGCCTTTACTACAAGTTTCACCTGGGACAGGCGGAGATTGCAAAGCGGCTGGGCGTCTCCACATCCAAGATTTCCCGGTTGCTCAAGGAGGCCTGGGAGCGCGGGATCATCGAGGTGAACATCAAGACGCCCATCCCGCACGATTTCGAGATGGAGATGCAGCTTGTCGCCCGCTTCCAGCTCAGCGACGCGTTGGTGCTGGAGGCCAAGCCGGACGCCGACGACGCCTCGCTGCTGGCCGGCGTCGGCCAGCTGGCTGCGGTCTATCTCCAGCGCATCATCCCCAACCTGCCGGAAGGCTCCACGATCGGCGTGGCGTGGGGCACGGGGGTGCACGCTACGGTCAGCGCCCTGCCCAACCATCTGGCGCAGGGCATCGACGTCGTGCAGTTGATGGGCGGCGTCGGCGCGCTGGTGATCGACGGCCCGGACCTGGCGCGCATGGTGGCGGCGAAGCTGGGCGGCCGCCACTACGACCTGCACGCGCCGGTGCTGGTCGAGCGGCCGGAGGTGCGCGATCTCTTCCTCTCCGAGCCGACCGTGCGCGAGGCGATCCGTCGCGCTCGCTCCGTGCAGCTCGCCATCACCGGCATCGGCTCGGTGGACGAGCGCGACTCCAGCTTCCTGCGCGCCGGTCTGATCACGCGCAACGATCTGGCGCTGCTGCGCGAGCAAGGCGTCGTGGGCGAGACCGCCGGCCGTTTTTTCGACGCCATGGGGCGCACCGAAGGCATCGAAATCAACCGCCGCGTGATCGGCGTCGAGCTAGAGGACCTGCGCCGCATCCCCAAAGTGATCGCCGTCGCCCGCGGCCTGACCAAAGCGCCCGCCATCCTGGCCGTGCTGCGCAGCCGATATTGCACTGTGCTGGCGACGGACAACATCACGGCGCGGGCGGTGCTGGCGCTGGCGGAGGAGCAGACGCCGGTGCAGCGCGCCGAGGTCGATCAGCCTGTGCGTTGAGTGAACCGGTAGTGCTTGAGTACGTGTATGTCGGCGCGCCCCAACATGCGCGCCAACAGGTAAATGTTTATGCCATTGCACAGACTGTGAATCGCCATTGTGCGCCGCAAAGCATGGGGCGAAAATGGCTTGACGCCCGTCGCTCTCTTAAGCCGCCTTGTTGCTCCAAACTTGTCGCTCCAAAATAGAAAACCCGCGTCAATGATTACATGACACGGGTCAAACTACCAGAGGTTCAGCACGCCTGGAGGGATTCGAACCCCCGACACTCGGTTCCGAAGACCTGTCTACGTAATGTGCGCAACTGGGGACAGTTGCACACATGGCTATCACGCCTATCGAGGCAAAGCATGGGTGGATGTTGGAAGTTGCAGCGCGCAACTACACAAACTCCACGCGCGAATACTATGAGTGGTATATCGGTCAATTTGTAGCCTGGTTGACCGATGTAGGCGTCACGTTGCTGACCGACATCACCCCGAAGCATATCCGGCTGTACCAGACCCACAAAGCAACACCTACAGATGAAAAGCCCGGTTGGGGCGAATACACCCGACTTGCGTCCTTCCGCGCCATTCGTGCATGGCTCAATTTCTGCGTTGCAGAGGGTTGGCTATCCGTATCGCCAATCGCAAACGTCAGGGCGCCCAAGACATCGAAGGACGTGCTTCCCGACCTTTCTATAGAAGACGCCCGGCGATTGTTGGCGGCTTGTGGGACGCCACGCGAGACCGCGCTGATTTTGTTCTTACTCGATACCGGCGCGCGCGGGTCTGAAGTTATCGCTGTCAACGTCGGCGATGTGGACATGGTGACCGGCGCTGTGCGGATTACGGCAGGCAAGGGACGCAAGACTCGCACCGTCTATCTTGGGGAGAAGACCCGACGCGCGATGCTGGAGTATCACATTGCCAGCAATTGCCCATCGGCGAACGCTCCATTATGGCGAAATCTGAACAATGACAAACGGTTGACTCGCAACGGACTGCAACAGATTATCGCGCGCATTGGTGAACGCGCCGGCGTGCGCGCCACTGGTCATATGTTCCGGCGAACGTTTGCGCTGTGGAGCTTGCGCGCCGGCATGGACATTTACAGTTTGGCGGCGCTGATGGGGCATGAAAGCATCGACACGTTACAGCGTTATCTGCGGTTGGTTGAAGATGACACACGCAACGCGCACAGGCGATACGGCGCTGTGGACACCTTCCTAAACATCCGGGAAGGTGTATTCCCATAAGTAGCAATCGCCCATCCCGTGGACTGTGCAGGCGCTGAAGACGCTGCACAGGGACACACCACAGGACGGGCGCAACGACATTCTACCGTGTGAAAGGACACAAGCACAATGAACGAACCCAAGCAAACACAACTGAATATCGAGAAGACCGGCTGGACGCAACTGACGCTGCTTGATGATGCCCCGGGGCCGCGGCTGATAGCTATCCGCTCTGCGCTGCGCTGCGCTGCCCATTGTGCGGTGCTCAGCTTGACCATGTCATCGGCGGCGGTGGGCTGTGCGAGTGTCCGCGCTGTGGAATGGAGCTAGACCTATGAGCACAGTCTATCTTCTCCACTTCTCCGAACCTATCGCACCGGGGCGCCACACGGCACAGCATTATCTAGGCTACGCCGAAGACCTGGCGCCGCGCATTCATGCGCACGCGCACGGGCACGGCGCCAGACTGACACAAGTTGCGAAAGAACGCGGCTTGACCTTCGTGGTGGTGCGCACCTGGGAAGGTGACAGGAACTTCGAGCGCAAGTTGAAACGGCGTCACGCCGCGCCGCGGTTGTGTCCTATCTGCAACGGAAGACACCCGGTGCAAATGCCGCTGTTGCCGGGTGAATGTGCATTCATTCCAGAGAACCAAGACGAGGTGCGCTATGACACTTGACGCATTGTGACCGGCTCTACGCTTTGCTTTGTGGCAATCGTCGGCGCTGGCGCTGCTATCTATTGCGAAGGAGAATGAATCATGACTCGTTACACGATTGAGCTACAGCCTGACGGCAGTTGGGCAGTGCTGCGCACGGCGCGCAGATTATGGCTGAGCGCCGGGCAGGCGGCGTGTGGGACAAGCTGCGCTTGCTGGACGACGGAAGTGAAGGAAGCGGCGGGTAGAACGTCCACAGCGACGAAGAGGGAGACGATAGCATGGAACTGCTGATTTTTTGGTCTAGTGCTGTTGGCGTTCGTCTTCCTGGGTGCGTCTCACGAATCGCAGACCGAGGAACTTGTCGCCGAAGGGCGGCGCTTTGCAATGAAAGGGGATTGAAAAATGGCATGGATACACGTAAGACCCGAAAACAGCGGCGGCGTCAAAAAAAGCCAGCGGCGAAGCTCTACGACTCTGGACAATTCACGCTCAACCACGCCGCGACAGCGCTGCTTGGCAAACCGCCGCGGGTGCGCGTGCAGATTGAACCCGAGTTGAAGTGGATGCGGCTACAGCCAGCTACGCCGAACGACGCCGGCGCGTTCTCGCTGTCCGGCGGCGGCAACAGTCCACACAGAATCAGCCTCAAGAGCGTGGTGAAGCAGTTTCCGGCGCTGTGTGGCGACTATCGAGTCGTCGCAGGCGGCATTGAGTGCATCCAGGAGAGTGAATCATGATTGAACCAGACCTGAGCTACACGCGCGGCGCGCCGACGCGCCAAAACTTCGTCGAACCGGCGCCGATTGTTGTCAGACCGTGGCGGTCTGAACCGGCTGCTCCACAGGAAGTCATTCTACGTGCGCCTGTGGAACCTGAAGCAGTTGCAGTCTCCGAGACCGATAGAGCGGTCGCATTCAACATCTCGACAGCAGGCTTGGCGCTAATCGTCGGACTTGGCGGGCTGTTGCTGGCTGTGGTGGGTTGGAAGGTTCCGCTACTGTCAGTGACGGCGCTGGCGGTTTTCTTCGGATTTGCGGCGCTTATCTGGGCTGGTGCATGGCTGTTTCACGCGCTGGCGTCGCCAGACGGCATAGGGCTGATTGGCGTGTTGTTGCAGTACCGCCTGCTGCGCCACGAGCAGCGAGCGCGACACGAACGGATTGACTCCATGCTGCGGGAGGACACATGGCACGAGCAATGAATTACGTGATTCCAGTCGAGCTACAGCGCACCGAAGCCATCGTCGGTGCGCAGCCGGAGCGACACACGCCGTTGCGGGCTGTTGCGCAGAAACTGTCACGCCGTGGCGTCATGGGCGCAAAGGCGGAACTGGCGAACAATGCGTTGCTCTTTTTCGTGGAAGTGCTGTTTGACGTGGATGACGACCAGGTTTACAGCAACATTGACCCCGACGGGCGATTGCTGATTCCCGCGCCGTGGGGACGCAACGGCGCAGCGCAATGGGGACTGCGACGCACCGAACAGCGGGCGTTATCCTGGCTGTTGCGGCGGCGCTGCATGACGACCGACAATCCGCTGTTCGTCTATGACGCCGAACTGAAAAACTGGTACGTAGGCGCTGGCTACACCCGGCGTACTGCGCTGGCATACCTGCGCGCCGCGCCTGTCACGCTGTCGGAGTGGCGCGAGGCATGGCGGGCGACGCGTAGCACATGGGCTAATCAAAAACTGGGCGAACTATGACCGAAGGACGGGCGAACGCTGTCACTTCGTATAGTACCGCGGATGGCACTTGGTAGGCTCAATTGGGGAGTTTTCAAGAGTGGGGAGAGACCCCAGAAAGGAATCGAACAATGTTGACTGTACCAGATAACATGCAAAGAGTTGTGGGAGGCGTCCGTTATCGAGTGGCGACGGCTACGCTGCTGGCGGACGACCAGTATTGGGACGGACGCAACCACGAACGCAACGGGCGCAACCGTTTTCTGTACCGCACTCCCAACAATCGCTACTTCGTGGTGACGCTCACCATGTGGCAGGGGGAGCAAGACACGCTCGAACCGATTGGCGAGGACGAAGCGGCGGCGCTGTACGAACAGGAATTGACCGAACACTACGTAGACTGGGAAGACGCATTCCCACACCGACTCGTAGAGGAGGCTTAGCGGCGAAGGGTAGAACCAGATGCTAAAATGCGAGACGCTGGCTTTCTATTGGACGGAGACCGCCAGCGTCTCGCAAATCGAAAGGTGCCAAGATGGATTCTACCACAGAGGGCGCACACGCCTACACACGGAAATTCTACCATGCTGACGGATTGGGGCAACTCAATCTAACTCTAGAAGAAGAACGAATCAGACAAAACCGTAATGAACGATGGAAGTTTGGAGAGAAAAAGGAGGCTCACGGTACGTTCACAGTGCCGATTATTGAATGTACAGTACGGGGGCAGCGAATCGTTGGCGCGGTGAAGGTAAGAGAAGAATCGATATATGAGCGGCGCGGGGTACTGGTATTGGACACCCCAGCGTGGTGCGATGGCGAGCGCCCTCTCTACGTGGAACTGATGCTTGACGACGCCGGGCAAGCGTCTGCGGTTGCGCGCGAAGCGTGGGAGTGGTTGATCAGAAAGATGGCGTTTGCGACTGCTAGGGAAACGCAGGAAAGTGAAGCCGGTACTGACACGGCAAGTGATAGCGAAGTTGCACGACAGCTAGAAGCTGTACGGGGGTGGCCGGACGCACGAAAACGTGGAGTCCGGCGACGGGACTATGTTGCAAGCTACAGCATTGATGAAAGTACGCTTACCCGATGGCGTAACCGACTGCGCAAAGCCGGGTATGACGTGCCAGATTTTTGATGCAAGGCCTTGCATGAAATTTGCAACCCTTGACGCAAGGGTTGCAAGGGCTAAGTTGTACTAGAGTGGTAGACATGGAGGTAAACGCAGATGAACGAGCGATTCATACGAATTCAAGTGCCTCTTGGTAGCGATGAATACGCGGCGTTGCTCAAGGCGGCAAAATCCGAATATCGGCACCCAAGAGACCAGGCGCGCGCCATCTTGCGCGCGGCGCTGCTGGGGAATCAGCCTGATGGCGCCATCATGGAAAAGCACAACGACGCCGTGAGACCTTTGGCGAGAGAACACGGCGCCGTTGCTGCGACTGTCGGATAACACCGACGCACCGAACAGAACACGCTCGAAACCGGAACACGATTCCGGGCGGCTCTTTGCACCCTGCGCACGGAGCGCAGAAGGCTTTTCTATTATGACACAAATCGTATTGTACGTAAACGGTCAACTTGTCGGCGTAGTCGAAAACGAAGAACTCACACAGCGACGCCGGGCAAGCGTCCACATGCTGCGCTCCCCACGCGGCTGGGCTGTGGATGATGGAATCCTCCGACAGGCGCGCGAGCTGGGCGCCGTGAGGGTGCGCATTATCGATACTGAGACCGGCGCCAACTACACGGCAGACATAGCCGCCTTCGACGCACACGGCGTACCAGTTGACCGGGGCTACGGCAAGCAGACGGCGCTACCCCTTCGATATTGGCGACAACAGGCAGGCAATGCAAACCCACAGGCGGCCGCGGTGGGCATGGCTCAGCCTGCACTGTTCAACGCATAGATTTTTAGGCACAAACAGAACGCGCATAGGAGGCGCAGAACAATCATGCCAGTCCAAGACTTTGACCCAATAACAGACGGCTACGGCTCCAAGTACGTCAAGGGCGCTGACTTCGAGGAACCGGAGTATCTCACCATCAATGACGTGAACCTGGTGGACTTCCAGGACGGTACGCGCAAGTTGGCGTTGACCTTCCACGACGACAGGCAGGCGACGCTGAACAAGCGAAACTACACCCGGCTGACCGAAAAGTGGGGCGCTGACCCGAACGGCTGGATTGGGAAGACCGTCCTTTGCATGGCGGGCGACGCCTACCAGGGGCGCCCGTCGTTGGTGATGGTTCCGCAGGTTCCGAAAGCGGCGCCCAAGCGCGCGCCAGCCCCGGCAGCGGATGACGATGAAGAAGTTGTGTTCGCATGATGATGCACCGCGCCGTATCTGCAAACCGTTTGCAGATACGGCGCTATCTCCGATGCAGGAAACATCCATGACGCCCGAACAAACGATTGACGCTATCCGGGAAAACTTCCCGCAAGAACTCATTGACCTTGACCAGTGGGTCTTGTGGCGACTTGTGAGACGCAAGGGAGACTCGAAGCCGACGAAGCAACCGCACAGCGTGACTGGAACGTTAGCGTCTTCCACAGACCCGCACACGTGGGCGCCCTTCGAAGCCGCCGCGCGTCTGTTCGTGCGCGGCGGTTACGACGGGCTTGGTTTCGTCTTCTCTGACACCGACCCATACCTGGGCGTTGACCTGGACGGGCACTACGCAGATGGGCAGCTTGACGCGTGGGCGCTAGAGGCAGTCCAGCGACTGGACTCCTACACCGAGTTGTCGCCGTCTGGCACTGGCGTACACGTGATTGTGCGCGCAGCGATGCCGGGTGGACGGGGACGCAAAGAGAAATCGCTTGGCTTGGAGATGTACGACCGTGGGCGATTCTTTACGGTGACGGGGCGCCCGTTGGATGACCGGGGCTGGCTGACAATTCCTGAACGTCAAGCGGCTGTGGACTGGCTCTATGCGCAGTTGCCGAAGAAGGAAGAAGCGTCCACACCCGGCCCGCTTGACGATGATGCGTTACTGCAACGCATGTTCGCCAGCAAGAACGGCGCCGCTATCCGGCGGTTGTGGGACGGCGACATATCAGCCTATGGCGGCGACGAAAGCGCGGCAGACATTGCACTGTGCAATCACTTAGCGTTCTGGACAGCCAAAGACCCGGCGCGTATGGACAGACTCTTTCGGCGTTCTGGTCTGTTCCGCGACAAGTGGAATCGGAACGCGCGTTCCGGCGAAACCTACGGACAAGGGACAATCAGGGAGGCGATAGAAAAGACGCGGGAGACGTACAGCAGCAACAGTGTTTCGCGGGAAACGCCAAAGGATGATGCAGCGGCGGGTGATGACGACGGGCTGAAAATCTCCGAACGAATCGATAGAGACCTGCGCAAATGGGGCTATGACTTGTGGCTCAACGATATGGATGAAAGCGTCTGGAACGGTGATGAACGCTTGACCGACTCTGAGCGCGCCGTCATGCGCATGACGGCACGTGATGCCGGGTACGCGCGGCTAAAGCTGCTAAGCGCGCTAGATGACGCTGTGTTGGCGTTGGCGGCGCGGCGCCGTCGTCACCCAGTGCGGGAATATCTGCACTCGCTGACATGGGACGGCGCCGACCATATCGGGCGGCTGGCGTCCTTCTTCGACGACAAGCACGCACCTATCGTCTATCAGGACGGCACACAACGAACCGTCTTCCACACGTTCTTGCTGCGTTGGCTGATTGGTTCTGTTGCCAAGATGCACGGTGACGAGAATGCAGCGCGCAGTAATTTCGTGTTGGTGCTGGCAGGTGACCAGGACGTCGGAAAAAGCCACTTTGCAAGCTGGCTGTGTCCATTGCCGAGCTACTTCGTAGAGAAGCATATAACGCCTGATGACAAAGACTGTAGTCTACAGCGCACCCGCTCTTGGATATGGGAAATCATGGAGTTGGGCGCAACCACGAACCGGGCAAACGTTGAGGCGTTGAAAGCCCACATCACTGCGACGAAAGTGACGGAACGCAAACCATACGGACACTTCGACACGGTAAGACCGGCGGTGTCAGCGTACATTGGCACCGTCAATCCGGACGGCGCCGGATTCCTCTCCGACTCCACAGGCAATAGGCGTTTCGCCGTGGTGGACATTGAACATATCAACTGGCGATACGCCGATAGGATAGACATTCACCAAGTTTGGGCACAAACCATGCACCTGTGGCGACAAGACCCGAAGGGCTATCGGTTTGATCCGGCGGAGTTGACCGTACAGCGGTCGAACGCTGAAAGCCACATGGCGCCGGACATTATGGCTGACATGCTGGTGCGCACCTACACGATTGACCCCACCAAGACCGAATGGCGCGTGACATCTTCCGAGATTCTCGACGCTTTACGCACCTATGCCGGGCTGTCACGTGGTCAAGACAAAGTGCAGGGACGCGAGCTGGCGCGCACGCTCAAGAAGGAATGGGGAATTATAGGAAAGCGAACAAACGGCGCGACCGTCTACGTCGGCTTGGTGCGCAAGGTGAACCCACAGGCGACATAACGCAAAGTGCATCAACAGTGCATCAAATGGTCTGAAAAGTGCATCAAATTTCGTTGATGCACTGCCATTTTCCAGTGTAACAGTGCATCAAGTGCATCAAGTGCATCAAGTAAAAAAAGATAATGTATCAGGGAGAAAAGAAAGGGGTAAAACGACTCAAAACACAACACATTGTCATTGGAAGGAAAATGATGCACTTGATGCACTGCGAAGGTCAAATTTACTCTGGTAGAGGCGCAGTGCATCAACACTTTTGATGCACTGATTTGATGCACTGTGGGTAACAACGGCTCCAGCGAATGCCATCATGACAAACCTTACGGAAGGAATCGACTTATGACCAAACACAGACCAGGACTGACCAGAGCACAGCACCAAGTTATCGGCTCCGAGTTGCGGCGCGCGCACCATTCATTGACAACCTTGATTGTGATCGCTGCGAACAGCTACGGCAAGAGTAACCCGCGGGTGTCAAAGGTGATGCGTTCGGCACAGCGTGCCATCAAAGCACTTGGCGACGTGCGTAGCGAGATGGAAGAACTGCTTGCAGACCATCACGCCGATTGGCAGACATCCGACTACTACGGCGGACTCCGAGAGGAAAGTCTATCAACACTGTTGGAAGACATGAGTAAGATTCGGACGGTTGTTGGCGGCTGACTTTCCGGCGCCCGACAAGCCGCCGAAGGGAAAGTTGAAACTGCGCATCTTGCAGCACTTGTCCGAACATGGCGCGGCGACGCGCGCCGACCTGCTCAACGCGTTGGGTTGCCGTCCGGGCGCGCTGGATTCCGCCGTCATGGACTTGGCGCTAGACGGTTACATAGAAGCTGTGGAACCTGACCGCACACGCTACCAGGTGAGGGTGTACAGTGACCAGACCCAAACACATCCGGTACTTCTACAACCATCTCAAGGCAGTGGGGATCCGCTTCGAGCTTGACGGCGCCGGCGCGCTTGTGGTGCGCGACCCGGACAAGCGATTGTCACCATTGACCAAAGAGGAAATCATCAAACGGCGCGGGCTGTTGGTGAAGCTGGTCGAACTAGACGGGCTGCTCAACCGTCCACTGCTGGCGGATGAATCAGCGCGATGCCGACAGTTGGCGCAAGAGTGCGGCGTATCAATGGACTGGGAGCGAATCGACTTGAACACACATGAAGTGCAGCGCGGACGGCTCAACCACATGGAGGAATCGGCATGACCAAACAGCACAGACGCACATGGCAGCGACACGAGCAACACGTAGCCGCGGCGCTTGGTGCGCAGCGCAAGCAATATGAGGTGATAGGATGGCAACTGTAAAGGTAAAAATGTTCGAACCGCTTGTGATTGAATTACCAGAACTAGACCCCGTTCCAGCCGGAAAAATCCAAATTGAACTCCCGGCTCTCCGAGTAACTTGGGGAAGACTAGACATCCTTGAAGCACCCATTTGTGGAGAGTTGCCCAGCTTTGGCGTTGAATTCACATTAACAGAACCAATCAAGCGGGAGATGTTGGCGGAACTAGTGGTGAAGCTGGCGCCACAACTGCGCGAGTTGCACAGGGAGATGCAAGACTCTCTCTCCAGCCATGGCGAATTGCTCGATAAGGTTCCGCTATCAATGCAACTTGCAGCGTTACTGAACTGGATGCGCGAAACATGACCAAGCAACACAAGCGAACCTGGCAACGGCATGAGCAACGCGTTGCCAAAGCGTTGGGCACGCAGCGCAAACAATCCGGCGAACCCGGCGCGGACGTGGTGACGGCGCTGTGGTCGCTGGAATGCAAAAGCTGGCGCCAACTACCGGCGCGGGTGGTCGCTGCGCTGCAACAGGCGGAACGCTCAGCCATTGCCGGACAAACCGCGGCGGCTGTGCTGCACCAGGTTGGCGCACGACACGACACAGATTTGGTTGTGCTGCGTTGGCGGGACTTTGCCGACCTGCTGATAGGCAATCACGAAGACGACCGGCGATTGGCGGAGCGTGTCGCTGCGATAGCGGAACTGGCAAACGCTGACCGGGCTTTGGTCGAAGTGCTGGCGCCCGACACGCTGACTGACGGCGCGGACGAACAGGAAGCGCTGCATAGCCACCTGTGCGGGCTATGGGGAGAGTGATTAGCACTCAATCTTAAGACACAGAACACGCATTCTGTGCTATAATTGCTTTAACATTCAACGATTTTCAAGAGGAGACGGCAGGATGGACACAATCAACGAGCTAGAGCGTGACCGTGCAACATTGACGGCGATCTTGGAGCGTGAAGCGACCTTGAGCGACCAGGCAGACGCGCTACGCCAGCAACTTGCGGCGGCGCGGGCGGAACTGGACACCACGACCGACGAACAGGCGGCGCTGAAGCTGTTGGCGAAAGTGACGGCCACCACGAACTCACTTGCGCAATGCGAGCGCCAGTTGGCGGAAGTGGCGGCGCAGAAAGAGACAGCAACGCGGCGCTACGAAGTGAGTTGTTGGCGTCGGCTGGAATCCGACGTACAGGCGGCTGAACGTGCGTTCGCTGACGAACTCTGGCAGGTGCGCGACCAGCTTCAGCGGCTGATTGACCTGGACAACGAGCGCGCCGAAGCGCAAAATCGCAGTCACGGCACGGAACACGCCGCGGCGACTCCGGCGCACCGCCAGTTGCTCAATGTGTTGGAATCCTGGTTGGTGCACCGCGGCTACGCCAAGCGGCGGGTTGGTCCCAAACTGGCAGACCAAGTAGAGTTTGTGAAGGTGGGTGCAGCATGAAACGAACAATGACGCCAGCAGAACGACAACGCGAGTTGGCGGCAATCATGAGCACGCTCAGTGCGTCGGAGCGCGCCGCTGTGGAGCGCAGACCCACGCTGAACGGCGGTAGCATCTCTCAGCGCTGGTCGCGCATGACGCCGCAGGAGCGATGGGAGTACTGCAAGCGTGAGTTCCGACACGAACTGTCCGACGGCTGGAACGACGCCCCACCACAGTTGCAGAAGCATTTGGCGGAAGTGCGCGCTGACGCGGAAGGACGCGCTGCACTGTCGGAACGCGAGAAGCGCGCGCTGCGCTATGACGAGGGCGTCCGCGTCGGATTCACCGCCAACACGGGACTCACGGCGAGCTACCGTCGGCGCTGAAGGGGAGGGGGACAAAATCTCTGACAGTTTTGTCTCCGTACCGCTTGCCCAGGTGCACGCGTGCACATGTCAACGTGATTCCTTTTTCGTATAGAGGTACTATGCCTGCACCAAAATCGACCGCGGCGCACCTTGCAGATGGCACATTCCGCGCCGACCGGCACGCAAAGCGCCGCCGCGTGGAGGCTGCGCAATCAGGAAAGCCGCTGAAACCGCCCAAAGAGTTACCGCCGAAACTACGACCCCTTTGGCGGCGCGTGGTGGCGTCGATTGACGCTGGCTGGCTGGCGCCTGCTGACGCGTGGCTGTTGTCGGCGTTGGTGGTGGTGCTTGACCAGGTGAATCGGGACGCTGCAAAAGTCAGCGACCTGGGGAGCGTGGTGAAGGGTGCGCGTTCCGGTGAATTGGTGCGCAATCCGTTTGCCATCTCGCTACGCCAGAATCTCGACGCGCTACTTCGCTTGAGCGTGCGCTTTGGCTTATCACCCCGCGACCGTGCGTTGCTGGCGACGTTGGCGATGCCGGAAAGCGCCAGCAGCGGTGCGTCGGCGGTCTTCGAGCAACTCCTACAGCAGATTCACGCCGTGAGCGACCAGGCAGCGGACGCGCCAGAAGCTGAGGAATGGTAGCAGACTTCGACGAAACGCTGGCCAGACTACTCGACTCCGGCGTAGCATTCCCGATTGCGCTGAAACTCGCCGTCCGCGCCGCGTGGCGTGGCGCGGACGAGGACGTGCAGCGGCTGTGGGCGGACTGTAGCAGCGTGCGGTGTGGTTGCGGTGTGATGTTCCGATTCAGAGACGGCGCGACGCGTGCCAAGTGTCCCAACTGCGGTGCGAGATACGAAAGAATGCCGACGCGACCAGTATAGTGCTGGTCGCGTCTTGGGCGGCTGAAAATGAGTTGAAGCACTCTGAGTATACCACGCTTCCAGGAGTGCCACCACATGAGCGAAGATAGGCGATTACCGACGCAAACTGTTGCAATGGCTACTTACCTGCTTTGCACCGGCGGCGCGTACACCGTGAGCGAACTTGCCACGCGGTTGGCGCTGACCCCGCGCGGCACGCGGCTATTGCTGGAAAAAATCAGCACGGTTGTTCCGGTTGTGGACGAACACGAAGACGACCGCCGCGGCGCGGTCTGGCGACTCATTCCAGAGTATGACGAACGATGACTTCGCATGGCGCCGATTGCAGGCGGCTGTGCTGCTGCGCGCTGTGGAAGGCGTCCAGCTACGCCGACCAGGCTGTAGCGGCAAGCGACTGCGCTAGGGCTGGCTACAAACCGAGGATGCGGCGTGGATTGCGGAACTGCTGAACATCGACCCGGCGGTGCTGCGTCGGGTGAACAACTGATTCTGTATCAGATGTTCTTCAGAGAAAAAACCACGTAGACGGGCTAGAACGCACTGCAAGGTGTAAACACACCACAGCGACCGCTACAACGCCGTACAGCTCGTCCTGGCGGGCTTTCTGGGGGCTTGACAAAACAGACAAACGGCGCGATGCTGGACGCCAGAAATAAGCGGCTGGCAGGGTGCGCGAACACCACTGCCAGCCTAACCAGACCGACGAACAGGCGTCGGGTGGTTTTGGAGTCATTGTAGCACGGCTCCCAAATCTCCGCACTACCAAACCGTCGGTTTACCGACGGTTTTTTGTTTGCAGCGCACATTGCGTGACAGGCACGCCTGGAGGGATTCGAACCCCCGACACTCGGTTCCGAAGACCGATGCTCTAGTCCACTGAGCTACAGGCGCATTTCGTTTTATAATAATAGAATATGTCAGAAGTGCAGAACTGTCAAAGTTGTGCGAGAATTTTGAGGAGAACCTGAAATGCGCCGGTGCAACGAAGCGTTTGTTCATTGCAGAAAATTTTCAACGGAGCGCACAAAATGACGGCGTTGACCCATCTCGACAGCACAGGCCGCGCCACGATGGTGGACGTGGGCGATAAGGCGGTTACGACGCGCACGGCTGTAGCCGCAGGCGAGGTGCGCATGGCCCCGGCGACGCTGGCGGCCATCCGCGCAGGCGCCGCGCCGAAGGGAGATGTCCTCGCCGCCGCGCGCATCGCCGGCATAATGGCGGCGAAACGCACGCCGGAGTTGATCCCGCTCTGTCACACGCTGCTGTTGACCAAAGTGGCGGTCGACTTCGAGATCGATGAGGCGGAAAGCCGCGTGCTCATCACCGCCACGGTGCGCTGCAACGGTCAGACCGGCGTTGAGATGGAGGCGCTGACCGCCGTCAGCGTGGCCGCGCTCACGATCTACGACATGGCCAAAGCGCTCGACAAGAACATGGTCATCGGCGGCATCCGCCTGCTCGAAAAAAAGGGCGGCAAATCGGGCGACTGGAAAGCCGATGCGCAACCGGCCAATCCATAGACGGATGCGCACCGGATACGAAACACGCAACACGAACGCAACAGAACCGAAAGAACAACGATGCAAATCCAAGTGCGACTCTTTGCGACGCTGCGTCAGCTTGCCGGCTGGTCGCAACAGACGATCGAGGTGCCCGACGGCGCCACGCTTGAGCAAGCGCTGGCGATCATCGATGAACGTTTTCCTGCGTTGGCGATCGGCAGCCGCACCTTCTACGCCGCCGTCAATCAGGAGTACGCCAAAGGCGACCAGGTGCTGCGCCCCGGCGACGAAGTGGCGATCTTCCCGCCCGTCTCCGGCGGAGCGACGCAGACTCACCGATGAGGAGGACCCTGATGAAGCTTTTTGAGATCACCGATCGCCCTCTCTCCCTTGACGAAGCAGCCCGTCGCGTTGCGCGGCCGGATTGCGGCGCCATTACGACCTTCGCCGGCGTCGTGCGCGGGGAGACGGTCACTGCGGAAGGCATGCGCGGCACCGATTTCCTCAACTACGAGGCCTACACCGAGATGGCCGAGGCGATGATGGCCCGCATCGGCGAGGAGATCATGCAGCGATGGCCGAAGGTCAAAGCCGTCAGCATCCTGCACCGCGTGGGTCGGCTGGAGATCGGCGAGCCGAGCGTCGTCATCGCCGTGGCGACGCCCCACCGCGGGGACGGCTGCTTCGAGGCGTGCCAATACGCCATCGAGCGCCTCAAGGCGATCGTGCCGATCTGGAAAGAAGAGAGCTGGTCAGACGGTCAGGTCTGGGTGGAAGGGCCGCGACAGCCGGAGCTGGCGATCGAGTATCGGAAGTTGGAGAAAAGTGGGTGAAGATGCTGCGTAGTGCGTGTCCTGTTTTTGTGAGAGGCGTCGCAAGCATTTCCACGCAACACGCACCCCTGTTCACGTCTTGCTGCTTCCCCCGGTGCGCGGCAGCGGCGGCAGCGGCGTCGAGGCTCGGCGAATGTGGTTCGCCTCCAGAAAAGCGATCACCAGCTCTCGCACCTGCTCCGCAGTAAGGTGGGCTGTGTTGATGCGCAGGTCGGCGTGCTCATAGGCGTGCCGAAGTCGCTGTCTCTCTTTGACCAGATTTTCGGCGCTCCAGGAGACGTCGGGGCGACGGCTGCGCTGTCCTTCCAGGTCGTTGTCCAGATAAATGAGCACGCGCGGAAAGCCGAATTGTTTCCAGAGATCGGGCGCGTCGCTGTGCTCCTGGCTGACCGGCCGCGCATTCCAGCCTGCCGCGCGCAGGGCCTCCACCAGGGTGGATTTTCCGCTTGCGCTCACGCCCACGACCTTGATCAGCGGCAATTTTTCGACCATTAAGTTGGCGGTCAACACGACCTCCTGTTCATCCCCTCCACCGCTTCGTTCCCTCCATGGGGTTCTACAGGGGCGCAGTCATGCGCAGACGTCGCACCTCGCTTTCTGTGCATTGCTCTCGCACCTTGACGACCAGCACCGTGGCGTCGTCGCGCGGCCGTCCTCGCTCCAGGTCGAGCGCAGCCTGGAGAATGGCGTCGGCGCTGCGGGTGGCCTCTGTGCAGGGCTCCCGATCGACGGTTGCGACCAGCGCCGCCAGGTCGAGCACCGGCTCTCCGGTGGCGCTGCCAGCGCGCCAGACGCCATCGGTGACCACGACCAGCGTGAGACGGGGCTGCAATGCAAGCTCCATGATTTGCGGCTTGGTGTTGCGGTGCACGCCGATGGCGTCGCTGGGAAGATCGATCCAGATCAACTCTTCTTCCCGCCGCAACAGGCTGGGATGCCGCGCGTTGCGGCTGAGCACCAGGGTGCGCGTCGCCAGATCGACGCTGACGATGGTCAGCTCGCAGCTGACCTGCCCTCCGCGTTGCGTGCGCAGGTAATCGTGCGCCGCACGGGCGACGGCGCCGTCGCGCACCCCCTCGGCGATCAGGGAGATCGCCTTGCGCGCCACCATGTTGCTGATCGCCTTGGCGCTCTTGCCGCTGCGCTGTCCGTCGGCCACGACGATGCTGAAACCGCCGTGCGGGCGCTCGATCACCTCCACCGTGTCGCCGCTTTCGCTCGAGGCGTATTTGCTCACCTTGGAGACGGCTACATCCACTTCCAGCCGCACCGGTCGCCATCCTTTCCGTTTGACCCACGAAGAACTACGAAAGACTTTCAACCTTCCAGATCGACGCCCAGGATATCGTCGGCGCTGACGCCGTAACATTCCGCCAGGAGCATCAGTTCGCCGAGCGTCAACCTGCGACTTCCATATTCGACCTCGTAAAGAAGCTGTTGCGACAAACCGGTGCGCTCTCGCACTGCGTCGTAGGAAAGGCTGCGCGCGGCGCGCAGTTGACGCAACGTGGCGCTGATGCGGCTGCGCGCCATCTGGCTCACCGCAGCGCGCACTTTCGCTTCGTCAAGGGGACCTCTGGACGCCAGGTCTGTCTTTTGTTCTTGGCGCACGAGCGAAGCGCGCAGCCGGTTCAAAAACGTTTCATCGCTCATCTTGCGGCGCTCCTTCCTCTGGCGGCAGCTCCACCAATGCCGAGGCCACCGCCATGCCCTGCATCTGCTCGACGGTGAAGGCAAGGTTCGCATAGTGAACTGTAACGCCCACCGACGGCACGGCGCCCAGCTCGGCCATGATCAGCCCGCCCACCGTCTCCGCTTCTGGATGTTCTATCTTCAATCCCAGATGTTGCGCCAGTTCGTCGACGAGCAGATCCCCGCGCACGCGCACATGGCGTGCATCCAGCGCTTCGAGCGGCGCCGGTTCAACGTCGAACTCATCTTGAATCTCGCCGACGATCTCTTCGACCAGGTCTTCCATCGTCACGAGACCGGCGGTGCCGCCAAACTCATCGAGCACGATTGCGATCTGGACGTGTTCGCGACGAAAGCGTTGCAACATCTCTTCCAGCGGCAGCGTCTCCGGCGCAAAGAGGGGCGGTCGCATGCAGGCGCGCAGGTCGAACGCTCCCGGAAAGTTGACGATGGAACGGGCGACGTCCTTGGCGTGAAGGATGCCGACAATGTGATCGCGGTCGCCCTCATACACCGGATAGCGCGAATGGGGCTGAAAGGTCAGCGTCTCCAGCACCTCGCGTTCATCGGCTGTCACCGGGATCGCCGCCATGCGATTGCGCGGCGTCATGATCTGCGCCACCGTCCGCTCATGAAACTCAAAGATGTTTTCAATGTAGGTCTGTTCGGTCTGGTCGAGCAGACCTCTTGCGGTGCTTTCCTCCACAATATACGCAAGCTCTGCGGAAGAGGCAAGGCGTTCGGCCGGACTCACCGGCGGCAGACGGATCAAGCGCAGGATCGCATCGCCCGCCCAGTTGAGAAAGACGGTCAAGGGCAGAAACAGGCGTTCGCCGATCGCCATGGCGCGCTCGATCCGGATCGTGGTCTCCACCGGATGTTGCAACGCCAACGATTTCGGCGCCATTTCGCCAAAGACGACATGTAAATAGGTGAGGAGACCCACCGCCAGGATCGTGGCGACGGTGTGCGCCACTGCGCTGGACACCCCGCTCCGCTCTTCCAGCGCATGCAAAATCCAATCGGCCACGGTGTGCTCACCATACATGCCCAACCCCAGGCTGGCGACCGTGATGCCGATCTGGGCCGTGGAGATATAGCGGTTGAGCTTGCGAGGGGTGCGCAGAATGTCGAGCGCCCGGCGCGCGGCGGCCACGCCCTCTTCGGCAAGCTGCTGCAGACGCGTGCGCGGCGCGGAGGCGATGCCAAACTCGGCGGCGACAAACAGGCCGTTGAGCAGAATTAACAACGCAATCACCGCCAGCGGAAATAGAATCTCGCTCATCCGTAACGCTCCTGCCAGCGCAGCCGCTGCATCTCGTTCAACGCCAGGCTGACCCGCCCGATGTGCGTGCGCTCCATCTCCTCGACGCGCAGGCGCATCCCATTCACATCGACCTCCTCGCTCACCTTGGGCAACCGCCCCAGCCGTTCAATGACAAGCCCGCTCACGGTGTCGGCCTCCTCGCTCTCGAACGAAACGTCGAGCAGATCGGCCAGATCGTCGACCGGCACGTCCCCGCGCACCCAGAGACGGCCGTCTGCTTTCAGTTCCATCGCCGGCGCGCCGAGGTCGAATTCGTCCTCGAATTCACCCACGATCTCCTCGAACAGATCCTCGATGGTGATCATGCCGGCGGTGCCGCCGTATTCATCGAGGACGATCACGAGATGAAGGTGCTCGCGCTGCATCAAGGCAAGCACTTCTTCGGCGGGCAGCGTTTCTGGCACGAAGCGCACCGGCCGCATGTGCGCACGCACGCTCAGCGACGACGCTTCCTGGTTCGATGGCGACGTCCGGCGCAGATAGTGCAACTTCAACAGGTCGCGAATGTGGACAAATCCGACGATGTGGTCGATGTCCTCTTCGTAGAGAGGCAGGCGCGAAAAGGGTGAGTTGGCCAGCAGACGCAGGAGCTCCTCGCAGGACTGGTCGACGGGGGCCGCCAGCATGCGATTGCGCGGCAGCATCACGCGCCGCGCCGTTTCGTGACGCAGCTCCAGCGTATTGACGAGCAGCCGGGTTTCCTGCTTTTCGAGGACGCCTCCTGCGCGGCTTTCCTCCACCAGCAGCACAATTTCGTCCGGAGAGTGAATATGGGCGTGCTCGGCGACAGGTCGGGCGCCAAGCAGACGGAGCAGCAGCCGCGCCGAGCCGTTGAACAGCCAGATCAAGGGGCGATAGAGCGTCATCGACCAGCGCATCGCCGACGCCGTCAACAGCGCCGTCTGCTCCGGATATTGCAGGCCGACATTCTTGGGGAGCAGCTCACCGAAGAGCACCTGCAGACCGGTCAGGGTCAGAAGGATGGCGATCGAGAGCGCAGACTGCAACGCAATGCGGCCCGCCGCATCGACGCCATCGAGCCAGGGCGAGAGCAGGCGCAGGATGTTCGCCTGCCCATAATAGCCGAGCACCAGGCTGGAAAGCGTGATTCCCAGCTGACAGGCGGCCACCAATCGGTCCAGCTGCGCCGGCTGCTGCATGACGGAAAGCAGCCAGCCGGCTGTGCGGTTGCCCTCCTCCGCCATGGCGGCGAGCCGTGAGCGCTGCGAGCTGACTACAGAAAATTCACCGGCGACGTAAAGCGCGTTCACGGCGATCAAGAACACGATGACGCCGGCGACAATCAACCAACTCATAGGCGATCTCTATGTTCAGAGCGCATTGCCTGATTCGTCAAATGGGGATGAACCCTGCACAAGAGGGCCTCAGGGTGCGGTCACCACAATCGACGCCTGTTGCGAAACGACATTGCGCCCCGATCCTCCGCTGGAGGCCACCAGCCCATAGGTCGTCGACTGCGGCGACGCGTCCGCCGGCACCTCCACGCGCAACATTACATACGCAGTGTTGCCAGGCCCGACGCCGGCGACGCTCAGGTCATTGGCGGCGCACACGCCGTCGGGGCGGCAAAGTTGGGCCGCAAAGGCGCCGGGCTGCACGATCGACAGGTAGAGCGTGTCGCTGGCCTCGCCGCTGTTTGTCATCAACAACCCCACTTCACAGCGCTGGCCCCGGTTGCAGGTCGCCTCGCTCCCGTTGGCGGGCGCCAGCACGACGCCGTAGCGGATGTTGGGCGTTGGCGTCGGCGTCGGCGGCTGCGGCGTCCATGTCGGCGTGAAGATCGGCTCCGGCGTGAAGCTAGGCGTCGGCGTGATCGTCGGCGTCGGCGGCAGGTAGGCGACCGTCGTCGTGTACACCTGCGCAGAGCCGTCGGGGAGGACGACGAGCAAGCGATAGACCTCGTCTTTGTCTCGGATGCACTCTTCTCGTTCACCCTGACCGTTCATCGGCAAATTTTCATAATAAACTTCGCGCACGTTCTGGACATTCCAGCGAATGAAGGTGCACCCTCCTTTGGGCAAAGCTGGCTCGTCCGGCCCAAAAACGATGATCGGCGTGCCCATCGGCGTGGGCGTGGCGGTGTCGGTGGGCGTGGGCAGCGCCCCGTTGGCCGGCGTGGAGGTGGGCAGGTCGAAGATCGGCGTCGGTCGACGCGTGGGAATGGCCAGGTCGATGTTAAACGGCGGCGCATCGCCTGAGTTTAAGGCCGCGCCTTCGCCGGAAACGGCCGGGGGGAGCTGCACGCCCGTCTCGGGCAGTGCAAGCACGATCGGCGTCGGCGTCACCGCTTCGGGAAAGGAGGGCGGTGCGTTGGCGGCGGGCGGCGCGATCGGCGGGGCGCTCCCCGGCGCAGGCTCTGGAGTCGCAGTTTGGACAATAAAGACTACAGGCGTCGGCGCTGCGTTGGCGGCGCTGACCGTATCGACGCTGCCGGCCGCACGCGCAGGCAGGTTGCGCGCGATCCATTGCCAACCGGCGTAGGTGGCGACCATGCCGCTGCACAGAAAAACCGAGACGAAGACCAACGCTGCGCCGATCCAGGCCCAGCGCTTTCGGCTGTCCTCCTCCTGCTCTTCTTCGCCGAGCAGCGGCTCGAAGGGAGCTCCGCCGGGAAGGTCGAGCGGCTGCATCCCCGCCCAGGCGTCTTCTGCGACGGCATGAAGCGGGATGAATGCAGGGTCGGCGTTTGCGACGCGGCGAAAGCGCGGACACCCGCGATATTGGCCGGAGAGACAATAGCTCGCCTGATCGCCGAGCAAGATCATCTCGGCTGCGCCGGAGGCCAGGCATTGATTCTCGAAACTGGGAAATTCAACAGGCGGTTCACGACGCTGCGCGACAGAAATCTGCGCCAGGTGTGGGCAGAATTCCTGCGAGTGATCCGCTCGTTGCGATAAGCGCTGAGACATCTATCGACTTCCGGCCAGCAGTTCCGCAGCCAGCGCCAGCCCTTCTTCCGGCGTCTTGATTTCGCCGGCGGCCTGCGCCTCGCGCAGTTGCTCCAACAACTCACCCACCTGACGTCCAGGCTCCAAATTGAAATAGTGCATCAGCATCCGTCCATCCACGAGCGGCTTGCGCACCTCCTCCAGGCCATCTGGCCCCAGGCCAAATTGGATCAGATCGACGGCGTGACGCACGTACGCCGTCCAATCCGGCGGCGCTTCGGCGAAAATGGCCTGATAGTCCGCCAGCGCCAGCAGCACGGTGGCGACGCCGACGTCGGCGTGCGCGGCGCTGCCATAGACGCTCTGGCTGGCGTCGCGAAAGAAGCGATAGCAGGCGCGCCGGCTGAGCGGCTGATCGCCAAAGGCGGCGTGCAGATGGTGAGGACGCATGTGCAGGCGAATCACCGCCTGCAGCAGTGCAATCTCATGGCGGCTGAATTTGAGCGCCTCCGTGCGCTGCCCCGCCAGCCTGGCGCCGACTTCCTCGTGACCCAGGAAGCGATAGCGCAGCGACCCCTCCGCCGTCTGATCGACGGTGCGGGTGGCGGGCTTGCCTGCATCATGCCACAGCGCAAACCAGACCAGCCAATCGACGAGACGCCGCTCTGCAGCCACGATTTCGAGCAGCGTCTGACGAAGCCTGCTCCGATAGGGCGCCAATGCTGCGGCGAGCGTTGCGCCGGTCGGCGTATGTTCGATGGCGCGCTCGCCGAGGAGCCAATCGCGCAGTGCAACAGCGTAGCGCACAGCGCGCAGCGTATGCCGGTAAACGTCGACGTCGTGCGGCGCGCTTTGGACGACGTCCTCCATTTGCGCCACTTCGGGCAGGACGATGTGCAAAAGATGAAATTTTCGCAACATTTCCAGCGCCCTGTCCGGCTCGGAAAGCGCCAGCATCTTCCACAGTTCATCGCGTATGCGCTCGGCGCTGACGAGGCGCAGCGCATCGCCCAGGCGCAACATCTGCGTCAGCGTGGCTTCTTCGATGGCGAAGTCGAGCTGAACGGCCAACCGCACCGCGCGCAGCAGCCGCACAGGGTCTTCCGCCAGGCTCCAAGGGGTCATGCGGCGCAGCAGTCGCGTCGAGAGGTCGCTGCGGCCGGCGCCGGGGTCGATCAGCTCCGAGGCGCAGTCGCGGCGCCAGCGCAGGGCCATTGCGTTCACCGTAAAATCGCGCGCCTGCAGGTCTGTTTCCAGGTCGCCGCCGCGCATAGCTGCGACGTCGCACACGAGCGGCGCGCGGCTCGCCGTGAAGACCAGCCGCGCCACGTCGCGCTCTGCATCCAGAGGGTAATAGGCCCACCCAAGGCGATCCGCCGCACGCCGCGCAACGGCATTGGCGTCCGCTTTGACGACGACGTCGAGGTCATTGAGCTTATCGGTCCGCCCCAACAGGAAATCGCGCACGACGCCGCCCACAATGTAGACGGGATCGGTGAACTCGATGAATGCATTGAGCAGCGCAACAAAGGCAGGTTGCGCAGGCGTCCACTGCATTGAAAGCGTCTCCACGGTTAGAGATGATACCACAGGCGGCTGCGATGCACAGAACGCTCGAGTTTCATTCCCTGCAAACCAGGACATCAACTGCTGTGAGCGCGGTTCACAATCCACACGCCCATCAGCACCATGGCGCCGCCGACCAGCTCCTGGACTCCGGGAAATTCTCCGAAGAGCGCCAACGACGCCGCAATCGCTGCCACCGGGCTGAGCATCAAGATAATGGTGTGGATGCTCATCGGAAATAGACGCAACGTTTTATAGTAGAGGGCGCGGCTGATCACGACGTCGACCGTCCCGGTCAGGAGCAGCAGGAGCCAGGTCGGCGCATCGGGCCAGCGCCAATGACCGCCGCCCACTGCAAAAAAGAAGAGAAAGACCGAGGTGAAGAGCAGACGAAAGGCGAAAAAGTCCAGGAAATGCATGGCGTCGCCCCAGCGTTTGACGATGGCGGTGTGCAAGGCGTAGAAAAATGTAGAGAGCAAAATGAGCAGCGCTCCCCATTGCATGACTGCGCCGGGATGATAGCTGATGGTGAAGGCTCCGATCACGGCCAGGGCGGCGCCCATCGCCTGCATCCGATTCAGCCGTTCGCGTAGCCAGAAGAGGCCAAGCAACAAGCTGAATACAATGCCGGCCTTGCCCAGCATAGAGGCCGTGCCCGGGTCGATGTAGGCGATGGAAAGATAGCTCAGCACCGTAGAAGCCGCGATCAGAAAGCCGACCGACGCAAAAAACCAGAAGTGACGTTGCGCCACGCGCCAGTGCAGCTCCCCACGCACAGCGGCGTAGCCGACCACCTGGACGGTCGCAATGGCCAGCACGAAGAAGGCCGAAGCCGTGGGATGTATGTGCGGCAGCAGCAGCCGCGCAAAGATGTAGTGAAAGCTGTCCACGGCCAGCAGTGCAGCAAAGAGGGCATAGGCCTGCCCGCTGAACGCAGGCGTAGAAACTTTGATCGTCGTCTGTTGCATATTCAACGCAGATAGCAGAAAATGATAGATAAAAAGCGTGCAATGACTACACAAACGAAGTCTACCGGAAGCGCAGCGTTTGCGAAAAAGCGCAGGCGGCCTGCAAAAACGGAAACGCAGTCGAGATGCAGCGATGAACTATCGAACGGTGGGCCGCTCTGGCCTGAAAGTTGCGCCGCTAGGGCTGGGCGCAGACAATTTCGCCAACCCGCTCACCGAAACGGAGGCGCACGCCATCCTTGACGCCGCCGTCGAGGGCGGCGTCAACCTGATCGACACCGCCAACAGCTACAGCGCCGGAGAAAGCGAACGCATCATCGGGCGCTGGCTGCAGCGCCGGCGCAACCGCCACGCCGTCGTGCTCGCCACCAAGGTGCACTATCCGGTTGGCCCGGGGCCGAACGACCGCGGCAATTCGCGGCGACACATCCTGGCCGCGTGCGAGGACTCGTTGCGCCGCCTGCAGACCGATTATATCGATCTCTATCAGCTGCATCGGCCCTCGCCGGAGATTCCGGTGGAAGAGACGCTCTATGCGCTCGACATGCTGGTGCGCACAGGCAAGGTGCGCTACATCGGAACCACCACCCACCCCGCCTGGCAGGTGATGGAGGCGCTGATGGTGAGCGAGCGTCGCGGCCTGGCGCGCTGCGTTTCCGAGCAGCCGCCCTACAACCTGCTCGACCGCCGCATCGAGAATGAGCTGGTTCCCATGGCGCTCAAGCATGGGGTGGGGCTGTTGCCCTGGGGATCGCTGGCGGCCGGCATCCTGGCGGGCCGTTACCAGGACGCAGCCCACCCGCCGCCGGATTCGCGCGCGGCGCTGCGCGGCGGCATCTACGCCGAACGCGTCACCCCGCGGGCGGTGGCGGCCGGCAATCGCTTCGTCGCCCTGGCGCAGGAGGCGGGCGTCTCGCCTGCGCAGCTTGCCTTGCTGTGGGTGAAGGAGCAGCCCGGCGTCGTTGCGCCCCTCTATGGCCCGCGCACCGTCGCACAGCTGCGCCATGCGCTGCCTGTGTTGGAGATGCATCTCAGCGACGAACTGCGCCGCCTGTGCGACGCCGTCAACCCGCCCGGCAGCGCAATCGCCAACTTCCACAATACGGCGCCGTGGATGAAAATGCGCATCCCAGGCGACTAAGCAGCCAGCTTTTCAGGTGAAGATAGAGCCAACGCAAAGGCGCAATAGGAGAGAAGAGATGACGAAGCAACTCTGGACGACGCAAGGCCCGCTCCACGAGGAGGCGCTCGGCCTGATCCTGCCGCATGAGCATATTTTTGTCGATCTGGGGCCGATCGAGGCGGAGAGTTATCGCCATGCACGCGCGGAAGAGGTGGTCTCCGTCATGGCGCCCTATCTGCAGGCGGCGCGTGCGGCGGGTGTGACTGCGCTGGTCGAATGCACGCCGGTGGGCGTGGGGCGTTGCGTGGACATCGTCAAGGCGGTGGCGGACGCCGTCGGTTTCCCTGTGGTCGTGGCGACCGGCGTCTATCGCGAGCCGTGGGTTCCGGCGTGGGTGCGCAGCGCTTCGGAGGAGGAGCTGACGGCGTGGATGGTGCGCGAGTTGTGCGAAGGCGTCGAGGAGACCGGCGTGCGCGCAGGGTGGATCAAGCTCAGCGCCGGCGACGACGGGATCACGCCGGTGGAGGCGAAGATTCTACGCGCGGCGGCGCGCGCCGGCCAGGCTACGGGCGCGCTGATCGGCAGCCACACCATCCGCGGGCGCGTGGTGCGCGATCAGCTCGACATCCTCGAGGCGGCCGGCTATCGCGCCGATCGCTTCCTCTGGATCCACACGCAGGCGGAGCCGGACTTTGACCTTCATCTCGAGATGGCGCAGCGCGGCTGCTGGCTGGAATACGACGCCATCGGCAGCGACGGCTTCAGCGACGAGTGGTTCATCGAACGCATCCACCGTTTGCTCGATGCAGGGTTCGGCGCGCAGCTGCTGCTGAGCCACGACCGCGGCTGGTACGATCCGTCCAAACCCAACGGTGGGACGCAACTTCCCTACACCTACCTGAGCGAAGTCTTTCTGCCCAAAGTGCGCGCATCCGGCGTCGATGAAGCCACTGTTCGACAACTGACGGAGAAAAACCCGTGGCGAGCCTTTGCGCGCTGAGCGCTTCGGCGAAAAGAATCTGAGTCGGACGCAGCGAGAAGGTGGAGCGCAGAGCGGGAGATGAACAAGTTCAAGCGATCTTGCGCACTGGGGCGGAGAATCCTCACACTGGGACTTGTGCTTGCGCTGGTGGCGGGGCAGGCGGCGCCTGCGTCGGCGCTGGGTCCGCCCGATCTTCAACCTGCGAAGCGGGCATCCTCCGCCCTTCCCGGCGCAGAGGAGTACGACCACCGCGTGGCCACGGCGTGGTTTGCGCTGCTCGAAGACCTCATCCGCCAGGCGCCTGGGTTTTCTCCACCGGTGGCTTCGCGCGCCATCGGCTACACCGCTGCGACGCTCTACGAGGCGATCGCGCCCGGCATGGCGCATGGTCGCACGCTGGCCGGCCGGCTCAACGGGTTGGAATGGACGCCGCCTGTCGAAGAAGGCGCGGCGTATCACTGGCCGCTGGTCGCCAACAGCGCGCTGGCGTCGATCTTGCGTCGGCTCTTTGCCCACGGCGGCGCTTCTGTGCGCGAGTCGATCGACCTGCTGGAGAGAAGCATGCGCACGCGCTACGAGGCCGAGGCGGCGCCCGAAGTGTTGCGCCGTTCGATCCGCCGCGGCCGCGAGGTGGCGGCGGCCATCTTCGAGTGGTCGAAGCACGACGGCGGCCACGAAGGCTATTTCTACAACTTTCCGCGCACCTATCGACCGCCGGAGGGAGAGGGATTGTGGACTCCCACGCCGCCCAAATATTTGCGCGCGCTGCAGCCCTATTGGGGGCGAAACCGTCCGTTGGCGTTGCCGTCCGCCGACGCCTGTGCACTGCCGCCCCCGCCTCCCTATTCGACCGAGCCGTCGTCGCAGCTGTATCAGGAGGCCTGGGAAGTGTACGTCACGGTGAAGAACCTCACGCCCTGGCAGCGCGAGACCGCGCTCTACTGGGCCGACGACCCGGTGCTGACCGCCACGCCGCCCGGCCACTCGCTGGCCATCGCCACGCAGATTTTGCGGGAGGAAAGCGCGTCGCTCGCCCGCGCCGCCGACGTCTACCTGCATCTCGGCGTCGCCATCGCCGACGCCTTCATCGTCTGTTGGCGCGACAAGTATCGCTACAACTACCTGCGGCCGATCACCTATATCCGCAACGTCATCGACCCCACCTGGAACGCCACCGCCGTCACCGATCCCTTGATCACGCCGCCCTTCCCGGAGTACCCCTCCGGCCACTCGACGGAGGCGGCTGCCATGGCGACGGTGTTGGCTGCGCTCTTCGGCGAAGAATACAGCTTCACCGATTCCAGCATGGAGCGGCTCGGCTTCGCCCCGCGCACGTACGCCTCTTTCTGGGAGGCGGCGGAGGAAGCGTCGATGTCGCGGCTGTACGGCGGGATCCACTTTCGCTCGGGGAATGAGCAAGGCCTGGCGCAAGGGCGCTGCGTGGGAGAGGCGGTGCTGGAGCGGCTGCGATAGCCTGCGATCGAAAAAGCGGTCAGCCTTTCGAAAGCGAAATCTTTCAAAAAGCTTGACCGCTTGCAGGCCAAGGGCGCCAGGATGCGCAACGAAATTGGGAGTTCGTCCTCAGGTGCGCTGGCGTCGTAAGATATCGAGGTACACGGCCATGATCACGATTAGGCCGGTCACGACGAACTGCCATTCTTGCGGCACATTCATGATGCGCAGACCGTTGGTCAGTGTGCTGATGATGAAGGCGCCGATGATTGTGCCTAGAATTGTGCCCTGTCCGCCGCTGAGCGAAGTGCCGCCGATCACCACGGCGGCGATTGCCTCAAGCTCATAGCCAACGCCGAGCGCAGGCTGCGCCGAATTCAAGCGCGAGGCGATCATCACGCCGGCGAGGCCGCTGAAAGTGCCGCCCAGCGCATAGACGCCTGTTTTCCAATTGGCCACATTGACGCCGGAGAGTCGCGTAGCCTCTTCGTTGCTGCCGATCGCCACCGTGTAACGGCCCAATACGGTTTTAGACAGAATGAAGGCGGCGATCAGTGCTGCGGCGAAGAGGATCACCACTGCGTTCGGGATGTTGAAATTCGGTGCGATCGGCGAAATCAACGGCGACAGGATCGAGCCCATCATAATCTGGCGAAAGACCGGCGTGTCGTTGAAGTAAATCGGTTTGACGGTCCCCGTCTCAATGGTGGAGAGCACCAACGCCAGGCCGCGCGCCATCATCATCATGCCCAGCGTCGCGATGAACGGCGGCACGCGCATGCGCGAAATGACAAGCCCGTTAATCAGACCTGCCGTGGAGCCTGTGAGGACGCCGATCAAGATGCCCACCGGAACGGGCAAACCATAAATTGAGATGGCCAGGCCGGTCATCACTGCGGAGAGCGTCATCACCGTTCCCACCGACAGATCAATGCCGGCGGTCGTGATGACGAAGGTCACGCCCAATGCCAACACGCCGTTGACCGCAGTGGCCAGCAAAATGTTGATCACATTTTCCGGCGTTCGGAAGAAGGGCGACAATATCGAAAAAACGACAAAGATGGCGATCAACGCCGCAAACGCCAGCACCTTCTGCGCCGCATTGGAGCGCAGGATCGATTGACGACGAGTTGGGGTGAAAGTGGTTTCTGCGGTTGCCATGGTCCTACCCTGATCAAGTCCTCACGAATTGGCCTGCATCTGATTGGCGAGCGCAGCATCGACGGAAGGCGCACTCTCCGTCGTCACCATGACGCTGCGCTGGGTCGCCAGCCGCATAATTTTCTCTTGCGTCGCTTCGTCCGCCGTCAGTTCACCGGTGATGCGTCCTTCGCACATCACGACAATGCGATGGCTCATGCGCAGAATTTCTGGAAGCTCCGACGAAATCATGATGATCGACTTGCCGCTGTGTGCCAGTTCGTTGAGCAATTTGTAAATTTCGCTCTTGGCGCCCACGTCGATGCCGCGCGTCGGCTCATCGAAAATCAAAATATCTGTGTCGGCCGTCAACCATTTGCCGATGACCACCTTCTGTTGGTTGCCGCCCGAAAGATTGCGCACCTGTTGTTTGATGCTGGGTGTTTTGATGGAGAGCGTTTTCACATAGTGCTCCGCCGTCTCGCGCGTTTTAGCGCTGTCGACGACCCCTACCGGATTCAGAAAGCGTTCGAGTGCAGCCAGTACGATGTTTGATTCGACATCCATTCCCAATGCAAGCCCAAAGCGCTTCCTGTCTTCGGAGAGATATCCAATTCCGTGACGGACGGCGTCGCGCGGGCTTTGGATGTTCACTTTGACGCCTTTGACGTAGATTTCGCCGGAATCGATCGGGTCGGCGCCAAATATGGCGCGTGCAACCTCGGTGCGTCCTGCACCCATCAGACCGGCGAAGCCCAAGATTTCACCCTTTTTAAGATGGAAGTGGATATCCTTCAACACGCCGGCCCGATTCAAGCCGCGCACTTCTAAGACGATTTCCTGGTCAGAATTCTCGGGAATTTCCGGCGCAGATTCATAGATGGTGCGACCGACCATCATGCTGATGATCTGATCGATGGTGGCGGCGGCGGCGTCTACGGTGTCTACGGTGCGACCATCGCGCATCACCGTGATGCGGTCGGCGATCTGTTTCAGCTCTTCAAGACGGTGAGAAATATAGACGATGCCCACCCCTTTTCCGCGCAGCTGGCGAATGATGCGAAACAGCTCTTCGATCTCCGATTCCGTCAGAGCCGCAGTCGGTTCATCCATGATCAGCACTTGCGAGTTGAAGGAAAGCGCCTTGGCGATCTCCACCATCTGCTGTTTGGCGACCGTCAGATCCGCCGCCCTGGTGCGCGGGTCCAGGCGCAGATGCATCAGATCGAACAACTCCTGCGTCTGCGCATTGATTTTGGCTTCGTCCAGCATAAAGCGCACAGCTTTGCGCGGTTCGCGGCCGATAAAAACATTTTGCGCCAGGGTCAGGTGACTGACCAGGTTTAGCTCCTGGTGGATCATGCTGATGCCGAGGTCTTGCGCAGCGCGCGGGGTGGGGATGTCCACTTCGCGCCCCTGATAGAGAATGACGCCTGCATCTTTCGAGTAGACGCCGGCGAGAATCTTCATCAATGTAGACTTTCCGGCGCCGTTCTCGCCTACGAGCGCGTGAACTTCGCCGGCGCGCAGCTCAAAATGCGCTCGATCTAGTGCGTGCACGCCTGGAAAGGATTTGTCGATCCCTTCCATCCGAACCAGAGTGTCCGCCATGGTGAATTTTTCTCTCAAGGAAGGGCTTTCAGGAGGGCGTCGCCCTCCTGAAAGCGAACAAATTTACAATAAGACGATCAATCGTACAGCAGAGGAGCAATCTCAGGAGAGTCCATGTTGCTGGCGTCGTACCAGAAGAAGCCTGTGTCGATCACCGGCTCCACTTCCTCGCCGTTGATCGCCTTCACGGCGGCTTCGACGCATTTGTATCCGATGCCGATCGGGTTCTGCGTAATTGCCCCCGCCATCACGCCGGAGCGCACAGCGTCTTTCTGCTGCTTGCCGGCGTCGTAGCCGATCACCACGATTTCGCCCTCGCGGCCGAGCTCGGTCACGGCGTTGAGCACGCCGATCGCCGATCCTTCATTGGCGCCGAAGTAGCCTTTCAGGTCAGGGTTGGCCTGAATCACCGCCTTGGCCAGATCGGTGGAGCGCAGATGGTCGCCGCCGCCGTAATCGATGTTGACGATCTCGATGTCCGGGTATGCTTCGCGGATGCGGTTGACGAACCCATCGCGGCGGTCGATGCCCGTCCGGCTGGTCTGGTCGTGCACCAGCACCGCCACCTTGCCGGAGCCGCCGATCAACTCGGCCATCTTATCCGCTGCCAGCGCTGCCGCAGCGATGTTATCGGTCGCAGCGGTGGCGACCGGAATGTCGCTGTCCACGCCGGAGTCAAACCCGACGATCGGAATGCCGCGCGCATGGGCTTCTTCCAGCAGAGGAATCGCAGCGCGCGTGTCTAACGCAGCGAAACAAATGGCGTCGGGATTCTTCGCCAGCGCCGCCTCAAGCATTTCGATCTGCTTGTCCACCTCGGCTTCCGTCGCCGGCCCCTCGAAGGTGATGTCGACGTTGTAGTCGGCGGCCGCCTGCTCTGCGCCAAGCTTTACAGCCTGCCAGAATTGATGCTGGAAGCCCTTGGAGATGACCGGAATATAGGGGCGCTTTTCGGCGGGCGCCGCTTCCGCAGGCGCCGCCTCTGCAGGCGCTGCTTCGGTGGCGACGGCTTCGCCAGCCGTCGCCGGCGCAGGGGCCGGAGCCGCCGGTGCGGCGCACCCTGCAACCAGGGCGACGATGACCGCCAGCCACAAGAGTAAACCTAACCTTCGCTGATTCGACATAAAATTACCTCCAGAAATTTGTTGTGATGAACATTTTGGTGCACAGCAACTTATCGGCGAACCAACCGATCAAAACTTTCTTAATTCGCCGCCGAATCAAGAAAGTTTCACCCAGAATACTCCTTCGCCTCGTTCCATTGCAACAGGCCGTCGGCCAGAAAAGTATTTGGGCGGTCTGGCTCCTGCATTTGATTTGAGCCAGAACGAACAATGCGCAATGGTTCTCGACGAAGATGCCTCATCACTAGCTCGTTATCTCACCAGCCAGTTGAAGAGGCGTTACAGAAGATCAGTAGCTTTGAAACACAAACAAAAGGGCAGATGAAATTATAGGGCAGATGAAATTATACTATCCAAGTACGAAACGACAAAACCGCAAAAAGTGCTCAGCCGGTCGCCGACTGGGGAGACTGAGCTTTTTTGAAAATTGACAGCAAATTGATAGTTATATTGTAATCGATTACAGATGAATTGTCAATTAAGTTGGGTGTCTTTTATGTTTTTTGGGATTGCAGCCAAATTCTATGGCTATATTGGGGAGTGCGAATGCCTCTGTTGTTTTAGGCGGAGGGCGATTCCGTTGCAGTGTCCGACGCGACGATGGCATGCCCCGGCAGCAGCGACGCAATCTCTGCAAGCAGTTCGTGCATTTTGAATGGCTTGGAGACGTATCCATCCATGCCGGCTGCCAGGCATCGCTCGCGATCTCCTTGCATGGCGTGTGCGGTCATGGCGATGACGGGGAGGTGGCGGCCTGTCGCCGCCTCCTGCTTGCGCAGGCGCTGAACAGCTTCCAGGCCGTCCATCACCGGCATTTGAACATCCATGAGCACCAGGTCGTACTCCTCGTGGGAGAGGGCTGCGAGCGCCTCCGCGCCATTATGAACGACCGCCACCTCGAAGTTGTATTTTTGCAAGAAGCGCACGGCGACTTTCTGATTGACGACGTTGTCTTCCGCCAACAGGACGCGCAGCCTGGGAGGCGCTGCGCGTTCGGCCTCCAGCTCCCCTTGTGGCGAATCGCCGGATGCGCAGCCGGCCGATTCCAGAGGCGGCTGTAGCGCTTGCATAGGAGTCGAGACCGAGGCCGCCGTCTGGGGCGCTGGGTCGAAAACCGCCGTAAAGAAAAAGGTGGACCCTTCGCCCACCTTGCTTTGCACCCATATGCGGCCGCCCATCATGGCTACAAGGCGGGCGGAGATGGTGAGTCCCAGTCCGGTGCCGCCGAAACGTCGCGTCGAAGAGGCGTCCGCCTGAACGAAGGCGTCAAAGATCGAGGTCAGTTTTTCCGGTGGGATGCCGATGCCTGTATCTGCTACACAGAAGAGCAACTCGATGCGCCCTTCTTGGCTTGGCGTTGCAGCCACTGAAAGCGAAACTTCGCCGTGGTCGGTGAATTTAATCGCGTTGCTCAGCAAGTTGGTGAGAATTTGGCGGAGACGCAGCTCATCCCCGATCAGGCGCCTGGGCACATCTTCTGCAATTTGGGCCTTGAGACGAGTTGATTTGGCGTCGGCGATGGGAGAATGCGCCTTGATGAGCGTTTCCACCAGGGCATGAGGATCGAAGAGCTGTGGAACCAAGTCGAGTTTGCCCGCCTCGATCTTGGAGAAGTCGAGAATATCGTTGAGGAGGTGAAGGAGAGCGTCGGCGGATTGGACGGCGGTGGTGAGATAATCGCGTTGCTCTTCGGTGAGCGGCGTGTTCTGCATCAGATGCAGCATGCCGATGATGCCGTTCATGGGGGTGCGAATTTCATGGCTCATGTTGGCCAGGAACTCGCCTTTGGCGCGATTGGCGGCTTCGGCGGCATTTCTGGCGGCGATCAGCTCCTGCTCCGTCTGTTGTTTTTCCGCAAGCGAATCCAGGAAAACGTTGAACCAGCGCGTCAGGTCGCCGATTTCGTCTTGGGAGCGAACTTTGAGAGGGTGCGTTTTATCAAGCTCCCCGCGCTGAATTTGCTGGAAGCCGCGCGTGATCTGTTTGATCGGCGCCACAATCGATTGGGAGACGAACAGCGCGCCCACCCCGACCAACAGGAGGCTTCCCACCAGCAAAAAGCTGGTCACGTAAAAAATTTGCGTCGCTGGCTCGGTCAGCGTCCGCATCGGCGTGAAATTGAGGACGGTCCAGCCGCTTTGGAGAGAGCGACTGAATGAAACGAAGGTGGGGTGCCCTTCGATCGTCTCTACAAATGAACCCTCGCCGGCTTGTCGCAGTCGAGCGTAGAAGGTGCGGGAAAGCACGGCGCCGACGAGCTTTTGTTCGGTGGCGTACACCACGCGGCGCGAGGGATCGACGATCAACATCAAGGCGTCTTCATCCCGATACCCATCGACGAAATGGTTGGGCAAACTGTTGGGATCGTAGTTGACCACCAGCAGCCCGACCGGCCGCGTGGGAGGGGTGAGGCCCGGAATGACGTTGAGCAGACGGGCTGCAACGATCACTTTAGACATCTTGGAGGCGTTGTTGATGTTGTCTTCAAGCCCGAGCCAGACGATTCGACCTTCGGCGGCTTTGGCTGCGTTCCAGATGCGCCCCAGGACGTCAGTCCGCAACTCCTTAAAGTCGAGCGTGTCTCCCACATGATAGTGGTCGCCGCCTGCTGTAAAGATGTCGATCGACACCAACCCGCGCAAATTGGTGTAGCCGCTGAGGATGTAGCCGATCCGCGCCTGCGTCGCCAGCCGCGTGTAAGTGTTGGTCTCCTCTGCTGTCTGCCCGGCGACCAGTTTGATATCGTCTACGCTGGAAAGGTTTTCGATCAGGCTTTCGATTTCCTGATGGAGTAGATCGAGATATCGACGCTGCTGAACGGTGAGTTGTTGGGTGTGACGGCTGGCCTGCATCTCGACCGTGCGCACTGCAGTTTGATAGGAGATTAGCCCCATCGCCGCCAGGGGAAGGACGCCGATCAAGCCGATAAACGCCAGGAACTTCGAGAGCAGGTTGAACCTGAATCGATTCATTTGCATTGCAGCAGCCATTCCATCTCACAAGGCGATTACTGTGCATTGCGTTGGTCGATCAGCAATACGTCGAGCAAAATTTCATCGGGGAGCGACTCGCCGTTGAGCGCTTTGACGGCGGCCTGGATGCCCAGATACCCCTGTTTCGCCGGCTGTTGATCGATGGTGCAGAGCATTTTGCCCGCTTTCACCGCCTCCAGCGCCTCCTGCAACGCATCGTATGCAGCCACCATGACGTCGGTGCGACCGCTCTCCTCCAGATAGGCGATGGCGCCCAGCCCCATCATGTCGTTTGCAGCAAATACGCCCCGAATCGACGGATGCTGCTCCAACATTTGGCGCATCACCGCATAGCCTTCATCGATCTTCCAGTGCGCCGTTTCGCTGGCGACGAGGGTGATGTTGGGGTTTTCGGCGAAGGCGCGTTCGGCCCCTCTCTTGCGATCTTGCGCATTTTTCGCCTCGCGGATGCCCTCCAGAATGGCGACATCCGTCGGCTCGGAGATTCGATCGGCGATGCATTTGGCGGAAAGATAGGCCCCACGCACGTTGTCGACGCTGATGAACGGCACGCCGACCAACCCAAGCTCCTCTGAAAGCGCTTGATCCAGGCGATTGTCGATATTGATGATGACAATGCCGGCGTCCTGCGCTTTTTTCAGAACCGGAATCAACTCGGTGGAACTGCCCGGGGCGATGACGATGGCGTCAACCTCAGCCTTGATCAATTCCTCAACGATAGCAATCTGTTGTTCAATAGACGTTTCCTGAGCGCCGGTTTTGACCACCAGGTCCACGTCGAACTCATCCTGCGCCTGGCGCGCGCCTTTCTCCATTTCGATAAAAAAAGGATTGGTCAGCGTCTTCATCACCAGAGCGATCTTTAACCGATCGGCGCGCGCCCCTGGCGTTGAGGTCTCCAAGCCCTGTTGCTCGAAGATCGACTGCGCGGCGCCGTCGGCCTCCCGACCACAAGCTCCCAACAGCATAACCGCCAGCAGTGCAAAGGTAACCCATAAGACTTGACCGGGCGTTTTGACTGCAGCCATAAAGCCTGCTCCTCAATCTGCGTTGTATATCTTGATGGTTGTTGTGCACTTTGATGTTCGTAGGTGTTCGGGGCGCGTCATTTTAAGACAGGATTTTCTGGAAATTTGGCTTCACTATAATATGCGCCCCTTCTTTTTTATTCGGTCAAACGTCGGATTTTGATGGCTCACAATCGTCTGACCAGCAGAGTGATGTCTTTTCTTCGGAAAAATCCTGGCTTGGTTTATGATGGGCCATAATGAAGCGGTTTGTGAGCAATCAAGCGCATTCCCAGAAGATGCGGGAAGGAAAGAGGGGCCATGATGAATGCACTGCTTGAAAAATTGAACTTGAAAACAATCAACGCCGGCGCGTGCAGTGGGCCGGGGCGTTGGCCGGAAAGCAGCGCGTCGCCCATCACCTCCTACAACCCGACGACGGGCGAGCCGATCGCCCAGGTGATCCCTGCTGACGCCGCCGCCTATAACGCCGTCGTAGCCGATGCCCAGGCCGCCTTTCGCACCTGGCGCACTACGCCGGCCCCTAAGCGTGGGGAAGTGATCCGCGATTTCGGCGCCCTTTTGCGTGAATACAAGGAGCCGCTAGGCGAGCTGGTCTCGCTGGAGATGGGCAAGATTCGCGCCGAGGGCGTGGGCGAAGTGCAGGAGATGATCGACATCTGCGACTTCGCCGTCGGCCTCTCGCGACAGCTCTACGGCCTGACCATGCACTCGGAGCGGCCTGCGCACCGCATGTACGAGCAATGGCATCCGCTCGGCACGATCGGCATTATCACCGCCTTCAACTTTCCGGTGGCGGTCTGGTCATGGAACGCGGCGATCGCTGCCGTCTGCGGCGACACGATGGTTTGGAAGCCAAGCGAGCTGGTTCCACTCTGCGGCGTGGCGGTGCAGCACCTCGCCAATCGAGTGATGGCCGACCACGGGCTGACGGGCGTCTTCACGCTCGCCGTCGGCGCGGGCGACATCGGCCAGCGCATGGCGGAGGACCGCCGACTGCCGTTGATCTCCTTCACCGGCTCGATTCCGACCGGTCGCCGCGTGGCCGAGACGGTCGCCGCCCGTCTCGGTCGCCTGCTGCTGGAGTTGGGCGGCAACAACGCCATCATCGTCACGGAGAAGGCCGACCTCGATCTGGCGGTGCGCGCCATTCTCTTCGGCGCCGTCGGCACGGCCGGGCAGCGCTGCACAACGACGCGACGCCTCATCGTGCACGAAGCGGTCGTCGATGAACTGAGCGATCGGCTCGTCAAGGCCTATCAGCAGGTGCGCATTGGCGATCCGCTCCAGCCGGGCACGCTGATGGGGCCGCTCGCCACCCGCCGCGCCGTAGAGGCCATGCTGCGCGCCATCGAACGCGCCGTGGCCGATGGCGGTCAGGTGCTCACCGGCGGCAGGCCGCGGCCGGACATCGGCCCCCAGTTTGTTGAGCCGACAATCATCCGCATGCCGGCGCAGACGGAGATCGTCAAAGAGGAGACTTTTGCGCCGATCCTCTACATCCTCACCTATCGCACCCTGGAGGAAGCCATCGCCCTGCACAACGACGTTTCCCAGGGGCTTTCCTCCGCCATCTTCACCGACAGCCTGCGCGAGGCGGAGTATTTCCTCTCCGTCGAGGGGTCAGACTGCGGCATCGCCAACGTCAACATCGGCACGTCAGGCGCGGAGATCGGCGGCGCCTTCGGCGGGGAGAAAGACACGGGCGGCGGTCGCGAGTCCGGCTCCGATGCATGGAAGGCCTACATGCGCCGCCAGACGAACACGATCAACTGGTCGCGCGATCTGCCCCTGGCGCAGGGAATCAAGTTTGAGTAAGAGAAGTTATGGGAGAGGGAGGTGTGGCCCTCACCCCCCCTGCCCCCTCTCCCAATCCTGGGAGAGGGGGAGAAAGGGGATGCCGCAGACCTCGCAGTTGGGAGAAGGAGGGCGCCGTAGGGGCGGCTCGCAGCCGCCCGTCTTGGGCAGGCCCTCACCCCTTGCCCCCTCCCCCAAGGCTGGGAGAGGGGGCAAGGGATATGCGGCCCTCACCCCCCGACCCCCTCTCCCAATCCTGGGAGAGGGGGAGAAAGGGGACGCCGCAGACCTCGTAGTTGAGAGAAGGAGGGCGCCGTAGGGGCGGCTCGCAGCCGCCCGTCTTGGTCAGGCCCTCACCCCCTGCCCCTCTCCCAAGGCTGGGAGAGGAGGAGAAGGGAGGTGCGGCTCGCAGCCGCACGTTTTTGATAGACCGCAAAAATCGGTATTTATCCGTGAGAGAAGGAATTGCTATGAGTGAAAATGTCGCCGACGAGCTGATCTATCCGTTGACCTTCGACCCGGTCTTTAAGGACTATCCGTGGGGCGGCCGCAACCTGGAGACGAAGCTGGGGCGCAAAATCCCCGAGGGCGTTGTGGCCGAGAGTTGGGACATCGCTGCGCACCCGAACGGGTCAAGCGTTGTCAACGCCGGGCCGCTCAAGGGTAAGACGCTGCCGGAAGTGCAGGCGTTGCTCGGCGAGGCGCTTGTCGGCGAGCGCAATCGTCGCGCGCTGGAGATGGGCAAATTCCCGCTGTTGATCAAAATCCTCGACGCCAACCGCTGGCTATCGATCCAGGTGCATCCGGACGACGCGTACGCCATGGCGCACGAGGGCGAGCCGGGCAAGACCGAGATGTGGGTGGTGCTGCATGCTGAGCCAGGAGCGGAGCTGATCTACGGCTTTGCGCCGGGCATGACGCGCGAGAAGTACGCGGCGGTCATCGGCACGGAGGCCAGCGTCGAAGGGCTGCATCGCGTGCCGGTCAAGCCGGGCGACGTCATCTTCGTGCCTGCGGGAACGATCCATGCGCTGGGGCCGGGCATCATGGTGGCGGAAATCCAGCAGAACAGCGACACCACCTACCGCATCTGGGATTGGGGGCGGCCGCGGCCGTTGCATCTGGAAAAGGCGCTGGATGTGCTCAATTTCGAGCAGATTGCGCCGGAGCCGGCGACGCCGGAAGTGCTGGTCGACGAAGAGGGGCTGCGCGTTGAACGACTGGCGCGCTGTCCTTATTTCGAGACGGAGCGCATCACGCTGCCGGCCGGCCATGTGTTTTACGGCTTGTGCGACGGTTCGACCTTTGAGATTTGGGCGGTGTTGCAAGGCAGGGCGACGATCGATTCCCACGCCGAGCCGGTGACATTGAAGGCGGTCGAATGGGCGTTGCTGCCTGCGGCGTTGGGAGAGTTCCAGATTCGCGCAGAAGAGGACGCCGTGTTGTTGCGGGTGATGACGCCGGAAGAATCGCCGCACAACTGATTTGTGGTTACGCATTCGGCTTGCCGGAAGCGCGCAGCGAACATTCTGTCCAAACCTAAAACATTGCGAGCGATCCTGTGCAAAGTGTACAAACCAAAACTGAGCTTTCCTTCGCCCGTCTCATCGGCGTCAGCATGACGGGCAAGCTGCTCGTTGACATCGGCGCGCAGATTTTCAACCCCTTTCTGCCGGTGATTGCAGCCGGTTTGGGCATGAGCGTCGTCGAGTTGGGGCGGCTGGTGGGGCTGCGCAGCGCCATGGGCGTCTTTGCGCCGGTGAGCGGCGCCTTGGCGGACCGACACGGCTACCGGCCGGTGATCCGCAGCGCGCTGTGGTTGAGCGCGGCGGGTTTCTTGTTGCTCGGCGCGAGCAGCGCGGCGTGGATGGTCGTGTTGGCGATGGTGCTTTCGGGGCTGGGCATCGGCGCCTTTGTGCCGAACTTGCAGGCCTTTGTCAGCAGCCGCCTGCCCTACGCCCTGCGCGCCCGCGGCCTGGGCATGATCGAATACTCCTGGGCGTTGACCGGCATTCTTGGCCTGTCCTTGATCGGGGTGTTGATCGCGGCGACGAACTGGCGCGCACCTTTCTTTCTCCTGGCCGCCGGCATGCTCGTCATGAGTTTTGTGTTCGGCGCTATGCCTGCGGCTCCCCGTCATCGAACCCCGACGATCGGCTCCAACGAGCAGCCCAGAGGTTGGCTGCAAAAAATCGCGGACGTTGTGGTGATTCCCTCCAACCGCCGCTCCACCTACGCCACGATTCTGGCCGGTGCGCTCAGCTATTTCGCCGCCATGCAGGTGATGATCGCACACGGGGCATGGCTGGCGCAGGACTACGGCCTGGACGCAGCGGCGTTGGGGCTGGTCGCCTTTGTCTTTGGATGGTTCGACCTGGCGGCGAGCGTTTCCGTCAGCCTCTTCACCGATCGCATCGGCAAGAAGCGCAGCGTGCTGATCGGCGTCCTCGGTTCTCTCATCGGATACCTGCTGATGCCTTTTCTGAACGTCGGCGTTATTCCTGCGATTGCAATTATCGGAGCCGCCCGCATGTTCTTCGAGTTCAACATCGTCAGCCACTTTCCCCTGCTCAGTGAACAGACGCCGTTGCATCGCGGGCAGACCATGACGCTGGGCGCTGCGGTGTCTCTGGCGGGCGCAACGGCGGCGGGCTTCACCGGCCCGTGGCTGCTGGTGCATGCCGGGGTGGCGGCGCTGGCGTGGTCATCGGCTGCGATCGTCACGCTTTCCCTGGCGATCGTGTTGTTTCTGGTTCAGGAACGCCCAGGAAGCGCAGAATGATCGGTGCAAAATCGGCGAGGCCGGAAATCGAGGCGGCGTGCATTTGGCGCTCCGCCCCCAAGAGCAACGTCAGCGCCGGGTTGGCGGTGTGCTTGCCATGGCTGCAATCTTCCACGTTGCCGTGGTCGCTGGTCACGATGATCAACGTGCGCGCCAGGTCTACGACCTCGAGCAGGCCGGCGAGGAAGGCGTCGAAGCGCTGAAAAAAGGCGATCGCCCCCTGACGATCGGCGGCGTGGCCGAGAAGATCGGTCTGCCACAGCTCAAAGAAAACGAAATCGTAGGGAGCGCTGAGTCTCCACAGGGCGTGGCCGGCTTCGCGAGGCGAGTAGATCGGCGCGTCTGGATAACCCAGCTCGCTGCGCCATCCTTCTCCTGTGAAATCCGCCGAGAGCGCTCGCCCGGCGCAGAGGTCTTCGTAGGTGAGCAGCGCCTGTCCGGCGACGACGGCGGCGTAGGGGATGGCGCTCAGCAGACGACGCCCGCGCCGGATGGCGTCGAAGTAACGCTGCGGGTAGGCGTTGCAGAAATAGGGCGAGCGACCGGCTTGAGACAGGCGCAGGAAGATGCTGTGCTCGTCCAACAAGGCGCGCAGGCGCGCGTCGGGACGCGGCCCGTAATGCTCGCCGAGATGCTGCGCTGCATTGACGCCCGTGAGCAGAGTCGCCTGTCCTGTGGCGCTCTGGGGCCGGCCGGGAACGCCCAGCGCGGCGTCCGTCGGGATCAACTCGGCGTCGGCGGTGGAAAGCCGTCCTGTTTGCGCCACGAGGCGTCTTCCATCGAGCAGTGCACGCAACGTCGGATAGGCGTCGCCGGCCAGAGGATTGATCGCCGGATCGTCCTCGCCCAGGCCAACGCCGTCGAGGAAGAGCAGAATGACGCGCCTTCGTTCGCTGTCCATAGGCTGCATCATAGCACGAATCGCACCTGGAGGGTAA